>CAVKSZ010000008.1:0-51721 GCA_963659135.1 Bulleidia sp. | reverse complement strand
CGGGTGAGAATCCCGGACAGTCCCGCTGCTGTGTACACGCTGAACCCCGCTTTGCTGGGGGTGGCCAACCATTAAGTCACTGACATTTTTTCGGGAAGGCGGTTGGTTAGTATTATTGTCTGCCATGACAATATAGGGTGTAAGTCAGAATACCTGCCGTTGCTATATATAAAGGTGTAGTGTCTGCGCGGACAGATGGTATGCCGAAATAGAATGATGCAGATCGTGACAAAATACTTGCCTCTTGCACTTACGCTACTCTTGCTTACACGAGCAGTGCGGATGTTTGCGCAGCAGAGTGACACTGTGCGCGAGCACCATCTGCCTACCGTGCTGATAGAGAGCAGTAAGCAGCAGCTAGATGCTTCGGCTCCGGTGCGTATGCTGAGCCAGACTGATTATCAGCGACTTGGCGTTACCGATATAGCCGATGCGCTGAATAGGCTTGCCGGAGTAACTCTGCGCGACTATGGAGGTGCGGGCGGAATGAAGACGGTATCGGTTCGAGGTTTTGGTGCCCAACATACGGGCGTAAGTTACGATGGCGTGATGCTAAGCGAAATCCAGAGTGGCGAGATAGACGTGTCGCGCTATGCCATAGACAATGTGCAAAGTCTGACGCTCACCATAGGCGATGGCAACGATATATTTGTTACCGCCCGCCAAGCCACTACGCCAGCGATGCTTTCTATACAAACCATCAATACATTGCCCGCCGACCATCAGCCACATGCCACGGCACAGTTGCGCCTCGGGTCGTGGGGATATACCAATGCCTTTGTGCGCTATACGCAGCGGCTGGGACAGAAAATGGCCCTTACTGCTACGGGCGACTATGTATATGCCGATAACGATTATCCCTTCCGCCTGCGCAATGGCAACGTTACTACCATAGAGCGCCGCACCAACAGCCGGATGAACAGCGGTCATGCCGAAGTGAGTGCCTTATGGGTGCCCAACCTGCACAACAGCTTGTGGGTGAAAACTTACTATTATGATAACAACCGCCAACTGCCGGGCTTGGTGCAGTATTATACTAATGTATGCGGACAACAACTGCACGACCGCAACTGGTTTGCCCAAGCGCGATGGCTCTATCAGCCTATAGAAAAGTTGTCGCTGCGTATGATAGGTAAGGTAAACTGGGCATCGTCGGCTTATACCGATACGTTGTTGCCCGACCGCAGGGACGACGCTACCTACCAGCAGCGCGAATACTACGCTTCGGCATCGGGACTCTACACCATAGGCAGCGGTCTGTCGGCCAATTATGCAATGGATTATTATTATAATAGTCTTAACAGTACCCTCGCTACCGACCGCCGACCCTTCCGCCATACCCTGTTGCAAACGGCAGCGTTGAAATATCAGAACCATAGGTTTGTGGCGCTGGCACGCCTATTGTGGACAGCCTGCTTTAACGGAGCCCGAAAGGGGGAGAGCCAAGACGATATGCGCCGGTGGTCACCGTCGGTATCGCTGTCGTACAAGCTGCTGTCCAGCGAAGACCTGTATCTGCGCGCCTCTATGAAAGATATCTTCAGAGTGCCGTCGTTCAACGAATGTTATTTTCATCATTACGGCAGCACCGATATACGGCCCGAAAATACTCGCCAATATAATATAGGTGTAACATGGAGTCACCGCTGGAGCACTAGATTAGTGGCGCGCATTACTGCCGATGGCTATATTAACCGTATTAGCGATAAGATAGTGGCTGTGCCTTACAATATGTTTATATGGCGTACCGTGAATATGGCTAAGGCGCGTGGCACCGGCATTGATGGCGAGGCAAGGGTAGAATGGATGCTGTCAGCAGGACAAAGCATAGACTTTGCGGCAGCCTATACCTATCAGCGTATAGCCAACCGTACCACCCCCGATTCGCCCCATTATGGCAAGCAGATACCTTATCAGCCCCTTAACCAGGGCAGCGCTTCGGTAGGGTGGATTAACCCTTGGGTCTGTCTTTCTCTGCACGGTCAGGCTTCTGGCGGCCGTTGGGCTACCAGCAACCATTATCAGGGTACCCGCATAGGCGGATATGTAGACATGGCACTTACGGCGTATCGCAACTTTAAGATAAAGAATACGCGTATGCAACTGCGTGCCGATATAGAAAATCTGCTGAATCACCAGTACGAGATAGTGGCCAATTATCCTATGCCACGCATACACTGGCGGGCGGGCGTAAAAGTAGAAATATAATTAACAATACTATAATAACAATGAAAATGAGAAAAAGTTTTTATGCGCTGGTAGCGCTCATGGCAAGCGCACCATTGTTCTTCACTTCGTGTAACGAAGACAACGGCCCTTCTTATCACTATGAGGTAGTAACCGATGGTGCCTATGTAGTAAACTCTGGTAATATGTCGGCTTCTATCGATGGCTCGCTTACTGCTATCAACTATGCCAACAACCGTGTTATTCAGAATGCTTTTGCAGCTGCCAACGATGGGCAGAGCCTGGGTTCTATACCTAACGACGGACTGGTATACGGTAGCAAAATGTATATAGTAGTAGATGGTTCTAACACCATAGAGGTAGTTAACCGAAACACCCTGCAGCGTATCAAGCAGATAAGCACTACCGAACTGTTAGGCACAGCCGAGGGTAAGTCGCCCCGCCATATTATTGCCGGCAACGGCCACATCTTCTTTACTACTTATGGTGGATATGTAGCCGCAGTAGATACCATCAACTACAAGCTCTCTACCAAGTACAAGGTAGGTTCTTACCCCGAGGGATTGGCCGGATACAACAATACGCTGGTAGTGGCCAATTCAGACTATGGCCAGGGCAATGGTAACGTATCTTTCATCAACCTGGGTACAGGTAATGTAGAAACACGCACGGTAGAAGGTGTCCACAACCCACAGAAGATATTTATTATCAATGGTGCCGTGTATATTCTCGACTGGTCGTACTACGAGGGCGAATGGCCAAACTCTGTAGAGAAGGGCGAGAGCGCACTGAAGTATCTTACAGGTTCTCAAGCTACCAAGGTAGTAGATGCCTATTATGCCAGCATGTACAACAACAAGTTCTACACCATAGCCGATCCTTACGGAACTCCCTCTTATAAGGTATGCGATGTAAACTCTAATCCTACTGGCTCTGCGGTTTCTACAATTAGCCTATCTGAAAATGTAGCTTCACCGGCAGGTATTGAAGTAGATCCTGCATCGGGCGATATTTTTGTACTCTCATACAATCTGGGTGAATATGGCTATGCCGATTATTATTCAGATGGCTATGTAATGCGTTATAACAACAGCGGAAGTCGTCTGCATAAGTACGATGTTGGAGTAGGCCCCTGTGCCGTATTCTTTAATGTAGGCGTGAAAACAGTTTTAGACGAGTAATATAGGTTATTATGCAACCATTGCGTTCACTATGTAAACTGTATATGGTAGCTATTGTTGCCGTCTTGGTATCGTGCCAAGGCGGCAACAACCATGTTAAGCCACAGTCACAAGGCGATACCCTAAAGTTTAGCTATGCCACTCTGCTTACCGTGGTGCGCTATGCCGACCATGTGCATATAGACATAGCCAACCCCTGGGCTAAGGGCAAAACGCTGCGCAGTTACGACGTAGTGCCTCCGCTAAATAAGGTAGTGGTTACTACTACCGCCCACTGCCAGCTGATAGACTGGTTGGGGGCTACCAATGCATTGGCAGGTGTGTGCGATAAGCAGTATATAGCAGTTGGCGCAGTGCAGAGTCGGCTGCAGAGTGGTAAGACTGCCGACTGCGGCAACTCGATGAACCCCGATGTAGAGCGAATGGCTGCCATTGGTGCCGATGCGGTCATAGTGTCGCCATTTGAAAACAGTGGAGGTTATGGCCGACTGGAAAATACGGGGATAACTATCATCGAGGCTGCCGACTATATGGAGCCGTCGCCACTGGCTCGTGCCGAATGGATGAAGCTTTACGGCATACTCTTTGGGCGCGAACGTCAGGCCGACTCGCTTTTCCACGTAGTAGACAGTACGTATAACCATTTGCGACAGATGGCATCAAAGTTGCCACAGGGTAGAACGCTGCTGGTAGAACGCAAAACGGGAAGTGTATGGTACTGTCCCGGTGGAAAGAGTACAGTAGGTACACTGATAGCCGATGCCCACGCCCACTATCCGTGGATGAATGACGGCCATAGCGGCTCGCTCCCCATGGCTCCCGAAGAGGTGATAGCCCGCGCATCGCATGCCGATGCCTGGATGTTTGTATGCTCGGGTAATACGGTAAATAGGGCTGAGTTGGCCGAGGAGTATGCTGGGTATAAAACCCTTGATGCCTATCGCCGGGGCGAGGTATATGTCTGCAATACCGATAAGTCGCATTATTTTGAAGAAATACCTTTCCGTCCTGATTACCTCTTGCGCGATTATATCCAGATAGTGCATCCCGGTGTTAGTATGGGTGGGTTAAGATATTATAAGCGTATTGAATAAGATAGTTTACATAGCATTAGTTGTAGCCATAGTACTCTTGTTGGTAGTAGGGTTATTAACGGGTAGTGTAGATATACCTGCATCAGCCGTGTGGCATATCCTTATGGGAGAGGACGAAAGTATAGACGGCAGTTGGCGATTTATAGTACTCGAGTCGCGCTTGCCACAACTTATAACCGCCATGCTTGGTGGCGGCTGTCTTGCTACTGCCGGACTGATGATGCAGACCGTGTTTCGTAATCCCTTGGCTGGTCCAGATGTATTTGGTATCAATGGCGGTGCTGGACTTGGTGTGGCGTTGGTAATGCTCCTGTTTGGCGGAAGCGTGATTACTGTATTCGGGCATATTACGGGTAGCTTGGCAATACTGGCTGCAGCCTTTCTTGGGGCTTCGGCGGTTATGGCAATCATTCTGTTCTGCTCTACCATGGTGCGTAACGGAGTAATGTTGCTAGTTGTAGGTATTATGGTGGGCTATCTTTCGTCATCGGCAATCACGCTGCTCAATTATAGTGCTACAGAGCAAGGCATACGGTCGTTTATGTTGTGGGGAATGGGTAGCCTTGACGGGGTTACTCCATCGTTGTTGCCCCAGTTTGTTGGCGTTACGCTTGTAGCCCTTATCTTGAGTTTGCTCATGGTAAAGCCGCTCAATCTGCTTTCGTTAGGCGAAAACTACGCGCGCAACTTGGGACTCAATACCCGTACGGCACGCAACCAAGTGCTACTGTTGGCAGGATTTCTTACTGCTTCGGTAACAGCATATTGCGGTCCGATAGCTTTTATAGGATTGGCTGTGCCTCATATAGCCCGACTTATTACCACAACCGATGATATGCGCCGGCTGCTGCCTGTAACTATGCTTACGGGTGGAGCTGTAACCATGCTGTGCCATCTTTTGTGCTTTCTACCAGGCGGATCGGGTATGCTACCCCTTAATGCAGTGACACCGCTGATAGGTGCGCCTGTTATAATATATGTTATTCTTCGAAAACGATAAAAGGTAATTTCTTTGTCTTAAATCTGTATGATGAACAAGATTACAACCAAACGTGGCGATAGTGGGCTTACCGATTTGTTAGGTAAGAACAGGGTGGAGAAAACCGATCTACGGGTAGAAGCCAATGGTGAAATAGATGAGTTAATGTCGCTCTTGGGTATGCTGAAAGCGCATCCAGAGCTTCCGACCAACCTTTATAATAGGGTAGAGAATATCCAAAAGGCATTGATGATGGTTATGCACCATGTAGCATCGATAGCTACAGTATCGGTAGATAATCTGCAGACCGAAACTGTTGCGATGGAACAATTTATAGATGAGGTATGCCGAGGCAGAAACTTCAACTTTGTACTGCCGGGTTCGTCGCCCGTAGAGGCTCTCTTGCAGATGGCACGAGCAAAAACTCGCACTACAGAGCGTAGGCTATGCGCCGTAAATGCCAAATACAAGCTTTCGCCTGTAGTGATGGCTTATATCAACCGCCTGTCAGACTATCTGTTTGCAATGGCCACTATTTCATAACTTAATATTGTTCCTTTTATACAGGCAACATTGCCGATAGTATATGCGAAAACCGCCATACTGTGAGCCTTGATGCTCCGCAGTATGGCGGTTTTTATAATAAATAAAGTATTGTAATATTCTACTTATGAGTGGGCTGATGTAAATTCTTCTAAGAAACGAGTATCATTTTCAGAGAACATACGCAGGTCGCTTACTCTGTATTTTAGATTGGTAATGCGTTCTACGCCCATTCCAAAGGCATATCCGGTATATACCTTGCTGTCTATTCCGCAGGCCTCAAGTACGTTGGGGTCTACCATACCGCATCCTAAAATTTCTACCCATCCGGTATGCTTGCAGAATCCGCATCCTTCACCACCGCAGATGTGGCAACTAATGTCCATCTCGGCACTAGGCTCAGTAAAGGGGAAGTAACTGGGGCGCAAACGAATCTTAGTATCGGCGCCAAACATCTCACGGGCAAAGGTAAGCAATACTTGCTTTAGGTCGGTAAAACTTACGTTCTTGTCAACATAAAGACCTTCTACCTGGTGGAAGAAGCAGTGAGCGCGGGCCGAAATAGCCTCGTTGCGGTATACACGACCCGGACAGATAATACGGATGGGTGGTTCGTGACATTCCATGTAGTGCGACTGGTCGCCAGAGGTGTGGCTACGCAACAGAATGTTCTTAGTAACATCATCGGGATGTTGCTCCAGGAAGAAAGTATCTTGCATATCGCGGGCAGGATGGTCAGCTGCAAAGTTAAGCATGGTGAATACGTGCTTATCGTCGTCCATCTCGGGACCATCGGCAAGGGTGAAACCCATACGAGAGAATATGTCGATAATTTCGTTCTTGACGATAGTTAGTGGGTGGCGAGCACCAAGAGCTATGGGGTAGGGTGTACAGGTGAGGTCTATATCGCACCCAGTATCTTCGGTGCTTTCAATCTGTTCTTTCAGTTCGGTTATCTTGCTCTGTACGGTCTGCTTGAGTTCGTTGATTTTCATGCCCACCGTCTTTTTCAGTTCGGCGGGGACATTCCTGAATTCTGCCATAAGGGCGGTGATGGTGCCTTTCTTGCTTAGGTACTTCAAGCGTAGTTGTTCTACCTCTTCTGCATTCTTGGCATTCAGGTTTTCAACTTCCTTCAGCAGCTCTTCTATCTTGTCGGTTATCATAGATATATTAATAATGTTATAAATTCGCTGCAAAGGTAATATTTTTGAGGGAAAATAAAAAATATATCGAAATAAAGTTGTACTTTTGTTTCCGTTTTGAAAGCCCCGGTAATGAGAGGTGTTTACTGCTTGACCCGTATGGCTTTTACGATTTTATAAAAGATGATTTTGGACATGAGAAAATGTTCGTTACTGGCGTTGTTCGCCATTGTGGTTTTAGCCATTGCCTTCTCTACTACGGCATGCTCTGACAAGAAGCCGGTGGCTACAGACAGCTTAACCGTGGAAGACACTATTGACACTGTTGCCCAGGATACACTGGAAACTATAATAGAGCAGCAGCCTATGCCTAAGGCAGCCGATGAGTTGTTTGACGATTTCTTTTTTAACTTTGCCGGCAACAAGAAACTCCAGGTAAAGCGTATAGTATTCCCCTTACCTGTATACAACGAAGATAAACAAGTGCGAACTATCAGTGCCCGCCAGTGGAAGATAGACCACTTCTTTATGCACCAAGAGTATTATACCCTGATATTTGATTCGCGCCGCCAGATGTCGGTGGTCAAAGATACGGCTATAGCCCACGTGGTGGTAGAGAAGATTCATTTGGCCGACGAGCAGATTAAGCAATATGTGTTCGACCGTATTGATGGGCTATGGAAACTTACCAAGATAGTAAACCATTCGGCTCGTAATGGCTACAATGCAAGCTTCTTGGCTTTTTATCACCGTTTTTCTACCGATAGTATTTTTCAGGCAGAGAGTCTTGACGACGAGGTTACCTTTACAGCCCCCGACCCTGATGACGATTTTGCCTCTATTACTGGCACTATGCTCCCCGAACAGTGGGATGCTTTTAAACCTACTTTCTTCCCCAGTGGCACTATCTATAACATACTCTATGGTCAGCATTATACTGAGAGTAACCACAAGATATTTGCCGTGCGTGGTATTTCTAACGGATTGGAAATGGAGATGACCTTCAACCGCCGTCAGGGTCGTTGGCGGCTGTCAAGTTTCAGTTATTGATACACTTTTTAGCCCATATTGTTATGAAAGATATTCGCAATCATTCGCTCTTGCAGCACAATACCTTTGGCATAGATGCCCGTTGCCGACGGTATATGGAATATGCCAATGTAGAAGAGGCACAGCAAATTTGCCGACAACTCTCTGATACCGACTATCCATTGTTGTTGATAGGTGCCGGCAGCAATCTTCTGCTTACAGCCGACTATCCCGCTACCGTAATTACACCCGAGGCCCGATTTGATGTAAAGGTTGCAGAGATGGTAGACGATTCTAGTAACGTAGAAATAGAATGTTGGGCAGGAACCACCTTTGATGATGTAGTAGCGTATGCAGTTACCCACGGATGGCATGGTGCAGAGAACCTGTCGCTTATTCCCGGTGAAGTGGGAGCCTCTGCCGTGCAGAATATAGGTGCTTATGGCGCCGAGGCTCAAGATATAATAGTTAAGGTAAAGGCAGTAGAGATAGCCACTGCTAAAGTGGTGGAGTTTACAGCCGACGAGTGTCAGTATGGTTATAGGCAAAGCAGATTTAAGCACGATTGGCGCGACCGCTATCTTATAACCTCGGTTGTTTACCGCCTGTCGCGCTACTTCGAACCTAAGTTAGATTATGGTAATATCAAAGCTACCCTTGCTGATAGGGGTATTACTACACCTACTGCTGCAGAATTGCGCCAAGCCATTATAGATATACGCCGTGCCAAATTGCCCGACCCCTTGGTAGAGGGTAATGCTGGCAGTTTCTTTATGAACCCTGTGGTTGATACCGCTCATTTTGAACGGCTTGTTGCCCAATATCCCGATATGCCTCATTATTGTATTGACGATGACCATGTAAAGATACCCGCTGGATGGATGATAGACCAGTGCGGATGGCGCGGACGAACCGTAGGTAATGTGGGTGTGCATGCTAATCAAGCCCTTGTGCTGGTTAATAGAGGTGGAGCTACGGGGGCTGAGGTGGTAGAGCTTTATAAAGCTATACAGCGCAATGTGAAAGACCGCTTTGGTATAGATATCTATCCCGAAGTGAATATTAGATAGTAAAGGTAGCGTAATGAACCAATCTGCTCTTTTTACTTTTCTTGGCACTGGCACTTCGGGTGGCGTACCCTCGTTGGGCTGCGGGTGTGAAGTGTGCCGTAGCAGCAATCCCTTAGACCACAGATTGCGTAGTGCGGCATTGTTAGAGTGTGGTTCTACACGTGTGCTTATAGATTGCGGTCCTGATATACGCCAACAGCTTATGCCGCTGCCCTTTAAACCACTTACCGCTGTGCTTCTTACCCATGTACATTACGACCATGTAGGCGGTATAGACGACCTTCGTCCTTTTTCTGTTTTTGGCGATATCAATATCTATGCCGACCAGATAACTACCGACGGTCTACATCGTGTAATGCCTTATTGTTTTACAGAGAAACTCTATCCCGGTGTGCCCCGGCTTAACGTGCATACCATAGAGCCACATAAGGAGTTTATGGTAGGCAATATCCCTGTTATGCCCATCTGTGTAATGCATGATAAGATGCCTATCCTTGCCTATAGGTTTGGTTCGCTGGCGTATGTTACCGATATGAAGGCCATATCTGATGCAGATAGAGAATTGCTTATAGGTGTAGATACATTGGTGGTTAACGCTCTGCGCTGGGAGAAAGTGCACCATAGCCACATGCTGGTAGACGATGCCATAGCCTTTGCCCGTAGCATAGGTGCCCGGCAGACTTATTTTACCCACATGACTCACCAAATAGGTTTTCACGATGAGGCTAACGCCCGTCTTCCTAAGGGTTTTACCTTAGCTTACGATGGCTTTAGCTTTAGGGTGAAGTTATAATTAATAGTATTGCCAATCTTCGCTTATCTTACTTTCAGCTTGTCGCCTACGCGAATCTGATAATCGGGTGTCAAGCCGTTTTTCTTGTATAGACTTTCTAAGCGTATACCATATTTCTGAGCTATCAGGTACATGCTTTCGCCATTCTGTACTATGTGCGGGCGGTGTTTGAATTCTTTGGGTGCACGCTTTTGCTTCTTTTTTAGGTATATTATATCGCCTTTGTGCAGCGTTTCACGCTTGTCGCGCTCGTTGTATTTAGCCAGCTTACGGTAACTTACACCAATCTCCTTAGCCAGTTGACGGAAGGTTTCTCCCTCACGTGCATATACATAATAGTTCTTATTGAAATAATATATAGGATGCAGACTCGGGTCGCTGGGGCTTACATACTCGGTACCCGAATGGCGAGCTATATAGCGGTCGTAAGTCTTAGCTCGGTCGTACTGGTCAAGCTGGTAGAGTTCTATTATATTGATAAGCTGGTAGGCATACTTGGGGTTGGTAGCATAACCGGCGGCCTTTAGTCCGTGTGCCCATCCGCGGTAGTCGGTAGTGCTTAGCGAGAATAGGCTGCGGTAACGCTGCTTGCCGGTAAGAAACTTGCTGTGGTCTTCGTAGCTCTCCAACACAGTATTGTAGGCGCGAAAACATTCGTTCTTCAGGTCGTCGTCGTGATAGGTGGTAGCTCCTGTCCAGTCGTGGCATTTTATACCAAAGTGATTGTTGCCTTTTATGGCAAGGTCGCTCAGTCCGGCGCGACTCTCCAACAGTCCTTGCGCCAGTGTAATGCTTGCCGGTATACGGTATTTTAGCATTTGCTGTATGGCCAAGTCTTTGTACTGGTTAATGTATTGCTGGTATTGCGTGTTCTTACGTGTCTGGGCAAGCGATGCCAGGCAGAGTAGTAACGCAAAGAAAGATATGCAGAATTTCCTCATTTCTTATAGAGTATGGATGGTACTGATGCAAAATTAATTATAAAAGCCGTATTTTCAATATACTATTCCAAATAATTTTAGGGCGTTCTCTATATTGCCGACGGCCGTCAGCCCACCTGCTTACGGCCGTGAACCATTTGTACGGCGGCCGTAAACCCTTCTGCTCACGGCCGTGAGCAGTATTAATAGGGCGGTAATAGTAGTTGCAGTGACCTCACTGCATCCATCCATACTCTCTTTATGGTGACGTGACTATACCGCGTTACGATGGATAATATCGGTACAACAGGCGATGTAAGTCTAGATAAGTATCTTGTAAATGAAGGCAAAAGCTTTTTACTAGAGATGTATATTAGAAAAGCAGCAATATAGCTGCAAAGTACGATTATTTTAACTACTTTTGCAGCTATATTTTTAGAAATAGATGACCGTAGACAGTTCACAAATGGTGATATTGGCGCTGGGGTGTAATGTATCCCCCGATGTAAACATGCTGCGTATGCAGCGTGTGCTTTCTCGGCGTTTCCCTTTGTTACGGTTTACTCATCAGATGGTAACTACGGCTATTGGCATTGTGGCACAGCCGTTTACTAATTGCCTGGCCTATATGCCGGCAGATATAGGCTATAGTGAACTGCATACTATAACCAAGGCTCTGGAACTAGAACTCGGTAGCACCGATACTAATAAGCAAGAGGGCAGGGTAGTGGCCGATATTGATATTCTATATTGTGGTGGCCATAAATATCATAAGGCCGACTGGAATCGACCTTATATACGTGAACTTATCAATGTGATGGCTCGGGATGCTGACTATCGCGAGGCTCTTAACGAAGCCATGTTGCTATAGCGGTGTTTCATCCACCTATTATATAGGTTGCGTAGCCAAAGTGGGTGTAATAGGATAAAAATAAGTCCGATTACCATCATGATGATATTCGATGTGGTTTCGCCAAAAAAAGCCTTGATGGGCATGATTACCAGCATAGGACCAAGGTATACACCAAAACTTGCCAGCATTTGTACATAGTTGCCCTTGATGCCGGCTTTAGCGGTAATCTTGGTGTTAAGCGGTACTGTCTGCTTATTGTATATAGCCATTTGGAATAGTATGAAATACTGGAAACCGGCTGTAAAGATGCCGTAAGATAGGAGCATAAGTAGACTCCATTTTCCCATAAATACCTGAGGCAACATGAGTAAGAAAGGCCATAGCAACAGAGCCGAATAGATATAGTACTTGGTACGCAACAATAGGAGTATGTTCTCCTTGTGTATCATTAGTCCGTCTATGTAATTTCCCTCGTAAGCCATAATCTGCATTACCGTCATCGACCCAAATACCACGTAGCAGTATACACACCAAAAGCGGGCAAACATAGCTCCGTCGTATATATCGGTAAAGGTGATAAGCATACTAAACAATATTATCCCGAAGAATGCTGATATGATTCCTTTGCGAGGGTTCTTGTTGCGCATAATCATTCTTAGCTCCATCTTGGCATACATGCCTATCTCACCATATTTATCAAGAAAAGCTAGCTGGCGTGTATTATGAGTTTTAACGGTTTCTTTCTTCTGTAGCTCATTGCGCACGTGGCTGTATTGCAGGCGGCGGTTTATATATGTAAGTACTGCCAGCAGAAGTATTATACCTATATATATTAATGGGTTGCCTCTTTCTATTAGGGTTCCGATAGTGGCATAGAAATCAAAGAAATGTTCCCAGCCTTCTATGTCGCCCATTGCGGTAAGTATAGGCATGGCCATTGCGGTATATACAGCTAAGGGTAGAGCCCACCACCATAGCGAGTCGTTTACAAGTGTTCTTACGATAAGATACCACTGGCTGTTGGCTACTATTAACAACCACCATACGGCAAGGTATACCAACGACATTCCCAAGCCATAACTGAACAATAGTGACATTATGGTAAATGGTACCAGGATGACAAACCATATAAGATTAGAGGTGGATAGAATAGACGATGCTACAAACGAATCTACACATACATAGCGCGGCAGTGGCAATAGGCAATATGTCTTTGCTGTTTGTGCTGGCGTTTGTTGTGTCAAAAGGCGTATGCCAAAGTCTACCAACAGTAGAAATGGTGCCAAACCAAAGGTAAATTCCATGGGGGTAGTACTCCTGCTGTTGTTGGCCAACATAGATAGCGTAATAGCAATGAACAACATATAGATAAAGAGGAACGTTCCCATAAACCAAACTATGTATTTGGCCGATCGGTTTTGACTAAAGTTTAGCGAGCGACGGTCAGCCAGTTGGCGATGGCGGCGCAGTTCTTTGAATATTTGGTATCTGTTCATTGCTTAGTGTATAGGGTGGCTTATCTTAGGTCTACAACCTCAGCTTGCGGATAGTCTTTCGCATTGAAAGTGAATATGCTATTGGCTAACCGGGTAGCTTTAAAATTACGAATGGTTATAGTAGTCCATGCTTTACCTTGTCGCATCTTTACCGTTTCAGGGTGATAGGTCTTCTTGTTTACAAGTATATACATCTCAGGCACGCTGTTTTTGGTGTTTTGAGCAGTAAGATGTATCCAGTACCCTTGTCCCTTGTCGGTAAGAGATAGGTTGTAACCCTTGCGATACATATTGATAAAGCGGTAGGGATTCATCTGGAGTTGCTGGGTAGCATTAGGCGTACTTACGTTTACCTCCTCGGTAGATTTTAGGTATGTCCATTGAGTCTTACCGTTATACCATACCATAGATTGTGGTGTAGATACTTGAAACATGTTACCCTTGATAGACAGTTTTCCGCTTACGGTTCCTGTTTTTGTGCTAGCTATGGTAAACTGGGCGGTGGCACCGTTCTTGTTGCTTACTATGGCAGCGGTTTTGTCTAATACGGCTTTAGCCTGTTGGGCGTTTTGGGCGCTTGCGGTGATGGTAAGTATGGCCATCAACACTGCGCATATAGTTCTGCTTATCATTTGTCTGCTAGAATTGTGTTTAATTGATTTACATCGTTTACTAATACCTGTCGGGGTTTTGAACCCATGGCTGCACCTACAATGCCATACTGCTCCAGTAGGTCCATAAGTCGGCCAGCACGGTTGTATCCTATGCTGAACTTGCGCTGAATACTGCTGGTAGACCCCTGCTGATTAAGCACCACGTATTGTGCCACTTCGTTGAGCATCGGGTCTTTGTCGGCAATGGGTTCGCGGGGTATGCCGTCGCCTCCGCCTTGCGAAGCATCTATTGGCTCGGGTAGTTCCATAGGTTCTACAGGTCCGGGCTGGTCTTCAATATAGGCGTTAACCGAATTAATTTCTTCGGTATCGATGAAGGCACACTGTACACGTACCGGTTCCGATCCGTTGAGGAATAACATGTCACCCATACCTATCAGCTGGTCGGCACCTTTGCGGTCGAGAATGGTACGCGAGTCTATCTGTGCTCCCACGCGGAAAGCCATACGGCCGGGGAAGTTGGCCTTGATATTACCAGTGATAATCGATGTGGTAGGACGCTGGGTGGCTATAACCATGTGTATACCTACGGCACGAGCCAACTGGGCTATACGGGCTATAGGCAACTCAACCTCTTTGCCGGCGGTCATGATAAGGTCGCCAAACTCGTCGATGATAACCACAATGTAAGGCATATATTCGTGACCATTGTTGGGGTTGAGACGATGATTAAGATACAGGGCGTTGTAGTCTTTTATCTTGTTTACCCCGGCTGCTTTTAGCAGGTCGTAGCGGTGGTCCATCAACGTACAAAGCGAGTTGAGTGTGCGCACTACCTTCTGTACATCGGTAATGATAGGCTCGTCGTCGTTCTCTGGCAGACTTGCCATAAAGTGTTGGGCTATACGGTTGTATGGGGTAAACTCTACTTTCTTAGGGTCTACCAGTACGAATTTAAGTTCGTTGGGGTGCTTCTTGTAGAGTAGTGAGTTGATGATAACGTTAAGACCAACCGACTTACCCATACCCGTGGCTCCGGCAACCAGTAAGTGGGGCAGCTTGGCAAGGTCTACCATGAATACCTCGTTGGTAATGGTCTTGCCAAGAGCAAGAGGAAGTTCCATCTTGGTTTCTTTATACTTCTTGACTCCCAATACGCTTTCCAACGATACGGTGTGCTTCTTCTTGTTAGGTACTTCTATACCAATGGTTCCCTTACCGGGGATAGGTGCAATGATACGTATACCCAGGGCGGCAAGACTCAGAGCTATATCGTCTTCTAGGTTACGAATTTTGGCGATACGTGTTCCGGGCGAAGGGGTTATCTCGTATAGCGTTACCGTAGGACCTACGGTGGCGTTTATCTTGTCTATGCTTACGCCAAAGTTGCGTAATACATCTACAATGTGTGCGTTGTTGGCTTTAATCTCGTCCATGTCTACATCGGTAGAATAGCCATCGTCGTGGCTCTTTAGTAGACTCAATGTAGGGAACTTGTATCTAGTGAAAGGTTCGCGGGGGTCAATGGGTGTCTTTCGAATTTCTTCGGCAGTAAGCGTGTTGGCCTTGGTTATCTCTTCCCCCTTGGGAACTTCTATGGTAAGTGCACTGGCCTTTGTTTCAGACGTAGTGGCTACGGCTGTGTTGGTAACATCAGAAACAGGCTTTGGTTCTGCCTGATCTGGAGTAAGGTCTACCACGGTGGGGTGAGCATCGCCAGTTTCTACGGTGCTGATAATTTCGGTGTCGTTTGTGGTATCTTCTTCCGTTGTTTCTTCTTCCGAGTTTGTTGATACAACTGGTGCATTTACGGTAAACTTGATTCTCGAAGTGAAATAGCCTACTGGATTCAGCACCTTGCGGATAATGGTTATCGTCTCGGCACTAAGATATGTGAGGAAGGTAATGGCGGTAATGGCCAATATGGCTATCAGTCCGGGCGGACCGATAAGGTTTTCCATAAAGTTGACGCAGAATAGACCATGTCGACCGCCTGGGTTGAATACCAAACTTCCCGCAAAGGGTGTAAGAAATTTGGCTAATACTACCGAAGTCCATATCATTACTAAGGTTATGCAGCAAAACCATTTTAGCAGGTTAATCTTATAGATGCGCATAAGCCATAGGGCTACCAAGAATAAGAAAGTGGGAATAAAAAAGGCAGCTATGCCAAAGTTTACGGTGATAAGAAAGTAGCTGAGCAATGCGCCTAACGAGCCGCAATAATTGGTAAACTGGCGGTTGGTATTTATCCATTCGCCGGGGCGCAAATCTTCTAATATACTTTGGTCGGCCTGTCCGGTATTGAAGTAGGATATCATGGCAATGGTCATGTATATCACAAAGCATAGTACCAGAAGTCCTAAGATAAAATCTACTTTTTCGTTGCTCAACAGATTGACGAAGCCCACGGCCTCGCCCATTGATTTTGGCTTTTTCTCTGTTTTCTTTTTTGCCATTATGTGGTGTGTGTTTATTGCGTTTTTTATATTATGTCACGTCTCCTTGCAAGATGGAGGTTATAGCGCGAGTTGTTTTATTTGCAAAAATACGGTAAAAAAGTTAGATACTTTCTCGTTTTGACCATTATTTTCGTGTTTCCTGTCATTTTTTTATCTGTGGTCAAACTGTTAGTGACTATGAAATAAATGGATAATCAAAAAAAGGTGGTTGCATGTAATCTACTTTGCTTGCTTCCACTTTGCTCTCAAAAATAATTCCGAAATCAGCCAAAGCTATTTTTTAGAACTACCTAAACACAAAAAAAAACAGCCCGTTCCTACAATCTCCATTGTCAGGTTTAGGCTGTTTGTGTACAATAATCTACATAAGGTTTCATTTTTTATATGCCACTCTCTCACAGAGTTTAACTTAATAACTTACTACAATTGTAACAACTATCGCCATATAATTCCCTACCACAATATCTTGGTTTTTTAATGATTTTAACAAATTTTGCTATAAATCGTTGCGATATTTGCATAATTTTGTAAATAATTATCGCTAATACAGAAAAGTAAGCAATGAAAAACTATATACGCATCATGCGGTTTATGTGTGTAGTGCTCCTTGGGGTTATGGCACAGATATCTTGGGCATCTTCGGTTTTTAGTCCTTGGCGTGCCGGAACAGTGGTTTCAGAGGCCGAGGTAAAGGCTTATGGAGAAGACCGGTGCTTTGCAGTTGACCCTATAAGTAATGCCGTTTTTGCAAGGATGGGCTATTCGTATACGGCTAATCCTCATATTGCCCATACAGAATTGCGCTATCTTAGGGTGCTCCATCGCGACCTTAGTGGGCGTATATTGCTTGGCGAGATGGTATGCCATTATAAGATAGCCGATGATTTGATAGAAATATTTCGTGCGCTTTACCAGGCGGCATACCCTATTGAGCGTATGGTGTTGATAGACAATTATAAAGCCAGCGACGAGGCTTCTATGCGTGCTAATAATACATCGTGCTTCTGTTATAGACGTGTGGCAGGCAGTAGTAAGATTTCGGCTCATGGCATGGGGCTGGCAGTAGATGTTAATCCACTATACAATCCCTATGTTAAGCGTCGCTCTAATGGTACTGTCTTTGTTCAACCCGCTAATGCCCAGCAGTATACCGATAGACAACGGAAATTTGGTTATAAGATAGAGCGTGGCGATTTGTGTTATCGTCTTTTTATTGAGCATGGTTTTGCGTGGGGTGGGGCATGGCGTACACTGAAAGACTATCAGCATTTTGAAAAATCGCTTAAGGAATAAACTTACGGGGGGAATTATCAGAACCACCCTTATGTGATGGTGAATTATAAATGTTTAATTTAGGTTTTGTATACTGTCTACGGCCGTAAGCCTGTTGGTTGATGGCCGTAGCCCAATTGGCTGACGAATGTAAACTTTATGGTTGACGGCCGTCGGCAATATAGAAACCATTACAATAATAGGCATAGAACCCATAAATATGTTGAAGAATAGCTATGTTGGAGATAATCGTGGTATTTTTATGGCAGTTCTATAAAGAGCCGTGCTATAGATGGTGTTCTTATGTCTATAAATAAATGATGGCTTTCTTGCTCAGTTGAAAAGAAAGCACTACCTTTGCAACCGTTCACGGCTCCGTAGCTTAGCTGAATAGAGCGTCAGATTCCGGTTCTGAAGGTCTTGGGTTTGAATCCCAACGGAGTCACAAAGGAAGAGAATTTTGCATGGCGTAAAGTTCTCTTTTATAGTTTGGAATGTTTTTTATTACAATTCTTGGATTTACGAATACTATTGCTTTTATATTATTAGGTGCAAATATGTTTATGATTTTCGCCGCGGTATTGCCACTAAATCAATAATAATTTGTAATTTTGCAGCCAATAGCAACATGCATGCAGCATACCGATGAGTAATAGCGCCACCGAATACATATTGATACAGACTATAAATACCTCTGCTTACCCTTCTGCGTTGGAAGGGTCAATGTGTGGCATTTCATCGGTAAACAACAATATTCTACATATTCATTCTGCAATAGCGCATACTGTTAGGCAGTGTGGCAGTATAGTCATGTCTGGTGGTAGCGTGGTTGAAGCAATGTGTGCATAATAATAGGGATGAACTCCCGCAGACGAAGCAAGTTAATATATAAGATAAAAGACAATAAATACAATGGAATTTGAACTCATCGCCAAAACCTTTATGGGCTTGGAGCCCGTTTTGGCACAAGAGCTTACCCAACTGGGTGCTGACAATGTACAGATAGGACGCCGCATGGTGTCGTTTACAGGTAACAAGGAGCTGATGTACCGTGCCAATTTCCAGTTGCATACGGCTATCCGCATACTGAAAACTATCAAACGTTTCAAAGCCCGTTCGGCAGAGGATGTATACGAGGCAGTGAAGCAGATAGACTGGCAGAAGTACATACTTGATGGTAAGACTTTTGCTGTAGACTCGGTGGTATACTCTGAGGAGTTTCGCAATTCTCGTTTTGTAACTTACAAGGTTAAGGATGCCATAGTTGACCAATTTAGAGAGAAAACAGGCAACCGACCTAATATATCTATTTCTAACCCTGACATACGTTTGCATATCCATATAGCTGAAGACGACGCTACACTTTGTCTCGATTCGAGTGGCGAGTCGCTACATCGCCGTGGTTATCGCCAAGAGAGCGTAGAGGCTCCGCTTAATGAGGTGCTGGCTGCTGGTATGATAATGATGACAGGGTGGAAGGGTGATACCGATTTTGTAGACCCCATGTGCGGGTCGGGTACTCTGCTGATAGAGGCCGCTCTGATAGCTCGCAATATCAGTCCGGGTGTATTCCGCAAGGAATTTGCATTTGAGAAGTGGCCCGATTTTGATGCCGACCTCTTCGATGCGGTGTACAACGATGATTCTAACGAGCGCGAATTTAATCACCATATCTACGGATACGATATAGATATGAAGGCTGTAAATACCGCTAGACTTAACGTGCGGGCGGCCGGATTAACCAAGGATATCACCGTAGAAAACGCTGATTTCAAGAATTTTACCAAACCTGCCAATAAGAGCATAATGGTAACAAACCCTCCTTATGGTGAGCGTATTTCCACACCTAATCTGCTGGCTACCTACAAGATGATAGGCGAGCGACTCAAGCATCAGTTTGCTGGTAACGAGGCATGGATATTATCGTATCGCGAAGAGTGCTTCGAGCAGATAGGACTGAAACCATCTATTAAAATTCCTGTTTACAACGGTAGCCTAGAGTGTGAATTCCGTAAATATGCTATCTTTGACGGCAAGATGCGCGATTTCCGATCGGAAGGTGGAGTAGTAAAGACTGAAGCAGAGAAGCGAGAAATGGCACAAAAGCACCGCTTCCGCAAGGAACGTGAATTCAAGCGTCGTCTGGATGAGCAAGAAGAAAATGAAGTGGGCGATATACGTTCGTTCAAGTTCCATTCGTTTGACGACGGACAGCGACAGACTCGCCGTGGAAAGGACGATCGTTTTGAGGAACGTCGTGACCGCTCGTCACGTAGGTTTGGCGATTCCGACCGTCGGGGAAAAGAAGGCCGTGGTGGTAAGTCTGGTGGCAAGGGTGCAAAGCACAACCCGTTTAAGAAGTCTGGCGCAGACAACTAATTGTTGTTCTGTGCCCGTGTATTTCTAAACGCTATCACCCAATTAAGAATAAACTAACGGTGGTAAATTATAAACCGCCCTATATAATATAAAGGTGTAAATATGAATGTCAAGATATCAATAGTGGCTATGGCAGCAGTGTTATCAATGGGTGCGCAGGCTCAGACTGCCCAACTAGTGGGTACGGTGAAAGAGCAGGCAGGTACTAAGGGACTCACCCTTGAGGATATAAATTACGGTGGCAAGAACTACCACAAAATGCGAGTTCAGAACCGCTGGTGTACATGGTGGGGCAATCAGTTGGTACGACTTAATACCGATGAATGCAGTATTGTTGATAAGAAAACAGGTAAGGAGACTCGCCTTTTTGCTATTAACGAGGTAAACCAATGGGCAGGTCCTACCAAGAGTCGTAAGGTGCACGCTCTATACAATGCCCAGTTTCCCTATGCCGACAAGAGCATTGTGGTTTTAACCGAAGGGGAGACCATCTATACTTTTGATTTCAAGAAAAAGTCACTGTTGAGCGAACGCCAGATAGATGGTGATATACTCGAGACGTGCCCAGCAAGCGAGGCAGTAGCTTTTCTTAAAGACGATAATCTCTATGTGCAACGTGGAGTGAAACAGTGGACACTCTCTACCGATGGCTCTCGCAATATAGTTTACGGTCAAAGCGTGCACCGCAATGAGTTTGGTATTGATAAAGGTACATTTTGGAGCCCCGATGGCACACGGTTGGCTTTCTATCGCATGGACCAATCTATGGTGACCGACTATCCGCAGGTTAATATCCCTGAAATCAACTTTAATCATCCCGAAACGCAGAGTTGTATAGCTACTGCCGCTCCCGATAAATATCCAATGGCGGGCGAAACTTCGCATAAAGTTACCGTCGGCGTGTTCGACCTGAATACAGGTAAAACGGTTTTCCTGAATACGGGAGACCCTACCGATCGTTATTTCACCAATATCTCGTGGAGTCCAGATGGTGACAAAGTGTATATATTTGAGCTCAACCGCGACCAAAACGATTGTCATCTTACTTGCTACGACGCTAAGACCGGTGAAAAAACTGGTGAGCTCTATCGTGAAGTTGATGATAAATACGTAGAACCACAGCATCCTATACTATTCTTGCCCTGGGATAAATCGAGCTTTATCATGCAGAGTAGAACTGACGGATACAATCATCTGTATCTGTGCTCGATAGGAAAGCACGGTAGTCGTATGGCAGGCAATACAGAGTCTGTAGAAATCAAACAGCTTACTCATGGTGAATGGGAAGTATTTGATGTGGTAGGTTTTAATGCTCGCCGTAAGAGTATCATTATTACCGGCAATGCCATCAATCCTATTCAGAAAAATGTGTTCATGGTAGACTGCACTACAGGTAAACGTACCCTTATAGATGCTAATGGTGAAGGATGGCATACACCCAGTTTGAGCAGTGATGGGCAGTATCTCTTAGATACTTATTCAACCCCCAATACTCCGCGAAAAATGGCTATTGTCAACTTAGCCACAGGCAAGACAGTAGATTATTTTACGGCTGCCAACCCATGGGCGGATTACCGTGTGCCCGAATACAGTTGCGGTACAGTAAAGGCCGCTGATGGTACAACAGATCTCTACTGGCGTATGGTAAAGCCTACGGGCTTTGATCCCACTAAGAAATATCCCGCTATAGTATATGTATATGGTGGCCCTCATGCTCACAATGTAGAAGCCAGTTGGCATTATGGTAGTCGCAGTTGGGAAACCTATATGGCAGACAAAGGTTATCTGCTATTTATTCTTGACAATCGCGGAAGCGAGCATCGTGGTAAAGCCTTTGAGCAGGTTACTTTCCGGCAATTGGGTCAAGAAGAGATGAAAGACCAAATGAAGGGCGTAGAATACCTTAAGAGTTTAGCTTATGTAGATACTTGCAAGATAGGTGTACATGGCTGGAGTTACGGCGGATTTATGACCATATCGCTAATGACCAATTACCCCGATGTATTCAAGGTGGGTGTAGCCGGCGGACCCGTGATAGACTGGCATTGGTACGAAATTATGTACGGCGAGCGTTACATGGATACTCCGCAAACCAACCCAGAAGGTTACAAAAAGACCTCGCTGCTTTACAAAGCCAAAGACTTGAAAGGAAAACTACAGATAATTACTGGTTATAACGACCCCACAGTAGTACCGCAACACTGTCTTACATTCTTGAAGGCTTGCATAGCTGCTGGTACTCAGCCCGATTTCTTTGCTTATCCAGGCGAACCGCATAATATGCGTGGGCATCAAAGTACTCATCTGCACGAGCGTATCAGTAATTATTTCTTTGACTATTTGAAGTAATAATCGGCAAGAAAAAACTAAAAATATTTTTAGGGAGGCAATTTAAAGTTCCTCCCTTAACAAAATAACAATCAACAATAACTTACAGCAAATGAAAATTTTATTGTTAGGAAGTGGCGGTCGCGAACACGCCTTGGCATGGAAAATCGCACAGAGCGAGAAAGTAGAGCAACTCTTCATAGCTCCTGGTAATGCCGGTACATCAGAGGTGGGCAAAAATGTAGCTATAAAAGCCGACGATTTTGAAGCTCTCAAACAGTTTGTTGCCGACAATGACGTAGATATGGTAGTGGTAGGTCCTGAAGACCCACTGGTAAAAGGTATCTACGATGATTTCAAAGCCGATAGTCGTACTGCTGCAGTGCCAGTGATAGGTCCATCTAAGGCTGGAGCCGTGCTCGAGGGTAGCAAGGATTTTGCCAAGCGCTTTATGAAGCGTCACAATATTCCCACGGCTCGTTATGAAACTTTCGACGGAACCACTCTTGAAGAAGGCTTGAAGTTCTTGGAAACACTCAAAGCCCCCTACGTGCTCAAGGCCGACGGTCTGTGTGCAGGAAAGGGTGTACTTATACTTCCTACACTTGATGAGGCTAAGGCCGAACTGCGCTCCATGTTGGATGGCATGTTTGGCAATGCGTCTGCCCGTGTAGTTATTGAAGAATTCTTGAGTGGCATAGAGTGTTCGGTATTTGTTCTTACCGATGGCAAGAACTATAAGATACTGCCCGAAGCTAAAGACTATAAGCGCATAGGCGAAGGCGATACCGGTCTAAATACCGGAGGTATGGGTAGTGTAACCCCTGTACCATTTGCCACTACCGAATGGATGCAGAAAGTAGAAGACCGCATTATCCGTCCAACAGTTGACGGCTTGGCAGCCGAAGGTATCGATTATAAAGGCTTTATCTTCTTCGGTCTTATCAATGTTGATGGCGAACCTATGGTTATAGAGTATAACTGTCGCATGGGCGACCCCGAAACAGAAAGCGTAATGTTGCGATTGAAGAGCGATATTGTTGATTTGTTCGAGGGTGTGGCGCAAGGCAATTTGGCTGAACGTAAGATAGAGTTCGACAGCCGTGCTGCTGTATGTATTATGTTGGTTAGCGGTGGCTACCCCGAGCATTATGAGAAAGGCTATCCTATCACAGGCATAGAAAACGTGGAGGGAAGCATAGTATTCCATAGTGGTACAGCACTGAAAGATGAACAGACTGTTACCGCAGGTGGTAGAGTGATAGCCGTTTCGTCGTATGGCGAGAATAGGGAGGCGGCTCTAAGTAAGAGTTTTGCCGAAGCCCAAAAGATACAATTCAAAGACAAGTATTTTAGAAGCGATATAGGACAAGATTTAAAATAAAATAGCTATGCAGAGTTTGCTCTCTGTTATTTATATTGACGGCAGAGAGCTACTCAAAAGAATAATGAAGCGCATCCAAAACAGAATAGCTGAAAGCAGATATGCGTTGCCTGTAGTGTCGGTGATAG
This sequence comes from Bulleidia sp., assembly GCA_963659135.1. Taxonomy (GTDB): domain Bacteria; phylum Bacteroidota; class Bacteroidia; order Bacteroidales; family Bacteroidaceae; genus Prevotella. Next base: position 27,864 of record CAVKSZ010000008.1, on the reverse strand, counting down.
GCGCATGTGTGTGTATGGCTGCCGGACTGATAACCCGGCAGTTGTGGCCTCAGTTTGGAGTGCTGGCATTGTCTACTTATATTATGGTGCTGATGAATAATCAGCATGCTATTATTCGTATATATAGTAGAATGGTGTCGTGTGCGTTTCTTGTTCTTTCATTAACAGCACTTTTTCTCTTTCCGCATATAGAAAGTGGAGTTATAGCATTGGGCTATGCTGCCTTTTATACATTACTTTTCCATTCTTATCAAGATAAACACGCAGCGGGCTTTGTATTTTATGCCTTTCTTTGTTTGGGCATAGTGTCAATAATGTGGATGCGTGTGTTGTGGCTGGTTCCTGTGTTATGGATATTGCTTGCCTCTAAGATGTTGGCATTCAGTATGCGTACGCTTGTAGCGTCGTTGATAGGACTGGTGTTCCCCTATTGGTTGGTAAGTTGCTATCTGGCTTATACCCATCAGTTGTCTCTCGGTTTTTCTTTCCTTTCTTCGTTTGTAGAGATTGGCCCGTTGGCCGATTTCTCATCGTTACCTATCATGGTTGTTATTGTTGGGGCATGGGTGCTGCTACTGGGTGTAGTGGGAATATGTCATTATCTGCATACCAGTTATAATGACAGGATTAGCACCCGAATGATATACGAGTTTCTTGTTATCATGCAGATAGTGTTGAGCTTGTTTGTTGTGCTGCAACCACAGTGTTATGCAGAAATACTGCCAATGCTGTTGGTGAATACATCACCATTGATAGCTCACTTTATAGCGCTTAGTCATGGTAAGATGAGCAATATATCGTTTATCGTTATAGTCTTGATAAGTGTGGCCCTTATTCTTTGCAATTTCGTGTTATGTTGATAGATTACGGATATTGGGGCATGTTAGTGTCTTCGTTTCTTGCGGGTAGCGTATTTCCCTTTTCGAGCGAGGCCATAATGTTAGGACTGTTGGCTGCAGGCCTCGACCCCGTAGCACTTGTCATCTATGCAACGATAGGTAATGTAGGCGGTTCTATGTTTAATTATGGCGTGGGCCGACTGGGTAAAATAGAATGGGTAGAAAAATATCTGCATGTAAAGAAAGAGAAAGTAGAGAGTACCCGTAAGTTCTTGGCTGGGCGAGGCGCATGGCTTGGAGTTCTCTCGTTTGTTCCCATCCTTGGAAGTGCTATTACCGTAACATTAGGGCTGATGAAAGCCAATTTCTATATTACATTTATCAGCGTTACTCTTGGAAAGATTATACGCTATATAGTTCTTGCTGCAGGTGCCTCGTTGGTTATATAACAAATATGGCGTATACTCTATAAATGCCACTTATAAATATTTAGAATTATGCGAAACCATTCATTCTTTCTTTGCGTTGTTGTAGGTCTGCTCTTGACCTCGTGCAGTATGAAGAGTCCGCGTGATACTCGCACTATAATTGTTAGTATCGAACCCTTACGTTATTTTGCTGAGCAGATAGCGGGCGATAGGTTTGTGATTAAGTCGATGGTTCCCAAAGGTAGTAACCCCGAAACATACGAACCTACTGCCAGTCAGATGATAGACCTGTCAAAGAGCGATATGTATGTTAAAGTAGGGCAGATAGGGTTTGAACGAGCCTGGATGAAAAAGTTGGAGAAGAATGCCCCTCATACTATTATTATCGATTCTTCAGAGGGTATAGAGATGATTAATACCATGCATGGCCATCCAGATCCGCATACTTGGATGAGCACGCAGAACGCCGTAATTATAGCCCGTAATATCTATCGTGCCCTTTCTGCGGTAGATGCCAAGGATAGTCTGTTTTTCAAGTCCAATCTTGAGAATCTTGTAAGTCGAATCAATATTCTTGATACCCATATCCGCGAACAACTTACCCGCGATAAGTCTACGGCATTTCTTGTATACCACCCCTCGCTTACTTATTTCGCTCGCGATTACCGTTTGCGCCAGATTCCTATAGAAGAAGAGGGGCGCGAACCATCGGTGTCTCAGTTGATGAATACGGTTAAGATAGCTCGCGAAAGTAATGCTAAGTGTCTCTTTTTACAGAAAGAATTTGATAACCGCAATACCCGCGTAGTAGCTAAAGAAACGGGTGTTGAGGTAATAAAGATAGACCCACTAAACTACCATTGGGAAGACGAGATGCTACGTACAGCTAAGAAGTTGAAGTAATCGCCAGTTTCCTTTTTTTTGTTACGCCCATACTCCATACGCTATATGAAACCTATTATTACTCTTGCAGATGTTAGTGCCAGTTACGATGATAAACTAGTGCTAGAACACGTATCACTGCAGATATATCCTAACGACTATCTGGCTGTAATAGGTCCTAACGGAGGTGGCAAGACCACCTTGATGCGTATTATTCTTGGTATGAAAAAGCCCGATACAGGCACCGTAACCTATTGGCGTGATGGACTTCCTACCGACCGGCTTACTATAGGTTATCTGCCACAATACAATAAGATTGACCGTGAGTTTCCCATTTCGGTCTACGATGTAGTAGCTTCGGGTTTGAAGCCTCGTAAGTTATGGCGCCAGAAACTCTCTGACGAGCAGCGTCAGCAGATTGATAGTACCCTTACCCGCTTAGAACTTGGCGGTATAGTACATAACCATATCGGAGAACTCTCTGGTGGCCAGTTGCAGCGCGTACTGCTTGCGCGAGCTGTAGTGTCCAATCCCGAGGTGCTTATTCTCGATGAACCAAACACCTATATAGATAAGCGTTTTCAGGAGCAAATGTATCAGACTCTTGCAGAACTCAACCGCAAGTGTGCCATTGTTATTGTGAGCCACGATATAGCTGCGGTGATAGACAATGCGCGCCATGTGGCTTGTGTTAATCGTACGCTGCATTGTCATGATACTTCGTCAATGCCCCATGAGAAGATAGAAGAGCATTTTCTTAAAATATAGTTCCTTTCCCTTTCTTCCCTCATTCTGCCGATTATCAATACGGCTTATTTCTTTACCTTTCTAAGTCTTGTGGTTAGCTAGTCTGCTCTTCCGTATAGGTTTGGTATACTGCCGGGCACGGCTCTTTCATTTTAAAATACCACGCTTATCTCTGATATAGCTATTCTTCAATATATTTATGGGTTCTATGGCTATTATTGCTGTTAATTTCTTTATTGCCGACGGCCGTAAGCAATAAAGTTTACATTCGTCAGCCAATTGGGCCACGGCCATCAACCAACCGGCTTACGGCCGTGGACAGTATATAAAACCTAAATTAAATTTTAATCGAAAGAAGCCTGAGTAGTCACCCCCACGATAAATACAAACTTATCTCACGGCTCTTTTATTTAAAACTCAGAACAAGCTGATAGCCATTGATTGTGTACGTTTATACCAACAAAGATACGTAGCATTTAGGGCGTGTTGTGTCAATAGTAATGTTGGGCTGCTTCTAAATGCCTATCAGGCACGAAAATTGAAATCTCAAAGCATTTCTAAATGAAAGAACCGTGACTGCAGGGGCGTAGAGAAATGTGAAAACAGATTAAAAATAAGTTACTCTCGGTCAAATTATTGCCCCTAGCTGCGTTGTCTTGCTTAAAAAACAGTAACTTTGCATTTATATGTAGTTGCGAATTATCAATAATTACTTATAATAAAATGAAAAAGTACAGATTAGTAGACAACCTGCTGGGCTGGTTCGCATTTCTTGTGTCTGCAGTAGTGTATTGTTCTACCATTGAACCTACAGCCTCGTTTTGGGACTGTCCTGAGTTTATCTCTACGGGTTACAAACTGGAGATAGGGCATCCACCGGGGGCGCCTTTCTTTATGCTTACAGCCAACTTGTTTACCCAGTTTGTAAGCGATCCTTCTATGGTAGCTCGTATGGTAAACACCATGAGCGCCCTGCTCAGTGCTACCACCATTATGTTCCTCTTTTGGAGTATTACCCATCTTACCCGTAAGTTGGTTATCAAGGATTGGAACGACCTTACACCGAGTCGTACCATTGCCATTGAGGCCTCTGGTTTGGTAGGTGCATTAATCTATACCTTTAGCGATACATTCTGGTTCTCGGCTGTAGAGGGCGAGGTTTATGCTTATTCATCAGCTTTTACAGCTATTGTATTTTGGCTTATCCTAAAGTGGGAAGACCATGCCGATGAGCCTCATTCAGACCGCTGGCTGGTACTTATCACCTATATGACGGGGCTTAGTATTGGTGTACACTTGCTCAACTTGTTGTGTATTCCCGCTATTGTGCTGGTATTCACCTACCGCAAGTTCCCCAATGTAGGAGTTAAAGGCTCGCTTCTAGCGCTTGCCATATCTTTTATGCTTGTAGCTGCTGTACTCTATGGTGTAGTTCCAGGCATTATCACCGTAGGTGGATGGTTTGAATTGCTCTTTGTTAATGTACTGGGATGCCCATTTAATACAGGTGAGATTATCTATCTGATACTCTTGATAGGTACTGTAATTTGGGCTATCTACGAGACTTATACCAACCATCACCCCAAGCTACAGAATGTAGCGTTCTTGCTCTCGGTAGCACTTTTAGGTATTCCTTTCTATGGCTATGGTATCAAGGCTGCCCTTACAGGCGCTGTGGTATTGGCCATACTTTGGTTTGTACTTAACTACAAGCGCAAGGCCGATGGTGGTAAGAAAATAACTCTTGTATCATCGCGCATCAAGAATACTGCCCTTCTGTGCATGCTGATGCTTATGATTGGTTATTCCAGCTATGCCCTTATTGTAATACGCTCGGCTGCCAACCCTCCTATGGATCAGAACTCGCCAGAGGATATCTTTACTCTAGGCAATTATCTTAGCCGCGACCAGTATGGCGATAGTCCGCTGTTTTATGGACAGGCTTATACTTCAGAGGTGGCCCTTGATGAGAAAGATGGTATGTGCGTGCCCCGCATGAAGACTGGTGCGCCTATCTATAGTCGTAAGGAGAAGAGTACGAGTGATGAGAAAGACTCTTACTTTATAGTAAATACCAAAGATAAGTATGTTTACGCCCAAAATATGTTCTTCCCCCGTATGCACGAGCGTGACCATGCTCAGGAGTACGAAGACTGGATGGGCGGTGTTAAGGGCAATACTGTAAGTTACGACCGTTGTGGCCAGCCTATGCAGGTTAAAGTGCCTACACAGTGGGAGAACCTCAAGTTCTTCTTCTCTTACCAGTGTAACTTTATGTACTGGCGCTACTTTATGTGGAACTTTGCTGGTCGTCAGAACGATGTGCAAGGTCATGGCGCTCTTGAAAAAGGCAACTGGATTACTGGTTTCAAGTGGTTTGATAATTGGCGCTTGGGCAATCAGGATAATCTGCCCGACGACTTGAAGAATAACAAGGGGCATAATGTGTTCTACTGCTTGCCTTTGCTTATCGGACTCATCGGGTTGTTCTGGCAGCTCTTCCGTGGTCGCCGTGGCGAACGTCAGTTCTGGGTAGTAGCCTTCTTGTTCTTTATGACGGGTCTTGCCATTGTTATCTATCTTAATCAGACTCCAGGTCAGCCCCGTGAACGCGATTATGCTTATGCCGGTTCGTTCTATGCCTTTGCTATTTGGTGCGGTATGGGTGTGGCAGCCATTATCGACCAGATTTCGCGCCGACTGAAGAAAGAAAGTGTACTGCTAAGTTCTGCCGTAGGTTTGCTCTGCTTGCTTATTCCCGTACAGATGGCCACTCAAACATGGGACGATCATGACCGTAGCGGACGTTATACCTGTCGCGACTTTGGTCAGAACTATCTCAATTCTCTCCAAGATAAGGGTAATCCCATTATCTTTACCAATGGCGATAACGATACCTTCCCACTCTGGTATAATCAGGATGTAGAGGGAGTGCGTACCGATGCCCGTGTATGTAACCTGTCGTATCTTGCTACCGATTGGTATATCGACCAGATGAAGCGTCCGGCTTATACCTCGCCCTCGCTTCCTATCTCTTGGACTCGCTTGCAGTATTGCGTGGGTACCAACGATTATGTAGAAATTCGCCCAGACTTGAAACAGCAGGTACTGCAGTTCTATAAGGAAAATCCTGCCGAGGCTGCCAAAGCCTTTGGCGAGCAGCCCTTCGAGCTGAAGAATATTATGAAGTATTGGGTATTGGGCAACGACCCTTCAACCCATGTAATTCCTACCGATACGGTATATGTTACTATCGATAAGGATGCCGTTCGCCGCAGTGGCATGATGATGGCTTCTGATACTATACCAGACCGTATGGTTATTTCTCTCAAGGGTCGCCGTGCGCTGTACAAGAACAGTCTGATGATGCTCGAAATGGTAGCTAACAGTCAGTGGACTCGTCCTATATATGTAGCTATGACCGTAGGCGAAGATAACTACATGAATCTGGGTGATAACTTCATTCAAGAGGGTTTGGCTTATCGTATCTCGCCATTTACAACAAGAGATGGCAACAATTTTGATACCGAGAAGACGTATGATAACGTGATGAATCGCTTCAGATATGGCGGTTTGGATAAGCCTGGCATATATCTCGACGAGACTGTTCGCCGCATGTGTTATACCCATCGCCAGCTTATGGCTACGCTTGCTCTTAAGCTAATAGCCGAGGGTAAGACCGAGAAGGCTGCTAAGGTGCTCGACAAAGCAGAGAAATGTTTGCCAGCCTATAATCTGCCTCTGCGCTATATAGGAGGTGGTGGCGATATAGCCCGCGCTTACGCTCTCTTGGGCAATAAGGATAAGGCCAAGAAGATAGTACTCGACCTTTGGCGAGATGCTACGCAGTACCTGTCGTGGTATGTAACGCTCGATAATACTTATTTCGCGCAGTACTATAATGAGTGTCTTACTCAGCTCTATATTATGCAGCAAATACTGGGAGTTACCGAGTTGGTAGATGCAAATCTTGCCAAGCAGCAACTGTCGCAGCTCAATACGCTCTATACTATCTACCGCAACCGTGGCGGTATAGACCCCAACGCTGAAGAGTAATCATGTTTATAGAGCAGCCCTCAAAGTTTCTGCGGTGGATATATCCCAAGGCCCTGTGGAGAATGGACAAACGGGTAAAGGCCGTCTATCTTACTTTTGATGACGGCCCTCTGCCCGAAACTACGCCATTTATACTGGACACACTGCGTAAGTATGACGCTAAGGCTACCTTCTTTATGGTGGGCGAAAATGTGTTGCGCCATCACGATCTGTATAACCGCATCGTAGAAGAGGGTCACCAAGTGGGTAATCATACTTTCAACCACTTGGGGTCGCTGCGCCACATGAGTATTACTTACGCGCTAAACGTGATAAAGGCCAACGAACTTATCCACGCCCATCTATTTCGTCCGCCCCATGGATGGATGCGCTCTACTGTATATTGGTGGGTTAACCGCAAGTATCGCATTGTAATGTGGGATCTTGTTACCCGCGATTATTCTAAGTGGATGACAGCCGAAGATGTGCTTAACAACGTGAAGCGCTATGCCCGCAACGGGTCTATCATTACCTTTCACGATTCGCTTAAGAGTATAGACAAACTGCATTATGCTTTACCCGAATCGTTGAAATGGTTAAAGGAACAAGGGTATGAATTCAGAATTTTCGAATAAGATAAAAGCCGAGGCCCATGGTCTCGGCTTTTTTGCTTGCGGTATTGCCCGTGCGCAGGCGGTAGATGACGATTATGCCCGCCACTTTTTGCAGCGGGTTGATAATCGTACTTTTGCAGATATGGAGTATATGTACCGCCATGTAGATATGCGCCTAGATCCTCGCTTGCTTGTGCCTGGGGTGCAGAGCATAATATGTCTTGCCCTATCGTATACCCCCGCTGTTCCGCTTCCCGATGACAGGCTTCATTTGGCGGCATACGCTTTAGGTAAAGATTATCACGACGTGATGCGCCAGCGTATGTTTCAGCTTGTTAGCCGTCTAGGAATTACTAGTGGCTATCGTTGCTTTGTAGATACGGCACCCGTACTGGAACAATATTGGGCTCAGCAGAGTGGGATAGGTTGGATAGGGCGTAATCAGCAGCTTATCATTCCTCACGCGGGTAGCCAGTTTTTTCTGGGTGAGATATTTCTTGATATTCCTTTAACTTACGATAAGCCAATGCCATCGCGCTGCGGTATTTGCAACCGCTGTGTTGAGGCTTGTCCTACTCATGCACTCGGCAAGAGTGACGATGGCACAGTTACTATGGATGCCGGTCGCTGCCTGAGCTATCAGACTATTGAGAATCGTGGGCAATTGTCAGCTGAGGCATGCCGTGCTATGGGTAACTGCTTTTACGGTTGCGACCGTTGTCAGAAAGCTTGTCCATGGAATAACTTTGCCCAGCCTAACGATATTCCCGAATTTCAACCCTCAGAAGAGTTGATGGCAATGACCACTGCCGATTGGGAAAAGATGACCGTAGACGACTATCGCCGCTTATTTAAGGGGAGTGCCGTGAAGCGCGCCAAGTACAATGGTCTTATGCGTAATATAGCAGCGGCTACCAAGCAGAAAGATTAGATTAAAATAAAATTCAGAACAAGCAGATAACCACTGATTGTGTGGATTTTTTAAATGAAAGAATCGTTTCAGAAAGCCATAAATTCCTATTGTTTGTTTGGCATAGTGATGTAAAAAGGATAATTTTGCAGTTATAAAACATACCGCCCAAGTATGCAGCAACAGTCATATAAACATATACTCAAGTACACCAGTGTTTTCGGTACCGTGCAGGGACTGAATGTGCTGGTAGGCTTGGTGCGAAACAAACTGGTGGCGGTAATACTCGGTCCCAGTGGCATGGGACTGCTTTCGCTCTTTAATTCTACCCTAAAACTAGTGAGCGACTCTACCAATATGGGCGTTCCTACCAGTGGCGTTAAGACCATAGCCGATGCTTACGAGAAAGGTCATGACAAGCCGTTGGCCGATAGTGTGTGCTTGATTCGTTCGTGGAGTGTTCTGGTTGCCCTTTGGGGTATGCTGGTGTGTGCTGTGGCAGCCCCGTTTATAGATAGTTTCTCGTTTAGCTGGGGTAGTCATACGTTGCACTACCTATTGCTTTCGCCCACGGTAGGGGTGATGGCTATAACTGGAGGCGAAATGGCTGTGCTCAAGGCCGTGCGGCAGTTGGGTGCGCTGGCACGTATATCTATATATAATGTGGTAGCGGTATTGGTGGTTACCGTGCCTTTGTATTATACTTTTGGTCAGGCTGCCATAGTGCCGTCGCTCTTTGTTGCAGCCCTTATTCAGGCCGTGCTTACTTTATGGTGCTCGTGTAAGCTTTACTCATTTAAACTATCGTTTAGTAGTGCTTTTTTGAGTCGCGGTGGCAGTATGGTAAAGTTGGGGCTTTCGTTTGTGATAGTGGGCATGATGGGTAGCGGTATGGAGTTTGCCATACGTTCGTTTCTCAATGTATGCGGTTCGCTCGAAACTGTAGGACTGTACAATGCCGGCTATATGATGACCATGACTTGTGGTGGTGTAGTGTTCTCGGCTATGGAGACCGATTATTATCCCCGTCTTTCGGCCATACCCTCTTCGGGCAAAGCACTTAATGATTGTGTAAACCGGCAGATAGAGGTGTCGCTATTGGTTATAGCACCCTTGTTGGTAGCGATGCTGTTTGGTTTGCCACTATTGTTGCCCTTGCTATATAGCGGTAAGTTTGTAGCTGCAACGGGCATGTTGCAGTTTACGTTGGTGGCACTCTTTGTGCGAGCCATAAAGTTGCCCATAGCCTATCTACCTTTGGGTAGAGGTGATTCGCGGTCGTTTATGCTAATGGAGGGGGCTTATGTACTGATGGCATTGCCGCTTATGTATGTGTGCTTTATACGGTGGGGACTTACCGGAACTGGCGTGGCTCTGCTCATGGCATCCCTGCTGGATATGCTGCTGCTTATGGCGTATAATCGTTGGCGTTACGGCTATAGGCCCGATGGTAGGGTGGTAGTAGGCGTGGCTTTGCAGTTGCCCTTGATATTGCTATCGTATATTATAGTAAGCGGTGTTACTGGAATAGTTTATTGGCTTGCGGGGATTTTACTTATTGTAGTTAGTCTCGCAGGCTCGTTTTGGCTTTTGCGCCGACGTAACCGCCAAGATTATAAAGAGGGAGGTAAGGTATGATGGGGAAACCAGTATGTTCGGTGATAGTAGCTGTGTACAATGGGGAAGCATATCTATCAGAGTGTTTAGACTCTCTTATGGCTCAGACTCTGGATGGGGTAGAGGTTATCGTCGCTGATGATGGCTCTACCGATGAAACGCCCCAACTTTTGGTCCAATATGCAGCCCGTTATGCCAATATACATATTGTTACCCTTGATAGTAATCACGGGCAGGCTTATGCTCGCAACCAGGCACTCAACTTGGCTAGCGGACAATATATATGCTATCTTGATGCCGACGACTGGTACTCGCCTGATGCCCTTAGCCAGGCAGTAGATGTTTATCAGCGCTATCCACTAACCGACTGTGTGTTATTTGATGTGGTAATGTGGCATTCTGCTGATAGGCAATACTCTCTGCCTATGCTGCCTTTTGATATGATGAGCGGTAGAGAAGCCTTTGAGAAAAGTCTTTCTTGGGATATCCATGGCGTGTATATGGCGCGCCGACAACTTTATGAGCGTTATCCTTATGATGATACGTGTAGAGCTTATAGTGATGATAACACCACGCGCTTACATTATTTTATTTCTCGCCAAGTAAGATGTTGTAGTGGGTGTTATTATTACCGGCAGCATGGCGATTCGGTAACTCATAGAGCCAGTATCCGCCACTTTGATTATCTACGAGCCAACGAGAGCATGCGTAGTAAACTGATGCAACTAGGTGTAGCCCCCATCGTGCTACAGTTGTACGAAAATCAGCGGTGGCTGGTATTGGTAGACTGTTACCGCTTTTACTATATCAACCGGCGTAGCCTAAAGAGTTCAGAACGGCGCGAGGCATTATTAGAGATGCGCCGTATATGGGCCCAGATAGATACCTCTGCTCTAGCCATGCGTAACAAGTACAAGTTGGGCTATATGCCCCTTCGCCCCTTGTGGCGTTTTTTCTGCCTTCAAGAGGAAATATATTTTACCCTAAAGCGGTGGTTGCATAGGTTGTAGAGTATTACAAATATGTAACAGAATATGAGCTCTGTAATGCTGTTTTACAGATAGTTATTACCAGTTATGCGCGGTTTTTCATAGTTTGTCATATATGGTTAGTTCTATTTGTAACGTAAATTGTCTTTTTTGGTGAAAGAAACGTTAATTAGTGCCAAAAAAGAGCTTGTAAAATAGGCGTTCTTAATTATTAATTGTTATCTTTGCAACAAGAAATAACCTAAGAATGACCCTTGTAATAGTCGTTATATTACTCATCGCCTATGTGCTAATTGCCACAGAGCTCTTGACAAAAGTCAACAAGGCTGCAGTAGCTGTTTTTGCTGGGACAGTAGGTTGGATTTTGTACATTTGTTACGGCACCGATTATGTGATGAGTCAGCATCCTGCCGACTATTTAGGCTTCTTAAACGGGGCCGTGCCTACCAGCGCAGTGGTAAAAGAGTATATAGCCCAAAATGTATTTCTTAAATATGTAGGTCGTGCAGCAGAGATAGTTCTCTTTCTACTTGCCACTATGACCATTGTAGAGATTTTGCACAACAATGGTTGTTTCGATTTTATTTCGCAGTTGCTTAAAACCCGCAAAACCCGTCGCCTGCTTTGGGCACTTTCAATAACCACCTTTATTCTTTCTGCCAATCTGGATAACCTTACCACTACGGTTATGATGCTTATCCTGATGCGAGGCGTTGTTTCGCAGTGGCGCATACGGCTATATCTGGGTTCGGCTATAGTGCTGGCGGCTAACTGTGGCGGTGCACTTACGGTGATAGGCGACCCTACAGGTCTGTTTTTATGGAATACGGGCCGTGTAACGGCTACAGCTTATTCTATGACTATGGCTCTGCCTTGCTTGGTGGCATGGCTTCTGCCAACATGGTGGATAGGGCGAAGTCTGCCTGAAAAGACTACTACCGAATGGGTAACTATGCCTTACCGTGGCGACGATACCCGTCTTAATGTATGGCAGCGATTGTTTATGCTAGTGCTGGGTATTGGCGGTCTTTGGTTTATTCCTACCTTTCATAGTATTACCAAACTTAGTCCCTTCCTTGGCGCGTTCTGCGTGCTGGCCATTCTGTGGGTGGTTAACGAGATATTCAACCGCAAACTTATGAATGTAGACGAGATGATACGTAGGCGTGTACCCCGGGTATTGCAGTATGGCGTAATACAAATGATGCTCTATATTATGGGCATAATGCTGGCCGTAGGCGTAGTGCAAGAAACTGGGGCGGTAGACTGGTTCGTAGCGCAAATAGCTCCACAAGTAGCCCCTTGGATGGCAGGTACCTTGGCTGTGGCTGTTAGCTCGGTGCTCGATAGTTTTACCTCGGCACTCTCGTTCTTTACCATGGGTAATGGCTTTGCTCAAAACGATTCCTACTGGACGCTTATAGCCTATGCGGCAGCCGTGGGCGGAAACATACTCTGTGTAGGTTCGCTAAGTGGCGTGGCACTAATCAAGTCAGAGCACGTAAAGGTAGGTTGGTACTTTACTCATGTAGGTTGGAAAGCCTTGGTAGGTGCTGCGTTGGGATTAATTATCATGATACTATTATAGAACAAAACAAAAATATAAATATTGAATATGGCAAAAATTCAAACAATCGGAATCCTTACATCGGGCGGCGACGCCCCAGGTATGAACGCAGCTATCAGAGCAGTAACGCGCTCGGGTATCTGCAACGGATTCAAGATCAAAGGTATTTATCGTGGTTACGACGGACTGATTAACGGCGAGGTAGCCGACTTTACCACAGAGAACGTAAGCGGTATCATCATGTCGGGCGGAACTATTCTAAAGACAGCTCGCTCAAAGGAATTTATGACCCCTGAGGGTAAGCAGAAAGCTTATGAATCAATGAAGAATCATGGTATTGATGCTCTTGTGGTGATTGGTGGTAATGGTTCGCTTACAGGTGCTATGCAGTTTGCCCAAGCCTACGATGTATGCTGTGTAGGTTTGCCCGGTACGATAGATAACGACCTTTATGGTACCGATTCTACCATAGGTTACGATACTACTATGAACACCATTGTAGAGTGCGTAGACCGTATACGCGATACTGCGCAGAGCCACGAGCGCATCTTCTTTATCGAAGTAATGGGCCGCGATGCCGGTTTCTTGGCTCAGAATAGTGCCATTGCTTCTGGAGCAGAGGCCGCCATTATTCCAGAAGACTCTACTGATGTAGACCAGTTGGCACAGTTTATGCAACGTGGTATACGTAAATCAAAGCGTTCTTGTATAGTTATCGTGTCAGAAAGTCCTAAGTGCGGTGCGTTGTATTATGCTGAGCGTGTACGCAAGGAATTCCCCGAATACGATGTGCGTGTTTCTATTCTAGGTCACTTGCAGCGTGGTGGTCGCCCTTCGGCGCACGACCGTATCTTGGCCTCTCGTACCGGTGTGGGTGCTATTCAAGCGATTATGCAAGGTCAGCGCAATGTGATGGTAGGTATCCGCAATAACGAGATAGTATATGTACCCCTCTCAGAAGCTATCCGTTCTGACAAGCCTTTCGACAAGTCGTTGATAAAAGTGCTCGACGAACTGAGCATATAATATAATGTAAACAATTATACTAAACAATAAGATTATGTCACAGATAAATGGACGCATCTCACAGATTATTGGTCCGGTTATCGACGTATATTTCGATACCAAGGGCGAAGATGCTGAGAAGGTGCTACCTAAGATTTACGAGGCGCTTCTGGTGAAGCGTCCTAACGGTGAGAACCTTGTTCTTGAGGTTCAGCAGCATATCGGTGAAGACACCGTGCGCTGTGTGGCAATGGATAATACCGACGGTTTGCAGCGTGGCTTAGACGTGGTGGCTACCGGAAGTCCTATCACTATGCCTGCCGGCGACCAGATTAAGGGTCGTATGATGAATGTTATCGGTAAGCCTATCGATGGTATGGAAAGTCTCGATATGAAGGGAGCTTATCCTATCCACCGCGAAGCTCCGAAGTTTGAAGAACTGTCTACCCGTAAGGAGATGTTGGCTACCGGTATTAAGGTAATCGACCTACTAGAACCCTACATGAAGGGTGGTAAGATAGGATTGTTCGGTGGTGCCGGTGTAGGTAAAACGGTGCTCATCATGGAACTTATCAACAACATTGCCAAGGGTCATAACGGCTATTCAGTATTTGCCGGAGTAGGAGAGCGTACACGTGAGGGTAACGACTTGCTACGCGATATGCTTGAGAGCGGTGTTATTAAGTATGGTGAGGCATTCAACAAGGCCATGGAAGAAGGCAAGTGGGATCTCTCGCTGGTTGACAAGGAAGAATTGGCTAAGAGTCAGGCCACCCTGGTTTATGGTCAGATGAATGAACCTCCAGGCGCACGTGCCTCGGTAGCTTTGTCGGGTCTTACCGTAGCCGAGGAATTCCGCGATCATGGAGGCAAGAATGGTGAACCAGCCGATATCATGCTCTTTATTGACAATATCTTCCGCTTCACTCAGGCTGGTTCTGAGGTGTCGGCTCTGTTGGGACGTATGCCTTCTGCGGTAGGTTATCAGCCCACACTGGCTAGCGAGATGGGTGCTATGCAGGAGCGTATTACCTCTACCAAGAATGGATCTATCACCTCAGTACAGGCTGTGTATGTGCCAGCCGACGACTTGACCGACCCGGCGCCTGCCACAACCTTCTCACACCTTGATGCCACTACCGAGTTGTCGCGTAAGATAGCCGAGTTGGGTATCTATCCTGCGGTAGACCCTCTGGGAAGTACTTCACGTATTCTCGACCCGCTCATTGTTGGAAAGGACCATTACGAGTGTGCCCAGCGAGTAAAGCAGTTGTTGCAGCGATACAACGAGTTGCAAGATATTATCGCAATTCTTGGTATGGATGAACTCTCAGACGAGGATAAACTTACAGTGAATCGTGCGCGCCGTGTGCAGCGCTTCCTCTCTCAGCCCTTTGCTGTGGCAGAGCAGTTTACCGGTCTACCCGGTGTTATGGTACCTATAGAGGAAACTATCAAGGGATTCAACGCCATACTCAATGGCGAGGTAGACGACCTGCCCGAGCAGGCATTCCTCAATGTGGGAACTATCGAAGACGCTAAGGAGAAAGCCAAGAAACTGATGGCTGCCGCCAAGGCATAAGACTGATTTTTCAACGAGTATTATATGCTTACACTAAAAGTAATTTCTCCTGAAAAAGTAATTTTTACCGGACAGGTAGATAGCGTAGTAGTTCCCGGAACTCTCGGTGAATTCGAGATACTTGTGGGGCATGCCCCACTTATCTCTTCGCTAGAGAAGGGAGTTGTTACCTATCAACCTACAGACGGTGAAAAGACCCGACTAGGCATCATGGGTGGCTTTGTCGAGGTTCAGAAGAATGAAATCAGTCTGTGTGTGGAAATATAAGCAAGAAACTGAGATAGTATGGAAAGTAAAAAGAACGCTATAGACAACCTCTACTGGAAATATCTGCGGCAGGCTACAGTTCTCATGGCAACATTGTTTTTCGCAACGTTGCTTGTAGCTATACATTTCCCGTTGGTAATATTTCCGCTCGTAGTGAGTGCCATATATTCGCTCATAGTAGAGATTGTGGCAATTACGGCTTGGCGTAAGATATCAGCTAAGAGTCCTGATAGTATGCCCACCCTGCTTATGGGTATATCAGGTGGTCGCTTTATGCTGGCGCTGGTGGTGATGTTTGTCTATTTCCTGCTTGTAGGAAAAACAAGCCGGGGCGATATGCTTACCTTTGTACTTGTCTTTGCCGTGTTCTATTTAAGCACCATACTCCACCACACACTGTTCTTTACGCATAGGAATAAGACCAATGCGGAAAAGAAACAATAGATGATATTTATTTATATGATGAATATGAAACCAATTAGAACAATCATTCTTCTGCTGGCGTTGGTCATGCTTCCTTTGGCAGCTATGGCCAATGATGGTGGCAAAGAAGAAAAGCTGGATATTCCCGAGATAGTATTGGAGCACCTCTCCGATGCATATGAGTGGCATATAGCCAGCTATAACGGCCATTCGCTCAGTATTCCGCTCCCAATTATAGTGCGAAGCAGTAGTACAGGCCAATGGTATGTAGGTACAGCCTCAGGGTTGCCTCAGCCGTTCTTCTTTGATGCCGCACACCATGGCAAGATTTATGAGAAGATGTCAGATGGTACTACCGAGCGACCTCTTGACTTAAGCATTACCAAAGTGGTGCTACAGATTTGGATAGCCGTGGCTATACTGATACTGATTTTTACCTGTTGCGTGCGTTGGTATCGTCGTCACGACACTCTAAGCGAGGCACCAAAAGGTTTTGTTGGAGCCATGGAACTTATCGTGATGACAATACACGATGATGTAGTAAAGTCGTCGATAGGCGAGGCTCAGTACAAGCGGTTCGCCCCATATTTGCTTACGGTGTTCTTCTTTATTCTTACTTGTAACCTAGTGGGTCTCGTTCCTTTCTTCCCAGGCGGAGTCAATGTAACGGGTAATATCAATATCACTCTGTTCTTGGCTGTATGCACAATGTTGGCCATTAATCTCTTTGGCAACAAAGAGTATTGGAAAGATATTCTATGGCCTAACGTGCCTATGTTCCTCAAGGTTATTCCTCTGATGCCTATTATCGAGATTTTCGGTGTGTTTACCAAGCCGTTTGCCTTGATGATTCGTCTCTTTGCCAATATGATGGCAGGTCATGCAGTGATACTCAGTTTTACTTGTGTGATATTCTTGGGATGGTCTATGGGTGTAGGATTCGGTATCGGACTTAACCTCTTCAGTGCCCTGATGCTCTTGTTCATGAACTGTCTTGAACTTCTGGTGGCCTTTGTTCAGGCTTATGTCTTCACCCTGTTAAGTGCCGTATTTATAGGATTGGCCCATAAGGAAGAAGAGGCTGAATAAATAACTATACGAATATATATTAAGACTATATTAATAATTAAAATTTAACAACAAATAAACATTACAACTATGATTATTTCAACTTTATTGGCCGCTGAAGGTCTAGCTAAGCTGGGCTGCGGTCTCGGTGCAGGTATTGCAGTTATTGGTGCAGGTATTGGTATTGGTAAGATTGGTGGCCAGGCTATGGACGCTATCGCCCGTCAGCCTGAGGCTTCAAGCAAGATTATGACCAACATGATTCTTACTTCTGCCTTTGTAGAGGGTTGTGCCCTTTTCGCAATTGCTGCCTGTGCGTTTCTTATCTAATAAACGAAAGGATTAAGTATAATGAATTTGCCATCAATACTGACGCCTGATTTAGGACTTCTGTTCTGGATGGCACTGGCGTTTTTGGTGGTGCTTGTGTTTCTTGCCAAGTATGCGTTGCCGGCTATTGTGGGATCGGTAGAAAACCGTAAACACTTTATCGACGATAGTCTACGCAAGGCTCACGAAGCCACTGAACGCTTGGAAAATGTCAGACAAGAAGGTGATGCCATTCTGCAGGATGCCCGCACTAAGCAGGCACAGATAATGCAGGATGCTGGTGCTGCCCGCGATGCCATCGTAGAGAAGGCTCAGGGTCAGGCCCGCGAAGAGGGAGCTCGTCTTCTCTCTGAAGCACGCCAGCAGATAGAGAGCGAACGCCAGGGAGCCATGCGCGAAATACGTACCCAGGTAGCCGAACTCTCTGTCAAAATTGCCGAAAAGGTGCTGCGCGAGCAGTTGTCTGACAATGCTAAACAGATGGAACTGATAGACCGCCTGTTGGATGATATTCCTCAAGACAAAGTAAAACAATAATACGGCTATGGATTTAGGAGTGATATCAGTAAGATATGCCCGTGCCCTTCTCAAAAGCGCTATGGCGCTTAAGGTCGAGGATAGTGTGTGCCAAGATATGCTACGTTTGGGACGCAGCTATATCGAGGTGCCCCAGCTTCGCACGGCCATTGACAACCCTATGCTTCAGGCAGATAAGAAAGAAAAGTTGCTGGTTACAGCCTTAGGTTCTAAACCTAACGAGCTTACCTTGCGCTTTATCAAGCTTGTACTGAAAGAGGGCCGCTGTGATGCTCTGCAGTTTATGGCTGCATCGTATGTCACGCTTTATCGTGAGCAGAAGAATATCACCTGCGGCAGGCTTATTACCGCCACTGCCGTTACTCCTGCTATTGAGGAGAAAATGCGCAAGATGGTGGAGGCCAAAACTCATGGAACTGTTGAGTTCAATGCTGAAACCGATCCTGACATTATAGGCGGCTTCATACTCGAGTATGATACCTATCGTATGGATGCCAGTGTAAAGACCGGTCTTAGAAAGATACTCACAGAGTTAAAGGGGTAGTATATAGTTACCCTAATGTAATAATCCAAATCAAATCGCTGCCCTCCACGGCTATAGAGCCGGTAGGCAGTTAATTAAAACAAAACAAAATGTCAGATAAAATAAAACCAAGTGAGGTGTCCGAGGTTCTGCTCCGCCAACTCAACGAGGTTACCAGTAGCCAACAGTTCGACGAAGTGGGCACCGTGCTCACAGTAGGCGATGGCGTGGCTCGTATCTATGGCCTGCGCAATGCAGAGGCTAACGAGTTGCTGGAGTTCGAAAACGGTACTATGGCTATCGTGATGAACCTCGAAGAGGACAATGTAGGATGTGTGCTCCTCGGTTCTACCGCTGGCATCAAGGAGGGACAGACTGTAAAGCGTACCCATCGCATTGCATCTATCCGTGTTAACGACAATTTCCTTGGACGTGTCGTCAATCCTCTTGGCCAGCCTATCGATGGTATGGGTGAAATAGACCTTACCGAGTCGTTCGAGATGCCGCTCGACCGCAAGGCCCCCGGTGTTATCTATCGTCAGCCGGTGAAAGAACCATTGCAGACAGGTCTTAAGGCTGTAGACTCGATGATACCTATCGGCCGAGGCCAGCGCGAGCTTATCATTGGTGACCGTCAGACTGGTAAAACTGCTATTGCTATTGATACCATTATCAATCAGCGCAGTTTCTACGAGGCAGGTCAGCCCGTGTACTGTATCTATGTTGCTATAGGGCAGAAGGCTTCTACCGTGGCAGCTTTGGTACAGAATCTTAAGGAGCGTGGTGCTCTGCCTTACACTATTATTGTAAGTGCTACCGCTGCCGACCCTGCCGCTATGCAGTATTATGCTCCATTTGCAGGAGCTGCCATTGGCGAATATTTCCGTGACCGTGGCTATTCTGCTCTGGTAGTTTACGACGACCTTTCTAAACAGGCTGTTGCTTATCGTGAAGTTTCGCTTATTCTGCGCCGTCCTTCCGGACGTGAGGCTTACCCCGGCGACGTGTTCTACCTGCACTCACGTTTGTTAGAGCGTGCTGCACGTATTAACAATCAGCAGGAAGTGGCCGAGCAGATGAACGACCTGCCCGAGTGTATGAAAGGTCATGTACGTGGAGGTGGTTCGCTTACCGCCCTGCCTATTATTGAGACCCAGGCTGGCGACGTTTCGGCTTATATTCCTACCAACGTAATTTCTATTACCGATGGTCAGATATATCTTGAGACCGACCTCTTCAACCAGGGCTTCCGTCCTGCTATCAACGTAGGTATATCTGTATCGCGTGTGGGTGGTTCGGCTCAGATTAAGAGTATGAAGAAGGTTGCCGGTACGCTGAAGATAGATATGGCACAGTATCGTGAGCTTGAGGCATTCTCTAAGTTCTCAAGCGATATGGACCCTGTAACTGCCATGACTATCGACCGCGGTCGTAAGAATAACCAGCTACTTATCCAGCCTCAGTATTCACCTATGCCCGTAGGCGAACAGATTGCCATCCTTTATTGCGGTGTTCACGGACTGTTGCACGATGTGCCAGTAGATAAGGTTCGCGATTGTCAAGACCGTTTCCTTGATCAGATGCGTTCGCAACATCAAGATGTGATTGACACTCTTGCCACTGGAAAGATAGACGATACCGTTACTAAGACTCTTGAAGAAGTGATGGCGGGGGTTGCCTCGTTGTATAAAGCATAATGGCGTATGGCTTCACTCAAAGAAATTAAGACCCGCATTGCCAGTGTAAATAGCACCCGTAAGATTACGAGTGCCATGAAGATGGTGGCGTCGTCTAAACTTCACCATGCCCAGCTGGCCATACAGAATATGTTGCCCTACGAAACCCTTTTGGAGCATATCCTTAAGTCGTTTCTCGTCTCTACGCCCGATGTATCAAGCCTTTTCGAACCCAATCGTAGCGAGATTAAGCGTGTAGCGCTGGTAGTATATTCCAGCAACAGTTCACTTTGCGGTGGCTTTAATGCCAACGTACTCAAGATGATGGAACAGATGGTGGCCGAATATGCCGAGCAGGGTGTAACCGATGTGGTAATATATCCTATAGGTCGAAAGGTTGCCGAGCGGGTACAGAAGCGTGGCTGGCAGTCGGCTGGCGACTTTACAACCCTTGCCGATAAGCCTAATGCTCACGACTGCGCCCTTATCTCTCAAGAACTGATACGCCAGTATATGGCTCACCAAATAGATAAGGTAGAATTGGTATATCACCATTTCAAGAGTGCTGGTTCGCAGATACTTACCCGTCGTACATTCTTGCCCATCGACCTCTCTACAGAAAAGATTGGCGTGATGAACGACCGCGATCTAACCTCTAACGTAGCCACAGCCAAGGCGCAAGAATATCTACGCCAGCGCGATAGTAAGCGCCAGCATGTAGCTACCGAGGCTAAACCACTTAACGACAACTTCCTGGTAGAGCCTAATCTGGAGTATGTACTCAAGGCGTTAGTACCTAAGCTGCTCAACCTTATGATTTATACGGCTCTGTTAGACAGTATAGCCTCTGAGCATGCAGCCCGCATGGTGGCCATGCAGACGGCTACCGACAATGCCGATGAACTGTTGCGCCAGCTTAATCTGCAGTACAACAAGAGCCGTCAGGCAGCTATTACCAACGAACTGTTGGATATTGTTGGCGGATCAACCAATAATTAACCACCTGCCTAGACAGGTTTATCTATAGAATGCGAGGCGTTTCTCTATAATTAGAGTTGCGCCTCGTTTTTTTGTTGCTTAGTGACGGTGAATTATTTTTTTTATCGTCACTTATCGTCACTTATTCGCTATAACGTGGTAGAGTAAAGTATATTTTTCCTAACTTTGTCTATATGGAGCAACTTACATTATTGTACCGTCAGTGGCATGGCTCAGCCCCTGCCCAGATTGAGAAGCTTGCCGGAGCGGGCAGCAACCGTGTATATTACCGTTTTACCGATGCAGATGGTCATACGGTGATAGGTGTTGTAGGAACCAGTCGTGACGAGAATCATGCCTTTATCACCCTTACGCGTCATTTCTGTAGTAGGCAGTTGCCTGTGCCTACGCTTCTTGCCGTGAGCGATGATGAACTGCGTTATCTGCAGACCGACCTTGGTAGCACATCTCTCTTCGATGCACTCCGTGGCGGACGTGAAGCAGGCGGACGCTATACCCAGGCCGAGCGCGAGTTGCTGGTACGCACCATACGCGAGTTGCCCAATATTCAGTTGCGTGGAGCACGTGGACTCGATTGGTCTGTTTGCTACCCTCAGCCCGAGTTCAACGAAGAGAGTGTACTCTTCGACCTTAATTATTTTAAGTATTGTTTCCTCAAAGCTACCGAACTCGACTTCCACGAACTCAAACTCGAAGCCTGTTTCCGTATGTTTGCGCGCGACCTTACCGCCGAACCTTCCGATAGTTTCCTCTATCGCGACTTTCAGGCGCGTAATGTGATGCTCGATGCCAGTGACAATCCTCATTTTATAGATTACCAAGGCGGACGTCGGGGTCCTTATTACTACGACCTTGCCTCTTTCCTTTGGCAGGCGTCTGCCCGTTACCCAGCCAAGTTGCGCCGCGAGTTGGCTTACGAGTACTACCAGTCGCTTAGTCAGTATATCGAGGTGCCGTCGGTTCGCCATTTCACCGAACGCTTGTCCCTGTTTGTGCTCTTCCGTACTCTTCAGGTGCTGGGGGCCTATGGCTTCCGTGGATACTTCGAGCGTAAACGCCATTTTATAGACAGTATACCCCCAGCCATCGATAATCTTCGCCAACTGCTGCAGGTGCGTCATCTCTTTCCTTATCCTTATATGATGGATATGCTCGACCGACTTACCCGGTTGCCCGCCTTTACCCGCATTGAACAGACTGCTGTTAATCGTACCGATGGCTACCGTACTGCGCCCAGTAATGTGTATGCTGCCAATCCACAAGACGGTCCGGCCACATTCTCTGCCTACGATGGTAAGGGCCCCTTGGTGGTTCGTGTGTTTAGTTTCTCTTTCCGCAAGGGTATTCCGGCTGACGAGAGTGGCAATGGTGGCGGCTACGTGTTCGACTGCCGCAGTACACACAATCCTGGGCGTTACGAGCCTTATAAGAAACTTACCGGACTCGACGAACCTGTTATCCGTTTTCTTGAAGACGATGGCGAGATACTTACCTTTCTCGAGAGTGTGTACCGCTTGGCCGATGCCCATGTAGAGCGTTATCTGCAGCGTGGTTTCACCGACCTGATGTTCTCTTTCGGATGTACTGGTGGTCAGCACCGCAGTGTGTATAGTGCCCAGCATCTGGCCCAACATCTGCACGATAAGTTTGGTATTGAGGTGCGTATCTGTCACCGTGAGCAGGGCATTAGTCAGACACTTCAGCGCAGGTAGAATACCGTAGCTTCGAGGCTTTTGATGCAATACTGCATATTAACATTTATGCTTATATTTTTGGCTATTTGTCCGAAAGTGCCTAACTTTGAAAGGTTAAGTAGAAACAATAATTAAAGATAGATTAAAGATGAGTAAATTTCTAAACGAGTTTAAGGAGTTTGCCGTTAAGGGAAACGCAGTAGACATGGCTGTCGGTGTTATCATTGGCGGTGCCTTTGGAAAAATTGTGTCGTCACTGGTCGATGATATCATTATGCCTCCTATAGGTTGGCTTATTGGTGGGGTTAACTTCTCCGACCTTAAGTTTACCTTGCCCACTATGGACCTGGGCGTAGAACAGTTGCAGGCAGCTACTATCAATTATGGTAACTTTATCCAGACCATGTTCGATTTTGTTATCATCTCGCTCTGTATTTTTATGATGGTCAAAGCCCTCAATCGCCTTGCCCGTAAGAAAGATGAAGAGCCAGCCCAACCAGCTACTCCCCCTGAGCCATCGGCAGAAGAGAAGTTGCTTACTGAGATTCGCGATCTGCTGAAGCAGAATCAGAAGTAATTTACATTCTTACCCTAAAAACAACAAATGGGCATAACCTTCCTGATAGAGGTTATGCCCATTTTACTTACCTGTGAACCCCAGTTTACTTACGTTTATACTGTGTGCAGCGATAGTGATAATCATCTAGCGTCCAACCGTTGTAGGCTGGGCTTTTCTATAATAAACCTTGTAGGATTTACTCCCACTCTATGGTTGAAGGCGGTTTCGAGGAGATATCGTAACATACGCGGTTTACTCCCTTTACCTTGTTTATTATCTCGTTGCTCACCTTTGCCATAAAGTCGTAAGGCAGATGGGCCCAGTCGGCTGTCATGGCATCGGTAGAGGTGACGGCACGCAGCGCTACGGGGTGTTCGTAGGTACGCTCGTCGCCCATAACGCCTACGCTGCGCACGGTAGAGAGCAGCACTGTACCCGCCTGCCATATCTGGTCGTATAGCGAAACTTCTATTTCGCCATCGGTCATCTGTGCCGGAACTCCAGCTGCCAGCACCTTGCGGGCTTCTTCGCCCGAGAGACGAACTTTGTATTCGCGCAGACCGCGTATATATATGTCGTCGGCATCTTGCAGAATACGTACTTTTTCGGGGGTGATATCGCCCAATATGCGTACCGCCAAGCCCGGTCCTGGGAAGGGGTGGCGTGTAATAAGATGCTCGGGCATGCCTAGCTGGCGGCCTACGCGGCGAACCTCGTCTTTGAACAGCCATTTCAGCGGTTCGCAGAGTTGCAGATGCATCTCTTTGGGCAGTCCGCCTACGTTGTGATGGCTCTTGATAACCTTTCCGGTGATATTCAGACTTTCTATGCGGTCAGGGTAAATGGTGCCCTGAGCCAACCATTTGGCACCCTCTATCTTCTTGGCTTCGGCATTGAATACCTCTACAAAGTCGCGACCTATTATCTTGCGCTTCTGTTCGGGGTCGGTAACGCCGGAAAGGTCGGCAAAGAATTTAGCGCTTGCGTCTACACCCACTACGTTAAGCCCCAGACATTTGTAGTCGTTCATTACATCGGTAAACTCGTTTTTGCGCAGCATGCCGTGGTCTACAAATATACAGGTAAGATTGTGCCCTATGGCGCGGTGTAGCAATACGGCGGCTACCGACGAATCTACTCCGCCCGATAGACCCAGTATTACGCGGTCGTTGCCCAACTGTTGCTTCAGTTCGGCTACCGTGGTGTCAACAAACGATGCTGCACTCCAGTCTTGTTTTGACCCGCAAATGTCTACCACAAAGTTGCGCAGTAGCTGTGTTCCTTGTACCGAGTGGAATACCTCTGGATGAAACTGCACTGCCCATACGGGTTGGGTGGTTGATGCGTAGGCTGCGTACTTTACGTTGGCGGTAGAGGCTATCACCTCAAACCCGTCGGGGATGGCGGTGATGGTGTCGCCGTGGCTCATCCACACCTGCGACCCTGTCTCAAAACCCTTGAACAACTTGTTCTGTGTGTCTACTGTTTGCAGATGGGCGCGACCATATTCGCGCGAGTCGGCCTTCTCTACCTTTCCGCCCAGTGTGTGTGATATAAACTGCGCTCCGTAGCAAATGCCCAATACCGGAAGGCGACCTATAAACTGGCTTAGGTCTACCTTGAAAGCCTCAGGGTCGTGTACAGAGTAGGGCGAACCGCTCAGGATGACACCTATTACCGAAGGGTCGTCCTTGGGAAACTTGTTGTAAGGCAGTATCTCACAGAAGGTGTCGAGTTCGCGTACACGGCGGCCAATAAGCTGTGTGGTTTGCGAACCGAAATCGAGAATTACTATCTTCTGTTGCATAGTATTGTGTATTATTTTGATTTATAGAGTCTTTATAAATTCTTCGGCCTGGGCTATGGTGTCCATCTTGCCAACATCCATGAGTTGCAGGTCGGGCTTGTAACAGGCGTGAATGTCGCTACGGTCACAATAGCGTAGATAGAAGTCTATAATGCCAAACTTATCGGGCATTTCGCCGAAAAGCCTAAATAGGCTCGGGTTGAATACGTGTATACCCGAAAAGGCATAGGGCGTATATAGGCTGGCATCCAAATTGTTGTATGGCGAGCGCACTTCGTGGGTCTCTATGTTGGTCCATCCCATAAGGCGCAGGTCTCTGTCGGGGTGAAACAGCAGATAACGCTTGGTCTGCCGCTGGCTTACCAGTAGGGTAGCGTCGCCCTTGGCACTTTGGTAGAAGCTGCGCAAGTCTACATTGCTCAGAATGTCTACGTTGTGAATAAGTATGGATGAATTGGTGTCAAATAGCGGTGCGGCGTGCTTAATACCTCCGCCTGTGTCTAAGAGTTGTTGCCGCTCGTCGCTAATGCGTATGTCTAAACCAAAGTTCTGCTCAGCAGCCAAGTAAGTAGTTATCTGGTCGGCAAAGTGGTGTACATTTATAATTATACGACTAAATCCGGCATCCTTAAGTTTTAGTATGATGCGCTTCAAGAGCGGCTCGCCTCCCACCGGTACCAGTGCCTTTGGCATGGTGTCGGTAAGTGGTTTGAGGCGAGTGCCCAAACCTGCGGCGAAGATCATTGCTTGCATCATGGTGCAAAGTTACAGTAAAATATATGAAATCAAGAAGAAACCTTAACTTATTTGCGCTCTCAGTTTGATATTGGTGTACGGCCGACCGTAAGGATTGTTGTGTGTTAACTGCTGTTAAATATAAAATGCTGTGTGGCTGCTATATTTTCGCATCAAACTACGTTTTGCTGCAAATTTGTCCATCCATGAGGTGATAAAATGGTTAAAAAATAGACTAACAACTATCTTTAGAATCGCAGAGATGGCCTTTAGTCACCTGGAGATGGTTGTTGCTCTCGCTAAAGAGTATCTTTGTGGCAGCAATTATAAGCGAGCAAATAGCTAAAAACAAGTCTTGCTTGGCCAAAAAATATCAGTATTTGTCAAAAAACAAAGATGACCGGTAGAATAGGGTGAAATGTTCACCGCCATCGGTGGTGTAAAATTATCGAAAACGCTGTATTTTTGCCGATTTTTCATCTAGCTAATCGCGTAGATTTTTACGCCGAAAATTAAAAGTAATTAACTAAAACTCGTTACAATCTGGTTAATGTATGTTAATTATATGGGCGGTTGTTCAAAGATAGCAATTTATGCGTTGGTACTGCCTGTTTTTATTCCAATTATAGATATAGACCATCCTATATTTTATCATTTGAAACAAGTGTGTAATTGTATTTTGTAAAGTGGAGTTGTCAGTATGAACTGTGCGTTATCGTTAGGTGTAAAAAAGTGGGTGTAAGTTGTAGTTTTTTACGATATTTAATACTTGCAGAGAATGTAGGTTCGTGAAATAATTGTACCTTTGCGCTCGTATTAAAGGATATTTAGTATCTAACGAATAAATTTACATAACCCTTTTAATAAAGTAAAAGTAAAATGACAAAAATTGGTATTAACGGATTTGGCCGTATCGGTCGTTTCGTATTCCGCGCAGCTCAGACTCGCGATGACATCCAGGTTGTAGGTATCAATGACCTCTGCCCCGTAGACTACTTGGCTTACATGCTGAAGTATGACACTATGCACGGTGCATTCCAGGGCACAATCGAGGCTGACGTAGAGAACAGCCTTCTGATTGTAAACGGTCAGAAGATTCGCGTTACAGCTGAGCGCAACCCCGCTGATTTGAAGTGGAACGAGGTTGAGGCTGAGTACGTAGTAGAGTCTACAGGTCTGTTCTTGACTCAGGAGAAGGCTCAGGCTCACATCGAGGCAGGTGCCAAGTACGTTGTTATGTCAGCTCCTTCAAAGGACGCTACTCCAATGTTCGTATGTGGTGTAAACTTCGACAAGTATGTTAAGGGTACACAGTTCGTTTCTAACGCTTCTTGTACTACTAACTGTCTTGCTCCTATCGCTAAGGTTCTGAACGACAAGTTCGGTATCACCGATGGTTTGATGACAACCGTTCACTCTACAACAGCTACACAGAAGACTGTTGACGGTCCTTCTATGAAAGACTGGCGTGGTGGCCGTGCTGCTTCAGGCAACATTATCCCTTCATCTACTGGTGCTGCTAAGGCTGTAGGTAAGGTTATTCCTGAGCTCAACGGCAAACTTACTGGTATGTCTATGCGTGTTCCTACTCTCGATGTATCTGTAGTTGACCTGACTGTAAACCTGGCTAAGCCTGCAACATACGCTGAGATTTGTGCAGCTATGAAAGAGGCTTCAGAGGGCGAACTGAAGGGTGTACTGGGTTACACAGAGGATGCAGTAGTTTCTTCAGACTTCCTGGGCGACACTCGTACTTCTATCTTCGACGCTAAGGCTGGTATCGCTCTTACCGATACATTCGTAAAGGTTGTATCATGGTATGACAACGAGATTGGCTACTCTAACAAGGTGCTCGAACTCATCGCTCACATGAAGAAGGTTAACGGTTAATCCATAACCCAAATCATACAAACAAAGGTCGCTTGGTAATTCCAAGCGGCCTTTTTTTTGGCTCATCGGTTAAATGCGTAGATAGCTCTTCAAAGTTTATGCATAATTTTGCACTTGCAGGTTGACTCTATACTGCACCTC
>CAVKSZ010000007.1:0-55816 GCA_963659135.1 Bulleidia sp. | reverse complement strand
GTGATTCCGTTGGGGTTCGAACCCAAGACCCACAGCTTAGAAGGCTGTTGCTCTAATCCAACTGAGCTACGAGACCATCATTTTGCGACTGCAAAGGTAACTAATTTGGTCGGCATGACCAAATTTTCATTTATATTTCTTCAAATATTCGTCTGCCCTATCGTCGCCCAACTCCTTGGCTTTCATTAAGGCTTTAGCACCATCTTCTTTATTATTTGCTACCATATTAGCTACGCCAAGCAGAATATATCCATCGGCATATTCTGGTGCTAACTGTGTACATATCTGAGCACTACGTATAGCCTTATCTGCCTGATTAAAACGTAGATGGAGCGATGCTTTCTCTGCCCATAATGTGGGAGAATTGCGCTCTAACAAGATAGCCCTATCAATATCATTGAGAGCCTGCTGATATTGATGAATTTGTAACTCAGCTTTATGACGAATATAATAAAATTCACTATTGATAGGTCTACCTTGCATTAGAGAGTCGTATTGATTAAAATCTACAACTGCCTTACGATATTGTTGTACATTATAGTAATGCGTTCCACGAGCAAGAACATATGGTGCACCTACAAAATTCAGAGGCTGTGGAGAAACCGCAATAGCACTATCCAGCAAGGCTACAATCTCTTCATCAGAAGCTTTCATTTGAGTTTTACACTGAGCTGCACTATAGAATAAATCTCCATTACGAATTGGAGTATTGGTAAGAGACATGAACTTATCGTAAGCTGTTTTATAATCTTTCTTTACGAAATAAGCCAATGCCTGTTGATGAACATACAGAGGTTGATTATCAATATCGTAAGCTTTATTAGCTTCCTCAAGGGCCTTGTCAGCTGTCCAAGATGCCCAGATGCTATCTGGAAGATTGCAAACTTTATTATAAATCAAGCGTGAATAAGTCGAATGAACATCCTGTTTCTTTGTAACTTTCTCAAAAGCGGTATTCATTGTAGCGTCAACACCTGCAAAATCGGCCTTTACTAATAAATTATTCGCCTGCGCACTATACCCTTCTATATAATTAGGGAAAGCACTAACGAAAGACTTTACATATTTGGCATACATAAGCGTATCACCCTGTTCTGAAGCCAAAGTTAGCATCACTGCAGCTTGGTCATGGTCTTTAGGATAAGCAATTGGGATGAACGATTGCCTTAACACCGGATTGGTTATAGCCAAACCATTTTCTACCGTCATTTCACTCATAAAGTTGGCATCTACAGCAACTACCTGCAAACCATCTTTTGAAATTTGTACAACTCCCAATACCTCTCCACGCGAATTGACAACAGGGCATCCATCAGCACTATCATCTACGTTTGTTGAAAATATATAATAGCCATATTTCTGCATGAAAGGCTCAACGCTCTGTATGCTACGTTGATCTATCTGAGGTTTATTGACAGAATACTGTAATATCCACACCTTCTCCCCTTTCTTGCCTATCGACTTTGCCAAAGAAGCAGGCTTGGTCTTTCCGTCTACGCAGAATTTACAAACATTATATAATTCGTTGGCTCCTATCAAAGCATTCACATTAAGTTGGTTGCCCTTGGCATCAATAACTACAGCACTATCGGCATCAATAAATGGCTTCCACGAACTCACAGCCTCGCCTTTATCTCCAATGAACACACCATGAGTAGAAGCCAGCAGAGTACCATCTTTTTTAAATGTAGTTAATGAGAATACAGAACCCGAAGCACTCTCGATTTGTGCATTACAATTGATTGTCAATAAGAGAGCGATTGCAATATAAATAATTCTTTTCATAATTTTAATAGTGATTTTGCATTTTCTACGGCAGCAGGTGTTATATTGCTTCCGCTTAACATTTGAGCTATTTCGTAAATTCGTTCTTCGTCTGTAAGTTTTGTCATGTGACTGAGCGTAGCATCATTTAAGTCTTCTTTTGAAACTTTATAATGAGTAGACCCCATAGCTGCGATTTGTGGCAAGTGGGTAATACTTATTACCTGTCGATGTCTATCACCCATTTCCTTCATAATTAGAGCCATCTGTTCTGCCACACGACCGCTTACGCCCGTATCAATCTCATCAAATATGATAGTTGGCAATTGAAGCACACCCGACATCATAGCTTTCAGTGACAACATAACACGAGATATTTCGCCACCAGAAGCTATCTGGGCTATTGGTTGTAATGCAGCATTCTTGTTAGCACTAAACAAGAATTGCAACTTATCAACACCATCATCACTCAATTCTTTTTTTTCAATAGATATTTCGAATTTCACGTTGGGAATACCCATAGGTACAAGTCGTTGCTTAAGTTCTTTTTCTACTAGCTTGGCCGCTTTTTTTCGTGTCTGGGTTAATGCATCAGCTTTTTTCAAACAGTTTTGATAAGCCTTCTGATATTTCTCCTGCAACGCATCTAAATCATCTGTACCATTATCGATAAGATTCAGTTGCCCTGCAATTTGTTCTTTCAATTCATTTAACTCTGTTATTGAGTTGAGATGGTATTTCTGCTGAAGGGCATACAGTCTGTCTAAACGGCCATTGATTTCTTCTAACTGAGCGGGGTCATAATCTAACTTTTCGCCATCGCTATTTATCTCATCTGCTATATCCTTAAGTTCAATATAAGCACTCTCTACTCGGTCTGCCAAATTATTAGCTAGAGCATATACAGTCTTTATCGTATTAAGATTACTTGATATATTTTTAAGATGAAATAAAACATTATTTTCATCGTCGGCAAGCACATTAAAGGCATCAAAGAGCACCCGTTTTATATCTTCAGCATGCTCTAAAGTCTCACTTTGCTGCTCTAACAGTTCTTGCTCACCTTCTTTATATTCGTCTTTCGAAAGTTCTTGATATTGGAAACGCAAATAATCTTCGTTCTGCTTGTCTTTCTCTATTTGTAGTTTAAGTTCGTCAAGTTCTTTCTTATACTTTTTCTGCTCTGAATAAGCTTCTGAGAAAACTCTGAACTCATCTTTGTTTTTTGCCACAGCATCAACAATTCCAAGCATAAAATCATCTTTCTGCAACAACAAGTTCTGATGCTGACTATGTATATCTATAAGATGATCACCTAATTCCTTGAGTACAGCAATGGGCACAGGGGTATCATTGACAAAAGCCCTACTTTTACCAGTTGCATTAACTTCACGACGTAAAATGCAGTCATTGGCATCATAGTCTATTTCATTGTCTACGAAGATATGTTCCAAATGATTATCTGATAAATCAAAATGGGCTTCTATAACACATTTTTTCTCGCCTATTCTGATTTGCTTGACATCTGCCCTATTCCCCAAGAGCAAGCCCAAAGCTCCCAAGACAATACTCTTTCCTGCACCCGTTTCACCTGTAATAACAGAGAAACCGGGATAGAAATCAATATCGAGTTGATCTATCAGCGTAAAATCTTTTATATATAGATGCTTTAACATTATTCCTTAATTTTGTCCCATGCTGCATTTTGGCTCGCGTTTATACTGAACAGTATTTCGTAAACTTGTTCTTTCTCCTTAGGAGTTCCTTTACCTTTATAAATATTGGCCAATTCATCCCGCTTATAGTCTGTCCATATTTGGGGAACCATACTCAAAGGCTTGTTCTCATGACTACTTTTAAGCTGTTCCATAGCCTTGGTTATATTAGCTCGGCCCCGCTCTGCATTGTTTGCCATTTCGTCAAGTCCTGTTCGGTAATAATCATACTGAAACTGGCGGAACGGGCGCATACCACCGTCAAGATAATCGTTGATAAAGGCGTACCTGTTTTTACTATCTTCAAAGGCTTTCCAACCAGGATAGTTCAAGTTTTGCGCACTATTGGCTACATTCATGCACTGTTGAAGCACCTCATCACCGCCCATGGCAGAAAAGCTATCTAAATCTATGCCTATTATAAGATAAGCATAATAGGCAAAAAGTGCCGTAAGCTGATTGTCAATATTATCTGGGGTGAATACTATTTGATTAAATTGCGTATATTCGAAATTGAATGAATTGTCGGTATTATTATAAAGAGTTGTGGTATAAGCCGAATTATATACTGGACGATTAGCCTGAATCAGAGCCTTACATGTAAACAGATTAGACGAAGCATCGTACTTAGTTACGGTAATATTGAAATTACAAACTATACGTTCGTTTTTCTTGAATTGCAGACTTGTCCACTGTCGTTCATTAACGAACTGTTCCAACTGTTTCTGCAATTCTTCAAACACACTTGCGTCTGTACCCTGTATCTGCGAATGGTTGATAGTAATCTTGGCATTAAGTTCCTGAGCATTAAGTGGTAATGACAGAAACACCCCCCAAAAAACAACCGCCACAAAAAAGACAAGCCGTTTCAACCGCTCAATCGGGAGTAAAACTGAATTCAATATACCGTATATACTATTCACTATGCTTTCTTATTCATGAATTCGCGCATACGAATACGCGTAAGTACCTGTTTGGTGTTATTCGTAAAATCAGACGATAACATCCAACTATAATAACCAGGATCCCGGCGCAACACATCAACAACAAACGAGCCTTTATATTTACCGAAATTAAAGGCTTCTTGTTTTTGAGGATTTCCGTTGGTATCAAGCACTGGCTTTCCGTTAGCATCTACCACATTCTTCCACACTATCCTCCCGGCAAAGTCTACATTGTCATTTGACTTTGAGAGCGATGACAATTCATCCATATCGTTATGGAGTACTTTCTCTGGGTCTTCTGCTGTTTCTGGATTATATTTGTCCAATTGCGCCATCAGTACACGATAGGTAGCTTCGGTATCATTGTCGGCTCGATGTGGAGGAAAATCATCTTCCATTTTTCGCCCACAATAGAATTGATAGGCTGCAGCCAAACTACGACGCTCCATCTTACAGAAAATACTATGTGCATCTATCAAGCGGGCTTTAGAAAAGTCGAAATCAATTTCAGCACGCAAGAATTCTTCTGCAAGCATTGGAATATCGAAATAATTGGAGTTGAAGCCTGCAAAATCACATCCTGCAAACGTTTTTGCCAAGTCTGCGGCTACCTCCTTGAATGTTTTGGCATCCTTTACCATCTCGTTGGTAATACCCGTAAGTGTAGCCACCTCATCTGGAATTGGGCGTTGAGGATTTACAAAAATATTTTCTCGTTTTTCCTCACCGCCCGGCATTACCTTGATATACGATATTTGGATTACCCTGTCTTTTACAATATCCAATCCGGTAGTTTCCAAGTCAAATACTACCAGTGGCTTTGTGATATTAAGTTTCACGATATTTTATATTACTTCATATCGCTCAGCAACATAGGCATAAGCAACATTAAAACATCTTCATCCTCAGGCTGCTGCACAGGCACAATAATGCCCGCTCTGCTGGGATCGGCCAATTCTACTATAACTTGTTCACACTCCAAGTTACTCAATATCTCGGTAACAGAACTACCCTTAAAACCAATACTCATCTTCTGACCAGCATAATCGCAGAGTATAGTCTCATGAGCCTTGGTAGCATAGTCTATATCTTCTGAAGAGATTTCAAGGCTGCCTGCATCAAGCTTAAATTTTACCAACTGACTGCTCTTGCTACCAAACGGCAATATACGTTTAAGAGCACTCAACAATGATTTCCTATCAATTGTGAGTTGGTTAGGATTGGCTGTAGGGATAACTGAATTATAATTAGGATAACGACCTTCTATCAATCTACAAGTCAACACACCACCATCAAAGTTTATCTCTGCATTACGCCCGTCAAACTTGATAACTACATCGCTTGCATCCTTACCCAATACATTTCTCAGCAAATTGGCTGGTTTCTTAGGTAATATAAATGCAGCTGGAGTATCACTTTTAACCTTATAGTTTCTGTTACGAACTAACTTATGACCATCACTCGCTACAATAGTTAGAGATTCTGGGGTCAAGTCAAAGTAGATACCGTTCATCACTGGACGAAGCTCGTCTTGAGCCGTAGCAAAGATAGAACGATTAATATCTGCCGCCAACACCGATGAACTCAACGTGATAACATTTACATTATCAGGCATTTGTGACATACGTGGATACTCTGCAGCGCCCATAACAGTGAAATTATATTCACCACCCTGATACACAACTCTGATGGTAGCCTGCTCCATATCTACTACTATATTGAGTGGCTGTTCGGGCAACTCTCTCACAGCATCGAGCATTGTCTGACTTTGAATAGCAAAAGCACCTTCACCAGAATTACTTTCCAGCGCAATGGTAGATTTCATCATATTTTCACTATCCGACGAAGTTATTGTAAGCAATCCATCGGTTACTTCAAACAAGAAACAATCCAAAATAGGAAGAGAATTCTTGCCGCTAATAACCTTTGCAAGGGTCTGCAAACGGGTACTAAGCGCATTGCTTGATATTGTAAATTCCATGCCTTTTTATATTTATATGAGTTATTTTATAATAGGTACAAAAATACTAAAAAGCTTGTTGTGCTGCAAAAAAACAGAAAGGTTTTTTCGTCTTTCAGACAAAAATTAGTAATTTCGCAGAAGATAATAATCAGTTGAGAACTGAAAGAAAATATAAGCAATGGAATTACAAGGTAAAGTTATAGCAGAAATGCCCGTACGAAGCGGTGTTTCAGCACGAGGTGAGTGGAAAGCTCAAAGTTTTGTTATTGAAACTCACGACAATTTCCCCAAGAAAATGGTGTTCGATGTATTTGGCGAAGATCGCCTCTCTCGATTCAACATACAGTTAGGTCAGGAAGTTAACGTTTCATTCGATATTGATGCCCGTGAATATCAGGGTCGTTGGTATAATAGTATCCGCGCATTCGATGTACGCCAGATTACCCCTAATGCCGCTGGAGAAGCTCCCATAAACACAGATAATCCACCGCAGACTCCATTCCCACCACAACCCGAAGTAGGCAGTAGCGATGAAGACCTACCATTCTAAGCAACACTTAATAAACTAGAATAGAATAACTTCCAAAATCTACAATGGTTTTGGAAGTTATTTTTTTACCCTACGCTAGAGTTCATCAGAATAACTAGATGTGGCCTGATAAACAATTCTCATATTACCTAACTGTTCTAAGAGTTGAACACGCTGTTTATCTAACGTCCCTGCTTTCATCAATTTACGGTTATACTTCCACCAGTTCAACAGTCTACGATTCTCAACCTTCCTCTTATCTGGCAATTGTCCATTAACCATTACATAGTCCAACAGCTGTTTATAATTCTCTATCCATTTAATTTCAGATTTTTTCATGTATTTTCACGGATTATTCAATTATCACACAATATGGAGAGTTATTCAAATTTATACCTCCCAAAGATAATCACAAAAATAACAACAACGATAAAATATCATATCTATTTACAAAATTTACAAAATATTCATACTGGTATTGCCCAAAAAAAAATTAATCCGCTACTACTCTACCCCATCGCCATCAACCAATTTCAGTATACCATGCAGCTACCTATGCGGTTAATTAAATATAAATAAGGCCGAGAAGAATACATTATTCGAATTTTATATCTAACTTTGTATTTAATAAAAAACTATATAGACATGAAAAAGGTTTTTATACTATTAATGATGCTGACAAGCATGATAGCCTATGCCCAACAGGAACAAGCTGAAATCAAGTTTGACAAGACAGTATTCAATCTTGGCACATTCAGCGAGAAGAACCCTACTCAAACGGCAACATTCACTTTTACCAACATAGGCAAAGCACCGCTCATTATCAATCAGGCCATAGCCAGTTGCGGATGCACAGTTCCTCAGTATTCTAAGGAACCTATCAAGCCAGGAGAGAAAGGCACAGTAAAAGTAACTTACAATGGCAAGGGCAAATTCCCTGGCCACTTTAAGAAGTCTATCACCGTTCGCACAAACGGAAAGGTAGAAATGGTTCGCCTCTACATAGAGGGAGAAATGAAAGAAGAATAATACACTATTAATCCATACTTAAAGGAGGGAAGTGCCAACCGCATTTCCCTCCTTCTTTTTTATAATCGTATCTACTATAGTAGAATAACAAAAACAAAGTACATCACTGTAACAATTCCCTATCTACTCACGATAAGGTCCACCAATATCCAGTGATTTACAAGCACAAGAAAAGCGCAAGACTTTTAGCCTTGCGCTTCATATTTTATGTTTACAAGATTTACTTTACCTTGTCAACAATAGCCTTGAATGCTTCGGGGTTGTTAACAGCGAGGTCAGCGAGCACCTTACGGTTAATCTCGATACCTGCCTTGTGAAGAGCACCCATCAACTGGCTATAGCTCATATCCTGAAGACGAGCTGCAGCATTGATACGCTGTATCCAAAGAGCGCGGAATGTGCGCTTCTTGTTACGACGGTCACGGTATGCATAGGTAAGACCTTTTTCCCAAGTATTCTTGGCAACAGTCCAAACATTTTTTCTTGCGCCGAAATATCCCTTGGTGAGCTTCAGAATTCTTGTTCTTTTTGCTTTAGAAGCAACGTGATTTACTGATCTTGGCATAATTTCTTTGTTTTAAAGTTCGACTAAAAAGTTTACAATTAACGAAGGCAGAGAAGGTCGCGAACCTGCTTCAGGTTAGAACCATCAACCATGGTCTGATGAACAAGATTTCTCTTCTGTTTCTTAGTCTTCTTAGTCAGAATGTGACTGTGGTAAGCGTGATGTCTCTTAATCTTACCAGTTCCAGTGAAAGAGAATCTTTTCTTTGCACCGGAGTTTGTCTTAACTTTTGGCATTTTTGTTTATTATTTAATTGTTATTATTATAAATAGGTGGTAACGTATATACCAAGACGTTACGCACACTATTATCTGCTTTTAATCGCGCTGCAACTTCTGTAGAGCTTCGGCACCATTCTTGGCATTACCAAACAAGCCTCCATCTGTGGGAACATTCTCTACTTCTGCAGCCTCGTTGGCTTTTGCCTCTTCAGCCTCACGATCACGCTTCTGCTGACTCTTCTTGGCTACGCCTGCTTTCTTTGGAGCAAGATAAAGGAACATCTTCTTACCCTCAAGAGCGGGCATTGCTTCTACCTTACCGTACTCAGCCAAATCGTTGGCAAAACGAAGGAGCAAAACCTCTCCCTGTTCCTTAAAGAGTATTGAGCGGCCACGGAAGAATACGTAAGCACGTACTTTATTGCCTTCTAGCAAGAATTCTTGAGCATGCTTTAGCTTAAACTGATAGTCATGCTCATCGGTTTGGGGTCCGAAACGTATTTCTTTCACCTCTACCTTTACTTGCTTCTGCTTCATTTCCTTCTGACGCTTCTTCTGCTGATAAAGGAACTTAGAATAGTCAATGAGCCGACAAACTGGAGGCTGTGCGTTAGGCGAAATCTCAACAAGGTCTACACCTTGCTGGCGAGCCAAATCCAAAGCTTTGCGAGTAGGCATAACCTCTGATCCGCCTTCATTTACCACACGAATTTCCCGAACATGAATCTGTTCATTCACGCGGTACTGATTCTTCATTTTGTCATTTTTCATTCAACTATCTTATATTTAGCGGCTGCAAAGGTACGAAATTATTATTAGTCCACAAATTTTATCGCAAGTTTTTTCTTTGAAAGTAGCTATTATTGACCATTTTATGTAAACATTTTGGAGCTCCTAATTGCAATTACATATACCAATATAAAAAATCCGGTTCCGCAGAGGATGTCTACGAAGCCGGACTTTATTATTCAACTAAAGTGTTAACAGCTTAGTTCTGTGGATCTATCTCTGTAGCTTTCAATTGTTCGGCTACCTCATCGTTTATACGCTTGGCAAAATCTTGCATAGTCATGGTAGCCTGTTCGCCACCACCCTGCTTACGCATACTTACCAAACCTTCTTCCATCTCTTTCTCGCCAACTACAACCATATAAGGTGTGCGCTTTAGCTCGTTATCGCGAATCTTACGCCCAATCTTCTCATTACGATCGTCAACAACGGTACGAACGCCTTGACTTTCAAGATACTTATTTACCTTACGAGCATAGTCGTTATACTTCTCAGAGATAGGCAGAATAGCCACCTGATTAGGTGTAAGCCACAATGGGAAGTGACCAGCGGTATGTTCTATAAGAACTGCAGTGAAACGCTCGAGCGAACCGAACGGAGCACGGTGAACCATTACAGGCACTTTCTTGGTATTGTCTTCTGCAGTGTACTCCAACTTAAAGCGGGCAGGCAAGTTATAGTCTACCTGGATAGTACCCAACTGCCAACGCCGACCAATAGCATCCTTAACCATAAAGTCAAGCTTGGGTCCGTAGAAAGCTGCCTCACCATATTCAATCTTTGCATTGAGTCCCTTTTCTGCGCAAGCCTCTTTAATAGCGGTCTCACTCTCTTCCCAAACCTCGTCAGAGCCGATATATTTTTCCTTGTCGTTAGGATCGCGAAGACTGATTTGAGCCTCAAAGTTATCAAAATTAAAGATTTCAAACACTGCCTGGATAATATCCATAACACGCAAAAACTCGCCCTTTACTTGATCTGGACGGCAGAAGATATGGGCATCGTCCTGAGTAAACGAACGCACACGGGTAAGTCCGTGCAATTCGCCACTCTTCTCGTAACGATATACTGTACCAAACTCAGCTACACGCAGAGGAAGATCTTTGTATGAACGTGGCTTACAAGCAAATACCTCGCAGTGGTGAGGACAGTTCATCGGCTTGAGCATATACTCTTCTTCCTCTTCTGGAGTATGTATGGGCTGGAAGCTATCTTTACCATAGTGAGCATAGTGACCAGAGGTAACATAGAGGTTCTTTGAACCAATATGAGGAGTAATAACCTCTTGATAACCAAAACGACGCTGAATCTTACGCA
The DNA here is from genome assembly GCA_963659135.1 of Bulleidia sp. Classification (GTDB taxonomy): domain Bacteria; phylum Bacteroidota; class Bacteroidia; order Bacteroidales; family Bacteroidaceae; genus Prevotella. The sequence goes on along the minus strand of CAVKSZ010000007.1, from coordinate 44,980 downwards.
GCATATCCTGCAGACGCAGACGAAGGTCGGTACCCTTAGGCAACCACATAGGGAGTCCCTTACCTACACGGTCAGAGAAGAAGAACAATTCCATTTCCTTACCAATCTTGCGATGGTCGCGCTTCTTGGCTTCTTCGAGCATTACCAAATACTCGTCAAGCATTTTCTTCTTAGGGAATGAAATACCATAGATACGAGTCATCTGCTCGCGTTTGGCATCTCCACGCCAAAAAGCACCAGCCACACTGGTAATCTTGATAGCCTTTATCTCACCTGTAGAAAGAAGGTGAGGCCCCCGACAGAGGTCGGTAAAATTACCCTGTGTATATGTGGTGATAGAGCCGTCCTCAAGATCAAGCTCAATATGCTCGCATTTATAGTTTTGACCATCGGCCTTGAACTCTTTAAGCGCATCGGCTTTAGAAACTTCACGACGTACTACTGGCTCATTCTTCTTAGCCAGCTCACGCATTTTCTCTTCGATTTTAGGGAAATCGTTCTCCGAAATTACCTGACCTTCTGCAGGCATTACATCGTAGAAGAAACCGTTCTCTACAGCTGGACCGAAGCCAAACTGTATACCAGGATAAAGTTCTTTAAGCGCCTCTGCCAGCAAGTGGGCTGATGTGTGCCAAAAAGTGTGCTTACCCTCTTCGTCCTCAAACTTATAGAGTGCGATAGAAGCATCTGCATTGATAGGACGATTCAACTCTACTGTTTCGCCATTGACACCGCAAGATACAACGTTGCGAGCGAGAGCCGGCGAAATGCTCTCGGCGATTTGTAACCCTGTTACTCCGCTTTCGTATTCACGTACAGAGCCGTCAGGAAAAGTGATTTTAACCATAATACAAATTAGTTTATTTTTAATCGTTGCAAAAGTACTATTTTGTATTGAAATAGGATAAGAAAAGAGAGGTATTTTTTACACCATGTGTAAAAAATACCTCTCCTTTAAAAATAGTTTCTACAATATTACATAATGTATTGCACTATCTTACTTTTCGTTATTTATTTGCTTGATTACACTATACGCTTCGTAGATACCCAACTCGCCTGCACGACTCAAATCGTGTACACCTTGCGCCTTATTACCATTCTTAATGTAAGCCAAACCTCGGTTAAAATAAGCCTCAGCAAGATATGTGTCTATAGCTAATGCCTTGTTATAATCGTTGATAGCATCGGCATATTCTCCATTTGAAGCATGCAGATTACCCCTATTATAATATAGGTAAGCATTTTGTGGTGACAGACGAATAGCTCTATCCAGGTCGGTACTAACTCGCATAACCCGAGCTTGGGCATCGTCGGCTTGCACACCATGAGTACGGTCGAACTCGTTAACCAAATGCTGACATACGGCACGCTGCCAATAAGCCAACGCCGAAAGTGTATCGGTCTGTACAATAACAGTAAGGTCGTTGATAGCCGCATCAAAATCTTGAACTACGCTAAAGGCTACCGCCCGCGTCATAAGTTGGCGACTGACAGTTTTTACATGTTCTGCCTTACCGATTATAGCCGAAAGCGTGTCGGTGAGTTGGAAGAACATCTGCGACTGTTCTTCTGTTAACTGTTGCGGACGACAGGTAACATAGAGTCTATAGTCTATCTTACTTCCTGTACCGTGAGTATTAAAACTTTCTACATCACGGTCGAAGGCTTGATAAGAAGCTACACCATTATTATACTTGAAGAACGAAATGGCATACATCGGCAAAAACTCGACCTCTACCGAACGGTTCTGCACCTTGCCTCTAAGAGCACTCTTATATTCCTGGCTGGGTGTATTCTCATCGTCTACCACCAGCTGGTTGTATTTATCAGGGTCTATTTCGCTACGTTTACGCATCTCACGCCGCTTGTTCTTACTCCAACGAGGCTGTATACCAAGATGCTTATCCATCTGGGCTTTCAATATACGGAACTCATCCATTTCGGCCTTAGCAGTCATACCCAAACGCCGATAAGCCTTAGCACGATACGACAAACCTACCCAGAAATTAGGGAACTGATTGATTACCGTAGTATAATCACGCACAGCCTGCTTCAAATCGCCAGTACGGTCGTGGAGCAATGCACGATTAAAGATGGCCAGATAGTTTTCAGGTTCCATCTGGATAACATAGTCAAAGTCGGCAATAGCCCTATTATCGTCACCCAGCTGCATACGGAGTTGCCCACGATTGTAATGGGCGAGAAAATTGTTGGGGTCGAAATCTATGGCACGATCGTAATCTTCCATCGCGCCACGCAGATTGTTGTAATTGTAACGCGCTAACGCTCTGTTTACATAATTAGAAACTACCTTTGGCTTAAGGTGAATGGCTTTGGTCAAGAATTTATCAGCATCTTTCCATTCCTTTCGAGCCAAAGATATGTAAGCTCTTGTTGTCCACGAATTGCCATCGTAGGGGTCTATCTCCAAACTCTTATCCAACCACTTGGCAGCGGCAACGGTATCCTTCTCTTGCAGATAAACCTCTGCCGTAAGAGAATAGGCATTGGCAAAACCCGACCATCGGCTCATTATAGAATCAAGGTCATTGTGCGCTTTGGCGTAATCCTTGAGGTTCATTTGGCAAAGAGCACGGTTAAACCAATAGTTGCGCTGATTGGGATTCAAGCGTAGTGCTTGACTATAATCGTCTATTGCCTCTTGATATTTATCTTGCCGCACACGTGATATAGCACGCAAGTCATACAACCCATCGATATAAGGATTTAGCTTCAATGCCTGAGTAACATCACGTTCGGCACCACTATAATCCTCTAGATAGAATTTAGCTATACCCCGATACTGCCAAGGCTGATACAGGTAAGGTTTCAATACAATTACCTGATTAAAATATTGGATAGAAAGTACATAATCTTCATAATGCAGAGCTATCTCTCCGCTGAGCATCAGTCTATCGGTATTGTACTGAGCCCATGCCGAAGAATTACCAAAAAGGACTACTACCAACATAACAACAGAAAGGAAATGCTGTTTTATGTGCATTCTCCCCTCTTTAGCTGCTGGTTTAAGCTTAGTCAGTAACGTACTACTCTTCATTATCCTGATTATTTTCTTGTTTCCACCCTTATCATCTACAGTCTACAACCGCTGCTTACAGACTGCATACAGATACCACTAACGCCTTACCGGTTTGGTTCGGTAGCTGCAACGATACTTACCCTGGGTAAGCTGCTTGAGTTTACTGCGTATCAGCTGCTTGCGAAGGGGCGTAATACGGTCAACAAACATAGTACCTTCAAGATGATCGAACTCGTGTTGCATTACCCTTGACAGATAACCTTCTACCCATTCATCATGAACTTCCATATTCTCGTCGAGATAAGTAACGTGTATACGGGTATAACGAGCCACGCTTTCATGTATACCCGGTATACTCAAGCATCCCTCCTCCATAGTCTTTTTTTCTGAGCTTTCGTCAATCTCTACAATATGCGGATTGATGAATGCATGGCGATAACCAGCATACTCGGGCAAATCTTCTTTCAACACATCAAGATCTATAACCACCAACCTAATAGGCAATCCTATCTGTGGTGCAGCAAGACCAATACCTTCAGAGGCATCGAGTGTCTCGTACATATTGGTTACAAGTTCTTTCAAATTGGGATAATCTGGGGTGATATCTTCGGCCACCTTTCTTAATACTGGTTGACCATAAGTATAAATAGGTAATATCATAAACAATTAATGCTATGAGGGGTGGTTCTGCAAATTACCACCCATGTAATCAAAACTTCTTCGACCTCATCCAGTCTTGAAGAATAATGGTTGCACTAATCTCGTCAACCAGTCCTTTATTTTCACGCCTTGCCATCTTGCCTATACCGCTATCAAGAATGGCTTTTTGAGCCAATACCGATGTAAAACGCTCGTCATAGTACTCTACGGGCAACTCGGGATGAGCCTTGCGCCACCGGGCAACAAACTGCTCTACTCGTGCTAGATTCTCGCTAGGCGTCCCATTGGGTTGCGTGGGTTTTCCCACCACTATACGCTCTACCTGTTCGCGAGCGATATAGTCATTCAAGAAATCAAATAGCTTGGATGTAGAAACAGTGGCCAACCCGTTGGCTATTATTTGCAAGGGGTCGGTCACTGCTATACCTGTGCGCTTCTTACCGTAATCGATAGAAAGAACACGCATCAATATTTACTTTTTAAAGAGTAACCACGCATCTGGATAGTTACCAGCGCGCAACTGGTTACGGCTCTGCACGGCAGCTGCCTTATCGGCATGAGTACTAGCCACTACGCGATACATACCACGGGCAGAATTGAGTACTATCTGAGCATTATATCCGGCAGCCTTCAGTGTATTCTGCAGACCCTCGGCATTAGCTTTGAGCGAGAACGAACCTACTACAACGCTAAAATTCTGCAAGCCTGAGCCGCTAACAAGAGTAACATCCTCTGTGCGTACATTGGCATTATCTACATTGTCTACAACTGTAGTTTGTGTAGCGGGCTTCTCTACGATAGGAGCTACTACTGGAGCTGGAGTTTCTGGCTGGGTGGCCACTTGTTCCTGAGCTTTTGCCTTGTCGTATGCTTTCTTAAAAGCGCTGTCCTTGTTTGTACCACAACTTGCCAGCATAAACGCAGCACATACACTTGCGCAAATTACTAAACTTTTCTTCATGACTTTGTTAAGATATTGTTTAATTAATTAAATTCAAATATTTATTTTTGGCGAAATTACAAAATATCCCGTAAAAAAGGAAGAACGCTCTGCATAAAGTTTGTTAAAAGCACTAAATACAACCGTTTTAACAAAAAATGACTAACTTTTTATTGCCAATCTGTTTTCTTTTCTTACATTTGCCAATGATATGGGTAAGATTATGACCCACACCATAGATTTATTAACTATTAAAAAATATCAATCGTATGAAAACATTAGGTTACATTGGAGCATTCCTTGGTGGAGCTCTTGCCGGAGCCGCCATAGGTCTTGTTATGGCTCCCGAAAAAGGTAAAGATACCCGTAAGAAAATATCTGACGCAGTAGACGATTTTTGTGCTAAGCACGATATCAAACTGAGTCGCAAGCAGGTTACCGACCTTGTAGACGACATCAAGGACGCTACCGAAGACGCTTTGGACTAAAACCAGCTACAGATGTTCTCCACCGACAAAAACATAGAGACGATAGGCCAACTGGTTGAAGCCCTCAAGCAGTATTTGGCACTACGGGGCGAGTATATCAAACTGAACCTTGTTGACAAGGTGGTGCGTATTCTCACCATCGCATCGATGGGCATGATTATAGCCACACTGCTTATGCTCACCCTTATCTATCTCTCTTTTGCCGTAGGGTATGCCTTGGCGCCTATTATGGGCAATGCACTTGCCTTTACCACAGTAGCCGCGGTCTATCTTATAGTACTACTGCTCTGCTTGGTTAACCGCAAAAAATGGATTGAGCGGCCGTTAGTACGACTATTGGCAGCAATTTTAATGGAGAAATAAGCTATGCCCAATAACGAGAATAACAACCACTACAATTCGCTTGACGAAATTCGCATACGTCGAGAAGCTTTAGCTAAGGATATAGATGCCAGCGAAGATAGAATAAGAGATTTGTGGACTACACTCTTTGCCAAAGAAGAAGTGCCACGCCACGAAACTCCGTCAAAGCGGGCACAACGACTAATTAGTACCGGTGCCGGACTATTTGACGCTGCCCTATTGGGATGGAAACTCTACCGGAAGTTCAGCGGAAAATCGCTGATTCCAAGATTCCGTCGGCGGTGAGAACCTCTACACACAGTAAGGGGGATATTGACACTTGGTCGATATCCCCCTTATCATATGAATGCACCCCAATGGATACTGAGTAAGCATAAAGATTAATCAACCGTATCGGGCAAGTGAAATTCGTATGACTTGTCGAATACCTGACTTACACGGTTTATCTCAAGGAAGGTAGCCCCTCCTCTTCCGCCAATACTTCCACCAAGATAAGCTATCTTATCATCGTACTTGATATAGCCTTTCTGTAATAGCATACGCAGGGCCGCCATAAAGAGGAACAGCGAACTTACGTGCTTCTTCTGATAGATAGGTATCACGCCATAGCTAAGATTGAGCCAACGCATAGTCTTCTCATTGTTATAACAGATAGCCAACACGGGGGTAGGACCACGGAATGCGGCAATATCGCGAGCTGTCTGTCCACTCTCACTGGCAGCTATAATACCAGCTACTCCCAGTTTGCGGGTAGATTCGATAGCCGTATGGGCCAAGAACTCACGCTGCTGACAGCCTGGTTTCAGAGGGGAATCAAAGTCGTAGTTGGCCTGAAGGTCGTTCTCTGCCTGTTCGGCTATAGACGCCATAGTCTGTACAGCCTCAAGAGGATACTTGCCTGATGCAGTTTCGCCACTGAGCATCAATGCATCTGTACGCGAATAGATGGCGTTGGCAATATCAGTTACCTCAGCGCGGGTTGGGCGCGGATTGTTTATCATGGTGTGCAACATCTGGGTTGCTACTATCACGGGTTTCTTCTTCTGTTCGCACTTGCTGATAATCATACGCTGTATACCTGGTATCTTTTCAAGTGGAACCTCGATACCCAAATCGCCACGGGCTATCATAATACCATACGAAGCATCGATAATTTCGTCGATATTATCTACACCTTCTTGATTTTCTATCTTGGAGATAATCTTTATATCGCTGCCACGCTCGTCAAGCATTTTCTGCACTGCCATCACATCGTCGGCACTGCGTACAAACGAGTGGGCTATGAAATCGATATCTTCGTCGATGGCGAGCTGAATATTACCCTTGTCTTTTTCTGTAAGAGCTGGCAAATCGATATGCACGCCGGGAACATTAACGCTCTTGTGCGCACCAAGTACACCATCGTTCTGCACCTGTGCTACCAGCATAGGCCCTACCTGCTCAATAACAAGCATATCAAGCAGACCATCGTCGAACAGTACATGAGCACCCTGCCCTACGCATTTGGTAAAGTCGGGATACGAAACATTGATAATATCATGGGTGGTATCCATCTCGGGGCGACCAAAGATTTTAACTACATCACCTTTCTTGTAAGTAATAGGAGCCTCTACATTGGTAGTACGCACCTCGGGACCCTTGGTATCGATAAGTAGTGCCAAGTGGGGCGATACCTCACGGGTATTGCGAATAATGGTACGAATACCGTCTTTGGTAGCATGGGCGGTATTCATACGTACCACATTCATGCCGGCAAAAAACAACTTACGCAGAAAGTCTACCTCGCATCTGCGGTCACTAATAGAACAAACTATCTTGGTCTTCTTCATTTATATATAGGTTTTAAGGTGGTTCTATAAATTACCACCATGAGTTCTTTCTTTATTTTAGGAATGACGTTTTGTCATCTTATGTATTCTTATTTTTCTATTTCCCAACCTATAGGATGATTGAGCAGCAGAAGGCGATCGTCTGCAAGTCCCATTTCCTTCTTCAGCGCATCAGCATCCATAGTGGCACGGGCTACAGTACCCAACTTAAGGGCCGTACAAGCCAAATAGATATTCTGCGATACATATCCTGCATCGAGCGTACCCAGACGAACGGCTGCCGTACTATCATTGAGCATGGAAAACTTACTAAGATTGCTGGCAAGAACAAGCATTACAGGAGCCTTAGCCACGCCCTGCTGACGACCAGCCACGCTAAGACGCAAATCCTTAGAAGTTAACTTAACCAACATATTGGCATCTACATCATAGCGGTAAGCACCATCTTTCTTTACTACATATACTTCTATATCTTGAGCATTGATAGCCGATGCTGCCGTTATCTTCTTGTCGGCCACGCGATTGTATCCACATGCTGCCCACAAAACCTGTGCCAATGCAGCATCGTCAACATCTTTGTCCTGATAAGCACGTACCGAATGGCGGGTCTGAAGCGCATCGAAAAGCGACATAGCCACCTGCTTGTTGGGGGTAGGTAATAATTTTACACTATTCTGCGCCATAGTCATGGCCGACGACACAAGTGCAGCTACCAAAAATATTGATTTTCTCATATAATCCTGAACACTAAATAATTTATACTGCAAAATTACAATAATTCTGACACATAATTATAAATATTATACGAAAAGAACTGCCTTATAGCCCGGTTTGAAGCGGCTCACCGACCACACCATCAAATTGAAATAGTTAATTATCCTTAAGAAAAGAGACTTTAAAAATTGCATATTTATATACGAATAGAAATTTGAAGACAAATAGACAAATTAAAGCACCAAATTTTACGGCTAAAGATAAGTTTTACTACTGTAAAGTTATCCTTTAGCGAGCTGGAGTTGGTTTTTTCAACGAAAAATGAGCATCTCTAGCAAAGAAGAAACTATCACTGAAATCGCAGAATTTCACATCGTTTTTTACCAAATATAGTCATATAGCGGACAAATATTTAAGTTTACATAACAGAATAAACCGACGACTTTACAACCGAAAGCTAAAATTGCGCAGAAATTAACACTAAACTTGCCATTTTCCTTGATTTCTTCGTGGTGAAATACTATTGATTAACTGGCATATTTATAACATATCTTAACTCAAAACACCAGCAACTTGTTAAATATTCTAAACAAAAAGATATGAGTACTTACAATTTGAAAGTTAATAAGTAAGCAGGCTAATTAGTCTTGAAAATCAAGTTCACCTTCAATCCAGCGTGACACCTGTAGCAAATCGCCATCTGGCGATGGATTAGAGACCGACAAACCTAACAAGCGTATAGGATGGGCAGATGAATAAGTAATCTGTTGAAGTAGACGCTTGGCCAAAGGTAGAATGGCAGCTTTGCGAGTAAGCGTATGCGATGCGGTAAGGCGTTTGCTGATTTGGGTAAAGTCGGCATACTTTACCTTAAGGGTAAGCGTTCGGCCCTCAAAGGTAGCGGCCTTGATGCGCTCTTCCAACTCTACTACCAAATGGTACAATTCTATAATAACCACCGAACGCTGACTGATATCGCGCAGATAGGTTTGTTCGCATCCTACCGATTTGCGTACATACTCAGAAACCACCGGACGAAGGTCTATACCTCGGGCAAAATCGTAATACACGCCACCCATCTTGCCAAACACTTCACAGAGATGCAGCCGCGACACTTCGCGCAACTGCGAACCCGTAAAAATTCCCATACGGTGCATACGCTCGGCAGTTTTAGGACCTATACCCCAAAACTGTTCAATACGAAGATCTGCAATAAAATTGAGTGCCCGTTGGGGATGAACTACATATAGTCCGTCGGGCTTACGATAATCGCTGGCTATCTTGGCCAAAAACTTATTATAAGACACACCAGCAGAGGCGGTAAGATGCAATTCGGTGGCTATACGCTGCTTTATCTCGCGTGCAATGTCGACCGCCATATCCATCCCCCGCTTGTTTTGGGTAACATCAAGGAATGCCTCATCGAGCGATATTGGTTCTATCAAGTCGGTATAATCGGCAAAGATAGCATGTATCTGGGCCGATACCTCGGCATAATATTCATGTCGGCACGGCACTACGGTCAAATCGGGACAAAGGCGATGAGCCATAAGCATAGACTGGGCCGAGTGTACGCCATAGCGACGAGCTTCATAGCTGGCAGTACTTACCACGCCACGCTCGCCATCAAAGCCCACAGCAATAGGTTTACCACGGAGAGAAGGGTTGTCGCGCTGCTCTACCGAAGCAAAAAAGGCATCCATGTCTACATGTATTATCTTGCGCTCCATAAAGTATAGGCAAAATTACCACTTTTCACTGTTTCATAAGGTCTGCAACGGCAGAAAATATTGCAGGATGCTTGTAAACCTATGAAAAAACAAGTATTTTTGCATTGGCTTAATGTATCGGCCACCACTAAAAAAAATGAGGTATACTATAGATTTTGCACAACAACGTTTCAACCAGTTCAACAAGGAGATATTCAACGGGTCACTGCCCTGCCCCAGGTTCTGCCTTGCCAACGTAAGAACCTATATGGCACAGATGCGTCGTATCAGCACAGGAAGACTGTTCTGTAAGAAGACCGTCTATACCATGAAACTGAACGTAAGATACAACCTGGAGGAACGCTGCGCAGAAGATATCATAATACACGAGATGATACACCTGTATCTATGGGTAAAGAATATGAAGGACACAAGTGCTCATGGACCGCTATTCAGAGAAACCATGTGCAAAATAAATAAGGCGTATGGCAGAAATATCACTATTAGCACTCGCCAGACTGAAGAACAACCTCAAAACAAACAGATGAGAGTGCAAGTTATAGCCGTATGCCGAATGAAAGACGGGCAGACAGCAATAACAATACCCCCAAAGTCGAGGATAAACTACTTTGCATACGCCTTAAAACAAAGCAACAAAGTATCAGAAATAAACTGGTACTACACAAAAGACAACTTCTTTGCCAAATATCCACATCCGCATAATGTAAAAGTATATTTTATAGACGGAGAACTGCTGAAACAGCACTTAAAAGAAGAAGACAAGATAAAGCCGCTAAACAAGAAATGATTTGGATAGGCCACAACTAAAACCTAACGCACACGCAATACAATAAGTGGAGTGTTAGGCAAATTAGCTTGATTTGAAATATAGAGCCACCCATCATAAAAATGAACTTTCAGTATGTCAACAGGTTACATCTAAGCAACTTATAACATAAAATAGCCCATAAAAATGCAAAAAAGGGTGATAATCTTTTCATATCACGCAAAAAACTATTAAATTTGCATCCACAAAAAAAGAATAGTAATATAATATTCATATAAATAAAGATAAAAGACAATGACAAAGACAGAAATTGTAAACAAGATTTCAGAAAACACTGGCATCTCGAAGAAAGAAGTTGCTATCGTAGTTGAAAGTCTTATGGAAACAGTAAAGGAAAGTCTGCTCAAGAGAGAGCACATTTCACTGCGCGGCTTCGGTAATTTCATCATCAAGCGTCGTGCCGAGAAAACTGCCCGCAATATACAGAAAAACACAACAGTTATCATCCCTGCTCACGACTACCCAAGCTTCAAGCCTGCTAAGGAATTCGTTGAGAAGATGAAGAACAACTAAGCATAAAACAGAAAAAACATAAACCATTTAAATTAAACGATTATGCCAAACGGTAAAAAGAAGAAGGGCCACAAGATGGCTACTCACAAGCGTAAAAAAAGACTACGCAAGAACAGACATAAGAGCAAATAAAAAGAGTATTGCTCTATAGCCTACTCAAGAAAGACTAATGGGGCATGTCCACACGACATGCCCCAATTTTTTAAGAAAAAGAAGATATGACAAGCGAAGTAATCATTGACGTCCGACAGAAAGAAATATCAATAGCTCTACTTGAAGACAAAAATCTGGTAGAGTATCAGAACGAGCCACGCTCGGCTTCGTTTTCTGTTGGGAACATCTACATTGCAAAAGTCAAAAAGCTTATGCCTGGCCTCAACGCCAGCTTTGTAGATGTAGGATACGAGCGCGATGCCTTTCTTCATTATCTTGACTTAGGAAGCCAATTCAACTCTTACGAGAAATACCTAAAACAGGTACAAAGCGACAGGAGAAAACTTTACCCATTTGCAAAAGCTACCCGACTGCCCGATATCCCCAAAGACGGCAGTGTACAGAACGCGCTGAAAGTAGGCGACGAGGTGCTTGTGCAAATAGTAAAAGAACCCATTTCTACCAAAGGACCTAGACTAACAGGCGAAATCTCTTTTGCCGGACGTTATCTTGTGCTTATGCCTTTTGGCGACAAGGTATCGGTATCATCTAAAATCAAATCGGGAGAAGAGCGTGCACGGCTCAAGCAACTGATACATAGTATCAAGCCAAAGAACTGTGGCGTAATAGTAAGAACTGTGGCAGAAGGTAAAAGGGTAGCAGAACTGGACGCTGAGTTAAAAACACTTACCAAGCGCTGGGAAGACGCCATAACCAAGGTTCAGAAAACACAAACCAGACCCCAAATAGTGTTCGAAGAAACCAGTCGTGCCGTAGCCCTGCTGCGCGACCTATTTAACCCAAGCTACGAAAACATATACATCAACGACGAAGATGTATATAATGAAGTAAAAGACTACGTGTCGCTGATAGCCCCCGACAAGGTAAGCATTGTAAAGTTATACAATGGCAAAGTGCCTATCTTCGATAACTTCAACGTTACCAAGCAAATCAAATCGAGCTTCGGCAAAACGGTTAACTACCGTCATGGTGCATACATGATTATAGAGCATACCGAAGCTATGCACGTAGTAGACGTAAACAGCGGTAACAGGTCGAAATCGGAAAACGGACAAGAGCAGAACGCGCTAGAAACCAACCTAGGTGCTGCCGATGAACTAGCCCGTCAGCTTAGATTAAGAGATATGGGCGGCATCATAGTGGTCGACTTTATCGACATGAATCTGGCAGAAGACCGACAAATGCTATACGAACGCATGTGCAAAAACATGCAGAAAGACAGGGCAAGACACAACATACTGCCACTAAGCAAGTTCGGACTAATGCAGATTACACGTCAGAGGGTTAGACCCGCTATGGATGTAAACGTAGAAGAAGACTGCCCCACTTGCAATGGCACGGGAAAGATTAAATCAAGCATCCTGTTTACCGATATTCTCGAAAGAAAAATAGACCGTCTGGTCAACAAAATTGGCATCAAGAATTTCTATCTGCATGTACATCCCTACGTAGAGGCGTATATCAACCAAGGACTGATATCACTAAAACGTAGATGGCAACTGAAATATGGTTTTGGCGTACATGTGATAGCGTCGCAAAAACTGGCTTTTCTGCAATACGAGTTTTATGATGCAAAAAAGCAGTTTATAGACATGAAGGAAGAAATCGAGAACAAATAAAGAAAGAGCCTCCGAAACAAAATCGGAGGCTCTTTCTTTATTTACCATCCCTGCAGGTTAAACTCGGAATAACCTGCAAGATTTTATTATTGCTCTGCTACAATACGTACAGGACCGACGAGGCCCGACTTAAGCAGAGGTTCATCGGCCTTATAATACGTCATTGGATAATAGGTAACTGCCTTGGCACCAGGCTGTACATCGCCAACCATACGGTTATGCCATGGATTAGCAACGGCTATCTCTATCTTGTTGTCTCCTGCCTTGAGTGCAGAGGTAATATCAACAAGATATGGTGCATGCCATGTAACACCAATGGGCTGGCCATTTACGGTAACTTCTGCCAAATCGTGAACATCGCCCAAATCAAGGTATATTCGTGCAGACGCATTCTTCTTCAGTACTTTCTTTGGTATCTTAATGGTATTGGTATAAGTAGCTACACCCGAAAAATACTTAACGCCGAAATCAGCAGACTCTGTAAGAGAAGTCAAGCTGTCTAATGCCACGCACTCTGGTGCTCCGCGCTGAGCTTGGAAGTTTACCGTCCAGCCCGTACCCAATTGGGCAACAACAGTACGTGTACGCTGAACTGGGGCTACGGTTGTAGTGCTGGTATCATCGATAAACATAACAAATACTGAGCCATAAGCCTCTTGGTCAAGATGAATAATGGTTCGACCATCAACCATCTTGTAAGCCACATCCTCTTTCACACCTGTATCTGCATGCCAAAGTTGAGGTTTCTTACCGGTAACATTGAATGAAGCCTCGTACTGGAGAGGATTGTTAGTCTGATTGGCTACCCAATATATTTCGCCATTGTCTAACCGGCGATGTACATACTTAATATTGGCTTTCGTATCAGAGAAAGTAACATCTGGAGCGATGCCTACGGCAAGAAGAACCTTATCGATAGCAACTCCTGTTGATATATTCTTACGACCTGAATCCCATATATCTTTAACCAAACTACTAAATTCTTCTTGTGTTCCATCAAGTCCACGTAGGGTTGTTGGTTTCTCGCCTGCTATCACTACTCCGGCATCGGCCAGTTGCTTAATTCTACGAAGCATCTTGATAGATATCATGCTAACATTATCAAGCCAAAGTATGCGATAACGCATGCCTGAAGCTGTAACCAATTGGCCATTGTCCACTTTAAGCACGTCTTTGACTATCGACGGACTTACAAAGTCGAAATTATACGTATTGGGGAAGTTAGGCATACGAGTATGATAACGGCCCGTAACATTGGTATCCTCACCATAATAAAAAGCTACATCGGCTACGAACTTGCCTTGGCGCAACAAGTAACAACTACGTGAGAGATAATCGGTCCATGCAAGGGCTTGACCAGCCCATGTCTCATTACGATCGAACCACTGACCATAACGACCAAGACCAAGACCAGGCACCTTATCGTCAACAGGTTGATGAGGAGAGGTGTGAATTACAAAAAGATTTAGTCCACTAGCCATTGCTGCATCTGCGGTAGGTTTCAGAACCGATGGAGTATACACAAAAGCACCATCACGGAAGCCATCACTAGTAAACGATTCGGCAGCAGCTACATTCTGTCCGTAGATATGGGCAACAGAGGCAGACTCTCGTATATCGGCATCGTGTTGGGCGGTAGTAATCATACCCTGTTTATAGCGCATCCAAATCGCCGACATAGGGACATCTGCGTTGCGCTTACAATCCATACCATCAGTAAGATTAACGCGCCATGCCTCGTGACTCTCAGTATATCGCTTAAGATGATAAGGCTTGAGTATATCGTCCAGCATATCGTAATGATACTCTGTCATCATATCGCCTATCGTAGTACGCCAATCGAAGAGGAAACGTTCGGTCTCTTCGGCACTATTGACAACAACACCTGTCAATGCAGGAAGCCAAGGGAAGAGATCGTAGCCACGACGAGTTTTGAATTCTTCGAACATTCGTCCTGTCCAAGTCTGCGTACCAGCCTCATAACTATCGTTAAGCAAATGGGTAATACCACGTTCGCCTAGCATACCCTGACTGGCATCTACATAAGTCTGCAGATAATTACGGTAATAATCGCGAATAGCTACAGGGTCTAACTTATCAACTTCCAGTCCCGTAGCTTCAGGCGAAGCCGGGTGATTGGTCTTTCCGGTAAGTCCATAACCGAAACGGATAATACGCCAGCGACCCTTAGGGGCTTTCCACGTAAGTACCCCGTCTTTCACAAACGAAGTAACGTTGATCACATCCTTTATGCTTACCACATCGGTGGTAGAAGGAGTTTTGGCAGATGTGCCGTAACGATAGAAAGAGAATCCTGTTTTATCGGACAGCAGATTTACACGCACAACTGGCGACAACTTGAGTGAAGAAAGGCGGAATGCCGATGCAGGATTATTCTTCTCGGTACTACTAAATACAACCTTATAATAACGAGCAGTAGTTTCGGGAATATCCTCTATACGCTCCAATCCTTGTTGGTAAGCAATATCTAGAACCTTGGTAAATGTTTTTCCATCCATACTGCAGAAAAGGCTGGCAGCACAATTCTCTACATTATTCTCGGCTTTTAATACTGACCACGTTATTGAACGTACTAACTGCGGTTTATGAAAATCGAACAGAACCCAAGCCTTGCCGTCCTTTTCGGGCTTGATAAGAGAATAATCTGAGATGCAATCGTTATCTAACTGCGCTACCGTAACCTCACCGCCACTGGTAGTGATTGTAGGGTTAAGAGCCGTCATCGGGATATCATTATCAGGGATGCGCATAGCCAAGACGGCAATATCACGATAAAACTTTTTCTGCAGGAACTCTGAAGCTATCGAACCTTTATTATAACAATAATCTTTGTAAGCACCTGCAACTTCGAATCCTTCGGGCAAGCGTAAAGTCATATTCTTACCCATGCCCTTTACTTCTATTTCACGCCACACCAATTTCTTCATGCCTGCACTATCAGCCACCCATGGACCACCAGTTTCACTCCATCCAGGCGCACTGGCTATTGTGGCCTCAAGACCTAAACTATCGGCAAGCGAAATAGCGTAATGGAAAGCATCTTTCCATTCAGGACTCATATACGGAAGACGCTTCTTAACTATCTGCGGTGTTGACAGACCTGCATCGAACACATGGAATCCGCCAATACCAGAGCGCTTCATCCACGTCAAATCTTTATAGATACCATCTTTAGTGATGTTACCATTCATCCAATGCCACCATACGCGTGGGCGATAGGTCTGACCTGGATGCTGAAAATTCTCATAAAGTGTTTGCGAGTCTTGTGCTGAAGCCGTGATAGCTCCAGCCGCTGCAAACAATAATACGGGTAATGATTTAAGTTTTAACATATTAATCTATTTATGAGTGGTGCTATAAATTACCACAATTAGTTTTTCATTGATTATAAGATGGGGCGTTATCGTCTTTAGATGTCAATCAATTCATAAGGTAAAAACTTTATAAATTATTGTACTATCTTGAACCTAATTCTAAAGGAGCGTTTTTCTTCATCCCAATTGGTTCCAAGCATAGTAAAACGCCCTATCTGGCTGGTTGAGCGCACATGCTTGCCTATACACGGGCACACATCGTAATCGCCTATACGCACCAGTCGGATAGTGTCGCTGGCATTATCGGGCAAGCGATTTACATTAACCCCATCGGGTATATGGTTGATATCTACATACTCGTAGGTTACAGGCATATCTTCGGCTATTAACCGATTCATCTCCTCTTCTATAAACTGTTCTTCCTTGCGTGTAGGCTTTACAGCGAGTTGATAACTTATCTTGCTCTTCTTGCGTTCGATATGCGCATTACTGCTACGCTCGCATCCATAACGGCGTACCATCAGTTGGTTAAGAAGATGCTCTGCTGTATGAGCTGGGGGAAATTCTTCTTTATTGTGTTCATTCAGTATCAGTTCTTCCATGGTTATTACTTTTTGATTTTATATACCACGCCGCCATGATCTGGGATTTCTACACTTACTTTACCATCGGCCTTTAGATTGATATGTTTCTCGTTACCTGAAAGTAAGTCTGTGGCAACGAAAGTATCTTCTTTCAATCCGAGACACTCGAAGGCATGATATGGTATTAGGATTTCTGTTTGTGCAGGTTTTCCATCGAAATTGACTGCAACCAACAGTAATTCATCATCGGCTTGGCGTAAGAAAGCATACTGATACTGAGCCAAATGGCCGTTAACATACATAAGGTCGAAACTCTTACCTTGGCATGCCGCTTTCTCTTGCTGAGCTACAAGCATCACGCGTTTATAGGCATCCATAAGCTGGCGTTCGTCCTTCGTTTTCTTACGGATATCAAAGTAACCGTGATTTATGCTATCAAGACTCCAATAATCAAAGATGGTGGTACGCCCGTCGCATCCACTGAATCCTTCTTGATCCATACCTCGCTCACCTAGTTCCTGACCAGCGTAGAGCATATAAGGATTAGTATAGAGCAGGCAACTTACGATATGGGCTGGATAACCAAACCAAGGATTGCCGGCAAAGAAATCACTGGCCAAACGTTGTTCATCATGATTTTCCAAGAAATAGAGCATATGGTTGCGTATATCATCGATCTGTTGCCACTGACGAGTAATGTCTGAAGCCCAGCGAAGACCACAGATAACATCGCGCAGACAGTCGTACATTCCCACTTTATCGTAAAGGTAATCAAAGCCTGCACCAATATAGTTACGATAAAGAGATGGATTATATACCTCGCCCACAAAAATAATATCGGGACAGGATTTCTTAACTACGCCTGTTGCATAAGTCCAAAACTCAACGGGTACCATTTCAGCCATATCACACCGGAAGCCATCTACCCCTTTAGCTGCCCAAAACAGCAAGATATCTGTCATCTTCTTCCACGTATCGGGAACGGGGGTAAAATGTACAGACCTACCACCAGCATCACAATAGTCTACGCCATAATTCAATTTTATGGTTTCATACCAATCATTTCTACCAGGACGATTGTCAAAATGGTCGTTACCTGTGGCCTTAGCCGGGATTTCGTTGTATGTCTGATTGGCTGTAATATTGGCTAAATCAAGTGGTTGTCCCCAACAATAATAAAAATTATTATCGGTAGAGAAATGCTTTGACGTATCGTCGTCTTCTCCTAAATCTTTTACTCCAGCAGGGCGGCCAACAGAATGATATTGTCTACCTACATGATTAGGAACAAAGTCCATAATCACCTTCATACCAGCATGGTGAGTACGATTAATAAGCTGACACCATTCGTCCATACGGTTATCTACGTCTACAGCCAAGTCGGGATCTATATCATAATAGTCTACTATAGCGTATGGTGATCCAGCTCTACCCTTCACCACTTCTGCTTTTTGTGCAGGAATACCATATGCTGTATAATCGGTTTGCGAAGCGTGTCGAACTACACCGGTAAACCAAACATGGGTTATGCCCATCGATTTGATGCGCTTAAGAATCAAGTCGTCAATATTATTCAACTTACCTGAACCATTTTCGGCAACCGAACCCCACTCTTTACGAGTAGAGTTACGATTGCCGAAAAGTCTGGTGAATATCTGATAAATTATCATTTTAAACTGACCTAAAATATAAAGAAGCCGAAAGATAATTCACAAAGTACAAATGCAGGATAGTTGGATGATACTACCCATAACATTCATTAGGCGATACCGTGAACGGCCACCGTCTTATCAATGCGACCTATCATGCCCTGAAGAGCCTTGCCGGGGCCACATTCTGTAAAGTCGTCAGCACCATCGGCTATCATTGCCTGTACACTAGCTGTCCAACGTACCGAACTGGTAAGTTGGGCTATCAAGTTAGCCTTAATCTCAGCAGGAGAAGTATGAGGTGCAGCATCTACATTCTGATAAACAGGACACTTTGGCGTATTAAATGTGGCTTGCTCTATAGCGGCTTCAAGTTCGTTTTTAGCAAGCTGCATAAGTGGCGAGTGGAATGCACCACCAACCTTCAAAGGAAGAGCACGCTTAGCACCTGCTTCTTTTAATTTTTCACAAGCACTATTGATAGCATCTACATTACCCGAAATCACAAGCTGACCGGGACAGTTGTAGTTAGCTGCAACCACTACATTACCTTCTGTAGATACCTCTGCGCAAATTTCTTCAACTTTCTCATCGGGCAAGCCAATAATAGCAGCCATAGTACCAGGATTTGCCTCGCAAGCTTTCTGCATAGCATTAGCACGAGTAGCTACCAATTTCAAGCCATCTTCAAAGCTCAAAGCACCAGCTGCAACCAGGGCAGAAAATTCACCAAGCGAGTGTCCACCTACCATATCGGGGGCGAACTCATCACCAAGGCAAAGAGCCGAGATTACACTATGAAGGAATACAGCAGGCTGGGTAACATTGGTTTGTTTCAACTGGTCGTCAGTACCAGCAAACATAATATCGGTAATTGAGAAACCAAGTATTTCATTGGCCTTGTCAAACAATTCTTTAGCCAACGCATTATTTTCATAAAGATCTTTGCCCATTCCGACAAACTGTGAGCCCTGTCCGGGGAATACAAATGCTTTCATTATTATCTTATTTATTAATATTTAATGTTTTTGCAAAGTTAATGAAAAAACGTGCGTGATACAAACATTAATACATTTATTTTATTCCATCAAACTTGCATATACTGAAGAAGCCTCTCAAGACAAAATCTCAAGAGGCTTCCTGGTGTAATTTCTAAATTATTAGAATGTATATTTCAATCCAATCTGACCACGCCAACGGCTGTAGTACGACTGTGGATACTTGATTACATAATCTGAGCTACTTAGGAACTGGAACTGGCCACCATCGTAAGTCAAAGGAGTTATCAACTCGTTTGAATAGCTTGTGCCATAAGTACGTCCCCAATCTTTATTCAACAGGTTGCCCACATTAAGAATATCCAAAGACAATTCGAGAGCGTGTACATACTTACCAACCTTTACACTCATCTTCTCAGCGAAGTGGAAGTCGAAGTGATTTTCGAAAGGCAAATTGTCGGCATTACGCTTGAAGTATTCGCCACGGTGATCCTTAAGATAAGGAGTCTTGGCCAACCACGCCTTCAAGTTCTGACGCTGCAACTCTTCTGTATAGTCACCTTGAGCCTTGAAAGGCATTTGATCAATCTGCTCATCGGTAGGAATAAATATCAAGTCGTTAGAACGACCGTTATCGCCATTAATATCACCACTATACATCATAGAATAAGGTGAACCACTCTTACCCTGATAAATCAAACCGATGGTTGTGGTAAACATCTTGTTGTTAGCGATATGGAAATGATAGAAAGCCGAAGCCTTAATCATATGAGGGATGTTGTAAGCACTGTACGACAATTCAGGAGCATTAGAGAAACGATAAGTAGAGGTGTTTCCCCAGTTACTTGAAGCCTGTGAAGAAGTAGCAGGACAAATACTCTTTGACTGAGTAAAGGTATAAGAAGCAGCCAAATCAAGACCAAAATCAAAGTTCTTTTCTGCCTTCAAAGACAAGCTATAAGTATAACCCTTGTTAGTATTCTTAAGAACATAGATATCCTGGAAAGGAAGACCCGTAGTTACGCGCTCGTACATAGGACGGTTGTCCCAAGAGAAACCAGTAACATCAGCAAGAGTCTTACCTGTTTCAGAGTAAGCTATATCCTGGTAATATACATCGTTAAGAGTCTTGCTATAAATTGCCTCTGCGGTCCATGAGATACCAAGAAGATTGAAATCAACACCAAGGTTAGCACGCAGAGTCTGAGCAAACTTAAAGTCATTATCAAACACGTTGATAGTCTGGTTACCATTACTTGCAGTTAGCAATTTGCCATTCTCTGACTGCTTGTTAGGATCCAAAATAAGTGATATGTTCTCGTTACGCTTTACGCTATATGAAGACATCTGGATACCTGTATTAGAAAAGCTGTTGCTGAGCCATACAAATGGAACACGACCGGTAAATACACCTACACCACCACGAACGATGAGCTTATGCTTATTATCTTTATCCCAACGGAAACCAACACGAGGACTCCACATAGGAGTAGACTTCAGCTTATCTTGAGTTCTGTAGCCATAACCATTCTGCGCAGCCCACTCATTAAATGGAGCATTCTCTGAAGGAGCATCGAAGAATATAGGCAAGTCCATACGCAAACCATAGGTAAGTTGCAATGAATTAGAGATATCCCACTTGTCTTGAACATAGAAACCTAACTGGGCTGAACCGAATTGGGCTTCCCAACGGGCATTACCTGTAACGTCTACATTAGCCTCTCTGAAATAATACTGGTTAATGTATTTACCTATACCGGGAGTACCAGCCTTAAAGCCATTGTAATAGCTAAAGAAATCGTCGGGAGTAGAGAAATAGTACGAACCGAAGAGGTTAGGGATATAGAGGTTAGAGAACTTGTAAACCTCGTTATGAGTACCGAAAGTTACAGTATGATTACCCTTGTACCAAGTAAGGTTATCCTCAAAAGTAAATACATCTTGATCAAGGCCGTTAGCCATCGAGTTATACTCGTTACCTATATTTACAGTACCGTTATTGTTACCTACTTTGGCTATCTGGATAGCGGGGAAAGCATTACCTGAAGTACGGGCATCGCGTACAGTAACGTAAGAAGCACGAGCCTCGTTGCTCAAAGTTGGACTAAAGCGAGACTGGAGCTCGGCCATAATAGAGTTGGTGGTTGACTTGTATTCATACAGGTGGTCACCAGTATTCAGTATAGCGATACCGCCACCGCCCTTCATAGAACGGGCGTTAACATAGCTCCAACGTATGGTAAACTTATTGAAGTCATTGATATTCCAATCGAGTTTAACACCGGCCTTGTTGCTCCAAGTACGCATATCCGGATTGGCATAGTTACCATTATACTCGTATCCCTGGTCTTTAGCCATATCCTTAATGGCATCAAGTATCTGTACAGCCAAGTCGGCATCTACCTTAGAACCTGTAGTTCCCAACCCATAGTCATTGGGGTACGACTTGTCACTATTCTCGTAGTTGGCAAAGAAGAATAACTTGTCTTTGATGATAGGACCACCGAGGGTGAAACCAAACAGAGACTCATTCTCTTTAGAATAAGGATCGGCATAAGTTCCATCGTGATTACGATAATGACGACCTACTAGCTTTTCGTTGTTACCATAGCCGTAAACGCTACCGTGGAATTGGTTGGTACCGCTCTTGGTAATGGCATTGATAGCGCCACCAGTGAAACCACTCTGGCGAACATCAAAAGGAGCAATATTAATCTGTATCTGGTCGATAGTTTCCATAGATACAGGCTGAGTGCTGGCTTGACCGCCATTACTTCCGTTGTAAGTAAGACCGAAAGCATCGTTGTTCATCACACCATCTATCTGGAAAGCGTTATAGCGGTTGTTTGTACCGGCAAACGACATAGAGCCAGCCTGCTCGTTAGAGTTAATCTGAGGATTAAGACGAGCAATATCAGCTATACTATGAGTAACTGTTGGCATATTAGCTATCTGAGCCGCGCTAATACTTTGGGCAGCACCCGTCTTGGTAGCATTCAATCCTGCCTTACCAGCTACTACAACTTCGTCTAGCATTTGGGCATCTTCTTCCAACGAACAAGAAAGATTCTGAGATTCACCCAACAATAAGTTTACCTTATCAAAGGTCTTTGTTTGATGACCAATATAAGATATCTCTATCTTATAAGGTCCGCCAGGGCGCATGCCCGGGATGTTAAACCTACCGTTAACATTAGTAACTGCACGATATACAGTACCTGAGGGTTGGTGCGTAGCTGTAACAGAAGCACCAATAACCTCGTCGCCTTGCGAGGTTACCTTACCGTTAATACCTGATGTCGTGATTTGTGCCATAATTGATGCTGTAAAGGCCAACATCAATACAATAACAAGGCTTAAACGTCTCAACATATTTTAAAAGTTAAGTTAAAATACTACATTACGTAGTAACTATTGTTAATAATTGTGTGCAAAATTAGATATTTTTTTCTAATTAATTCTAAATGCCATGTTAAAATTGCAATACAATACCACGATTATCTCCGATATAGCTATTTTTCAATATATTAATGGGTTCTATGGCTATTATTGCTGTCAAGCAAATAATATTTTCTATATTGCTGACGGCCGTCAGCAATATAGTTTACATTCGTCAGCCAATTGGGCCACGGCCATCAACCAACTTGCTTACGGCCGTGGGCAGTATATAAAAACCAAAAAGATATCGAAAGAAGACTACCAAGTTATTTTTTTAACGTCGCTTACTGCGCCTTTTGGTATACCATATCTGCTTGATACGATTATGAATAATGGCACTATTAACAACCGAAACCAGCAAAGAGATACCTACGCCAAGCATAAGCATCCCCCCTGGGAATGACTTATCTAACGCTGGTTGCAAGACAAGCAGATACTCATAATAAAACTCTCTAAATTCCAATACCACAATGATGGCTATCAAGAGGATAGCGCCATTGAGCACCATGGCAAGCACCTGATAAGGAAGAGCTACCGAACGTACTGGATAGCCTATCAGTAACAAATTTTCCAACTTGTGGGTATTCTTCTGAACAAGCAAAAAGATACTTAACAATAAGATATAAAAACTCAAAGCAGAGATAAGCACACCAATGGTCATCACTATGCCCACTGCTAACTTAAGAAAATAGGCAGTCTTCTCGTTATTCATCTGGTCGCTATCTATCTCGTATCCGTGATCTTCTATAAAGGTTGTAACCTCCTTGCTTGCCGGATTATCGAAACGAACCAACACACGCGATGGATTAGATTGCGATTGAGAACCGTATTCTTGGTTAGATAGTTCCATAAACGATTGGGGTACAAGAATCGAATTAATCTTGTTAGAAAAACCTATAAGCTTGCCTTTGACTACACCTTGCTTTCCGTTTCCTTGCACCATCAAAGCAATATCTACCATACCAAGTACTCCTTCTGACAACGTAGGCAGCGAACGCGACTTGGCAAAACCGAAATTGTACATGGTAAGATAAGAACGAGGAAGGAGTACGGGCACAGCCTCATCGC
This sequence comes from Bulleidia sp., assembly GCA_963659135.1. GTDB lineage: Bacteria > Bacteroidota > Bacteroidia > Bacteroidales > Bacteroidaceae > Prevotella. The sequence goes on along the minus strand of CAVKSZ010000007.1, from coordinate 21,012 downwards.
CTGCATTATATTGCCATACGTTATGGTCTACACCAACAAACTCGTCCGGAACACTCTCGAAAAAAACTTCTGAATTAAGTATTGTTGTACCGCCTACTGACATGGTGGCCGTAGCATGATAATCGTTAGAAGTACATTTTCCTAACGATTCTACAAACGGCTGTTGGCGCAATTCTTCAATATCTGCATCGTCAAATAGGTTGGATTCTCCAGATACTACGCTTGACGAACGAACTTTTTTAGTTAGCACAACATTGTTGTTTGCCATAAAACCATCATCGCCCACAAAGCAGGGGAGAACATCGGTATAAAACTGATAGCCAAGAAGAACTATGGTAAGGCCCAAAAGATTGGCCAAAAAGAATCCAGACAGTTGACTTTTACTGATATGGCTCCGCAATAATTTCCAAATCAAATTCATTATCTTACTTATTAAGGGCGGTTCTACAGACACAATACCTTATCATAGGGCAAGTCCATATGCTTACCTATGCTTGTTACTATAACTCCGGCACCTTGCTTGCGTGCCTCTTCTATCATGAGTGTGGCCATAATTGCAGCATTGGCATCGTCAAGGTGACTGATAGGTTCATCAGCTATAAGAAAGTCGAAGGGCTGAGCCAAGGCTCGCATCATGGCAACTCGCTGCTGCTGACCAAACGACATATTACCAACAGGCACATTTCTCTTTTCGGCTATGCCCAGTAGGTCGAACCACTCGTCTATCTGGTCTACACTAAGATGATTTGTAAGCGAATTCTTTATCAACACATTGTCAAGGGCTGTCAACTCGGGAAACAAGCGTAATTCTTGAAACAAATAACTTATGTTTTCACGACGCACAGCCGTCCAGTCACTCAAGTTAAATTCTGTTGCGGGGCGAGAGTCGAATAACAAACTACCGCTATAATCCTGTCTATAACCTATAAGATAACTACATAGGGTACTCTTACCCTTTCCACTATGAGCCTCAATCAGATAGACATTATTCTTTTCCAAAGTAACGTTTTTATTCCATATATCCGACTGTAAATCGGGAACATGCGAAAAAACGTGCGGAACTATTTTCTCTAACTGTATCTTTTCCATCTATCGCACCATTAACACCATTGTTCGCTTATCGCCCATTACTCGTTGCACATTGGTAAGTAAGGGAAGTGGAGCCACTCGCTGCAACTCTTTTAAGTTAACTATCATGGCAGCACGCTTGCCTACAAGCACGCTATTCCATTTGCTGTCAGTAGTCTTCTTATTAGGCAGATTTCCTATATAATAGGTTCCGTCGGCCATACGCCCTACCCTTTCGCTATTTACAGATTGACCTATGACCGAATCCATATTAGAGACAAGCAATCGCAGATTTCCTGATTGAGGCGGCACACCCACCATTATTTCTTCTGAAACAGAAGCGAACACTTGTTTGTAATCAATATCCGACTTGGAACTGGCATTCAATGCAGCAAACAACTTTTCAAAATCTGCCTTACCTTGGGTAAGACTAGTTAAGCGGGTCTTTGTATTCAGCAGTATAGTAACAAAGTCTTGAGCATCTATATACTGAAGATATTTTCCGCTAACAGTGCCCAAGTTTTCCGCTTGATAACTCTGTAGGACTTTCTCATCCTTATCATCACAGGAATAGAGAGAACCGTCTACCTGAATGTAATTGCCAGAAAGCGTAATACCTGCACTGTAATATAGCTTATTGATATTTATCTCGGTAGGCGAGCATAGCATTAGCGAAGAGCGCATCAGTTCGGGAAGAGATTTCATGGCCGACACCATAGCAACGGGCTCTTGTATAGAGTCTAAACGAGCCTTTTGCGCTGAAGCCCGCAACCCTTTATCTGAATCTTGTCCAAGATAATTAGCCATATCTATCATTACATTACGTTGCTCGTTGGGAGTTACAGGACCCATTACCAACAGCGCATCTTCGTCAAAGCCTACAACCCAAGAACTACCCAATACCGAGAAATTATAACCACGAAATTCTGAAAGTTTGTAACCATTAGTGGCTAACAATTCTTTCAATGCCGACTGGTCAGACACTGCGAGGCAAAGTCCATAAAAACCATTAGGCGACTCAAAGGCATATATTTTCTTGGTAACATCTAATCCCTTTCCTTCCATATTATCTATTTGAAAAAGGGCCTTCAAAAAATCGCCTGCGCTCATACCATCGTACCTTGTTAGGTCTATAGAGGCTACAAACTGGCTCTTTTGGGGAATAGCATCTATATACTCGTTGTCATCAGAGCACGATACCAAGAGTACACATATTAATATAAATACAAAAGAAAGTTTCTTCATCGGTTATCACATGAATTAAGTAGTATCATCTGCGTTGTGCCAATTGTGCCATGGTTACAGCCATAAGTCCGGCAGTCTCTGTGCGCAGTCTGAAGTTACCCAGCGATATAGACTTAAAGCCTTGCGCCACAGCCGCCTTAACTTCGTCTATTGAGAAGTCGCCCTCTGGGCCAATCAAAATTGTTGTGTCTGTGCAGGAATCATCAGCCGTTAAGAGTGAAAACAAATCCTCGCGGGGCACTTCGTTATAACAATGCGCTATAAACTTACGACCGTTTAAAGGCTGACGAATAAAAGAGTTGAAATCTATCATTTCGTGAACTACCGGCTTAAACGGTTTGCGACTCTGCTTCATGGCAGAAACCACAATCTTATCCAACCGCGCGGTGTTAACAACCTTGCGCTCTGAGAAAGCACACTTTAGAAGCGACAATTCGTCAAAACCTATCTCGGTAGACTTCTCTGCCATCCATTCTATTCGTTCCATCATCTTGGTGGGGGCTATAACTAGATGAATATGCCCCTTCCAAGCTTTATTTGGACTTAAAGCTTCTACAATCACATAAAAGCAATGCTTTGAGGATGTCATGGTAACGTTAGCTCTAAAGATTCCTCCCTCGCCATCCATCAAGAACATCTCATCACCAGTTGACAACCGCAACACACGCAATGCGTGCACTGCCTCGTCAGCGGGCAATTCATTTTTGGCCGAAGCCTGAGGCACATAAAAATACCGAGCTTCTTTCATAACATTATTTATTTCTTTCTGTTATCCATCTCTTTCTTAATGACAGAAGCCATCTTATAGTCTTCTGCATCTATAGCTCTATGCAGAGCATGCTCTAACACCGTTATATTAAGCGCATTAAGCGGCAACGCCATTCGGTCTCTTTCCGGATCGAAAGTAGCACTCTGCTTGGCAAATAACTCTGCACACATATAAATGGGCAAATCGGCTATAGCTGCCAATGTCATAGCAGCCGTAGGCTCTAATTCGTGTTGTTCTAAAGCATCGTCTGTCTGTAAGAAAACTTGATATTTTCCTTTTTTTATATCAGCTATATATACTTCATATTGACGCGACGTATTAGCACTGATTATCTTCCAAAGAACGGATATTAACGAGTCCTTTGGACACACCTGTTTCTTGAAGTTCGCTTGCAGACTGCGAAGTTCTTCAAAATCGCAGAGTATACTTACTTGCTTACTCTGCAGCTCACCTGTTAGAATAATGAGCCCTACATTACCAAATTGCCTAAGCTGTGAAACAGCCGCTATATACAATTGTATCTTATCTGTCATGCTTTACTTTTAGCCTTATGAGGCCTAAACATGAATGCAAACAGGACTCCTACTACCAATGCATAGCCGGCAAAAATGTACCAGCAAGTTGCCCATTGGGTAACGCCATTGGCATCAGTATGAGCAGAGACAATGGCTTGGGCGGCAAAAGAGCCGAGTGTAGCACCTATACCATTGGTCATAAGCATAAACACGCCCTGTGCACTTGAACGTATTTTAGAATCTGTATTATCATTAACAAACAACGAGCCTGAGATATTGAAAAAATCAAAGGCCACGCCATATACTATCATCGAGAGGATAAACATCCATACGCCACTACCTGGATTTCCGGCTCCAAGAAGGGCAAAACGTGCTACCCAAGAGAACATAGCAATAAGCATAACATTCTTGATACCATAACGCTTCATAAAGAACGGTATCATCAATATACACAGGGTTTCGCTCATTTGCGATAGCGAATACAATATTACTGGATATTTTACTCCGAAAGTTCCTGCATATTCGGGAAGGGCCTTAAAGCTCTCGATAAAAGGTGTAGCAAATCCGTTAGTTATCTGCAAACTTACGCCTAGAAGCATTGAGAAAATAAAGAAGATAGCCATACGTTTCTGCTTAAACAGAGTAAAAGCGCGTAAACCAAAGGCATCAACTAAACTTTGCTTATTATCATCATCACCAAGCGGACATGTGGGCAGACTGAAAGTATAAAGGAATAGTAATACACCAAAAACTCCCGATACGAAGAACTGTTCGTAAGTGCTCTTAAAACCTAAAATATCAACGAGCCACATGGCCACAATAAAGCCTACAGTACCGAATACCCGGATAGGCGGAAACTCTTTAACTGTATCCATCCCCTTTAATTCCAAGCAATAGTATGCCACCGAATTGGTAAGGGCAAGAGTTGGCATATAGAATGCCACACTAAGCGAATAGAACGAGAAAAGTACGCCGAAATTAGCCTCTGCTCCATTAGTCATACCATACCATCCGGCTGCAAACATGAATAAGGCAGCCAGTAAATGGCACAGCCCGAGAAGGCGTTGTGCTGGCACCCAGCGGTCGGCAATGATTCCCATCAATGCGGGCATAAAGATAGAAACAATTCCTTGCATGGCATAAAACGAGCCAATATGACTACTTAGGCCGATATTACCAAGATAGATACCCATGCAGGTTAGGTAAGAGCCCCACACGGCGAACTCCAAGAAGTTCATGACAGACAAACGCACTTTCATCAATTTCAATTTTTAGTTTGATACAAAGTTAATGCAAAGTGCAGACAATGCAAAACAATTATCCAAGTTTTTTGCTTTGTCAATAACAGTAATCACTGCTATAAAAAACCGTGGTCAAGGATATGAGAAACAATAGAAAATAACGAATTAATGCTTAGATGTTTCTTGCTGGTAAATACGGTCAAACCACTCTCTAAGCAAGCGTTTGTTTTCTATTATTGTCTGAATTTCTCTTAATTTCATTCGGTTGGGCGAATTGGGAATCCATAGTTTCATATAACCATTTACCGAATATTTTTCTAACATATGTCTATAGAAACGTTCCCACTGCTGTTCGGTTTCTACTTCGGGATATTTTTCCAAGCCAAATTGGATAGCGCGCCTAAAAACCACCTCGGTATCCAGGTCACGATCGGCCTCAGCCACTATTTTGCCATAGATAGAACGCGGTTGCCTGCTGGCAGAAGCGCGATGGTCTTCTACGGCTTCTTTCATAATAACAATGCGCTCGGTAGTGAACCACTTTTTAAGTCTAGCATCGCTTGCCAGAATCTTTCCGCTGGTGATATGATGCACTGCACGTGGTCCCGTCATGCCTAAATCGTGGTATGCCGCTACCACATATACCATATTAATATCAGCACCGGTAAAACGGGCAAGTTCCAAGCTGTTTTTGATTACACGCAATACGTGGCTCAAACCATGACTCTTACCAAATTCGGTATAACGGGGAAGTATACACCTCTCCACATATTCCATTATATCTAAGTTCAACTGTTGCATCACCAAAAGCTATCAATTATAGAAATTCCAACTTAGCCCGAAGCGGATGATACTGTCATTCAGCGGATAATGGGGTACATTAAAATACATTCTGTTACCGCTACCCGCATTTACATGACTCATCATCACAAAGAAACGGGTCTGCTTAAGATGGAAATTGGCATAGACATTCACCATGGGATAATTGCCTATCTCTACACGGTCGGTACCTTCTTGTACGGCATATTGTCCCAATCCGGGAGCATAGTCTGGTGCATAGTACTTAGTAAAATAGCGCACATCTGCACCGAAATCACATTTCAACACCTTGGCGATTTTGAATCGCAGATACAGGTTTGAATAGACGTTCAACTGAGGTACTGGCAGCACATCTTCGGCACTCGACTTCTGATAAGTCAACACATTCTCCCAACGGAAAGGACCCAACTTGAAATCTTGACATAACTGCACCGTGAGCAGACTTATGGCATCGCTGCTTTGGCGCACATGTATATCGTTGTTCAATCGGTTGTACGAGTCGTCTATCTGATAACTTAAACCAAAATAGGTATAATTGGATATCTCATCTAGAGCTACTCGCAGCTTAGTCTTTGTCTTGGCCCAACTAAGCACTCCCTGAACACGCGAATGGATAGTTTTCGATAAATCGTCGTCGTCCCACATATAATGGCGACCATGATAATGACGATAATAGAACGAAGGTGTAGTACGATGGAAAAAGCCATTGGCAACAAGGGATACTGTATCACCGAAAAGCTTAAAATTCAAGTCGGCCGAGGCATCAACCCGCAAATTGCCGGCATCAGTTCCTGTTAGGCCAAATTCTGCCATAGCGCAGTAGTGCAAGGTTTTACCCTGGAATTTACCCAATTGTCCACCTACATATATATTATTTTCGCTCCAAGTAGATGTTCCTGCCGCTGCGGGCAATACATACCGCCTCAATTCGTGAGCAGCAAAAACTTTAACGCCAGCCTTAGCCCACTTATTGAATCCCTCTAACAACGAAAGCGCCAATGTATTGCGCAATGACAGATGTTTGGTCTTGTCATAGATAGAGTCGCCTGTAAACTTTTCGTCCAATTCATAATCCTGAGCATAGTAAGAGTCGGGCGTAGCGTAAGCTTGGTATATACGGCTATAGTTGTTCAGTTCAAGCGTATGAATAAAACTGGTTACAGGTACGTACTCCTGCTTAGTCCAAAGCGTATCTTCACCGGCCAAAGCTTGTGCCTTTAACAGGCTGTCGGCCTGTGCCTTATCTGTTATAGCTATACGGTCGACCGCAGCTGCCTTCAATGTATCGGTAGGTTCTTTACCTGCTATGCGAGCATTATCTGGGCGACCGGCATACTTTTGCTCAACGGCCTGTTTGCGCTCGTATTCTTTCTCGTCAAAGTCCTCCCCTTCACGCTCGGCCTTCTCTCTTGCCTCACGCGCGGCTTGGTCTTTCTTGGCAGCCATTGCAAATTTTTTGGCAGCTATTTCTTCTTCGGTCATCTTTACCGTACGATGAAATCCCACGTTATAACGCTGCGTGAAAAATAGATGCTGGTTGTCATTTCTATTCCAGTTCTGATTCAGCACGGTGGGGATATCAGACGTTGCAAAGCTCTCTGAGAAGAGTTCGGGATGAACAATATAGTCATCGTTGGTTATACCCCCGTTTTCGGTAACCTTCTGATGATTGGTAGACATGAGCACATGTGCCTGATAGCGATCGCCAAGATACGAACCATACATAGTATAGTTGAAATGGGATGTACTCTGATCAGAATAATATCCGCGACCATAGATGTAATCGAAGTTAAATCCCACGCCAATACGTTTGCCCGCATTGACACCAAACTTTGCCGTAAAATGGTCTTCACCCGTCTGCCTATCACCACAAGTATTAAAGGTAAGATTGGTAAAGGGCGACAAGGTATTGGTAAAATGAAATTTATCTACATCAGTTACAAAGTAATCATACGGATTAGTAAATAGGAAATTGCCCTCATCACCACGGTCAATAAAAATTCTATTAAGACGCGGCGCACCAAGATTACCTGTGGTATTAAATTCGCCACGCAATCCAGACGTAAAGATACTGTTCATAAACATGTGCGATAGCGTATCGGGAGCGGCTTTGGTTATATCGCCAAAACGCTTATCTACTGTCCAAACCTTTATGCCTTTGGGTATTTCCTTATCTGTACCCAAACTATCTGGATTTATTTTACCTTTATTGGGATCGGTATTAACACCGTCACTATTAATTTCGTTAAACTGATTGTTGTTTATCTGTGCAGAAGCAACCATGCTGACCACACAGAACAGCAACAATACTATTCTTTTCTTCATCTTTTACTTGATAAGTCTTAGGCTACATTCCACGAACTTAAATACGCATGATACCAACACGATATAGGTTCCGATAGTATGACTTGACAGAAAATACACTGCAACACCCACAATGGCTATAACCATAAACAGGATATTCAGCACATTGCGTATCTTAAACATCCGGACCTGCCGTTTGTCTTTGAATTGCTTATTATGATTAATGCTATCGTTAATTATCATATATTATTTTGCAAAGAGGTTGGCAAATCCCTGGAATATAGCATTCTTGCGGTCTATAGTCTTCATTCTGAACTTACCATAAGGACGCACTACCTTGGTTTGTTTCTTGTTCAAAGCCAGTTTGTCTGTGATAATATTGTGAGCGGGCTCAGTAAAACCTGTAGAACGATTAGCCTCATAGGTATACGACATACGCTCCATACTTACATCAATACGCCCATCAGCACAGTTAACTAACAGGGTATAGGTAAAATCAGTTCTGTCGCTCATCAGCATGGTATTGGTAAATACCAACCATTCGTACATCTTGGCTGCAATAGAATGGGTATTTTTGTTGACTATAGAGATACGGCTACGAAGCTGACCATCGGTAATCTGATTTTCGTCGACAGTAAGGTTATTTACATATTCAAAAGCCTTATCATACAGTTCCGTCGCGGTTTTTCCAGGGAAACTAAAGCTCTCTTTAAATACCACTTTACCATCTACCAATGGTACTTCACCAGCTAAATACCCTTCAAATTCGTTTACTGCTTCCTCTTTCTTTTCTGCTACCTTTGCGGTAGGAGTAGGAGCCGTAACAGCCGACCATCCATTAACCTCGCCATACTGTATCTGCGTTTCGGGTTTGGTTTGAGCCGTTTTGTCCTCTTTCTTAACCATCTTGGTTTGGTCAGAGGTTACCACTGGAGTTTTTGGTTGTTCTACAGGAGTTGCAACTGTCTCTCCGCTTACTTTTTTAGCCTCAGCGTTTAGCTTCTCGGCTTCGGCATTTAGCCGGGCAGCTTCTTTCTGTGCTTTCTTTATCTGTGCCTGGATAGCGGCTTGCTTCTCTGCCAACTCTTTAGCTTTACGTTGCTGTTCCGCCTCGGCTTTAGCCTTAGCTTCGGCTGCAGCTTTGCTGGCTTTAGCGGCATTGGCTTTGGCTGCTTCTACAGCCTTCTGCGCAGCCTCTAACTGCTTCTGAGCCTGCTCTAACTGCTGCTCGGGAGTGAGGGTCTTAACTTCTTGAGCCGCACATACCAGTGGCAGAAAGGCTACTATCGCTATCAGTAATTTCTTCATAATCTTAAGATTTACATAGTTTTCTATCACAAAAGTACAAAAAAGAAAAATCTCCGAAAAACAATTGCAAGTATTTAACTAATATTTTTACATAATGTGTAAACGAATTCTCGCAGTTTGAGAAAGCCACTTTGTTAACGACAGTTAAACAACAAGTACCGTATTATTTCCATATTTTCGCACAAAGTTGCAGTTGGTTGCATTTACGGGTATTCATAAGGCCCCCAAATGGGTCAAAAATCATTCAAAGACCACCATCAGGGTAGTAGAGATAAGCTTTAGCATGACAGAGATGACCTTTAGCACGCTATAGATGGTATATAAGTACGCTAAAGCCTGCCTCTACAAGGCTAACACATGAAGGGAAAATTGGGAAATGCGGTCGTATTTTTACCAGAAACCACTACTATTTATCAAAAAACAAAGACAAATAGTCTAAAAACAAAAAAAACAATCAGAAAATTACGGCAAAAATTCGCCGTAAATGGCGATTTTTGCCGATTTTCCATAAATAAAACGGAAGCAAATTTTATGACGAATTTTAAAAACTATTAACCAAAACTCGTCACTTTTTAGTTAACGCCCGTTAACAACAATCTATAATACAAACCATTAATCAGCTTGTTTCTCCTCTAATTCTTTCTGCAATCTAATAATCTCATCGCGATACTGTGCAGCTTGTATAAAATCTAACTGTTCGGCAGCTTCCTTCATAAGTTCGGTTGTGCGATCAATACATTTCTGCAGTTGCTCACTACTCATCTTAACAATTATCGGATCAGCTACAAACGCAGTCTCCGTAGGCTCAACATAGGGCTTATAGGTGATTTGAGTCTTTTCTTGCGAAGGTTTCGACGTTGGCAGACTTTGCTTAATTTCTTTCTGTATCTGCTTGGGTACAATATGATGTTCTTCGTTATAGCGCATCTGGATAGTACGGCGGCGCAAGGTTTCGTCTATGGTTTTCCGCATACTCTCGGTTATGCGGTCGGCATACATTATCACCTTACCGTTAACGTTGCGAGCCGCACGCCCAGCCGTTTGGGTTAGCGAGCGGTGGCTACGCAGAAATCCCTCTTTATCGGCATCAAGAATAGCCACCAACGATACCTCGGGCAAATCGAGTCCTTCGCGCAGCAGGTTTACTCCTACCAACACATCGTATATCCCGGCACGAAGGTCGTTCATAATCTGCACACGGTCGAGCGCAGCCACATCACTATGAATATAATTGGCGCGCACCTCGTGGTTGAGCAGATACTCTGTAAGTTCTTCTGCCATACGCTTGGTAAGCGTAGTAACCAGTACCCTCTCCTCGCGCTCGGTACAAGCTTCTATTTCGGCCAACAAATCGTCTACTTGGTTTTCGCTAGGGCGCACATCAATCTCTGGGTCAATCAATCCGGTAGGACGGATAAGTTGTTCTACCACTACTCCATCGGCCTCCATCAATTCATAATCTGCCGGAGTAGCCGAGACATAAATAACCTGACGCGCCATACTCTGAAACTCTTCGAAGCGCAAGGGGCGATTATCAAATGCCGCCGGCAAACGAAAGCCATACTCCACAAGATTCTGCTTGCGCGCCCTGTCGCCGCCATACATAGCATTAATTTGGGGTACGGTAACATGACTTTCATCGATTACCATCAGATAATCTTTAGGAAAGAAGTCGAGCAGACAGTAGGGTTTGTCACCAGGTTCACGACCATCGAAATAGCGCGAATAATTCTCAATACCGCTACAATGCCCCAGTTCTTTTATCATTTCCATATCATACTCTACGCGCTCTTTGATACGCTGAGCTTTGATATCCTCGCCACTCTTCACAAAGTAGTCTATCTGTTTCACCAGGTCGTCCTGTATATTACGTATAGCTCCCTCTACTTGGTCTTTTGAAGTTACAAAAATGTTGGCTGGACATATCTGATAATCGTCGAACGCAGCCAACCTATGGAAATCTATACTGTCAAGTTCTTCGATACTATCAATCTCGTCGCCCCACCAACTTATCCGGAGTATATTATCGCTATAGGCCAAAGCAACGTCTACCGTATCGCCTTTCACTCGAAATGAACCGCGCGTCAAATCTACATCGTTTCTTATATACAGAGCATCAACCAGCTGGCGAAGAAAGGCATTGCGGTCTTTTATCTCGCCACGTTTTATAGTGATAACACTACTTGCCATTGAGGCCGGACCGCCCATACCATAAATACACGATACCGATGACACTACGATAACATCACGCCTACCCGAAAGCAATGCACTAACGGCACGAAGACGCAGTTTATCAATATCCTCGTTTATCGCCAAATCTTTTTCTATGTAAGTATCTGTAGAGGGGAGATAAGCCTCGGGCTGATAATAGTCGTAATAAGAAATATAATACTCTACCGCATTATTGGGAAAGAAGCCTTTCATTTCTTGATACAACTGAGCAGCCAAAGTCTTGTTATGACTTAGTATCAGCGTGGGCCTGTTTACCCTTTGAATAACATTGGCTATTGTAAAAGTCTTACCCGATCCTGTTACACCAAGCAGCACCTGAGCCTTATCACCACGAATTACCCCTTCAGAAAGTTGGTTTATGGCATTGGGCTGGTCGCCCATTGGCGCATAGTCTGATACTAAATCATAATTCATAATTGCAAAATTAAATAAAAATAGCTTCCACCATGTCTAAATAAAAAGGTTTTTTCCTAAAAAATGTATTTTTTACTTTGACCATAGAGGAAATAATTGTAAATTTGCACCACATTTTTTTGATTATGAATAAAATACATCTTGTTGCTATAATCTCTATATTCCTACTTACAGGTTGTGCCAACGAATTCAATAAGGTATATACAACATCAAATATTCCCTATAAGTACGAATATGCTAAAGAGTGCTTTGCCAAAGGTAAGTGGACACGAGCCACAACCTTGCTCACAGATTTGATAGTAGTGCTTAAGGGTACTGAGAATGCCCAAGAAAGTTTGTATATGTTGGCCATGGCTCAGTATAACAACAAGGATTACGAAGGTGCTGCCGCCACTTTCAAGCGTTATTATGCATCGTACCCCAAGGGTGACTTTGCCGAGAATGCAGAATTCTACATTGGTCAAAGCCTATATGCCAGCACTCCTGAGCCACGCCTTGACCAGTCGGCCACCATTCAGGCCATTTCGTCTTTTCAAGAATACTTAGACCTCTATCCAGACGCAAAATACAAATCAGTTGCACAAGAGCGTTTGTTCGAACTACAAGACAAACTAGTTCGAAAGGAACTATACAATGCTCAATTATATTACGACCTTGGCCCCTATTTCGGCAACTGTGCTTCTGGCGAGAATAATTACGGAGCATGCATCATCACTGCACAAAATGCATTGAAAGACTATCCGTATAGCAAGCTGCGCGAAGAGTTTGCCACTCTGCTCATGAAGAGCAAATACGAGTTGGCACAGCAAAGTATTACATCAAAGCAACTTGAAAGATACCAAGATGCCGAGGACGAATGCTATGGCTTTATCAACGAATATCCCGACTCAAAAGAACGGGCTACCGCAGAAAAGTATATCGCCAAATGTAGAGAATATATCAATGCACATGCCAACGACGAGAATATCCCCACATTTGACCGTCAACAATAAAAACGAATTTACTATATTATAATATTTTAAGTTAAGAATGGACTACAAGAAATCAAAAGCACCGGTTAACACCGTAACACGCAACATTATGGATCTTTGCGAAGACACAGGTAACATCTACGAAAGCGTTGCTATTATCTCTAAGCGTTCAAACCAGATTGCTGCTGAAATCAAACAAGACCTGAACAAAAAACTTCAAGAATTTGCTTCATATACAGATACATTGGAAGAAGTATTTGAGAATAGAGAGCAAATAGAAATATCAAGATATTACGAGAAACTGCCCAAGCCTACACTTCTGGCCACACAAGAATTTGTTGACAAGAACGTGTACTGGCGCGATCCCTCGCAAGATAAAGACGACGAATAATGCTACAGCGTAAACAAACATTATATCTGCTTTTTGCCATTATTTGTACATTTGTAGGTTCGATACTTCCTATTGGATATATCACACCACAAGGTATGGGCACAGATATGATAGTATATCAGCTATTCATCAAGGCCGATTGCACTAACTATTCGCCATGGCCCTTGTTTGCACTCATGCTCTGCACATATCCATTGTCGATAGGTGCGATATTCATGTATAAACAACGTAAGAAGCAAGCAAAACTTTGCATGGTTGCAGTAGCAGTATACATATTATGGTATACCTATTATATATACGCTGCAATGGTTATATTCGGCAAACTGGGCACATTCCACTTCTGTTATGCAGCACTATTACCCGCCTTGGCTATAGTATTCTATCTCTTGGCAAGAAGAGGTATTATAAACGATGAAAAGTTGGTACGTTCTGTCGACAGAATAAGATAATACTATATTTATTATATAAATGTAAATGGGGAGAATGATTAATTTCATTCTCCCCATTTACATTTTATCCTAAGTTTTTATCATCACAAGAATGCCTGTAATCACACAATCATTCTATAATTTAACGTTCCATTTTATCTAAAATAAGTAAAATAGATGTAAGCCAAAGCTGCCACCAAAACGGCAAGGATAGCCGTCTTTATAAGACATCCCGTAATCTTTTTCACTACTATCACTGCCACTACGATGGCTATAAGTACAAATATAAAGTATGCAAAATCCATATTCTATTCTTTTTATGGTGGTAATATATAGAATTATCCTTTATTTAAATAGTTTCTTAAATTGTGCTGGTATCATTGTTTCAAACTCCATACGCTCGTGAGTAACCGGATGATAGAAACACAGCACATAGGCATGCAGACATAAACGCCCGATAGGGTCGTCACCATTACCATACTTTACATCTCCACATACTGGATGCCCCATATCTGCAGAGTGTACACGTATTTGGTTCTTTCGTCCTGTTTCCAACTGATATTCTACCAATGAGTGGTCTACACTTCTATCGAGTACGTGAAAATGAGTAACGGCATACTTTCCCCCATTATCTACCGGTGATGAGTAGGTTACATAATTCTTATTATCTTTTAGCCAATTAGAAATCGTGCCTTCATCATCTGCCATTTCACCTGATACCACAGCCACATACCGGCGGTCGTATACTATATCGTGCCAAGCATGTTCTAATTCTTGTTCGGTCTGTATATCCTTGGCATATATCATAAGTCCAGATGTATCACGGTCGAGCCTATGCACTACATGGGCTGTACAGCGCTGACGGGTGCGATGAAAATAATCATCCAACACGCTTTTTACATTAAGCGTAGAATGACCTGCAGCCATACTAAGTATGCCTATATTCTTCTCAATCACTACAAGATACCGGTCTTCGTATACTATTTTAAGATACCGGCTCTTGAACTGGTCGTTCTTTTTAGAACGACTTACCGAGATTCGGTCGCCACTGAAGAGAGGAAAGTCAAACTGAGTAACCAACTTACCGTTCACCTTTATTCCACGTCCGCTAAGTGTGGCCTTTATTTTTGTTCTACTCTCTTTAAGATTATCCAGCAACCAAGGCAGCAGCGTACTTTCAGCCTGTACTACATACTGGGCATAGTCGGTCTTCTTATTATAATTGTGTATCATCTTCACTTGTATTTGGCGAATTTTGTAAGTTTAGAATAGTAAACGACAATTCTTCTTTATCCTTTACCTTATCAATTGATATAATTTGTCCCGATTGTAATTGGCCTGAAACCAACATCTCTGACAATTTATCTTCTATATATGTCTGAATGGCACGCCGCAACGGACGAGCACCAAACTGTACATCATATCCTTTGGTAGCTACAAAAGTTTTGGCCTCATCGGTAAGACTCAACCCATATCCCATCGCTTGAATACGTTCTGTTAATTCTACCAACTGGACATCTACTATCTTCTTGATAGTATCCAGACTCAACTGGTCAAAGGTAACAATATCATCCAGACGATTCAAGAATTCAGGAGCAAACTGCTTACTCAAGCTTTTCATAATTATGTCGCGAGCATATTGCTTGTCTTGCTCGTCAAGGTTTGTGCCAAGCGCACCACGATTAGAGAAGCCTATACCATGTGCAAAGTCTTTCAACTGACGGGTTCCCGAGTTAGATGTCATAATGATGATGGTATTACGAAAATCTACCAGTCTACCATTTCCATCGGTTAGTCGGCCTTCATCAAGCACTTGCAGCAACATGTTAAATACATTGGGATGAGCTTTTTCTATTTCATCCAACAATACTACCGAATAAGGATGACGGCGCACTTTCTCTGACAGTTGTCCGCCTTCGTTGTAGCCTACATATCCCGGAGGGGCACCAACCAGCCTTGATGTAGTGAACCCCTCGGCATATTCACTCATATCTATTCGCACCAAGCTACGAGCCGATCCATACAAATGCTCGGCAATACCCTTAGCTAAATGAGTTTTTCCTACGCCCGTAGGTCCAAGGAACATAAACACGCCAACTGGATGATTAGGCGACTTGAGCCCTACCCTGTTACGCATAATGGCTTTGGCTACTTTATCTACGGCAGAATCTTGGTCTATCACTATCCGTTTGAGCGATGCTGCAAGGGTTTTAAGTTGTGCCGTTTCATTTTCTGATATGCGCTGCACGGGTATACCCGTCATAATAGCTATAGTGTCAGCCACATCGTCGCCCGTTACAGTTTCTCTTTGCAAAGTATCACCCTTAACCCATCGGTTGCGCATTTCTTTCAACTCGTTCTCCAAAACAGTCTGGCGATCACGGTAACTTGCTGCTAACTCAAAATTCTGTTTCTTCACAGCCATCTGTTTCTTTTCCTTAACATCGCGCAGCTCTTTTTGCGTCTCTGCTATCTCTGCCGGAACTGTGGCATGCTGTAAATGAATATGCGCGCCTACTTCATCGAGTGCATCAATGGCTTTATCTGGAAAACAGCGGTCACTTATATACCTTTCGGTAAGGCGTACGCAAGCATCCAAAGCCTCGTCGGTATATAATACATGATGGTGTTCCTCGTAACGCGACTTGATATTATGCAGTATATGTAGCGTATCTTCAGCCGACGTTGGTTCAACCAAAACTTTCTGAAACCGTCGCTCCAATGCCCCGTCTTTCTCTATAGAATTACGATACTCATCGAAGGTTGTAGCACCTATACATTGTATTGTACCTCTTGCCAAAGCTGGTTTCATTATATTGGCGGCATCCATACTGCCAGGAGTACTTCCTGCCCCTATCATTGTGTGTATCTCGTCAATAAACACGATAATATCCGGATTACTCTCCAACTCTTTCAGCAGTGCTCTTACTCGTTCTTCGAACTGACCACGATACTTGGTACCAGCCACCATTGCAGTAAGGTCAAGGCTTATAAGTCGTTTATTAAACAATATTGGAGAGGTTTTCTGTTCCACTATCATCTGAGCCAGTCCTTCTACAATTGCGCTTTTGCCTACGCCTGGTTCGCCTATCAATATAGGGTTGTTTTTCTTTCTGCGACACAATATTTCTGTAACTCTTTGTATCTGGCCGTCACGTCCTACTACGGGGTCAAGTTTACCTTCGGCTGCAGCCCGGGTAAGGTCTACCGAGAAATTATCTATAACAGGCGTTCCTTCTGTATTACCGCTTTCATGCGAAGCCGAAACAGAATCATTACCAGAAGAACCGTCGTATTCGGGAGTTTCGCCATCATCGTCGGGCAAGAAAAGGCCATTTTTAGGAGTATTATTAGTCTTTTGAGCCAGATATTTCTGCATATTCTCGTAATTGATATTGTTATTGTTAAGAATCTCTTTTGCCTTAGTCTCTGCCTGATCGTGGAGAATGGCAAGGAGCACATGATGTACATCCACTATCTGTTGATGCTGCAAGCGTGCCTCAAGCACAGCCAACCTTAAGATATTACCAGCCTTTTCATCCAGTCCGGTTTCTTGTTCTGAAGCCATTACATCTTGATATTCGGCTATAATACTGCTTTCCAATGTCTCTTTCATCAACGTAAAATCTACATCACAATAATGCAAAAATCCAGCAGCGATGCCACTATTATCGTGCAATACACCTAACAAAATATGCTCCGGGCTTATCACCTTACTTGACAGTCTACTTGCTTCACTTCGAGCAAAGACCAACAAGTCTGAAACATTCTTTGAAAACATACTATTCATAGATATGCGTTTCGTTTCTAATAGTTATTCTTATATTCTTCTTTTCGGCTTAACACTATTATGCCATAACATGCCACACAACATAAGCCGCCAATAGTGTTTGTTTCTTATAGCTATTACCTTAGCACTGTTAATCCAAAGATGAAAACAATCAACACTACAACAAGGCAAAAATACAAATAAATTCTGAAAGCCTACCCCTTATTGGTTGACATTTTACTACATATCAATAAAAAAAATGTATTTGTTGGAAAAAATCCACACAATCAGTAGTATCAAATCGTTCCAAATTTTACGTGACATAAGTTCGTATTTATCGAAAGATGACTACTTAGTCTTCTTTCGATAAAGTTTAGGTTTTGTATACTGCCCACGGCCGTAAGCAAGTTGGTTGATGGCCGTCGGCAAATTGGCTGACGAATGTAAACTTCATTGCCCACGGCCGTCGGCAATATAGAAAACATTAAAATAAAGGAAAATCAACCTACAAAGCCAGCAGAAATCACAAAGCCTACCCTTACTCAGCAAGTAGCAGACCACATCAAGAGTATTCCTGGTATCAATGCCTTGGGCAGGAGTGCTATGGAGGAGTTCTTGAAGTGTCACAAGTTGGAATAATTACAGCAATATATTGGCAAGTAGAAATTGCCGAAAGAAGAGTTGCCAACTCGTAGCAGTGCTTTAACAACAAAATATGGCAATAAAAGTGCTTATGGTGATGTTATACAAACAGCCAATTATGAGTACACCGCAAATTACAAAGGTGCTGGAGAATTTGATATTACCTTAAATTAGCTGACTTTTAATTTAAGATTTTCTGCCAAAATTAGACAAAATATGACACAGGGAGAGAAGTTGCTGACAAATACTCGGTAAAAATGGCGCATTTTGTCAATAATTATGTCACGCTGCATAAGATTGGCACACTTTTGGCTTATCTATAGACAAATAACAAACATTGAATATAGAATACTTAAATTATTAGATTATGAAGCTTAAACCATTAGCAGACAGAGTGCTGGTACTTCCTGCACCAGCCGAAGAAAAAGTAGGCGGAATTATAATTCCTGATACCGCAAAAGAGAAGCCACAGCGTGGTAAGGTAGTAGCTGCCGGCCTGGGTTCAAAAGACGAGACTATGATTCTCAAGGCTGGCGATATTGTACTTTATGGCAAATATGCTGGTACAGAAATAGAATATGATGGCGAAAAGTATCTGATGATGCGTCAGAGTGATGTGCTCGCTGTTGTAGAAGAGTAATAACTTTATATAATAAATGTAAGAAAGGAAATATATCATGGCAAAAGATATTAAATTCAATACAGATGCACGCGACCTGCTCAAGCAGGGCGTAGACCAGTTGGCTAACGCCGTTAAAGTAACGCTGGGTCCTAAGGGTAGAAATGTAGTTATAGAAAAGAAATTCGGAGCTCCTCAAATAACCAAAGATGGTGTAACCGTAGCTAAAGAGGTTGAACTGGAAGATAAGTTCCAGAACACTGGTGCTCAGTTAGTAAAGAGTGTAGCTTCTAAGACTGGCGATGATGCTGGTGATGGTACAACTACAGCTACTATTCTTACTCAGGCTATTGTAAACGAAGGTTTGAAGAATGTTACTGCCGGTGCTAATCCTATGGATTTGAAGCGTGGTATTGACAAGGCTGTTGCCAAAGTTGTTGAGCACATCCAGGCAAATGCCGAGGTTGTAGGCGACAACTATGACAAGATAGAGCAGGTAGCAACAGTATCTGCTAACAACGATCCTGAGATCGGTAAGCTTCTTGCAGATGCTATGCGTCAGGTAAGCAAAGACGGTGTGATAACCATCGAGGAAAGCAAGAGTCGCGATACCAGTATTGGTGTTGTCGAGGGTATGCAGTTTGATCGTGGATATCTGTCATCATACTTTATGACCGATGCTGATAAGATGGAGTGTGTAATGGAGAATCCTTACATACTTATCTATGACAAGAAAATCTCTAACCTTAAAGATTTCTTACCAATTCTGCAGCCTGCCGCAGAGAGTGGTCGCCCATTGATGGTTATTGCCGAGGATGTAGACTCTGAGGCTCTTACTACATTGGTTGTAAACCGTCTGCGCGGAGGTTTGAAGATTTGTGCTGTTAAGGCTCCAGGTTTCGGCGACCGTCGCAAGGCTATGCTCGAAGATATCGCTATACTTACCGGTGGTGTAGTAATTAGTGAAGAGAAGGGCTTGAAGCTCGAGCAGGCAACGCTCGATATGCTGGGTACTGCCGATAAGATTAACGTTACCAAGGATAATACAACCATTATCAATGGTCATGGCGATAAGGATAGCATTAAAGACCGTGTAGCTCAGATTAAGAATGAAATTGCAGCAACAAAAAGTTCTTATGACAAAGAGAAACTGCAGGAGCGCTTGGCCAAATTGGCTGGCGGCGTAGCAGTACTTTATGTAGGTGCCAACTCTGAGGTTGAGATGAAAGAGAAGAAAGATCGTGTAGACGATGCACTCTGCGCTACCCGTGCAGCCATTGAAGAGGGTGTTGTTGTAGGTGGTGGTACCACTTATATCCGCGCTCAAGAAGCTCTTAAGGGTCTTCAAGGTGATAATGCCGACGAACAGACAGGTATCAATATCGTATGCCGTGCTATAGAAGAACCTCTGCGTCAGATTGTAGCTAATGCAGGTGGTGAAGGTGCTGTAGTTGTTAACAAGGTTCGTGAAGGCAAAGGTGACTACGGTTACAATGCCCGTAAGGACATTTACGAAGATTTGCGCGCTGCAGGTGTAATTGATCCAGCCAAGGTAGCTCGTGTCGCACTTGAGAATGCAGCATCTATAGCAGGAATGTTCCTTACTACAGAGTGTCTCATCGTAGACAAACCTGAAGAAAAGGCTCCTGTTACACAGGCGCAGCCAGGTATGATGTAAAATAAATATTTGACATAGAATACGGTCAAGAGTTGTTGCTCTTGGCCGTATTTTTTTAATTTATTGGTTACAAATATAGGAAACTATCCATTGTTTAGTAGTACAAATATCCAATAAATCTCTAAATATTATCCGCAAAAAAATAAAATGCACGAATTAAATGCAAAAAACAGAATAGAAATTTGGAAGTTTAAAGAAATGTTATTACCTTTGCATCGCATTTGAAAACGATGTGCGGCAAAACTGCCATAAGGAAGGATGGGTGAGTGGCTGAAACCACCAGTTTGCTAAACTGACGTACGGGTTACCGTACCGGGGGTTCGAATCCCCCTCCTTCCGCAGAAACGTTTTTTTAATGCACCTAACGCTCGGTTCATCTAACGGTTAGGATACAAGATTCTCAATCTTGGCATAAGGGTTCGATTCCCTTACCGAGTACCTCAAGAAGAATTCATAAAGATATGATTTCTTCTTTTTTTATATCTAATTCTAACAGGTCAGCCAATAATTATTGGCTCACCCGATAATTATTGGGGATTAATATGGCTCACCCGATATTTATTGGGGATTAATATTCTTCTGTATCTTGCAAATTATTA
>CAVKSZ010000006.1:0-62353 GCA_963659135.1 Bulleidia sp. | reverse complement strand
GTCTTGCCTATCTCTTCGGCTATATGCCCAGTGGAGCCTTGGTTGGCTACGGTATTTATCTGTAATAGTGTTGGCATGTTCTAAATGTATCTTGCAACGAAGTCTTTCTTTGTTTTGTAGTAGAAATTGCCCATTTCGTCTAGGGCTTGCTGTGACCAAGTATGGAAAATACAACCTGCAGGAGTCAAAGTCATCTCTCCGAAATAGACATGGCTACCCGTATCGTATAGGTCTACTCTAACCAATTCTATCCCCCCCGCCAATGTAGAAGCCATCTGTACCATTTGTGGTAGATTTTGGGGACGGGGAATCTGATAGAGGCGACC
Organism: Bulleidia sp.; assembly: GCA_963659135.1. Taxonomy (GTDB): domain Bacteria; phylum Bacteroidota; class Bacteroidia; order Bacteroidales; family Bacteroidaceae; genus Prevotella. Next base: position 62,027 of record CAVKSZ010000006.1, on the reverse strand, counting down.
ATCCTTATTATAATGAGGAAGAGGCTCCCAGTCTAAGGTAAACGGCATATAGTTAGCCTCGCCGACTACCCTGTCGAAACAAGCCAATACACAGAAAGGTTTGCCATTGATACAGATAAATTTGTAGTCGGTAGGAGTATCGAAGGTGTTGTCGAAGATAAATTGCTCGCAGATAGCCTTACGATGGATAAGATTATAATGATCTTCACTGCATGCAATGCCTTCTTTATTGTAAAACCAATGTTGTAATTTTGTGTTTACTTCTTCATAGGAAAGTTTTGACTTATCCTTGCATATTATATTCATGCCCGCACCGTAATTCATTTTTAAGGCAAATGACTTAGGAAGCCTATCAAATTCCTCTTTGTTCAGTGGCTTATCCCAACAGCCCAACAATGGGGGCAATATATCGGCCAATCCTTTAGAAGCAACATATTTTCTCACCTCGTATTTATCAGCTAAATAATATAGCTTCATGGTTGTTTTATCCAATACGTATTTAATCCATATCTCAGACAAGTCTTTAGGATGCTTAAAATTGGGCAAATGTTTGCGATTGTGCAAATAGGCAATGGTAAAGAACAGCCGTGGAGACAGACTGGAAATTCGGTAACTTAGTATATTTTTAATTTTAGAAAGCATACTGTTTTATATTTAATTACTGTTTGTGACATCTAAGAAAGTATCGCACGTGGTTAATGGGCCAAAAAGGTTCAAAGTGACGACGGTTGATAACTTTACCGTCAAAAGAGAAGTAGTGGCGATGATCTGACTGCGAGAATACATATTTATACGCCTCGCAGGCAATGTTTATTGCCAGTTCGTTGGCTTGCGAAAGCTTGCCATAGGGGAAAGCAAAGTAGTTGCAGGGCTTTCCTATATGAGATTCAATTACGGGCTTACAGGCTACTATCTGGTGGCGAAGAACTTCGGCATCGTTACTATTAATCATAAAATGATCCATGGTGTGGGCAGCAATTATATGACCTCGATCTGACAGATCTTTCAGTTGTTCCCACCGCATGGGTCGCTTGCCCGGAGTGAGCACCACGTGGTCGTTAAAATGGCTGATGTATGCCTCATCGCCCTCTACATAGTTGGGGTTAACAAAGAGCATGGCATTGATGCCAAAGTCTTCGAGTACAGGGCAGAAATAATCGTAACAGTCGGTGAAACCATCGTCAAAGGTAAAGGCAACCTGTGGATGGTCGGGCTGCTCGTGGCGGGCAATCCGCTCTACAGCATCTTCTATGCGTATAAACTCTACCTGACGGGAGAGCTGTTGCAGCATCTCATGGAAACGCTGCATATCTTGTTTGTCGCATTGTACCCTATGCGCATTAAGAATATGAATACCGGGAGCGGGAGTGGCAAACGCTCCGAGCACATTGAGCACCTGTGTGCGGGCTATAGAGCGGAGAGACATATAGATATTGTTATTCATAGATAACCTGTTTGAGTACATTAATCTGATAATGGATGTTCCACTTACGGTCTATCTCGGCAAAGGCGGCACGATGTATCTCCTCACGCCTTGCGGGGTCAGCGGTCAGCCACAGCTTGATGCAACGTACAAGGTCTGTGGTATCATTTTGGCGGAAAAAATCGCCCGTTTTGCCTGGCTGGATGGCTTCGAACTCGGGGGCTTGGTAAGCGAAATTATTGTGAGTGATAACCGGACAACCAAAACTGAGGGCGTGGATGGCAGTAAGACCTACATGTCCGGGTGAAACACAGACTGCGGCATTGTAGAAGAGTTCGGCTAAGACCGCCTGGTCGTAACATGGGCCATACATCCATACCTGCTGCGATAGTCCTTTTTGTTGGGCATATCGGTCTATGCCTACTTGGTCTACATCTTTTCCTACAAATACCAAGTTGGCAGTAATGCCTTCCTTATGAAGTAGAGCAAGTGCATCGACCAGTAGTTCTAGTCTCTTTACTCTCTGTATTCTTCCACAATAGATAAGAGTAGGATGGGTGTTATGGAAGTGGTCATGGTAAATATCAGTATGGATGAGCGTCTGCCGGATATGCTGAAGTTGGTCGGAATCTAGCGAGTTGGCTATACAATACATTTTCTTAGAGTTGATACCTTCGTGCTGCATCAGCTGGATGGCATGCTCACCATAAACCAATAGCTTAGTATGCAAGGCAAAGAAGAGTTTTTTAATCCATCTTTTCACGGTTGATTCTCGCCCATACCATCCATGTGTCCACGAAATGGTTTGCTTGCCAAGTAGCTTACATAGCAGCAGGATAACCCAGGTAGACAGGCCGTAGGGTTCTCCATTGATTATGTAATGGGTATAAGGCTTAAGAGCAACACTTACAGCCCCTTTCTGCCAATAGAAATTATATAAATAGACATTGTGTAGCGTCTTCTTGAAGCCTGACAGCTGGGTATAATCGAATGTCTTAACCAGTGAAGTTGCATGATCGCCAAAATAGAAATCACAATCCAATTCTTGATCAATAAGATGAAAGATAGGATATCGATAGTGAGCACCTATAATATCTATAAGGCATATTTTGGGCTGTTTTTTCTGCATTACTCTTGCAAAGTTAGTTGGGGATGGTCATGGGGGTGGGTATCTCGAGTGGCTTCTGCCAAGGCAAATCCATAGAACATCCATAGTATAAAACATTTTACTCCTGGTCCGAAGGGTGGATAAGCTTCGAACATACCATTGATAACGAACGACATATACAGCACATAGGCAGCCGTGAGGATAGGGCTCTTCACCTTCTGATTGAGCGAACGGAACAGATACCACATAAATGCGAGCACCATAGTAAGTCCAATGATGCCGTATTCGGTAAGCAAGTTTAGGGGCAAACAGTCTACATAATACTCTCCAGAACCTATCCACGGGTGTTGGGGGATGAGTTTTAAAGCTATGGCAAACAGGATAACACGATTAGAACTGAGCGAGTTAATATCAGAAGAATCTCTACCGCCAAACAAGATACCGTTGACTATCACATTATAGACATCGGCACTCGCCAAGAGAACAGCTACGAAGAGAAGTCCAACTAAAATAATGGTTAATTTGAGTTTTTTGCTTCCTTTACGCAGCGTAACATAATAAAGCATATAGAAACCGCTTACTAATGTGGCGCGCGACTTGAGCATTATCATGATGAGAAGTATAAAACCGGCAAGCAAACGACTCACCAAAAGTAGCCGTCTATCAGAAGGTTTGAAGAAAAGCAGGGAGATAAAAGCTACGCAAAGAAGAATCTGGCCCATAGAGTTTTTCTCTTCAAATGCATAAGAGGCTGACATAATATTGGAGCCTATCAGGTAATTGACGTAGACCTCTATCGCCAGGAATACCCCACACAATAGGGCTGATGCACATATCAATTGTAGCACGTGTAGACTACCATAATGTAACCAATAGGCATAAGACACCATAGTAATCATCATACAGATGGCTATATTGTATAGGTCGGCACCTAGATACTGCCGCCCGGTAAACATCTGACAGGCAAAACAATAAAGAAAAAACAAGAGATAGAATCCATAAAAAGGCATCAGCCTATTGCTCAAGAAGTTTTGCGGAGTAGTAAAGAGCGTATAGCCCAACGGGAGTACCCATATCAACTTCAATACCTTATCTCCCCCAGCATCCATAATAAACGGGGTCTGCGAGATAAGGCTGCACAGAATAGACAGGAAGAATAATGCCGTGGCTATATGTCTGTTTACTTCTCCTCTCATAACTGTTTGATTTGTTGTTTGGCAATAGCCCATCTGTAAAGTAGATATAATACCAACGTAAATGCAGCAATACAGACGAGTGTAACAATGGCATAATCACAGGCTGCATCTTTACCATTGTGATAACTTACCAAAAGATAAACAAGTACAATGCTGATAACGTCGCGAATAGCTCGGATAGAGAATAATGTCCATGTATGGTTAAGCGTAATTATCTCTGAGGCAAGTACATTGGAACAGCAACTGAAGATAGTGGTGAAGATTATAATACGAAGTACGGGTATCATGCCTGTAAATGAGGGTCCGTAAAACGATACTATCCATGAAGAGAGTACATATACCACCAAGAAAGGCACAAGCGTACAAACAAGGTTAACAAGCATCATCATCCTTACGCTGCGCTTCTGTTTCTGTATGTCGTCTGAACAAGCACCAAGATGCGAAAGTACTACATTGGACAGGAAATTTGGAATCGTCAAAATAACACTACCCCACATTTCGCAGGCAGTGATGATGCCTAACTCGCCCATCGACGAAAGTTTGGTAATTATCAGTATGCCTAACCACTTGCTAAGAGTATAGGTAAGCTCTTGTAAAGCTACGGGTATCGAGAATCGGGTTATCTTCCATACATATTTCTCTGCCACCTGATTGTGCAGTTTGCGCTGATAGCGGTGTATTACCACCCAATTGAGCACTACCATGAGTACCTGCGATAAAGCCAAAGCGGTTAACGAACCTTGCAGACTAAAATAATAAGTAAGCGGAATACAGCAGGAAATCATGAAAATGCCTGAGATGGCATTGACAACGGCTATATTTTTGAAACAGCCAAAGCCCGCCATAATACCAAACTGGGTGGTATTTAATGCGCGCATGATAACGATAAATCCCAATACCCTAAAAGGCATAACGAGTGAGGGGGCATTGAGAAAAACAGAGAGAGGATGGGCAAATACAAAGAGCAACAAAGCTATTACGCAACTGGTTATGGTTGTAATATTGATAGAAGCGTGAACAATACTCTTCAATTTGCTTGCGTCCTTGACCATGTATTCTGCCACAAACTTGGTAGATGTATAGCCTAATCCCAAGGTAGAGAAGGCGGCAAAGTGAAACATAGTGGTCTTTACGAAACCATATTCACCATATAAGTCTTTTCCTAACAAGCGTGCTATCAATATACCGGAAAGCAACAGAAGTGCATAGCCTATTCCGTTGCCCATAACTGCCCACATAGAATCTTGAAAAAATCTGCTGTGGCGCAATCTGTCTACCAGTTGTTTGCGGTTTATCATTCTCTTGATACAGCTTCTCCTATTTCTTGGTAAACAATTCGACTATCAAGTCTTTACTTACCCATACTGTGGTTACCATCCAACTCAATATAAGCATAATCAAGACAAATGCCATGCGTTTTGGTCCGGCAGGTTTGAGTGGAACCGTGGCTTCTTTAAGGATAGTAAAGGCAGGAGTGTTCTCTTGTACCTTAGCCTGAGCGCTCTGCAGCTGGGTATTCATGGCACTATAGGTATTGTATTTGAGCTGCATATCGTTTTCTAAGTCAGTTTTCTTTGACTGAAAACTTTCCAATACCACGTCCATATTGGCATCGGCATAGCTTCCATATAACTGGCGGGCCTTCTCATATTTAGATTTAGCTTCGGCAGTGAGCTTTTGATAATACTCTAAGTCGTTGCGCGCCTTATTGGTACGGTAGAGAGTAATGGCATTCTGCAATTCGCTCTTGACAGCATTGGCTATGGTGGCTGCTATAAGCGGGTCTTGGTCTTGCACTGATATGGTAATTATTCCTGTTTTGGGGTCGATACTACAAGTAATAAGTTCTTTCATTTTACCCAAGATACCCGCTTGATTTTCGTTAAGGTAAAAAAGGTTGAGTGGAACATTATCAGTGGATGGTTTTTCCTTTCCAAAGAGTTTCTTAATACCTCCTATCCATCTAAGAGGAGCTGTTAGCGGATTCTTCTTTTGGTATTTATCCAAATACTTGTAGTAGGTAGTATCAACCGAACCATCAACAGTTTTAACCTTGTAATTTACCAATCTAGCCACGAAATCGTTAGAATTGATAAGTTCTGGATAAAGGTCGGGGTAAATAGCATCGCCCGTGGCAGAGTTACCCATATTCAGACCGAAAGAGGCTGCCATAGACATAAGACTATTCTTGCCCATAATATCGCCAATCTCTGGAGCCAACACCACACTACTATTATAGAAACGGGGTACGGGAAGAATAACCACACAGGCAACTACAAAGGTAATTACGCTAACCTTAAGAAAAAGCTTTTTTTTGCTAGCAATACGCTTGGTAACGGTGAGAATATCTATCTGATTAAATTCGTTCATAGTAAATAGTTATTATCTTCTTATTTCAGCAGATTGGCAAGCGATGTAATCATGGTGGCGAGCGAGGCTACCGAAGTACCTATACCCAACCACTGCCCTAGTGCTGCCGCATTGCGTTTGGGCTTGCTGGGCACTACTATTTCGCACCCCGGACGTACCTTGGCGTTGTGGGCTACACGACCTACAGTTCCATTCATATATATTATAATAGTGCGACTCTTCTTGGCTCGCTGTCCGAAACCGCCGGCTTGGTCTATATAATATGAATAACGCTTGCCTTTCTCGTAAGCCACGGTATTGGGGAACATAACATCGCCACTTATCTTCACCGTTCCATTGTATTCGGGTATAATGATACGGTCGCCCTCGCGCAATACCAAGTCGGCATCGCTACCGGGATTTTCCAATGCTTCTGCCAGTTCTATACCCACGGGATAGGTTTCGGCAAGTTGCAGTAGAGCCACGTTGATAGAGTCGCTGTTTGCACCCTGCCCTGCCAACAAGCGAGTTACCGACTGCATCTTAGCACGCTCGGCATCGGTGGTACGTCGCAACAAGCGTGCACCGTTTATATAAGCCTTGTCGGTTACTCCTCCGGCTTTGCGTAGTACATCGCTTAGACGTTCGTTCTTGTGCGAAATGGTGTATGTACCGGCAAACATTACTTGACCCTCAAGATATACGTTTTGCGGAGTAGTATATCCCGGACTACGACGTACATATACTTCATCGTAAGGCATAAGGGTGAAGCCGGGCTGCCCGTCTATCACAAATCCTTCACGTAGTGACAGACTGTATGTGTGGGCTATAATGCTATCGGTAGTTGTGGCATGGGGATTACATATACGCCGGGCTATGTCTACCTTTACGGTTGAAGCCTGGTCGTTTAATCCACCTGCTTGAAGTATAAGGTCTTCAATGGTCATATTGGCTGCATAGCGGTAGATACCGGGGTAGTGTACCTCGCCATGTAGGGTAAGAGTCTGCTCTTGCATCAAGTCTTGGCGGGTGGGTACAAAGAGTACATCGTTCTTTTGAAGTGCAATGTCTGCCGTACGCCCTTGCATAATTCCGTCTATATCTACAGGAATAACCTCTAGAGTGCGGTCTTCGCGCATTCGGTGCATCACGGCGTGGGCGGTAAAGGCCTGTTCGGTTACTCCTTCGGCGTGTTCCAACAACGAGCGTACGCTGTTAATCTCACCACCTACCTGATATTTACCAGGGCGGAACACGGCTCCCTTTACTTCTACCATATTCTCGTAGCGGTTAAGAATAGAGTCTACGCTAACCGAGTCGCCATCAGAAATATGAAAAGAGTTCAGGTCAAATTCGCCTACATTGTATACAGAGTATTCGCGACCCGTTTTGCGGATAATGCGTACCGCCTTGGTATAGGCATCGCCCGCAAATCCGCCAGCATATTTAAGCAGAGTTCCCACGCTCTCGCTGGTTTTCATCTCATAATACATGGGGCGCTTTACCTTTCCGGTTATATTTACCAAACAATCGTACGGCGATACTACAATAACATCGTTGTCGGTAAGGTGTATATTGCTGGCTTTTCCGTTGAGTATATAGTCGTATACATCGACGGTGGCTATTAATCGATTGTCACGAAACACTTTGATATTGCGCAGCGTACCTATATCGTTAGGTCCGCCAGCCATGTAGAGCGCATTGAATACGGTAGAAAAGGCCGACAACGTGTAGGTTCCAGGCAGGTTTACTTCGCCCATTACATTCACCATGATAGTCTTGGTCTGCCCAACGGTGAGACGTATTTTTGAACTCTGATAGCGACTGCCCAACGTTTGGCGCAGACGACTATTGGCCTGGGCCACTGTAAGACCGCTTACCTGTACAGGACCAAAACCCTCGATGGTAACTTCTCCATCGGGCGATACGGTATATTGGGCGCTCTTCTGCGAGGCTCCATATATATCTATAATAACGGCATCGCCCGGACCCAAGCGGTAATTGTTGGGAGTTGCAATGTTCATATTAGGTTCGAAGGTAAGTTTCTTGTTATTAAAGATATCTCTACCAAATACTTTCTTTACCTTCTTTTCGGCCATCATCTTCTTAAACAGAGCTATGGTATCGGTAGGAAGAAGCACACCCAACTCATTTTCAAAGGCTTCAAATTCATCGGCATCGATAAACTCTGAATTCGAGTAATCCGTGCTTTGTATCATGCCGTTGGTTTTATCCTTATCTTTACTCTTAATCACGCTTTGGTCTTTATTTTTGCCATTTGTTTGGGTTGTCTTTTTCTCACCATTGGCGGTGCGCATACGGTTGTCTGCACTTTCTACCGTCTGGTCGGCCACTACACCCATGCCCTTATTCTTTGCTTGACGCTCGTATTTGTCTCTTACCCTGCGTATTTGGGTAATATTCACTCCGCGTTGCATCAGTTTGGTTACTATTTGCGACTGCGAAGTACCGGCAGCGTGTTCTTTCACAACAAACTGCATTACTTGATCGTCAGTCATAGACGACTGTGCCTGCACGGTCAGCGTACAAGCCATTAATACGAGTAGTGATATAATGTATCTTTTCATATTCATATTAGAATTTTCGCCCCGTTACGATGCTTAGGGCCGTTTTGATAATAATCTTGGTATCTCTCCAGAGCGATCTATGGACAAGATACTGTATGTCCATATCCAACCGGCGCAGCATTTTCTCCATTGTGTCTGTATACCCATTATAGAGTGTAGCCTCTGAAGTTAGTCCGGGCCGCATCATGTATACCAAGTTGTACCGGGCATCTATTTTCAGAATCTTATCTATATAGTACTTACGCTCTGGGCGTGGACCTACCAACGACATATCGCCCCTAAGCACATTCCAAAGCTGTGGCAATTCGTCAAGATGATGCCCACGCAAGAACCGTTCGAACGGGGTAGAAGTACCCTCGATGTCTTGTGCTATGAGTTGCGGACCTTCATTCTCTGCCTCGCTGCTAAGTGTACGAAACTTAAAAATCACAAACGGCTTACCACCTCTGCCTATCCGCACTTGGCGAAAAAACACAGGCCCATTCTGTTGCCTCTTTATAAGCAGGGCTATGATAACCATTACCGGAGAGAGCACCACTAAGCCAATTGCTGCGAGTAGAATATCGGCTATCCGCTTGATGGCGAGTGCAGTTTTCCCCATTCCGTCGGCTACTTGTTGATATTTTATTTCCTTGTTGTCCTGCATTATTATAATAATAACTCTTATTTTTACTTTTTGTTGCCTTAGAGGGCAAATATTTTTTCCCATTCCCCGATGGGGACATCTAGAATGTACACTACCCCATATTTATCACAGAATAGTAGGTATGATTTTATGGTGATTTTCAGCTATTGCAGAAAGATTTTCGGTAGATTTCTTGCCGATTACGCAAATAACGCTTAACTTTGCAGTATACATATTTACATATTATTGGGGTTGACTGGATTTGACGGCGGCTAAGATGGTATGTAAGCACGCGGAGCTTCGTTGGCTGTCTCCTAAATCAGAGTCATCGACAATTTAATTGGCGAAAACAATTACGCTCTCGCTGCCTAATCGAAGTATAGTAGATTACTGGCTTTATCCCGTCACCAGGTGATGGGACGAGACATCGCTCAAGGGCTCTTTTCCCGAAAATCCTTGGTCAAGCGGTGCAGTATAGTCGGGAATAGTCTTTGGGTAGCCTCGGGCTAAAGACGAAATTTTACGAGGATAAGGTATTGGTTGGTGGTCCGGGTCTTGCCAATACACGAAAACCGAAGGCCGGAATAAGCGTGTAGAAAGCATATGGTTTTACTGTGCGGACGAGGGTTCGAATCCCTCCAGCTCCACAACCCATTGCAGAAGCCTCAAGCTAAAGCTTGGGGCTTTATTATATTTATTTGATAACGAAAAGTTTATATAATATTACGCAAAAAGCAGTTCCGAAGAACTGCTTTTTATGGGGTGGCAGATGGGACTCGAACCCACGACATTCAGAACCACAATCTGACGCTCTAACCAACTGAACTACAGCCACCATTTAGGGCTTAAATCCTTTAAGCGAGTGCAAAGGTAATAGATATTTTTGTTTTCTGCAAATTTTTAGACTATTATTTTTTCTTCTTTCACAACTTTGGCCGTCTTCGCCCGTCTTATACGTCTAATTTGTTTATCCTACTCTTATTTTCAACTACAACGAATAACTTTCTACTGCCACTAAGCGATGGTTAAAAAATAAGTTAGTATGGATTTCTTTCGCCACCAAGTATTACCAAGTATTACCAAGTAGGTGTTCAAAATTATTCGCTTTATAAATAATATGTCAACAGATTTTTTGGGGGTGATACGTCTCTGCACTTTCTTTTTGCCTGTATTTCCGGCTTTTCATCGGTTAGGTAGCCCGTTACACTCCCTCTTCAATCCTAAAATACAGACCAAAATAAGACACATATCCATATCAAATAATTTTGAACACCTACTTACTATATACCTTAATATTATATATAACAGCACTTTTTGCCGCAAAAAAGCAGTTGTAGGGATTTTCCCCTACCAGTTTAGGGAAAAACCTTTTGCGGGGATGTAATTTCTTTGTTTCTTTGCATCAGATAAAGAAAACGATTAAACACTTACAACTATGAAAAAGTATATGTTTACCCTCGTGGCAATGATGACAATAGTAGTCTCAGCCAGCGCAATGAGTTACAGTCAGGCACGTGAACAGGCTCTGTTTCTTACTGACAAGATGGCTTACGAACTAAATCTAAACGACGAGCAGTACGAAGCCGCTTTCGAAATAAACCTTGACTACCTGATGGGTATAAACGACTATAGCGACCTTTACGGAACTTACTGGACACGCCGCAACTTAGACCTAAGCTACATACTGTTAGACTGGCAGTACCAAGCTTACTGCGCCGCCAGCTACTTCTACCGTCCGCTCTATTGGGACGCAGGAATATGGCACTTCGGTATATACGCTCGCTACCCCCATCGCGACTACTTCTACTTTGGACGCCCAGCATTTGTTAATGTATATCGTGGCGGACACAGTTGGCACAACAACGGAAACCGCAGTTGGTATCGTGGACGCGATTTTAAAGGACACATAAACCGCGACGGCGGGCATGAGTTTGGCATGCGCGACCGCTTTGACCGCGGCGACTTTGGTAAAGGAACACGCTCTTATAGCGGCCGCGATAACAGTCGCTCTAGCGTAAACCGCAACACTGCTACCCCATCGTTTGGCGGACGCTCTAACACACAGAGCAAGAGTTCTAGCAACCGTTCGTTCGGAAGCCGAGCCACACAGCAGAGCGACCCTATGTACAACCGCAATAACAACTCTACATTAGGCAACCGCAATAGCCAGCAGTCAACAAGCGTTAACAACCGCACGTTTGGCAATAGCTCTAACAGCAGTCTGCGCAGCTCTACACGCACTACGGTTGAGCGCCGCTCTAACAACACTAGTAGCTACTCGTTTGGCAACCGTAGCAACAGTCAGCCCAGCCGCACCTTCACCCCTTCAAGTTCACAGAACACACGCTCTTCAAGCAGCAGCTTCGGTGGACGCTCAGGTGGAAGTTCAAGCAGCAGTTCTTTCGGAGGCGGACACTCTGGAGGTAGTCGCTCTGGCGGAGGCTCTTTCGGCGGAGGCCACAGATAAAGAAAGCGTTATTAATAAAATAAGCAGCCCTCTCCCCTATGTCTACTATACAGACATAAAGGGAGAGGGCTTTTCTATACAGGGTGGTTCTAATTAATCAGTTCATGACAACACGGCGTAGCGATAGAACGGCGACAAAAAAAACTGTAAGTATTAAATTATCATAAACCAAACTCTCTAAATACTCGCAAATTTGCACACAAAAGAACCCTTGTTACAATCTACGCCATTCTCGCGATATACTTTAGAGCCGTAGAGTTAATCTTTAGCGAGCTAATAATAGTCGTTAGCGAGCTGGAGATGGTATTTAGCCGAAAAATAACCATCGTTGGATGAAGCGAAGTTCTAAAACCGCCCAGAAAACTATAACCCCAAATGGCATATTCTGCCTCTCAACAACCAAATATCATAGTTACGCGCCCCAAAATATGACACAGAAGTTAGAAATTTGCCCAAAACCAACCTAAAATTTAGCCAATAAACTTTCAAAAATAGTGAGCCGGAAAACATCTAAAATCAACGACTTTACAACAGTAGTTTTACAGAAATTAACAATCAAACCCGTCGATTAGTTAAATATTCCTAACACAATAAAGACTGTGCTTACAAATTGAAACCCATAGACTAGAATAGGACAACTTACAAGATAAATAAGCATAGTATAATAATACTCAGACGATTACGCCTTAAAACATTTTCTCAAGTAGCAATAGCGTCATAAAACCTAACAACAAGGCATAAGTAGCCTGTTTCTGATAGCCGTGGGCATGGGTTTCGGGTATCATTTCGTCGCTGGTAACATAAAGCATAGCGCCACCGGCAAATCCAAGCATTACCGGGAGCATTAGCTGAGATACACTACCCATACCAAAACCTATCCATACACCTATAACTTCGAGCAGACCTATGGCTATAGAAATAATAAAGGTTCGCAAAGGTTTTACCCCTGCTAGCAAGAGGGGCGTTATAACCACCATACCTTCGGGCACATTCTGCAGAGCTATACCAAAACTTACCGCCCACGAAGCTTCAGCGCCATCGCTCATACTTACACCAGCAGCTATACCCTCTGGTAACTTATGCAGAGCTATAGCCATAACAAAAAGCAATATATGGTTTAAAGTAGAATTGTTGCGATGTTGCTCGGCATCAAGACCAGTTATATGATGCAGATGGGGCGTTACCAAATCGAGCAGGTTAAGAAACAAGGTGCCCACCATAACTCCTGCCACCACAAGCCACCAAGGCGTACTGTCAGACTGAAACGCCGGCACTATAAGCCCTAGCGTAGAAGCCGCCAGCATTACACCGGCACAATAACCCAATATTGTATCGTTCCACTTATGAGAAAGGCCCTTTATAGTAAAACCCAATATACTACCTATAATGGTAGCTCCACATAGTCCTATTGCACTAATCCAAACATTCATCATATTACTATAATTTACGCCATAACAATACACAAAGTTACTAAAGAAACCGCATAGAGTATATACGTTATGCTAAAAATTACACCTATATGAATACTAATTAGCGAACCGACAAATATAACAAAAGAAACTTTTATTGTCATTTTTATTATATTTTTCGCTATTTTCATATCTAGGTGCCCAATTGAGATATACAGATAGTAAAAACATTTGCAAGACAGATAGTAAGAACGTACCTTTGCCAACGAAAAAAGTTCACACTACCTATAGCTATTAAAAAAAAAGCGGACAAAAACTTACAGAATCCCACATTAAGGGAGCAAACAAAAGAAAGGGAAAAAGAAAAATAACCAAACAGTTATAAAGGGTGGCTCTATGCCACCCTTTATAACATCAGCACACGCACCTCTGCATTATCCATCCGCATTATCTGACTCATGGGTTTATGGTGATATACACTCTGTATAGCCTTATTGATAATACCATGGCCTACAGCCACCACAGTCATATCAGGATAAGTAACACGAACCCAAGTAAGAAAATTGCGGGCACGCGCCTGTAGCCGTTCGGCCGTCTCTACATTGTCTGGCCAAGGTTTATCAGCCAGCGAAGGAATATACAAACCAGTAAAGTCGCCCCAATCGCGTTCGCGCAATAACGGTGTTTGCGTAATGGCAACGCCACGCCCCTGAGCAAGAATACGGCAAGTCTGAACAGAACGGTTAAGATCGCTCGATACAAAGGCATCTATCTTGGTTGATAGCAGTTTTTGTCGCAGCACCTGAGCTTGGGCTATACCCGTCTGATTAAGTTCACCCTGTGTCTGTCCCTGCATAATCTGCCGGGCATTGTCTACGGTTTCGCCGTGGCGTACAAGATATAATGTTGTCATAAGTAATAAATGCAAATTATGGTCATAACAGTTGCATGACCCATTGAATGTTTGTATTTTTGCAGAAGTTAAACAACTAAATACGGTTTACAAATGAAAAATTTACTAAGTCCTCTGTTTCGGGCGTTTATTGCCGTAGTGGTAGGCGTACTACTTATCAAGTATCACGAAGAAACGCTACGATGGATTACCATACTTACGGGCGTAATGTTCTTTTTGTCGGGTGTAATCTCGATAGCCTATTATTACGTATGCCGTAAACCTAACGATGGTGTAACCGTTTACAATGCCGACGGCAGCCAGATAAGCCCGTATCGTCCTGCATTCCCCATAGTAGGGATTGGAAGTTTGGTTCTTGGAGCCATTCTTACGCTTATGCCCGTAACGTTTATCACAGGCCTTACCTACATATTTGCCTTTATGCTGATACTTGCCGCTGTAAACCAGATAATAGTATTGGTACGCATACGGCAGATAGCGCATGTAGGCCTATTCTATTGGGCTGCGCCATCACTGATACTGCTTGTAGGTCTAACTGCACTGATACGTCCCGACTGGATATCGGCAGCTCCGCTGGTAGTATTAGGATGGACAATGGTAGTATACGGTTTGAGCGAAACCATCAACACGCTGAAAGCCCATGCTGCGCGCCGTGCCTATAAGCGAATGATGGATGCTAACACGCCTCAAGATACCCCTGAAACCGCTGACGAAGCCTAATAAGATGCAAGCATAAACTATTAACGCTCGACAATACCCTGGATATAGTTGCAAATAATGCCTATACCCTTAAGATTTTCTCCACCTTGCGGTATAATGATGTCGGCAAAACGTTTGGTAGGCTCTATAAACTGCTCGTGCATAGGCTTGAGCACAGCCAGGTAGCGGTCTACCACCATAGACACCGTACGACCACGGTCGATAGTATCGCGCTGGATATTGCGAATAAGTCGCTCATCAGGGTCGGCATCTACAAATATCTTTAGATCCATCATGTCGCGTAGCTTCTTGTTGATAAGCGTCATGATGCCCTCAATAATAATCACTTTCTTGGGTTCTACATGTACCGTCTCAGGCAGACGGTTGCAGATAAGATACGAGTAAGTAGGCTGCTCTACAGCACGTCCATGCCGCAGCTCGTTGATATGGTTTACCAGCAGTTTCCAGTCGAAAGCATCGGGATGATCAAAGTTAATGGCATGGCGTTCTTCATCTGTCATGCCCTTGTTTTCATTATAATACGAGTCGAGCGGAACCACAGCCACATAATGTGGCGGAAGCGACTCTACTATCTTCTTTACTACGGTGGTTTTGCCAGAACCTGTTCCTCCGGCAATACCGATAATGGTTACATCGTCTTTCATTATCCTATTCTATAATCATTAAATATCTCACCAAACATACGTTCGTAATACTCGGCCTTCTTCTCTACCTTCATGGGATAAGCCCTACTGCTGCTGGGCTGGCGATACAATTTGAATTGGCGTTCTTGATAACTAAACGATACTGAACTACCCATAGCGGGCAAATCGGTTATATCAAATCGCGAGGAAAACACCTGCGTGGCCAATTGCCCAGCGGTAAGCACGGCACGGCACTGGGGCAAAGCATCGAGCAAACCACAAATATCAGTAGGTTCTACTATCTCAAGGTCTTTATCAGATGCCGTGCCTTTAGTACGGCGTACTTGCACCGCCACATCGTATACAGCCACCCCAAGGTCGGCAAGAAATTTCTGCAATTCTTCTAAACGAAAGGTATGCTTGCTCTGGTCTACAAAGTGATACTTATCACCAAAGAAGCAGATACCAAAAATGCGCCACATATCGTTAGTGAAATTGGGATAATACCAATCCATACACCAACGATGCGGCGCGGGAGGAAATGTGCCAAGCATCAACAAGCGTGCATTGGCAGGAAGAAAAGGAAGAAATGGATGTGTTTCTACATCCATAGTCTATTTCTGCTTAGATAGATATACCACTACGGGCAAGTGGTCTGAATATCCGTCGAGCCATACACCACCGGCAGTGGTACGCTTAGGCGCACCCTTATATTTACCAGTAGTTTGGAAGAGATAATCGCGACGGAAGATTTGAGCCTTACGATATTTCAACATACCGGCATCGGCACTATTGGTATCCGTAGGCATCAACAAATTGGGGGTCATTATAATCTGGTCGAAAAGATTCCATGAGCCACTATAGAAGAGCGTACCCGTACCTTGCTTATGGATATTAATCCAGGGACTGTACATCTCGCCCTTTGCTACATTATCCTTATCACCACGTGCGCCAAGGGCTTCTACCATACTTTTATCAGATGGGTCGTCGTTCATATCGCCCATAACAAATATCTTATAGCCGGGATTTACGCTCAGCAACGAATCCTTGATGGCACGTATCTGCTTTCCGCCCAACTCACGATAGTAAGATGAAGAGAAACGGCTGGGCAAATGGGCAACTATAGCAAACACCGTTTCGCCGGCCAAAGTACCCTTTACGGTAAGAAATCCACGGGTTACAAAGTTAGAATCTTTGGGCAATTCGGTAACATAAGGATGCAGTTTTACCTCGTCTACCTTGAACAGAGCAGGATTGTACAACAGTGCACAATCAATACCGCGCTTATCGGGTCCCTCTATATGGCAGAACTGCATATTACGCTCCTTCAAGGGTTCTTGGGCACAGAGGTCGGTAAGTACACGCTGGTTTTCTACCTCACTCAGACCAATAAAAGCACAACCTACGTTAGGCAACAAGTCGGTACCCATATCAGCAAGAGCCCGAGACATATTTTTAAGTTTATGAGAATACTTCAAGCCATCCCAATGATAACTTCCGCTGGGCAAGAAATCATAATCGCGCTTACCTTCATCGTGACAGGTATCAAAAAGGTTCTCTTGATTGTAAAAACCAACCGCATAAACCAATAATTTCTTCTGCGCAGTGACAGAAAGGCAAAACGCATATGCCAACAAGGCAAAAAATAAGTATCGTTTCATCGTTTTTATTTTTTTTGCAAATATCGGAATTATTATTGATATTATACCGGTTTTCACAGAATTTTAATTAAAAAAACTTTTCAATTACAAATTAATTTATTTACTTTGCAGCCAAATAACACATATATTATATAAATAACTTTTAACTATGCAAAGAAAGCTTAAATTGGCAGTGTTTGCCTTGTGCTATGCTCCGTTGGCCTTTGCTCAGACGCCATCTGGCGACAAGCAGGTCACAAAGCCTATAGACGAGTCGGCATTCACATTCACGGAGGCACAGTTGGGCGATGATGATGACATGACACAAAACATCAGCATCCTTAATTCCAACTCTAACCTCTACGCCAGTGGTGTGGGATACCTCTTCTCACCCGTAAGATTCCGCTATCGTGCGCTTAACCAGAGCTACAATGACATTTACATCAATGGTGCTCCTGTTAACGACATGGAATCTGGACAGTTCCGTTACTCACAGATTGGCGGTCTAAACCAGCAGACCAAGAATGTAGATTTCTCTCTTCCGTTTGAAGACTGCTATTTTGGCATGTCATCTATGGGAGGTAGCAATAACTACGATTTCCGTCCGGGCAATATGGCTACAGGTCATAGAGCTGCAGTATCGGCTGCTAACCGCAACTACAACCTGCGTGGCATGTACAACTACAGTTCTGGTTTCGACCGTAACGGATGGGCTGTTTCAGCAGGTCTTACATACCGCTGGGCCAAGCGCGGATATGTAGAAGGTACTTTCTACAACGCCCTTTCTTATTTCCTAGGTATCCAGAAGCTCTTTGGCGACAAGCATTCTGTATCGTTTGTAACTTGGGGTAACCCCACCGAGCGTGGTGCACAGGGGTCTTCTACCGACGAGGTATACTGGCTTACCGACAACCGTTATTACAACTCATATTGGGGTTATCAAAACGGTCATGTACGCAACTCACGCGTAGTAACAGAGTTCTCTCCTTCAGCCGTGCTGACATGGGATTGGAACATCGACAAAGACTTAAAGCTCACCACAACCGTATTCGGACGCTACAGCATGTACAAGAGCACAAAACTGAACTACGGCAATGCCGATAACCCTCACCCCGATTATTGGAAGACTATGCCAAGTTCATATTTCTATGTATGGGGCGATAATCCTCTGTATAGTTCATACCGTACACAAGATGCTGCCGACAACTGGGCTTTGGCTTACGATTATTGGAAGCAACCAGGCAACCAGCAGATTAATTGGAATCAGTTGTACTACGCCAATACTCAAGCTGCTAAAAGCGGTAACGATGCACTCTACTTCATCCAGGCTAAGAATTCTGACAATGCCACACTTACTTTAGCCTCTACCCTTACTTCAAAGAAGGTTAAAAACGGTGCATGGAACGCTGGATTTGTACTCTCAACCAACAATGGTCACCACTATCAGACTATGGAAGACCTGCTGGGAGCCAAGTCGTACCACAACATTAACACTTACGCACTGGGCAAATATGCTCCAGGTTCTAACGAAATTCAGTACGACCTGAACAGTGCCGGTCCAAACAATCTGGGACGCCTTATATATAAAGGTGATATTTTTGGTTACAATTACAACATCTTTGTACATAAAGCCAACCTCTGGACAAGCTACCAGAAAACTATCGGTCGTGTACACCTGATGGGTGCTGCCAAGCTGGGTGGCGTAATGATGCGCCGCGAAGGTCACATGCGCAATGGTCTATTTGCCAATAGTTCTTATGGCAAGAGCGAATATGCACGCTTTGGCGAGGGTGGTGCCAAGGGTAGCCTTACCTTTGATGCCGGTAGCGGCCATACATTCCTTGTAGGCGTAGGTTATCAGTGGAATGCACCTAAGGCAAACGTGGCTTTTGCTTCTCCTGAAATGACTAACGACTTTGCACTCAACCTAAAAGACGAGCATGTATTTACCAGCGAGGTAGGCTATCAATACAATGGTAGCTGGTTACACGCCAACATCAATGCCTACTACAACCGCATGGACCATGTTACTGAATGGCAGAACTTCTACTACGATGATATCAACTCTTTCTCATATGTTTCTATGACAGGTATCAAGAAAGAATTTTATGGTGTAGAAGCTGGATTGAAGTTCAAGGTTTCATCTGCATTCGATATCAATCTGCTCGGGACTATAAGCCAGGCCAAGAATATCAATAACGCACAGGTACGTTACCTTATCTCTACAGAGGGTACATACAGCGATGCAGAGACTGTATATAACAAGGATATGCACGAAGCAGGAACTCCACTTTCTGCATTTAGCCTCGGCCTAAGCTATCATCAGGGTGGATGGTTTATCGACCTGAATGGTAACTACTACGACCGCATCTATCTGTCATACTCACCCTGTTCTCGTTACGAGTCTTCACTGAAGACACGTCAGAATATCTATGGCGATGTATACGACAACGAAGGAAATCTGCGCAAATCGGCCGTTATGCAGGCTCAAGGCAATGGTGGTTTCATGCTCGATGGCAGTATTGGTCGCCTTATCCGATTGAAGAAAGGTCAGATTTCTATCAACTTCTCAATAACCAACATTCTTAACAACCAAAACATTGTTACTGGTGGTTATGAACAGAGCCGAAGCGACTACTCTAACGAGAGTGTAAGAGCATATCAGTTCTCAAAGAATCCCAAGAAGTTCTATGCTTTCGGCCCTAACGGATTGCTGAATATTGCTTACAAATTTTAAAATTCATCACCGATTATGAAATATATGAATAAGATTTTGGCCGTTTGCTTCACAGCACTGCTCGCTTCGTGTATGGGTAGTGATTACGCAGACCCCAACATAACAGAAAATCCCTTCGGTAACGATCAGATTGCCGAGACCAATGTGATGAAGATAAGAGACTTGAAAAATAGTACCGATTTCAAGTTTATCATCGCCAACGGTGCTTATAAACAAGTTACCAGTGATATCAAAATCAAAGGTAGAGTAACTGGAAATGATGCACAGAGCAACTTGTACAACACTATCTCGCTCGAAGACTCTACTGGAGCCATCGAAATTTCGGTAGCTCAAGGCGGAACTAGCGGCTTTATGCCCGTAGGTCAAGAAGTACTGGTTGACCTTAAAGGCCTCTACATTGGCGGCTACCGCAAGAAGGCTCAGATAGGTTCTATATATACCAGTTCAAGCGGTGCACTGAGCATCGGCCGTATGAGCCGTCAGCTCTGGGCAGACCACTATAAACTCATTGGCACTGCCGATGCTTCACAGGTAGAACCTACTGTATTTGATGTAAGTAAGATTGCCGACGAAGACTATCTCAATGCCAATGCAAGCAAGCTAATGACCATTAGCGGTGTAGAATTTGCCGATGCTGATGGCAAGGCTGTGTTCGCTCCAGACGATGGCAGTGTAGAGTTGACCAGCAATTGCGCCAACCGTGCGTTAAAGGGTCTTGATGCAAATAGCATTGTAGTGCGTACTAGCACATATGCTAAGTTTGCCAAATCAGTATTGCCTACCGGAAAGGTAAAGATTACTGGTATCTTCTCTCGCTATAACAACGTATGGCAGATTCAGATTCGCTCTCTCGACGACATAGTAACCGACGATCCATTTGCTAATATCGATGGAACTGGAGAAGGCACTGCCGAATCACCATTCGATGTAACACGTGCACTGAGTATGATAGAGAAGGGCGCATACGTATCTACTACTGAATACTATGTTTCTGGCATCATTTCAAGCATATCTAGTATAGATACAGGCTCGTATGGTAACGCCAACTACAACATTTCTGACGACGGCACTGATACCAATACACTCACCGTATTCCGTGGTTACTATATTGGTGGCGAGAAATTTACCGCCGAAGACCAGATAAAGGTAGGCCAGAAAGTAGTAGTTGCAGGAAAGCTAACGCTCTACAATTCTACCCCAGAGATGAATAGTGGCAACAAGATTATCTCTATTAAATAATACAAACATCACCAAGAAATAATAATAATACAAATATGAAAAAGATTATTTATTCAATGCTTGCTTTGGCTTCTATAGCCTTTGGATTTTGCAGCTGCGAAGAAGTTCCTATGCCTTATGGCTATCCTAAGGGTGCTACAGACCCCGACAACCCCGAAATGCCAGCAGAGGGCGAAGGCACATACGAGTCACCTTACAATGTAGCTGCAGCCAACGCTGTAATAGCTGGTGGCGACTATGACCCCGACAAGAATTTCTATGTTAAAGGTGTAGTTACTACTATCGACGAGACCGATGGTTTCCCCAATAGCTACGGCAACGCTACATACTATATCTCTGACGATAAGGAAGGCTCTAACAAGATAGAAGTTTACCGTGGTAAAGGTTTCGGTGGTGCCAGCATTACTTCTACCGACGATTTGGCAGTAGGCGACACCGTTATTGTAATGGGTAAGTTTATCAACTATAGCGGTACTTACGAAATTACTCAAGGTAGCTCTATTGTTTATCGCAACGGCAAGTCGGCTGTAGACACTGGTACTCCAGAAGGCGACGGCACACAGGCTAACCCCTACAATGTAGCTGCAGCACTTAAACTTGTTAGCAGTTTGGGTTCTGATGTACAGACCGATACTGAAATCTATGTTAAGGGTAAAATCTCTAAGATTGTAAGCGTTGAAACAGTAAGCTACGGCAACGCCAACTACTACATCTCTGACGATGGTACCGAAAATAGCCAGATCTACATCTTCCAGAGCTATTACTTGGGCAATGTTAAGTTTACCTCTGCCGACCAGATTAAGGTAGGCGACGAAGTTATCATCTATGGTAAGTTTGTTAACTACAGGGGCAATACTCCCGAGACTGTAGGTAAGGGCTCTTCTTATATCTACTCGCTCAACGGCCAGACCTCTGGTGATGGTGGCGACGATAGCGGCGATGATACTGGCGCTAAAGGAGATGGAACACAGGCTAACCCTTACAACGCTTTAGGTGCTAAGGCATTTGCTTCTAAGTTAGAGAGCGGTAGCACTTCTACCGAGTCTGTATACATCAAGGGTAAGATTTCAAGCATCAAGTACAACTACTCTGCTAGCTTTGGCACCGCTACTTTCAATATCTCTGATGATGGTAAGGCCGAGAACGAGTTTATTATCTACAGTGCTCTCTATCTGAACAACGCCTCTTATACCGAGGGCGACCTGCTCAGCGTAGGCGACGAAGTAGTAATATACGGTCAGGTTACTAACTACAACGGAACTCTTGAGACAGCTTCAAAGAAAGCCTACCTGTACTCATGGACCAAGAGCGGAACAAGCGGTGGCGACGATACCACTGGCGACAACGTAACTGTTGCTGCTGGCGATATTGAGTCTAACAACGCAACCGCCGTTACCGATGTAACTGTCAAAGATATCAAGTTCTCTTTCAGTAAGAATGCTGGTAGCACTGCCCCCGCATACTACACTGCTGGCGGTGGAACCATACGTATGTATCCCAGCAATTCGGTAGTTATCGACGCCGGAAGCAAGAAGATAGCTAAGATTACTGTAACTTGCGACTCTTACGGTGGTACTAACTACACCGCTGAGGGCAACGCAACCTGCGAACCAGGCAAGGCTACTCTTGATAACCTTACCTACACCTTCAGCGATATCAATGCTTCGAAAGTAACTATCACTAATGCTACAACAGGCTCTGGCAGCGCCAAGCAGTTGCGTGTACTCTCGTTTGCTATTACATTTGCTAAATAGGAAATCCCTATATACTACAATTATCATATCCCGTATCGTCACAATGGCGATACGGGATTTTTTATACACCTATATTAATATATATTATACCTCGAAGAATATTATTTACCTAAATCAGCCATAATAGCTGCAACAAAATAATTAACTTTGCATTGCAAAAGTTTATAACCGCATACGCTATAGCCTTTATGGGCCAAAGCCATGCATATCACTACAATTATCAACAACCAATTAACAAATGCTAAACAAGTATCTGCTATTAACGGCTTTTGTCTCCTCGCTCTGCACATTGGGGACTTACGCCCAGGACGACACCTTCGACCTAAGTTCACAACGATCAGAGAAACAAGATGTAAACCGCGTGCCCGGAAAGAAGATAGACCACGGCGGAATTATAGTAAACCCTACCCCTCACTATCTAGATATAGACCGCAATAACTGGATAGACCTTAGCAGTGGCATCTGCCTAAAAGATAAGTCGGGTAAATTTACCAACGACTTCAAATTCCTGCCTTCAAAAGCTAACGGCACACGCATAACCATAACTTTCGGCGAGAAAGAAGCCCGAAAAGCGGGTTTGAAGAAGCTTACTTCGGGTGCTTATCTGCTAAAAGCCAACAAAAAGGGCATAAGCATTACTGGCTACGATGAGCGTGGCGCCTTCTACGCCATACAGACCATGAAGCAGATTATGGAAAGTACAGCCGCAGCAGGCCGTCTACCTTATCTTATATGCAACGACTACCCCGACCTTCCATTGCGTGGTGTAGTAGAAGGCTTCTACGGCAACCCTTGGTCTCACCAGGTTCGCCTATCGCTCATAGACTATTACGGCCGCAACAAGATGAACCAATATGTATACGGTCCTAAAGACGACCCATACCACAGTAGCCCCAACTGGCGACTGCCCTACCCAGCCGAACAAGCCAAGAATATACACGAACTGGTAGAAGCCTGCCAGCGCAACCGTGTAGACTTTGTGTGGGCCATACACCCCGGTAAAGATATCAAATGGAATGAGGAAGACTATAACAATCTGGTTAACAAGTTTAACCTAATGTATAACCTCGGTGTACGTTCGTTTGCCATTCACTTCGACGATATCGAGGGCGAAGGTACTAACCCCAAGAAGCAGGTAGCCCTACTTAACCGCCTTACCAACGAGTTTGTTAAGCAGAAAGGCGACGTAGCTCCGCTCGTAGTATGCCCTACCGACTACTCTCAGCTTTGGGCCAAGCCTGGAGCAGACGGCCCGTTGGCCATCTATGGTAACGAACTCGACCCCTCTATCCGTGTATTTTGGACGGGGGCCGTGGTGTGTAGCGACCTTACCAGAGAAACTCTCAACTTTGTAGACTCTCGTATCAAGCGCCCCGCATATTACTGGTGGAATTTCCCTGTAACCGACTATGCCCGCCATATCATTATGCAGGGCCCCGCATACGGACTCGACAATAGTCTTACCGACAGTCTTACCTGCGGCGTGCTAAGCAATCCTATGGAGCACGGCGAGGCATCTAAGTTAGCACTCTATGGCGTAGCCGACTACAACTGGAACATATCTGCCTACAACCCTATGGACAATTGGGAGCGAGCCCTTGCCGACCTAACCCCCGAGGCCCGCGATGCCTATCGTACCTTTGCTATCCACTCTTGCGATACCGAGACCGGATACCGCCGTGCCGAATCGTGGGAGACTCTTCCCTTCAAGGTAGACAACTTCACCCAAGCTCAGTTCGATAGCCTATATAGCGAATTTACCAAAGTAGAAAAGGCTCCTGCCGAAATGGAAGCTAAATGTAAAAATCAGCTACTGCTCAATGAACTACGCCCATGGCTCGTAGAATTTGGCAAACTGGGCGAGCGTGGTCTTAGAACGCTCAACCTGATAAAAATCTACAAATCAGGGCAGCAAGAAGCCTTCTGGAACGCATACATCAACAACACCATGACCCCTGCCGACCGCAAAGCCTACGAAGCCCATAAGTCAGGTACCATGGTTCTGCAACCTTTCTACGAAACCTCTATGGACGATATGGCCACCGGTTTCTACAAAACACTTACCGGCACAGCCGCCGCATTCTACAAAGGCGCTGGTACCTACCCCACACTATCTACCACACAGAGCAAACTAATGTTCGACAACGACTCTACCACCTACTACCATTCAGGTGTTAGCCAGAGTACTGGCGACTGGGTAGGAGCCGACCTTGGAGTAGTTCGCCCTGTAAAAGAGATACAGATTCTACAAGGCCGAAATTCTACCGACGATGTAGACTACTACGACAACACCATACTAGAATACTCTGCCGATGGCAATACATGGCATGCACTCTCTGGACAACTGCAGAAACAATATGTAATAAGCTGGAAAGGCACACCCGTATACGCACGCTACATAAGAATACGCAAGTTGGCATCAGAGAAGAAGAGTTGGGTATCTGTAAGAGAGTTCATGATTAACCCCACAACCCCTGAAAGCTTAGGATTCAGCGTAGAAACCAGCAATATGGATAATGCCATGGCTGCGTTCGACCAGAACCCATGCACTTTCTATACCAGCAACGGCCATATCATCTTTGGCAAAGCCAAAGGGGCTACCACCTGCACCCTGCTGCTCGATATCCGTCAGGCGCAAAACGCCACACTTACGCAGTACGATAAAAAAGGAAAGATAATTAGCACTACAACAGTAGACAATGCCTTCTTCACCGTAAAACTAAGTGAGAAAACTACCAAGATAGTACTTGCAGGCTGCGTAGATATATACGAAATAATACAGCAATAAAGCATATACTACCCAAAGGGAGTGGCTCTATAAATGGCAATAGTTATTTATAGAGCCACTTTTTTATCATACTACACATGGGGTTTACCATCCCGAGAATTGGTATTTTAAGAATTGCCCACGGCCGTCAACCCATCAGTCTACGGCCGTCAGCAGGTTGGTCTACGGCCGCCATCCAATCGGTTCACGGCCGCAGGCAATCTATAAAAACATGTCTACGGAGTAAGAAAAAACCAGGCTTCAGTTGAAGGCGTAGATAGAATAATTGTCAAGATGGTAGTAGGTGCGGTGTCCCGCCGCACCCTTGTAGTTGTTAACGAGATGTAGAGTGAGGACACGTCAACTACTATGTTCTCCTTGCTTGACAATAGTTTTATCTACTCACTTAACTGATGAGCTAAAAAAACGACTATAACAACCAAAGTAACCATAGATTCAAACACAAAATGCAACTTTTACGAGAAATAACCGGATAAAAACACTCAAAACATTTGGTAGTTAAGCCAAAAAACGGTAATTTTGCACCTCGTAACGTATTCTGACAATTTTACAAACAAATAATAATAAAGAAATGAAACAAGGTATTCACCCAGAAAACTATCGCCCCGTCGTATTCAAAGATATGTCCAACGGCGATATGTTCCTTACAAAATCTACATGCAAGACTAATGATACAGTAGAGTTTGAAGGCGAGACTTATCCAGTGGTAAAGATTGAAATCTCAAGCACCTCTCACCCCTTCTACACAGGTAAGAGCAAGCTTGTTGACACCGCAGGTCGCGTAGACCGCTTCATGAACCGTTACGGTAAGTTGAAGAAGTAATATATCTTTCGAATATATTCATTCAATGCGAAAGTGCGTTCTAACGTAGTTGCATATGCGTTAGAACGCACTTTTTCGCTATAAGCATTTTTATACTTATCACCCCCCACAATACTTATCATATCTATTATACAACTATTCATTCTATGAACAAGATTTTATCCTTTTTACCTCTGTCAGCCATCATATTGATGCTATCGGCATGTGGTGGCGACGACAATTCGCAGAATGGTGGCAGTGGCAGCAGCACCAATACCAACCGCAACATAGTTACCTCTACCACACCCAAAGAAGTGGTACGCCTGGAGTTTCCCCATCTGCATAGCACTAACAGCATAGTTCTGGTACACCGCACTACTGGCACGCAAGATGTAAGCTACTCTTGCGAGTGGGACTATGAGAAGAAGGCACAACGCTGGTCGTGCTGTGCCATGACAAACAAGACCACCAAGGGCGGTGTAGGCCGTGTAGGCACATTCGAAGAAGACCCCGACCTGCCTACAGCTATGCGCTTCAGCGATACTTCGGCAATGTACAGTGGCTCGGGCTACACCCGCGGCCACATGATAGCTTCTGCCGACATACAGTATTCGCGCGATGCCAACCACTCTACCTTCTATTATACCAACATCCAGCCTCAACACTACGACTTTAATGCCGGCAACAACTACGAAGGCATTTGGGTTCGCATGGAGAGTTGGGTTCGCAAAAAGGCCGAATCGCTGAAAGATGGCGATACCCTATTTGTTTGCAAGGGCGGAACCATTGACAAGGAGAGTCAGATTATGGAGCGTGTAAAAAACCAACTTATCGTTCCCAAATATTTCTTTATGGCTCTGCTTATGAAGACCGGTTCTGAGTATAAGGCCATAGGTCTTTGGGCCGAACATCAGAAGAAGATAGACACTTCTGAAATAAGCGAGCATGCCATCACCATTAAAGAGTTGGAAAGTCTTACGGGTATAGATTTCTTCTGTAATCTGCCCGACGATATAGAGCAACGCGTAGAAAGTAATGTAAGTCCTATTAGCTGGGGTCTATAACAGCTACAAAATAAGCGTGCGCTCCTCTGCATAAACCGTAAGGCAAGCAGAGGAGCGCACTTTTTTTATATATACATTTAAATAGTCCTGCCTCTATTGGAAGCAGGGCTGTATTTATTGCTTATCTATGACCACTCTTAATGGTTATATTACGTTCTACTGAGGCGGTAGCTGCACCGGCCTGTTTTCCACCGAAGGTTTTGCTGGCAGTATTCTTCACAGCACCATTGGCACTAACACCTTGGGGCAGACGCTTGGTAAGATTAAAATCGTCTTCTTCGTCAATATTCACACCTACCGAAGTTCCCTTAAACTGGGTATTGTTCAGACAGTCAAGATTGTTGTAGGCTATAAGCATATTTACATACTCGCCATTGTCAAGTATAGCATCGTACGATATTTCTATACCGCCATATCCATTTACACACCATGAGAAACTGGTTTGTACCATATCGTTGCCCTGATAACGATACTCTACGCCACGCCCTTTTACATCTGACGAGGCACTGAGTTCAAAGTGCCATATCACCTGATAATCGTCGTACACCGTTCTACCGCTATCATCCTTATAATACATGCGCAACGGACCTTCCCATTCGCCATTGAGATAGCGAGCCATAAGCGTGCGCGAATTATTAATCTGTACACTTACCTCGTTGATAAATCTGCTATAATCGCCATCGGTAGCATAGGGATACTTACGGGCAAACCAGTCGGCCGTAGTATTGTCATCGGTACCAAAGTCGCCATAGCGGTCAAAGTATGCATCAATTGCCTGACCAAGTTCGAATCTATAATCATAGTAATGATCTTCCGAACAAGAAGTCACCACACCTGCCGTTGTCATCATCAGCAGAACCGCTGCCATCATTGTTGTAAACTTTTTCATAAGCGTGTGTTTTAATATTGTTTCTGTCTATTTTTGTTTGTTTATGCTGCAAAATTACAGATATATCTTTACTTTGCCAATGGAAAACGCATATTCTTTAGTGGGTTTATCCCTACTCTTTACGGGGGAAACCCCTAAATAATTATAATTATCGGCCACGGGTTTGCCCCATATCAAAGTAAATAATTAACTTTGTGGTCAAGATAACAGACTAATATAGAATTTTAAAGATGAAAACCGTTTACGATTTTACTGTCAAAGACAGGAAAGGTAAAGGAGTGTCGCTGCGCGAATATGCCAACGAGGTGCTTCTTATTGTCAACACCGCTACCAAATGCGGGTTTACCCCTCAGTACGAGGAACTGGAAGCCCTCTATAAGAAATATCATACTCAGGGTTTCGAGATTCTCGACTTCCCCTGCAACCAGTTTGGTCAGCAAGCCCCTGGCACCGACGAGTCTATACACAACTTCTGCAAGCTGAACTATGGCACCGATTTTCCACGCTTTAAGAAGGTAAAGGTCAACGGCAACGATGCCGAGCCCCTCTTCCGTTTCCTGCAAGACCAGAAAGGTTTTGCCGGTTGGGACGAGACTCATGCCCTTACCCCCGTTCTTGACAAGATGCTGAGCGAAAACGACCCCGACTACAAGCAGAAGAATGATATAAAATGGAATTTCACCAAATTCCTTATCAACAAGCGCGGTATGGTGGTAGCCCGCTTCGAACCCACCGAGAGCCTTGAGAATATAAGCAAAGAAATAGAACAACTCTTAGCCCAATAATAGTGGAACATACCAAATGTCTTATCATAGGTAGCGGTCCGGCTGGCTACACTGCCGCCATATATGCAGGCCGCGCCAATCTGCAGCCCATCGAGTACTGCGGTATGCAGACCGGTGGTCAGCTTACTCAGACCACCATCGTTGAGAACTTCCCCGGATATCCCGAAGGCATAGATGCCAACCAGATGATGATGGAACTGCGCGAACAGGCAGAACGCTTTGGTGCCGACATACGCGATGGCGTGGTAACGGCAGTAGACTTGGCAAAGAAACCTTACACCGTAAGCTTAGACAACGGCACCCAAATAGAAGCCGACACCATAATTATAGCCACAGGTGCCAGCGCCAAATACTTGGGATTGCCCGACGAGCGCAAATACAACGGTATGGGCGTATCGGCCTGTGCCACTTGCGACGGATTCTTCTATCGCAAAAAGACCGTAGCCGTAGTTGGCGGTGGCGACACGGCCTGCGAAGAGGCTTCTTATCTAGCCAATCTCTGCACTAAGGTATATATGATAGTACGCAAACCATATTTGCGGGCATCAGACATTATGCGTCGCCGCGTAGAAGAAAATCCCAAAATAGAAATTCTATACGAACACAACACCGAAGGTCTATACGGTGAAAACGGTGTAGAGGGTGCCCACGTAGTAGCACGCCGTGGCGAAGCCGATGAACGGCACTACGACCTGCCTATCGATGGTTTCTTCCTCGCCATAGGTCATAAGCCCAATACCGACGAATTCCGCGGACAGATAGACTTGGACAATCAGGGGTACATCATCACTCGCGATGGTTCGCCATGCACCAATGTAGAAGGCGTATTTGCCGCTGGCGACTGTGCCGACCCTACCTACCGGCAAGCTATTGTTGCTGCCGGAAGCGGATGCAAGGCAGCACTCGAAGCCGAGCGCTATCTTAACAGATAAAGTATTACACAATTAGTATAAATTATAATCCCTCTCTATTCTTGCCCGAAAGCAGAAAAGAGAGGGATTTTTATTTTATAAGTCAATAATTAAAATCAACTACATATCAAATATCTAAATCGAAAAAGCAAAAAACACATATTACAGCATACTTTTATTGGTAATTTTGCATAGTACAAAATACAAAACTTTTATTACTTACCCTCAAGGTGAACCAACCAACAACTTATAACATGACAAAAACAGCCCAAAGTATGCTGCTCATGCTCTGCATACTCATCAGTATCACAGCCAATGCTAAAGACTACCGTGTTACCGATTTTGGAGCAAAAGCCAACGGTACAACCCTAAACACCAACATTATACAACATGCCATCGACCATATAAGTTCTCATGGTGGCGGTACGCTGATTTTCGGTCCTGGCCGATATCTCACCGGTACTATCTATCTTAAGAACGATGTAACGCTAATGCTGGAAGGCGGTGCTGAAATACTAGGGTCTACCAATCCGTGGGACTACGATAAAAGCCCTATAGTAAATTGGCAGTCGCTAATCTTTGCCATCGGGCAGAAAAACATAGGTATACGCGGAAAAGGCACTATCAATGGGCAAGGTGCACAAACAGCATACAACCAGGTAGATATCATCAATCGTGGGCTCTACGACGATGCGCTGCGCAATGGGCGGCCTTACGAAGGTAATCGTCCGCAGAACATCTACTTCCGCGAATGTTCAAATATTGTAGTCGAAGGCATCACCCTGCGCGACCCCGCCAGTTGGAATCAGACATACGACCAGTGTACCAACCTACTGGTTGATGGGCTAACAGTAGATAGCAAGTCGTACTGGAACAACGACGGCATAGACGTAATAGACTGCGATAGCGTAATAGTACGCAACTGCAATATAGATGCTGCCGATGATGTATTCTGCTTCAAGTCACACTCAGCCAACCACATCTGCCAAAACGTAGTGGTAGAAAACTGCGTAGGACGCTCAAGCGCCAACGGTCTGAAGTTCGGCACCGTATCGCGTGGTGGTTTCCGTAATTTCAAAGTCAAGAATCTTACCATTTATAACACTTACCGCTCTGCCATCACCTTTGCTACTGTCGACGGAGGTACTATCGACAATATCGAGGTTGATGGTGTGCGGTCAATCAATACCGGTAACGTAATCTATCTGCGTGCCGGCGAGCGTTGGAACAAGGGCAAGCATCCATCAATGAGCAACATTACCATACGCAACGTATATGCCGAGATTCCTTCTGCCAAGCCCGATGCCGGATATAGTTACGAGGGGCCGGTAGAAGATATGCCGCGCAATATCTCGCCAGCCAGTATCGTAGGTATTCCCAACTGTAAAATCAAAAACGTTACCCTGCAGAATATCACAATTGTTACTCCTGGTGGCGGCAACCCTCTCTATGCCTTCCGCGGTACATCAGCAAAAGAACTTGACAGTATACCCGAGATGATTAATTCGTATCCCGAATTTTCACAGTTCAAAGAACTTCCTGCCTGGGGCTTCTATCTGCGCCACGCCGAAAACGTTACCTTTGACAACGTAACCATCAAGGCACTCAAGCACGACTATCGCCCTGCCATTGTAGCCGACGATGTTAAGGGTATTCGTCTGAAAAGCATGAAATACGTAGAACCTGATAGTGAAGACAAGAAACAAGAGGTTCTCTATCAGAGTACACGCAAATAAATCCAACCCTTTTAATCTACACACAACATGAACAAAATAGCCACTCTGCTCTGTACATTCCTGCTTAGTGTATCGGCCATAGCAAAAGATTACCAAGCCGTAGCCTTCGGAGTAAAAAGCGATGGAATAACCAACAATACCCGCTCTATACAGCACGCCATAGACTATATATCTGCCCAAGGCGGTGGAAAGTTAATCTTCTATGTAGGCCGTTACCTAACGGGTAGCATCGAACTGAAATCGGGTGTAACGCTGGTTATACAAGAAGGGGCCGTACTTATCACTTCTCCATCTATATACGACCAAAAAGGCGACCCAAGACCCGCACTAATTTTTGCAAAAGACCAACACGACATAGCCATAACAGGCAAGGGCATTATAGACGGTAACAGAAGAGCCTTGATAAATGATTTTACCGAACAAGAAGCTAAGGGGCATATAGACAGGGAAGCCAAAGTTTCGTCTCTAATTAGCTTTAGTCACTGCAGTAATGCCGAACTCAGCGGTATCACTTTACAAAATTCTATCGGTACGCCACTGCAGTTTGACAATAGTAACAATATTCTATTAAATGGTCTTACCTTGGGACTCTCTGATATACCTACACAACTGTACGAAGCAAAAGACTGCACCCAACTGAATGTAAAAGGTTGCCTAACACAACCACGGTATTAACCTCATAAAACATAAATGCAATGACCCGCACAAGACAACTTATTTTGGCTGCATTTCTAACCCTTGAAGCTATCGCCGTATCTGCCAAAGACTACCAAATGACTCTCTTCGGCATCAAGAGCGATGGGATAACCATGAACACACGCTCTATACAAAAAGCCATAGACTATATAGCCGAAAAAGGCGGAGGCAGGCTGGTATTTACCGTAGGCAGATACCTTACTGGCAGCATTCACATGCGGTCTAACGTAACCCTGCATCTAAGCGAGGGTGCAATACTGGTAGGCTCTACTAACCCGTATGACTACGACAAGGAACTCAATGCATGGTACGGACTAATATTGGCCAACAAGCAAGACAATATAGCCATTACCGGAAAGGGCGTAATTGACGGGCGCGGGCGCGATTTGGCCAACAACTTCTTGGCACAAGCTTGTAACGGCATCATAGACGACCCGATGAAGTTAGGACGTGTATCCAATAGACCTAAACTGATATACTTCCGCGAATGTAATAACGTTACCATAAACGGAATAACCCTGCAAAACCCTGCATTTTGGACACAAACTTACGACCAGTGTACCAACCTGCTTATAGACGGCATCACTGTGCATAGCCGAGCTTATTGGAACAATGACGGAATGGACATAGTAGACTGTAACGGAGCCGTGATACAAAATAGTTATATCGATGCTACCGATGATGCTATTTGCCTAAAATCGCACTCAGCCACCAGCATCTGTCAAAACATAACTGTGCGCAACAACAAGGCTTGCTCGAGTGCCAGCGGTATTAAGTTCGGCACGGCATCGCTAGGCGGCTTCAAGAATATCCGTATTATTAACAACACCATTTTCGATACCTTCCGCTCTGCCATTACCATACAAGCCGTAGATGGTGGTTTGGTTGAAAATATAGTTGTAGACAGTCTACGATCTATCAATACGGGCAACCCCATCTATTTGGTGGTAGGGCAGCGCAACAGCGATGCACACAAGTTGATAAAGGTAGACTCTGTCCATAGCCGTACTCACCGCAGCCGAATGGACAACGTGCGCATATCTAATGTATATGCCGAGGTTCCTGCCACCAAGCCCGACGCCGGATACGAATACGAGGGTCCAACCGAAGACAATCCACGAAACATATCACCTTCGGGTATTGTAGGCTTGGCAGACAATCATATTACAAATGTTACCATTGAAAATGTAGAGATAGTCTATCCTGGTGGAGCAGATTCTACCTATGCCCGCGTAGCTACCTACGAACTGGACAAAGTTCCCGAGATGCCACGCGCTTATCCTGAATTTTCGCAACACAAGGAACTTCCTGCTTGGGGATTCTATGTACGCCATGCCGATGATGTAACTTTCCGCAACGTGCGTCTAACCGCTAAGAAATCCGATTACCGCCCTGCTATAGTACTCGACGATGTAACTCGCGGTTCGTTTACCAAGATGAAGATTAGCGAACCCAAAGCCAGTAAGAAACAGCAGATATTTGCCTACAAGTCTACGAAAATAAGAAAATAATTGAGGGTTATTCTATCTGTTACTACTCTTTGGTCTACTTTGTTCTGATGCTCGCTTACTAAGCATCTGCAACCCCATAAAGGTAAGTAGGCCATTAAGCATCAGCAACTCATAGCCAAAATGATAACCACTTAGTGCCGATGTAGCCACATCTATACCAAAGCTGATAAGTGGCGAGGCTACCGCCACATAAGGCACCCATCTATCACGTACCTGTCTATGGGTAAACAGCGCAAAGGAAAACATTCCAAGCAGCGGTCCGTAAGTATAGGAACACATTACATAGATGGCGTCTATCAGACTGGTATTATTGAATACCCTAAACAACAGGATAAATAGGGCAAAAGCCACCGCCATTCCCACATGAACTCTGCGGCGGAGCCGCTCGTCGGTAGGCTTGCTACAGATATCTACACAATACGATGTAGTGAGTGCGGTAAGCGCCGAATCGGCACTGGAGAAAGATGCCGCTACAATGCCGATAGTAAAGAATACAACTACAGCCATACCCAATTTACCTGAAGCTGCAAAGGCTGGCAGAAGCTGATCGCCCGTAGCGGTAATGCCCGTACGCTGAGCCAGCATAAGCAACAGTACTCCCAAAGCCAAAAACAACGCATTAGCCGGAAAGAAAGCCATGCCGTAAGAGCACATATCTTTCTGTGCCTCGCGCAGCGTTTTACACGTAAGGTTCTTCTGCATCATATCTTGGTCAAGTCCTGTCATCACCACTACTATAAAGATACCACTGAAAAACTGTTTCCAAAAGTTCTGCTTCGACACCCAATCGTCGAACACGAATATCCTACTGTGGCTATCGCTTGCTATGGCATGCACTGCATCGCTTATACTCATGCCCATAGCACCCGTTACATGAACTATTATCAAGATTAGGGCCACAAACATACAGAGCGTCTGAAACGAATCGGTCCAAACCAACGTGCGCACACCACCCCGATGAGTATAAAGCCATATCAGCATAACTAACAGAGGCACAGTTGCATAGAAAGGGATACCCATACCATCGAAAACAAACTGTTGCAGAATGATGCAAACTACATAGAAACGAGCCGCCGCACCCGTTATCTTTGACAACAAGAAGAATGAGGCTCCCGCAAGATACGACCTTCGCCCTAAGCGCAGTTTGAGATAAGAGTAGATGGTGGTAAGG
Organism: Bulleidia sp.; assembly: GCA_963659135.1. Lineage (GTDB taxonomy): Bacteria > Bacteroidota > Bacteroidia > Bacteroidales > Bacteroidaceae > Prevotella. The sequence continues at coordinate 26,883 of CAVKSZ010000006.1, read as the reverse complement.
TCGTGCCGATAATATACAGGCAGTAGCACAAACGCTACCACCACATAGCCCACGGCAAACCCTATACAGGTTTGTAGATACGTCATATCGGTAGCAGCCAACATTCCCGGAACCGACACAAATGTTACGCCCGAAATAGAAGCACCCACCATACCAAAAGCCACCATATACCATGGTGAGTTGCGGTTGGCTCTAAAGAAAGTTTCGTTACTACCGCTGCGAGTTATTACTCTACTAAATAGCAGCAATGCTCCGAAATATACCAATACCGATAGGAGTATTACCATAATATGTTAATTTTCTGAAAGCAATGGGGTATTATCTATCTGCCTCAATAGCTCTACGGCACAGCCTACAGTGGTTATCTGCGATACGTGCATCAATCGGCGTCCCTGCACTTCTTTCAGTTCGCACTGGCGAGGATTTACCGCCATATAGTTGATAACCTTACCAAAGGCCTTACTCTTGTAATACACACTATCTTGATTGGCCACAAGCTGGAGAGTCATACGCCCCTGACGGAGAATAATCTTCTCGAAGCCCAACCGCTTACCCAGCCGACGTAAGGCTACAACCTGCATCAGTTCTTCACCTTCATGCGGAATTGGGCCAAACCTGTCTATAAGCCGTTGGCGATAGGCTTCCAAGTCGCGTTCTTCGGTTATATTATCCAGTTCACGGTAGAGCAACATACGTTCGCTCGACCCCGGCACGTAAGTATCGGGGAAATACATCTCCAGGTCGCTCTCCACGGTACAATCGTCAACAAATTCGCCACTCACATCTTTTCCAGCAGCCATCTCTTCGGCATAGATTTGTTGGAACTCATCGTTCTTAAGTTCGGTTACGGCTTGAGAAAGAATTTTTTGATACATTTCGTAACCCAAGTCTTCCATAAAACCACTTTGTTCGGCACCCAACAAGTTACCTGCACCGCGGATATCCAGGTCTTGCATGGCCAGATTGAAACCGCTGCCCAATTCAGAGAAATTCTCCAGTGCTTCAAGCCTGCGGCGTGCATCTGCACTAAGTAGCGATTTGGGCGGCGCCAGTAGATAGCAGAACGCCTTTCGGTTGCTGCGCCCTACCCTGCCGCGCATCTGATGCAGATCTGACAGTCCAAACCGATGGGCATCGTTGATGATTATGGTATTGGCGTTAGATATATCTATGCCGTTTTCTACGATTGTGGTAGAAAGTAGCACGTCGTAATCGTAGTTGATAAAACCCATAATGATTTTCTCTAACTCATCGGGCGGCATCTGTCCATGCCCGATAGCCACTCTACAGTCGGGCACATATTTATGGATAAGATTGGCTATCTCTGGCAATGCCGAAATGCGATCGTTAACAAAGAACACTTGTCCGTTACGACTCATTTCAAAGTTTATAGCCTCTGCTATCACCTCGTGCCCATAACAGTCTACCTCTGTGTGTACCGGATAGCGGTTGGGGGGCGGTGTGCGCATCACGCTCATATCTCTAGCCCCCATTAGCGAGAATTGTAGAGTACGCGGAATAGGCGTTGCCGACATGGTAAGCGTGTCTACATTGGTCTTCATGGTGCGCAACTTTTCTTTGGTAGACACGCCGAACTTTTGTTCTTCATCGATGATAAGCAAGCCTAAGTCTTTCCATTTTACGGTTTTGCTTATCAGCTTATGCGTACCTACCAGAATATCTATTTTACCATCGGCCAGGTCTTTCAGCACTTGTGTGGTCTGCTTGGCCGACCGTGCCCGGCTCAAATAATCTACCCTTACGGGGAAATTCTTCAATCTATTGCGGAAAGTCTGATAATGCTGGAATGCCAGCACCGTAGTAGGCACCATTACTGCTACCTGCTTAGAATCGCATGCTGCCTTGAAAGCCGCACGAACAGCCACTTCGGTCTTGCCGAAGCCTACATCGCCACACACCAGGCGGTCCATTGGGCGCGCCCGTTCCATATCGGCCTTTACATCTTGCGTGGCTTTCAACTGGTCTGGCGTATCTTCGTAGAAGAAACTTGCCTCCAACTCGTGCTGCATATACGAGTCGGCACTGAAGGCAAATCCTTTTTCCTGTCTACGGCGTGCATAGAGTTTTATCAGGTCGCGAGCTATATCCTTGATGCGCTTCTTGGTACGCTCTTTCAGTCTGTCCCATGCGCCTGTACCAAGAGTAGAGAGGCGGGGAGGTTCACCCGTATCCTGACGGCGATACTTGCTAATTTTATAGAGTGAGTGGATAGACACATCCACCTTATCGTTATGCTGATAAATAATGCGAATTACCTCTTGATAACTATCACCCACGGGCACACGTACCAGTCCGCCAAACTTGCCTATACCCAGGTCTACATGTACAATAAAGTCGCCTGGCTCCAGTTCGTATAGCTCTTTCATAGTGAGTGCCATCTTGCCCGAACGGGCGTGGTCGCTGCGCAGACTGTACTTATGAAAACGGTCGAATATCTGATGGTCGGTAAAGCAACATATACGCAGGTTGTTATCGGCAAAACCACCATGCAGGGTTTTGTCTACGCTTTCAAACTCCAGGCTGCCACGCTGGGCATCGTACGAGGTTCGCTCGCGGTCGCTACCCATCTCGGCAAATATCTCATGCAGACGTTGCTGCTGTTTAGCACTGTCGGCAAGTATAAAGATACGATACCCCCGTAGCTGATAATCCTCGAGCGTCTGCCGAAGAAGAGCAAAATTCTTATGAAATAGCGGTTGTGGAGTGATATCCATATGCAGAGTAACCGTGCTATCGGTGGCTTCGCCCTGCTTTGTGCCTACATTCATACCAAACGATACTTGGCGAAACTGCTGCATAAGCAGCTCAAACTGCGATGGCGGGCAGAGTGCCCACTCGCTACGCATTTCTCGCTCTATCTGGGCGCGCTCCATCTCGGTGGCTTCTTCCAGTCGTTCGGTAATGGCCTGAGACGAGAAGCCTTCGCCATACACGCGCGACACAACGCTAAGTACATACCCGAAATCGGGGGCTACCAGCAGCGTATCGGCAGGAAACGATTGCAGAAAGGGTACCCGCTGCGAGCTAGTCAGTGCAAGTTCGGGCAAAATATCTACCTCGGTCTTGCGGTCTTTCGATAACTGGTCTTCTACTTCAAAGGTTCGCAGAGTATCTATCTCGTCGCCAAAGAAGTCGATACGAAAAGGATATTCGCTAGAATATGAATATACGTCTATTATGCTACCACGCTGGGCAAACTGGCCGGGTTCGTACACATAGTCTACCATCTGGAACCCCATTTCACGCAACTGCTGGGTAAGAGTGCTTACACTTAATGTCTGGCCTACAGCAAGGTGAATACGGTGGCCATCAATATTCTGCTTAGATGCCACCAACTCTGCCATAGCCTCGGGATGGGTAACCACATACAGCGTATCGGTAGCACTGCGCGAACACAAGCGCCCCAACACCTCAGTACGCAATATCTCGTTGGCAGCATCGCGCTGACCGTGACGTACTGAGCGCCGATAGCTTGAGGGAAAGAAGAACACACGCTCCTGACCCATTATCTGCATAAGGTCGTGATAGAAATAGCCTGCCTCGTCGGCATCGGGCAATATAAATACTACGGGAGTCTGAACCTTGGGGGCTATAGAGGCAAACAGCAACGGGGTGGCCGACGCCTGTACACCCTGCAAACAGATACGGCGGGTACCGGGTTCGGCTAAAAGCTTGACGAGCGCACCCGCATTAGGGCACGCTCCATAGAGTTGACTAAGTTCGTTAATTGTCATAATAAGGTAAAAACCTACGGTGGCACATCAAGCTACCACCCATAATACCGCCTATATGAATTTAGACCGCATTTATTTAATTGGCAGGCATAGCTGGATAATGGCGGAACCATCCATCCCAGCGCAGCCTCATCACACCAAAGAATGCTTCGCTAAAGATACCTCCACTCATCTTGCTCACCCCTTCGCGGCGGTTTACAAAGATTACGGGCACTTCCTTGATTTTAAATCCTATCTTGTAAGCAGTAAATTTCATTTCTATCTGGAAGGCATAGCCCTTAAAGCGCACCTCATCCAGCGGAATAGTAGCCAGTACGCGGCGGCGATAACACTTGAATCCGGCAGTAGTATCGTGTACCTTAAAACCAGTAACCATGCGCACATACTTAGATGCAAAATAACTCATCAAAACTCGCCCTATAGGCCAGTTTACCACATTTACCCCACTTACATAGCGCGAACCTATAGCCACATCGTATCCCTCGTCGTGACAAGCGGCATACAGGCGAGGCAGGTCATTCGGATCGTGGCTAAAGTCGGCATCCATCTCAAAGATATAGTCATACCCATGCTCAAGCGCCCATTTAAATCCTGTTATATATGCAGTGCCTAGGCCCAACTTACCACTGCGCTCTACCAAGAAAAGCTTATCGGAAAACTCAGTACTCATAAGTCGCTTTACAATAGAAGCAGTGCCATCGGGGCTACCGTCGTCGATTACCAAGATATGAAAACACTTATCTAACGAGAAAACCGCACGCACGATTTTCTCCATATTTTCCTTCTCGTTGTATGTAGGAATTATTACAATACTATCACTGGCATTCATACCTATATATTTTTATTACAAAGGTAGTGTAAACCCTCAGAAATACAAAATAAATACCCCTATTTTTATTCACCCAATTCACTTTTTCTTTTGTATTACATATAGGGTATAGCATCCGTAGTTTCATTTTGTAAGCAGCAAGTCGTAGAGATTTATAATATTTAACATATAATGCGCAAATATAGTTAACTAATGTTATAACATCAGCTATTCTCTACCATTAAAAAGTTAGTAAAATATCAACAAAATCGGCTAAAAAAATCTTCGATTATCGGTAAAATTTCACCTATCACCAGTTTTCCGTTCTTCCATTTTAGAGTAATTATCCATAACATGTGGCTAAAATATGTAATAAATGACAAAAACAGGATATTTTTTGTCTACTTTTACTAAAAGCCATACATCTACAGAGATTATCATTTCAGGGTTATTGATAGTCTCTAGCCCGCCAAAGGATAACTCTACAATTGTAAAGGTAATCTTTAGAACCCCAAAAAGGGCTTTATAAATCGCATATTTACCAACGGCTGAATTTTAACGCATAAATACACAAATCTCGCGACGCAATAAGTTAAGATATTTTAACTATTACAATTTTACAACTCGGCCCGATTTAAGCCCGATATTTACCCACCCGATTGTAACAATTACAACATCCTTGAGATACACTTCAACGGATAACCCGCAGGGTATATCTACCCCACGCGAGCGAGCGCATGCAAATAAATAGGTGTTTTTTCACTTAATAATGGCTAATGTTAGTAAAAAAAGCAGTAACTTTGCAAACCGAAAGTGTCAAAAAGCACCTTCTGCGCAAAATATTTATTAATAACGTTATAAATTTTTATGAATTTCACTTTGTTGATTACCGTTATGCTAACGGCTGTAACCCTGGTAGTGGCAGCTTTTGTCATTGCCAAGCTTATCGGTCCCCGTTCGTACAACCCGGTAAAAGGTGAGCCTTTTGAGTGTGGTATCCCTACGCGCGGCAGTTCATGGCTGCCATCGCATATTGGCTACTATCTCTTCGCCATTCTTTTCCTGATGTTCGATATCGAGACCATGCTGCTCTACCCCTGGGCTGTAGTTGTTAAGCAGTTTGGAAGTCTGGCTTTGGTTAGCATCAGTTTCTTCCTGTTGGTATTAGTATTTGGCTTGGCTTATGCCTGGCGGAAAGGAGCGTTGGAATGGAAGTAAAGAACAGAGCCTCTATCAAGAGCATTCCTTACGAAGAGTTTAAGGACAACGACACCCTAGAGAAAATTGCCGCCGAACTAAACGAAGGCGGAGCCAATGTAATAGTAAGTTCGCTTGATGCTGCTATCAACTGGGGTAGAAGCAACTCGCTGTGGTCGCTCACCTTTGGTACATCGTGCTGCGGTATCGAGTTTATGGCCGTAGGTTGCGCCCGTTACGATTTCTCGCGCTTTGGTTTCGAGGTAACACGTAACTCGCCACGCCAGGCCGACCTCATCATGTGTGCCGGTACTATAACCAATAAGATGGCACCCGTATTCAAGCGTCTGTACGACGAAATGGCAGAACCCAAGTATGTAGTAGCCGTGGGCGGATGTACCATAAGCGGAGGTCCGTTTAAGAAGAGCTACAACGTAGTGCGCGGTATCAGCGAGCTGGTACCGGTAGACGTATTCATACCCGGATGCCCCCCACGTCCAGAGGCCATACTGTATGGTATGATGCAGCTGCAGCGTAAGGTAAAAGTTGAGAAATTCTTTGGTGGTGCCAATCACAAGATGACCAGCGACGAGAAAGCCCTCTCTATGAAGCAGGGCGGTCTGCACGGTCTGAGCAACGAGAATCTGGCCGACGCCAAACTGCAGGGCAAGAAGAAGCCTATCATAGTAACCGAGGTTCCTGAAGATTTCGACCCTCAGAAAGGACTTGCTGAATAATATAATAAGGTATAAGAATATGAAGCTGAATAATATTGAACTAAGTTTTGACAACTTTGCCGCAGAGATGGCAAAGCTGAAGAACGAGAAACATTTCGACTACCTTGTTACCATCATCGGTGAAGACTTTGGTGAGGAAGGACTCGGATGTATATACATTCTCGAAAATACAGACACCGCCGAGCGTTGCTCTGTAAGAACTATAGCCAAGAAAGTAGACGACAGCGACGTAATACCCACTGTAGTAAACCTGTGGAAAGTAGCTGACCTACTGGAGCGCGAGGTTTACGACTTTGTAGGCATCAAGTTCCTGGGACATCCTGATATGCGCCGTCTCTTCTTGCGTACCGATTTCAAGGGATACCCTCTGCGCAAAGACTTCGACATGAGTCCTGAGGCCAACAAGTTCCCTTGTACCGATGAACCAGAAACCGACTTTACGGTAGAATACAATCTGGACAAGAACGGTCATCTGGTAGCCACCGAGAAACGACTCTTCGAAGAAGACGAGTATGTTATCAACGTAGGTCCTAACCACCCTTCTACCCACGGTGTGCTTCGCTTGCAGACAGTAGTCGACGGCGAAACCGTAAAGCGCATATACCCCCACCTGGGATATATACACCGCGGTATAGAAAAGATGTGGGAGGGCATGACTTATCCACAGACGCTGGCTCTAACCGACCGTTTGAACTATCTGTCGGCCATGATGCACCGCCACGCACTGGTAGGCGTAATAGAAGAAGCCATGGGCATAGAGCTGAGTGAACGCATACAGTACATTCGTACCATTATGGACGAGCTGCAGCGTATTGACTCGCACCTTCTGTACTTGGGCTGTACAGCGCAAGATTTGGGAGCACTAACCGCATTCCTCTACTGCATGCGCGACCGCGAACACGTACTCAATGTGATGGAAGAAACTACCGGTGGTCGACTCATACAGAACTACTACCGCATAGGTGGACTGCAAGCCGATATCGATTCTAACTTTGTAGACAATGTGAAGAAGCTTTGCACCTATCTGCGCCCGATGATACAGGAGTATCTCGACGTATTCGGTGACAACGTGATAACCCACAACCGTCTGGAAGGAGTTGGACCTATGGGCAAGGCAGACTGTATAAACTATGCCGTTACCGGACCTGCCGGACGTGCTGCCGGATGGAACAACGATACCCGTAAGCGTCATCCCTACGCCTTGTACGACAAGGTAGAATGGAAAGAAATAACCATGACCGGTGGCGACTCTATGGACCGCTATTACTGCCATATCAAGGAACTCTACCAGAGTCTAGATATCATAGAGCAACTGATAGACAATATTCCCGAAGGCGAATACTACATCAAGCAGAAGCCTATCATAAAGGTTCCCGAGGGACAGTGGTACTTCTCTGTTGAAGGTGCAAGTGGCGAGTTTGGCGTATATCTCGATTCAAGAGGCGACAAGATGCCATACCGTATGAAGATGCGTCCGATGGGACTGTCGCTAACAGGAGCCCTCGACCCAATGCTTCGCGGGCAGAAGATAGCCGACCTTATCACCACGGGTGCAGCCATCGACTTTGTCATCCCCGACCTTGACAGATAATAATATAATAATGTATAAGTAAAAAGAGAACATAAAGATGTTTGATTTTAGTATAGTAACAACCGCTATCGACAATCTTCTGCGTCAGACTCTGGGGCTGGGCGATTTTTGGTCGATACTGATAGAGTGCGTGCTCGTGGGCGTGGGCATACTTACCGCCTATGCACTGATAGCCATTGCACTCATCTTCATGGAGCGCAAAGTGTGCGCATACTTCCAGTGCCGATTGGGCCCTATGCGAGTAGGTCCATGGGGTATCTTCCAGGTATTCGCCGACGTGCTCAAGATGCTTATCAAGGAGATTTTCGCCGTTGACAGAGCCGACAAAATGCTCTACTACCTCGCTCCGTTCCTGGTTATCATCGCATCGGTAGGTACATTCTCATTCCTGCCTTGGAACAACGGTGCACATATCCTCGACTTCAATGTAGGTCTTTTCCTTATCACCGCTATCAGTTCGATAGGTGTATTGGGAATATTCCTCGCTGGATGGGGCTCTAACAACAAGTACTCTGTAGTATCAGCCATGCGTGGCGCTGTACAGATGATATCGTACGAAATGTCATTGGGTCTCTGTCTTATCACCGCCGTAGTACTTACCGGTACTATGCAGGTAAGCGGCATAGTTGACGCACAAACTGGCCCTTGGAACTGGCTCGTAATCAAAGGCCACGTTCCCGCGATACTGGCATTCTTGGTATTCCTTGTAGCTGGCAACGCCGAGGCCAACCGTGGCCCGTTCGACTTGGCTGAAGCCGAGAGTGAGCTGACTGCAGGATATCACACTGAATATTCGGGTATGGGCTTCGGTTTCTACTACCTGGCTGAATACCTCAACCTCTTCGTTATTTCGGGTATCGCCGCCACCGTATTCCTTGGTGGATGGGCACCCTTGAACATTGGCATTGAAGGCTTCGACAATCTGATGAACCTTATTCCTGGTTTCATCTGGTTCTTCGGCAAGACCTTCGCCCTGGTATGGATACTGATGTGGGTACGCTGGACATTCCCCCGTCTGCGTATCGACCAGATTCTTACCCTCGAGTGGAAATATCTTATGCCACTGTCACTGGTTGTACTCGTGCTGATGACCGTATGCGTAGCACTGGGAATCCACGGATAAACCACAGAGAAAACAAAAACGTAAACTAAAGATAAATAACAAAGTATGTCTAACAATTCATATTTCAAAGGTATTGCCGATGGCGTGAAAACGCTGGCAGTAGGTATGAAGACTACCATGAAGGAGTACTTCACACCTAAGAGCACCGAGCAATATCCCGAGAACCGCAAGACTACACTCCACATCTCGCCCCGATTCCGCGGCCGACTGGTCTTTAAGCGCAACGAGGACGAAAGCTACAAGTGCGTAGGATGTACAATGTGTGAGAAGGCGTGCCCAAATGACACCATCAAAATTACAACCGAGATGGTAGAAGACCCCGAGACAGGCAAGAAAAAGCGTAAGCTGGTAGACTACCAGTACGACCTTGGCGACTGCATGTTCTGCGAACTCTGTGTAAACGCCTGCAACTTTGACGCCATCAAATTTGTCAACGATTTTGAGAACGCCGTTTTCGACCGCGAAAAATTGGTATATCACCTCGACAAAGAAGTATATAAAGGTGGTTCTCTGCCTAACCTTATTGATGGTGGTGCTCCTCTAGAAATAGGTAAGTTTAACACTAAAACCAAATGATTATGGCAAATATTGTAATGTTTTGTATTTTGGCCGTAGTCATCCTTGGCTCAGCCATCATGTGCGTGCTTACCCGTAGCATTATGCGGGCAGCAACCTTCCTTCTGTTTGTGCTTTTCGGCATAGCTGGTCTCTACTTCCTACTCGACTACACCTATCTAGGTGCAGCTCAGATAGCCGTATATGCTGGCGGTATTACTGTAATGTATGTGTTTGCCATACAACTAGTAAACAAGCGCGTACTGCAGGGTAAAGCCGACCATTTCAAAGGTAGCCGCATATTAGGCGGACTACTCATTGCTCTTATAGGTGCCGCCACAGTAATTGGCGTAACCCTTAAGAACAAGTTTATTGATATGGCAGCCAGCATGGCAGACCAAGAGGTTAGCATGCAGACCATAGGTACTGCCCTTGTAGGTTCAGAGAAATATCAGTATGTATTGCCCTTTGAATTCATATCAGTATTCTTGCTGGCATGTATCATCGGAGGCATCATGATAGCAAGAAAGGAGGATCAGAAATGAATATCCCTGTAGAATTATTCCTTACACTTAGCGCATTGTTGTTCTTTATAGGTGTATTTGGATTTGTAACACGCCGCAACCTCGTGGCTATGCTCATCTCTGTAGAGTTGATTCTTAACTCGGTTGACTTGAACTTTGCCGTGATGAACCGTATTTTGTTCCCCGGACAAATGGAAGGTTTCTTCTTCACCCTGTTTTCTATCGGTGTAAGTGCCGCTGAGACAGCTGTGGCGTTGGCTATTATTATTAATGTTTACCGTAACTATCACAGTGACCAGGTGAACAGTATTGAAAACATGAAATTCTAAGACACTATGTACAGTTATGCATTTTTAATACTACTTCTGCCACTGCTGAGTTTCCTTGTATTGGGACTTACGGGCATGAAGATGAAGAAGCAGGTAGCGGGTGTCATTGGCACCATTGTGCTGGGATGCGTATTTGGCATGTCGTTATATACCGCCTACCAATATTTCTTCGCTGTAGGTAGAGACGCTGCCACAGGTCTCTACCCCACCGTTACCGTGTTCAACCTGACATGGCTAAAGTTTAGCGAGCTGCTTACCTTTAACATAGGTTTCCGCCTTACACCAATCAGCGTGCTGATGCTCATTGTAATCACCACGGTTAGCTTTATGGTTCATATCTACTCATTTGGTTACATGGCCGAGCGCGACGAGAACTACAAGGTAGAAGGTTATGAGAAGGGCTTCCAGCGTTTCTACGCTTACTTGAGCCTGTTTACTATGTCTATGTTAGGACTTGTAGTAGCTACCAATATCTTCCAGATGTATCTGTTCTGGGAGTTGGTGGGCGTATGTTCATACTTGCTTATAGGTTTCTACTATCCTAAGCATACTGCAGTTCACGCTAGCAAGAAAGCGTTTATCGTTACTCGCTTTGCTGACTTGTTTTTCCTTATTGGTATCTTGTTCTACAGTTTCTATGTAGGCACATTCAATTACGATTTGACTGCCGACCCCAATTTGGCGTCAGCACTGCCCGGTGCAGCATTCATACTGCCCACTGCCCTATTCTTGATGTTTATCGGTGGTGCAGGTAAGAGTGCTATGTTCCCATTGCACATTTGGTTGCCCGATGCTATGGAAGGTCCTACGCCTGTATCGGCTCTTATCCATGCCGCTACTATGGTTGTGGCTGGTGTATACCAGGTAGCAAGTTTGTTCCCCATTTGGGTTACCTATGCGCCCAATGCTCTGCACTATGTAGCTTACATAGCCGCATTTACCGCTTTCTATGCAGCAGCAGTAGCTTGTTGTCAGAAAGATATCAAGCGTGGCTTGGCTTTCTCTACCATTTCTCAGATAGCTTATATGTTGGTAGCCCTTGGCGTATGTACGGCCATCGACAATCATGAAGGCGGTCTGGGCTATATGGCAGGCATTTTCCACCTCTTTACCCATGCCATGTTCAAGGCATTGCTCTTCCTCTGCTCTGGTGCAATCATTGTGATTATCGGCAGCAACTTTAAAGAGTACATGGGTGGTCTGCACAAGTATATGCCTATAACCAACATTTGTTTTCTTATAGGATGTTTGGCCATTGCTGGTATTCCTCCGTTTGCAGGTTTCTTCTCTAAAGACGAGATTATTACTGCCTGCTTCCAGTTCTCACCCTTTATGGGTTACTTTATGACGCTTGTAGCTGGTATGACTGCCTTCTACATGTTCCGTCTGTACTATGTAATATTCTGGGGACAGAGTTATTACGAGCTTGACCCTGAGCACCGCAGAAAGCCACAAGAGGTTCCCTTTGTAATGTGGGGTCCGCTGGTATTCCTTGCTATCATTTCATGTGTAGCCGGACTGATACCTTTCGGCCATTTTGTATCGGCTACTGGCCAGAGCTATGATATCCATATCAACACCCGCATAGCTATTACCAGCATTGTGGTAGCTCTTATCGGTATAGGTCTTGCCACCTATATGTATGCACCAAAGAAGACTCCTTTAGCCGACAAGCTGGCCAAGCGCATGCCTTGTCTGCACAAGGCTGCCCTCAACCGTTTCTATATAGACGATGCATGGCAGTTCTTTACTCACAAGATTGTCTTCGGTATCTTCTCTAAGCCCATTGCTTGGTTTGACCGCCGCGTTATTGACGGCACCATGAACTTCATGGCATGGGGAACTCAGGAAGCCGGCGAAACTATCCGTCCATGGCAGAGCGGCGATGTACGCCAGTATGCCGTATGGTTTATTACCGGAAGCGTTGCTATATCTTTAATTCTTCTTTGTCTTTAGAGCATTATCATTATGAGTATATTAACATTATTCGTAGTAATCCCCGTATTGATGCTTTTGGGCCTTTGGTTTTCCAAGAGTCTGGCTCAAGTACGTGGTGTAATGGTAGCAGGAGCCAGTGCCCTGTTGGTTTTGGCCATTTGGCTTACCGTTACCTTTGTGCAGATGCGCCATGCCGGCAATACCGAGCCTATGCTGTTTACTTACAGTGCTGAATGGTTCCCTTCGCTCCACATTGCTTATAGCGTAGGAGTAGACGGAATATCAGTTGTCATGCTGCTGCTTTCTGCTATTATTGTATTCACCGGAACTTTTGCCTCATGGCAAGCCATGTCTAACCATAAGGAATATTTCCTCTGGTTTACTCTGCTCAGCACTGGTGTGTTTGGTTTCTTTATCTCTGTAGACATGTTTACCATGTTTATGTTTTACGAGGTAGCCCTTATCCCTATGTACCTACTCATCGGTGTATGGGGTACTGGCGCTAAGGAGTATGCCGCCATGAAACTTACCCTTATGCTTATGGGAGGTTCGGCCCTGCTTATCATCGGCATCCTTGCCATATACTTCTTTAGCGGAGCCACTACAATGAACATCAACGAGATTGCGGCTATGGCCAATATCCCTGAGAATGTACAGAACATATTCTTCCCGTTGCTCTTCATTGGTTTTGGTGTACTTGGTGCTTTGTTCCCATTCCACACATGGTCGCCCGATGGTCATGCCAGTGCGCCTACAGCCGTATCTATGTTGCACGCAGGTGTACTGATGAAGTTGGGTGGTTACGGATGCTTCCGTATTGCCATGTATCTGATGCCAGCCGCCCTAGAGACATGGGCTCCTGTATTCTTGATACTTACTACCATTTCAGTAGTTTACGGTGCACTATCGGCTTGTGTACAGACAGACTTGAAGTATATCAATGCCTATAGTTCTGTATCTCACTGCGGTATGGTGCTCTTTGCTCTCTGCATGGTTACACAAACCGCTATTACCGGTGCTGTTATTCAGATGTTGTCACACGGATTGATGACAGCCCTCTTCTTTGCCGTAATCGGTATGATTTATCACCGTGCCGGTACACGCGATGTTCGCTATCTTGGCGGACTGATGAAGGTTGTTCCTTTCCTTGCGGTATCTTATGTAGTGGCTGGTTTGGCTAACTTGGGTCTGCCGGGCTTCTCTGGATTCGTAGCCGAGATGACCATCTTTGTAGGTTCGTTCCAGAATGCCGATACTTTCCACCGCGTATGTACTATCGTGGCTTGTACATCAATTGTGGTTACAGCCGTATATATCTTGCGCGTTGTAGGCAAGATATTATTCCAGAAGATTCCTAACCCCGAGTTCCTTAAGCTTACCGATGCTACATGGGACGAGCGCTTAGCCGTAGGCGGACTTATATTCTGTGTAGCCGGCCTGGGTACAGCTCCTTTCTGGGCACAAGAGATTATCTACGATGCAGTAGGTCCTATCATCCAGCATATCGGCAACTTTGTAGCAATAGCCCAGTAACTGTAATGTCTAACGATTAAGTATATTAAAGAAATGAATATAGATTATAGTCAGTTTTTGAATATGATACCAGAAGTAAGCCTTATGGCCATACTGGTAATCGTCTTCATTGCAGATTTCTTTACTGCTCCACGTGTAGCCGATGTACAGGCCTCTGCCAACTTCAAAGCACCACGTGCATGGTTTGGTCCGTGGGTTTGCCTGCTTATGCTGATCCATACTCTGCTCACCCTTGGTCCGGTAGAGCCTGCCAGCACTTTTGGTGGAATGTACTACACTACCCCATCGATAGGTATCATCAAGAGTATTTTGGCTTTCGGTACACTTATTGTACTCATCCAGAGCCGCGAGTGGATACGCCGTCCTGACACATTCTTTAAAGAGGGCGAGTTCTATCTGCTTACCATCGCCACCCTGCTGGGTATGAACATGATGATTAGTGCCAACCACTTCTTGCTGTTCTTCCTAGGTCTTGAGATGGCTTCGGTACCTATGGCTTGTTTGGTAGCCTTCGACAAGTATCGTCACAACTCAGCCGAAGCTGGTGCCAAGTTTATTCTTACAGCCACCTTCTCAAGCGGCGTTATGCTTTATGGCATCAGTCTGCTTTACGGAGCTGTAGGCACGCTCTACTTCGACGATGTAGTAACCAAGATTACCGCTACACCATTGACCATCGTTGGTATGGTATTCTTTATCAGCGGTCTGGGCTTCAAGATTTCGCTCGTGCCTTTCCACTTCTGGACAGCCGACTCATATCAGGGCGCTCCTACCACCGTTACCGGCTACCTGTCGGTAATATCTAAGGGTGCTGCAGCCTTTACCCTCTGCACCATACTTATGAAGGTGTTTGCCCCTATGACAGAATACTGGCAGTACATGCTCTTTATCGTCATTGTACTGTCTATCACTGTAGCCAACCTCTTTGCTATCCATCAGAGCGATCTGAAGCGTTTCATGGCCTTCAGTTCTATCTCTCAGGCCGGATACATTGTTTTGGCTATCGTGGGCAACCAGGCTACATCTGTCTATGCGCTTAGCTTCTACGTACTAATCTATGTAGTAGCCAACATGGCAGTGTTCACCATTATCTCATCTATTGAGGAACACAACAACGGCGTGGTAGACATGGATAGCTACAACGGATTGTACAAAACCAATCCTCGCTTGGCATTCTTGATGACTTTGGCCCTGTTCTCCCTGGGTGGTATTCCACCGTTTGCAGGTATGTTTTCTAAGTTCTTCGTGTTTATGGCTGCCGTTAAGGGAGCCGACCTGGCTACCACCACTGGTGCCCTGGCATACATTGTGGTATTCATTGCCCTGGTCAACACGGTAATCTCACTTTACTACTATCTGCTTATAGTTAAGGCTATGTATATCAAGCCTAACGAGAACCCATTGCCTACATTCAAGAGTGCTACAAGTACCAAGCTTGCCTTGGCTGTATGCACCACAGGCGTATTGCTGTTTGGCGTATGCTCGTTCATCTACGAATGGATAGCACTGGCATAAAGAGCAACTAAAATCTAACTTAATATAATAAACAGGGGATAACGGAGCCCACTCCGCTAATCCTCTGTTTTTTTTATGGGTGGAAAGATAACAAAACACCAGCCCATATAAAGAATATACTTACGGTGGTATTTTTTAGAAATTACCCTATAGAACGCCCATCTTGTAATTAACCTTCGTTAACCGAATCAACACGGATTTTGGTTAACCCATGTTAATTTTTGCAATAATTTTTGTCACTGTATTGTTATTGAACAATTATCAAAAAGCGAGCCTATTATTGCGTTTTTCCAAGCTAAGGGCGCAACCAAATTTTCATTTTCAGGTCGATTAACTATGATTCTTGTCAAATACTGATAATATATGGCAAAACGGGGATGAAATTTGCCGAATTCCTCACGAAAAGCAGCTGCGTTGAGATAAACTTTAGAGAGGATAAAAACCAACTCCAGCCAGCCAAAGACCATCTCTACAAATCAAAATACAATCTCTATGATTCTAATGACTATCTTTAGCCCATTTTTGCCCCATTATAAAGCTCTGTAAAGGGTCATAAATACAACCAAACATTACTTCGTGCGAAAATATGGCCGTATTTTTGCGTTTATAGATTAACAGTAGTTAACTATCACACATAGCCGTAAGTAACTATTCATCGAATGCTAATTTTGACAATAATCATCCATCAATTATTGATGCTAAATATTGCGCACCAAAGAGAGCCGAAGCACACAGCCCTGGGCAGCGCCCTAGGGATAATAGCCTACAAATAATGTGCGCTGTAGGCGCAAAAGCATTAACAATCATCTTAGTAATTTGCTTTTGCCTTTTACCTTTCCGCTTTGCGCCAATGACCGTTGGTTCAAGGCGACATTCAGCAATTACATATTTTCCTAGGGCGGTGCCCTGGTCTAAGCACTTTGGACTTTCAGCCCATGTTAAAGAAACATCAAGTTGAAAAATGATATAAAGCTTGTTTTAGAGACCTAAATATTGTAATATTTACTTTAGCTGAATAGTTACCGCCCGTAGCGCAATAAAATTTAGGGCTGAATTCCTACTATGGAATCCAGCCCTATTTGATTGTTTCTTGTAAGATTTTTCGTTTGTTTTACTTTACAGCATTATTATGATATCTGCCAAAAATGATTTACATCACTAGCTTACATAAAGCTTTTTACCTTTTCATAATAACGCTGGGTGCTGGCCTCTGTATAGTTCTGCCCACCATTCCAAGCTCTTATGGCCTGTTCTACATTGTTCTCTGGATTGTAGAACGACTGGATGAGCAGAAACATGGCTTTCGACTTGCCTACGCTGAATCTGTCGGCCAGCGTGTACCGCTTATCAGAGCCTCTCATTCGCAATATGCGGTTACAGTCTTTTACCAACACGGGGGTTATCTGCATAGCTCCGCACGAATTACCCTTTACTGCTTTCGCATTTCCTTCACTCTCTACCTGGATTATCGCTTCCATCACTGGATTCCAATCCATTCTTTTAGTCTTTACTGGCGCTCCATCGGCTGCGGTAAGCACCGGAAACGCCGCGCATAATAATAGAAATAAAAATAATCTTCTTGTTATAAAACTCATAAATTATTGTTTTTGGCATCTGGGCTATAAACCAAAAAAAATGAAACCCGCGAAACGGCCTTAGTAAACAGAAAGGCCTGGATCTGGACGCCAGTGAATACTAGGAGTAAACTTACGCTAAAATACAATGTGGGTAGGCGTTACTCCAATTATCGGGTGCAAAATTACTAAAAATATCCCGCCCTGGCAAGTAAATTGCATAAAATGTGTAAATTATACAGTATTGTAAAGATTTCACAACGGCTTATTACACAATATTTTACAATACTGAATTGTTGTAAATTTTTACCAAAACACTTATCTATAACTCTTCAAAAACAGCCATACCTCATCGTGCGTTTTTACCGCTAAAACCCGGCTTATTGCAAATACCTACATTTGGGTATTGCCCAGAGCTATGCTAATATCTAACTTTGCATTGTAATAATATAATAATGTATAGGTAGGCTCTATAACCATACTCTCCTGATAACACAACATGCTATAGAGCTACCCCTTAACAACAAGCATAATTAATGCGGTGATGAAAAGACTACAAATGACTCTCTTGGTATTGCTCTCTGTTATTGGGGGGTTAGCCCAGACATATACCGGAAAGGTTATCGATAGCAATACGCAAGAACCTATCATTGGAGCAACCGTAAGCCTAACGGGCAACAAGCACATTGTTGCCGTAACCGACACGGCTGGACTTTTCACGCTGCAAGTTACGCGCACTGCATCACCCAAGATAACCATCACCTATATTGGGTATCATCCACTTACCATAGCACTCACCAACGGTGCTACTTACAAGCTACGCCAAAATGTTTCGGCTATAGGCGAGGTGGTAATAACGGCTCAAGAGTCAAGAGGATTAACTTCGGCTTCTATCATCAAGAAGCACGCCATGGAGCATCTGCAGCCTTCCAGCTTCTCTGATTTACTGGAACTTCTCCCCGGTGGTCGCTCACAAGACCCTGCACTCAACTCCCCCAACACCATACGCATACGCGAAACCGGAACAGCCAGTTCGTATAACACATCATCACTGGGCGTATCGTTCATGATAGACGGCGCCCCTATAAGCACCAATGCCAACTGCCAAACGGTAAAGGGAGCATGGGAAACGTCTACCGAGGGCCGCAGCTTTGTAAACTCAGGTGTAGATATGCGCTCAATATCTACCGACGACATTGAGACTGTAGAAGTGGTGCGCGGTATACCTTCGGTAGAATACGGCGACCTAACCAGCGGACTAGTGAAGATAGAACGCAAGCGGGGCGGAAACAAATGGGAAGCCCGACTGAAAGCCGACATGGGCAGCAAGCTATTTTATCTTGCCAAGGGTTTTGAATGGAAGCCTCAACGCATGACCCTAAATCTTAGTGCCGACTATCTAGATGCCAAGGCCGACCCACGCAACCGTCTGGAGAACTACAAGCGTATAAGTCTTTCAGCCCGTTTCTCTAAGGGGTGGAGTATTGACAAATATGCCATAAGTCTGAAGACCAATCTCGACTATACCGGCTCTTTCGACAACGACAAGACCGACCCCGAGCTTAACAGTCAGGCCGTAGATTCGTACAAATCAGAATACAACCGATATGCGTTCAATGCCAAACTCAGTCTGAACGCCAAGAGCCGCCAGCAATGGTTCCGCTCTTTCGAAGCTACCCTATCCTCAGCTTACGAATACGACCTGGTGCAGCGTACCAAGTTGGTTCAACTATCACAGCTTGTTGCCGCCATAACCACCACTCAGACAGGCGAAAGCGACGGCATTATTCTGCCCTACAAATACGTAGCTTCGCAAGATGTAGAGGGTAAACCCTTCAACTTCTTTGCCAAGGCCACTGCCAAATTCAGAGTTCCCTCGCAAAGCATATCCAACACCCTCTTACTGGGTACCGACTTGAATATAGACAAGAATTACGGTAAAGGCCAAATATTCGATGCCACCCGCCCTCTCTATACCACTTCTGCCACACTGCGCAAGCGTCTGCTTTCAGATATTCCGGCTAACCGTCAATGGGGTATCTTTGCCGAAGAAAACATTAGCACCCTAATAGGTGGAAATAAACTGGATATCGTGGCTGGTGTACGCGCCGTACAAATGCCCAATCTGCCTAGCACTTACGATATGAGTGGTAAGTTCTATCTCGACCCTCGTGTTAATATCGGATGGACATTCCCTAAATTCAAATTGGCTGGCAAAACAAGTTTTATACGCATCTCAGCAGGCGTGGGCGAACATACCAAGATGCCCACCATCAGTCAGCTATTCCCCGACCCAGTATATATGGACTTGATACAGCTTAATTATTATCACGCCAATGCCGACTATCGCCGTATCAATGTAATGACTTACGTAATAGACCCCACCAATTACGCCCTCAAGCCAGCCCGCAACCTAAAGTGGGAAGTTACTGCCGACTTTAATCTGGGTGGCAACCGTCTCTCGGTTACTTATTTCCGTGAGAACATGACCTCTGGATTTAGAAATCAGTCGCACTATGCCCCCTATTCTTACAAGCAATACGATGCTTCATCGGTTGATGCCAGCACGCTGGTTGCCCCACCATCGCTCAACAATATGACATACGAACAGACCACCGACCTGCGTGGCTACAGTCAGTATACCAATGGTAGCCAAACCCTAAAGCAAGGCATTGAATATACATTATCTACCAAGCGTTTTGAGCGCATTATGACTCGTCTTACCATCAATGGAGCCTGGTTCTACACCATCTATCGCAACTCGCAGTTAGAGCCCTATCGGCCCAGCACAGTGATTGCCGGCAAACAGATTCAGTATGTAGGTTATTACAACCAAAATGGCGGCAGCAAGAACCAAATGCTGAACACCAACTTTACCATTGATACAGATATCCCTAAGCTCAAGTTAGGCTTCTCACTTTCGGCCCAGTGCCTATGGTACACTATGCGTCAGAATGCCGAGACCAGCAATTACCCCGTAAGCTATATGGACAGCAACGGCGAAATGCATCCCTGGAAAAACGAGTATGCCAACGACACCTATCTGCGTAACTTGATACGCAATTATACCGCTAGCAATTTTGCCAAGTATAGAGTACCATTCTCTACCAATATCAATTTCAAGGTAACTAAGAAACTCTTCAACGATGGCATTACCATAGCCCTATTCTGCAACAAGTTGCTCGACTACAGTCCAAGCTACGAGAGCAACGGAGTAACCATACGCCGAAATGTAACACCCTATTTCGGATTAGAAATGAATGTAAAAATATGAGAAAGCTACTTATGATATGTGCGCTTGTATGGGGAATGTTTTTAGTTTCATGCCATCAAGACGAAGACTATATTTTTACCACCGCAGCCATTGAGCTCAAGGCTGCCGACGATATCACCATAGAGCGGGTACAGGGTACTGTAACTCTTACCAATCTCAATACCCGTCAGGTGGTAACCTCTGCCGAATTCAGCGGCAACATTGCTCAACTACAAGTGCTTAGAGGCGCCTATACAGCCCTTATCGAAGGCTCTATACAATACCGCGATGCCAGCGGCAACATAGCCATACGCCAGTTCAGAGCATCGGCAGACTATCTGTCGTTAGAGAAAAAAGAAATTAACACCGCAACGCTCAACATAACATGGCTATAAACAGTAAATATAGAATAGCTTTCGTAGCTGCATTCATGTGCATAACAGGCATAACGCAGACATTTGCCGGGGCTCGCGATACCGCCCGCATAGAGCATCTATCTATGTGGAACTTGTTATCAGAACAGGCTATACAGAATCCAGCACTGCACGGAGATGCATATCAAAGATCATACTCGCAAATGGCTCTGCAATACGACTACCAACGCCAATCTCAGGCTTTTGTACAAGAGAACGGAAGCGGACACACTATGGGCTCGCTGTTTGTAGACAGTTATCTACGCATGAGCAACCATACTGCCGTTTGGGGAGGTGCTTCGTATACTGCTGGTACCCAACGCAACCTCTGTTGGAATTCAACTTCAGATTATAACTTATTGGCTCCCTACGTGATGGCCGACACCTTGGGCGGCGATACCTATCGCGAACGTTATTACTTCTCTGGTGGATATGCCACCAGGCTTAACCATATTCTCTTAGGAGGCGAAATGGCCATACGTGCCGAACACGAATACCGCGACCGCGACCCACGCATGCGGGGCATAGTAACCGAACTTACACTGCGGGGCGGTGCTGCCGTTACCGGTTGGGGCTACAAATGGGGTGCCGTAATAGGCGGAACTATCTATAAACAAACCAACAGTGTAGATTTCTACAACGAACTGGGCAAGATACCAGAGTTTCACATGACCGGACTTGGTACTGACTATAGCCGTTTTTCTGGCGAGCAGACCGAAGTGGCATACCAGGGTGGTAGCTTTGGCATTGCCATTGATGCCAATCCTATAGACGAATGTGGACTCTACGGCCATGCCTACGTAGGACGCAAGAGTTACGAGCGTCAACTTACAAGTGCCAACTCGGTACCTTTATCCCAACTTATATATAATAATGTAGAAGCTACTTTGGGTTGGAAACATGGTGGCGAACACCATTGGGGCGTTTATGCCGACTTCAACTTTACCAAGCGAAGTGGCGACGAGAATATTACCGGTAAGTCAGACTCGCAATACTATCCCGTGATAGGTAAGCTAACCATGTACAAAGATTGGCTAACCAATATCTCGCTTGGCGGAATATACGGCATAGCCAAAGGCTGCATGGTAAAAACCCTTTCTCTTAAAGCTGGATACCGCAACCGGAGAGAAAACTACGTATATCCAGAGCGCATACTCAACCGCGCACATGCCTATGTTACCGCACAGGGAGAATGGAGTAAAGAGTTATCTCAACGCTTGGCTCTTACGCTGCATGCCAATGCTAGCCATTATGCCCCTGTTAACGACAAAAATGTGATGCCGTATGCCAATATGACAAAGGCTACAACTGAAATGATAAATTACAAATATCGCTTTGCCAAAGCCGCCTATACCAATGCCAATGTTAAGGCAAGAGGCGACTATAGTCTGAACGCATCGCCCATCGGCTTGTTTGCCGAAATAGCTGCAGGACTTACATTCTGCTCTGAAAACGAACAGCAGACAGCAGTGATGGTTACGGCAGGCGTAACTTTCTAATAGATATATTATTAATAAAAAAACAAATACTTAAAAAAACAATGAAAAAGAAAATCTTTACGAGCATTGTAATGCTCGCAGCCTTAGTGCTTGCTTCTTGCAGCGATGACAACAATGGTCCGGTAAACACTCCTGCTACTCTTAGCATAGAGATTCCATTGGGTATAGACAATGTAGCACTAACCAATGCCGAGGCCGCATTCACCAATGTACAATCGGCAACCACCTATACGGTTAACCAGTTTGTTTATAACAATGGTACGTTCACCGCTTCGGTAGGCGAAATACCCGAAGGTACTTACAACGTAGCTATCAAGGGCGACCTTACCTTCACCAAAGACGGCGTAGCTGGTACTACAAAAATAAACCAGCAGAGCGAGAATGTAGAGGTTAAGTCTGGCAGCGCCAACGTAAAATTGGCCGTAAATACTTTTGATGCCAAGGGTGGATTTGTTATCTCTGAAATATTCTTCGCTGGCACACAGACTCCCGAAGAGAAGCAATACGCCAAAGACCAGTATTTTATCATCTCTAACAATTCTGATGTAACACTCTATGCTGATAGTATTGCCTTCTTAGAGTCTTCGTTCCTTACCACAACCAAGCGCGAATATACTCCAGACATCATGAACGAATACATGTCGGTAGAAGCTATCTACATGATTCCTGGCACCGGAACCAGCGTGCCTGTAGAACCAGGCCAATCGCTTGTTGTAGCTCTCAACGCCATGAACCATACCGAGGCTAACGCTAACTCGTTCGACTTAAGCAAAGCCAACTACGAATTCTACGATGTAAGTAGCAGCGCCTCTAACCAAGACACCGACAATCCAGACGTACCCAATCTTGACAAATGGTATTGCTATACTCTTTCATACTTTATTATAAACAATCAGGGTGGAAAAACTTACGCTATAGCTAAAATGCGCCAAGATAAGGATAGCTATTTGGCAGACAATTACTATGAGGCCAAATATACTGCTGTAAACGGCAAAGAGATGACTACCAAGAGCTACAAGGTTGACAACTCATGGATTCTTGACGCTGTAAATCTGGCACCCAGCAGTGCATGGCAGTGGAACTTGGTTTCATCGTCTCTTGATGCAGGTTACGCCTATGTTGCTGCAACTGGTTCTGACAAAACTCGCTACGGCAAGTCGGTAATCCGTAAGAAAGAAAACGGAAAATGGGTTGATACCAACAACTCAAGCAACGACTTCAACATGGCTGCAACTGCTAGTTTCTTGCAGAAATAATAGCTAAAACAACATAAAGCTTAAGCTTTTGCTGAACATTATTAGATTAATATAAAACATTATGAAGAAACAACTTATTGGGCTGTTCCTTCTCACCGTGCTTCCTGCCTCGCTGCTTGCACAAACAGTGGAGCAGGATGCTTCAGTACGGCAAGGAAAGTTAAAGAATGGCCTTACTTACTACATTCGCCACAACGCTAAAGAGGCAGGACTGGCCGATTTCTACATTGCCCAGCGTGTAGGTTCTATACAAGAAGAACCCCGTCAGCGCGGTTTGGCTCACTTCTTAGAGCACATGGCATTTAACGGCACCAAGCATTTCCCCGGAAAAGGCAAACGCTTGGGCATAGTACCATGGTGCGAAACTATTGGTGTTAAGTTCGGCGCCAACCTTAATGCCTATACTTCGGTTGACCAAACGGTTTATCATATTGGTGCTGCCCCTATAAGCAGAGAGGGTATAATAGACTCTTGCTTGCTGGTACTTAACGACTGGAGCCGATATATACTTTTGGAAGATAAAGAAATAGACAAAGAGCGTGGCGTTATACACGAAGAGTGGCGCAGTCGACGTACGGGTATGGCCGTTCAGCGTATGATGGAAAATGTTATCCCAAAGATATACCGCGGAAGTAAGTACGAGGATTGTATGCCCATAGGAAATATGGATATCATTGACAATTTCCCATACAACGACCTGCGCGACTACTACGAAAAATGGTATCGCCCCGACCTGCAAGCAATTGTTGTGGTAGGCGACTTCGACGTAGACAAGATGGAGCAGAAAATAAAAAAACTGTTCGGTAAAATCAAGTCTGCCAAGAACCCTGCCGAGCGCATATACTACCCCGTTCCCAACAACGAAAAGATGATTGTGGCCATCGAGAAAGATAAAGAGCAACCCATAATACTGGGTCATCTCTATATGAAAACCGATGCCACACCCGACGGCGAAAAGAACACCGTAAAATACCAGCGCGATAACTATATTAACGAACTGGTAACCTATATGCTCAACCTACGACTCGCCGAGAAGAAGCAAGAAGCCAACCCTCCCTTTATGAGCTCTACCGTGAAGAGCGGCGAATTCTTTGTATCGCGTACCAAAGACGCCTTCAGCCTAAGCATTGGTTGCAAGCAAGACAACGTGCTGGGTGGTATAGCCGTAGCCGTAGGCGAAGTAGAGCGTGCCCGCCAACACGGTTTTATCCAGAGCGAACTGGAACGTGCCAAGAAACTCTACCTGAACGCTGCAGAGCGTCAGCAGAAAGTTGCCAGCGACTACCGCAACGCCAACTACGTTAACCAGTGTGTAAACAATTTCCTTAACGCCGAACCTATCTTGACCCCAGCATACAAACTGCAACTTGTCAAGCAATTTGATGCCCAGGTAACTCTTTCTGAGGTTAATGCTCAATTGGCCGAGATAATTACAGACAAGAACCAAGTATTTGTAATGTATGGTCCCGACAAAGAAGGATTCATAATTCCATCTGAGTCAGAGATAGAGAACACCATACTTGCCGCCCAGCAAAAGCAGTACGATGCTTATCAAGAAGAGGAAACTCCAAAGACGCTGATGTCTACACTGCCAACACCAGGCAAGATAGTAGCAGAAAAACCCTATGGAAAGTTCGGAGTAACCGAGATAACGCTGAGCAACGGCATGAAAGTATATGTAAAGTCTACCGACTATCAGGCCGACCAGGTTAGTATGACCATGAAGGCCGAAGGTGGTACTTCGGTATATGACAACAACGATATTCCTAACTTTGCATTCCTTACAAGTGCTGTTACCGAAGCCGGTGTAGGCAACTTTACCGCCACCAAGCTACGCAAAGCATTGGCTGGCAAATCAGTTAGACTAGCTCCATCTGTAAGTAGTACCGAACAGAGTATATCGGGAACATCGGCAGTAAAAGACTTGGAAACTATGCTCCAGCTTACCCACCTCTATTTCACAGCTCCACGCACAGACAGCATAGCATTCAAGGCTATGATTAACCGTAACCTCTCTATGTTTAAGAACCGCAATGCCAGTTCTAAGGTGGTATACAACGACTCTCTTTCAGCCATTATGTACGGCCACAACCCACGCACTGCACCCGTAACCATAGAGACTGCTCAGAAAGCCAACTACGAGCGCATACTACAGATTTACCACGAACGCTTTAGCGATGCCAGCAATTTCAAGGCGGTATTCATAGGCAAGATAGATATGGACTCACTGCGCCCGCTACTCTGTCAATACCTGGCCACCCTACCCTCTACCCACAAGGCAGAAAAGGCCAACAAGACCAATGTAGCACAAATTGTGAAGACCGACAAGGTGGTTACCTTCACCCATAAGCAAACTACACCGCTTGCCAACGTTACCGTATTCTATACGGGCAACATAGCATTTAATCCTAAGAACGACCTTGCGCTAGATATACTTACCCGCGTACTGCAAATAGCCTATACCGACTCTGTTCGCGAAGAGAAAGGCGGAACATACGGTGTAGGCGTAAGCTGCAGTCTGGAGAAAGACGACAATCCCAACGCCATGCTTCGTATATCGTACAAGAGCGACCCCACACGCTATACCGAGCTGAACCCCATTATCTACAAGCAGCTCAAGAATATTGCCGTATACGGACCACAGCCAAGCAGTATGGATAAGGTTAAGAAGTATCTGCGCAAGCAATATGCCCAAATGGCTATTACCAACGACTATTGGAGTTACATTATCTGGCACATGCTAGACAATGATACCGACTTTGACAAAGACTATTGCCAAATGGTAGACAGTATAACTCCAACGGATATTCAGACATTGGCCAGCGAACTGCTACGCCAGAACAACCGCATAGAAGTAACCATGTTCTCTGAATAAGAAGAATATATCTACAACTCTGCTTTCTGCATTATCCTGAAAGCATACCAAAGCCCGAGATACTGTACACACAGTGCCTCGGGCTTTTCTTTTAAAACGCCAAAAAATCACGGCTCTTTCATTTAAGGGTGGCTCTATAAATTAGCTTTGGCAGATTTCGAGGCTATTTTTAAGAAAAAAATGTAAGTGAGCGAAAGGGTAATGCGCCCATTACGACTGTAAGAACTTGCCATTTGAACTAAAAAGAAACCGAAAGATGAGAAAACGCCATACCTAAATTAATAAGTAGGTGTTCAAAATTATTAGTATATAAATAATATGTCAACAGAATTGGGAGGTGATAAGTCTCTGCACTTTCTTTTTGCCTATATGTCCGGCTTTCATCGGTCGTGTAGCCCGCTACACTCC
>CAVKSZ010000005.1:0-66294 GCA_963659135.1 Bulleidia sp. | reverse complement strand
GTACCTACGCGGTCGATAGGCTTGTTGCCCAACGGGCGTTTATAGGCTACCTGCATGCCTTGAAACGACTGCTCCAGGCGCACGGGGCGCACGGGCTGGGTCTTAATCTTAACCGTACGGGCTGTAACCTTACCCCCGTTAATAGCCGCCACCTTTAGGGCGTGACGCATGCTTAGTTCGCTGGCTCGGCGCAACGAAATATCGGTATATTTAAAGGGCCGGTCTTCTACCAGCGATATGCCGCGCTTCCAATAATCGGGAATATTGCTATATCCTAACATGGTGCCCAGTATGCCACCGGCGGTAGAGGGGTTGCAGTCTGAGTCTTGTCCGCAGCGGGTAGCTATCTCGAGCGTACGGCTATAATCGCCCTCGCCATAGAGCAGACCCATGATAACATAGGCACTGTTGATGGCGGCGTCGATGCTGGCCTTGCCATTGTAATTATCGGGACACGATTTATGCCGACCATACGTATCTTCTATTTCTTGCCAAGTTACACGCCAGTCGGCATTCTTACGGCATAGCTTTATTACATCGGCCATAAACTTACGGTAGTAAGCCCCTTCTGGGATAGCCTTAAGAGCTTCGGTTACAATATAATTGACATCGTTCGACACAAATGCCAGCGAGTACATTGTGGCTACATATACGCCGCCATACCAGCCGTCGCCATAGCTCATAATATGGCCTATACTATCGGTATAATGAGCGGCGGCCTGAGGCATGCCGGGCGCCATAATTCCGGCATAGTCGGCCTCTATCTGAAAGTCTATATCGTCGGCATGGGGATTATTCTTCCAATAGCCAGTGGCTGGTGGCAACAGCCCTTGCAGATAGTTGTAACGGGCACCCTGATTAGCCGCCCAAAGGGGATATTCGGCATGGGCAAAGGCATGGGCGAAAGCTGCGGTGGGCGCATTAAGACCTTGCTTCTCGAAAACATCTACAAAGGTAAGGTCCATATACACATCATCGTACAGTCCGGGATATGTATCGTAGTAATGTCGTATCAGCGTATCGCTCCAGGCTATGGCAACAGAGTCGGGTATCATGCGGCCGGTATATCTGAATTCGGTAGCTCCGCCGTAGGCGCAACCAATGGTTTTGCCGGCCCATCCGCCCATAATCTTATCTTGCATTACTGCGCGCTGCAGGGTAACTGTTTTGGCGGCATTGGCGGCAGAAGCCATCATCAAGAGCACAGCGATTAATATTTTTATCTTACTCATCTTACTCATTCTTTAACTTTAAGTGATACTATAAGTGGGGTTGGTAATTTATAGAATTGCCATAAAAAGAAACGGAGTGCTGCCACTCACCATTACTGGTTAGCCTCAACACTCCGCCTATGAATAACGCATTTCTATAAGGTTATGATTACAAAACCATCCTTATTTCTTCTTGAAAGTAATATAACTGTATGCACTGGTTTCTACATTATCCTCGGGGTTAAGGCGCTTCATGGTAAGCACATGGTCGCCATCTTCCAAGTCGAAGTTCCAGTAGATATCGTTAGAACGGTTGTGGTTGTTACCAGGTAGTTTAACTACGCCCATCTTCTTGCCGTCGATAGACACCTCTAACAGACCTACATAGTTGGGGTCTTTAGAGCGCACGTGGCCGCGAACTACTATACCGCAACCATTGAAGGTAATGGCACCCACCTTGTCAAGAGCCTTGTTTATACCAGCTTTCTTAACCAGCTGCAATCCTTCGAACGATTGTTCAAAGCGTACGGGTTTTACGGTCTGGGTCTTAATTTTCACTACCTTATCGGTAACTTTACCGCCATTCTTGGCTATCACCTGCAGAGCATGCTTCATGCCCAGCTGATAAACCTTATTAAGTGAGATATCGGTATATTCGAACGGACGGTCTTCAATGCTCTTAAGCGAGTTTTTCCAGTAGTCAGGAATATTGCTATATCCCAACATGGCACCCAGAATACCACCGGCGGTAGAGGGGTTACAGTCGGAATCCTGACCGCAACGGGTAGATATCTCCATAGTCTTGGTATAATCGCCACCGCCATAGAGCAGACCCATGATAACATAGGCACTATTAATCTTGGCATCTATATTGAATGCAGCACTCACACCATCGGGACAAAGGTCGGTCTCGCCCCACTTCTGCTGAATCTCTTTCCAAAGAGTCTTCCAGTCTTTACCGGCTTTGAAACCGGCAATAACGTCGGCCTGGCACTGGTAGAAAGTAGACTGAGTAGGGATAGCCTTGAGTGCCTCGGTAACTACATAGTTTATATCGCTAGAAAGGAATGCCAGCGTATACATAGTTGACACGTATACACCGCCGTACCATCCGTCGCCATAGTTCATCATGTGGCCAATAGCATCGGCATAATGAGCGGCTGCCTGAGGCATACCCGGGCTCATCAGTCCGGCATAGTCAGACTCTATCTGAAAGTCAATATCGTCGGCATGAGGATTATTCTTCCAATAACCTGTAGCCGGACTCTCCATACCCTGCAGAATATTGTAGCGGGCACTCTGGTTGGCGTGCCACAGAGGATACTTGGCATTGGCAAAGGCGTTGGCAAATTCGCTGATAGGCGCATCAAGACCTTTCTTTTCGAACACATCGACAAAGGTGAGGTCCATATAGATATCGTCGTACAGTCCGGGGAACTTGTCATAATAGTATTTCACGCGCGAATCGTCCCAAACTATCTTGGTTTCATCAGGGATAATCTTTCCATTGTACTTGAACTCGGTAGGTCCACCAAAGGCACAACCTATAGTTTGTCCTGCCCATCCACCTTTAATCTTATCTTGAAGGGTGGCACGACTAATTGTTACTGTTTTTGCCGATGCGGCCACAGCCACAAGTGCTGCAAACGCCAAGGTACCGGCTCTTAAAGTTTTCATGTATAGTAAATATTTAATGGTAAATTACTGTTTTGCAATGGCTATCATGCCCAAACCTACTATAAAGAGCACAAACATAAGGGTAAGCAGTATATTGACAATGCTCTTGCTGCCCTTGAATTCTTTCCATATAAACACACCCCAAAGCGCTGCTATCATTGGCGCGCCCTGTCCTAAAGCGTAAGAGATAGATGCACCAATCTTTCCACTGGCTATATAGCTGAGAACGGTACCCAATCCCCATACACAACCACCAAGTACGCCTACCATGTGGGTAGACAGTTTGCCCTTGAAGTAGGTATCGTAGCCTACGGGCTTGCCCTCGAACGGTTTCTTCATTACTATGGTATTGAATACAAAGTTGCTAACAAAGATACCTACAGCAAAGAGGAAGAAAGCGGTATATGGAGTAGCCAAACCTTGGGCTGGATTCTCAAAGTTATCGTTGTCCATGGCACGGGCTACAAGTGCATAGAAAGTAGACATAAGCACACCGGCAATTACAGCCAGCACAATACCCTTCTTGGCAGTAGAAGCTGCGTTGTTTTCTTCTTTGGCAGCAGCGCCATCGCCCTTCTTGGCGGCAGCTACACCGTTGAGAACAAGTGCTATCATTACCAATGCTACACCCGAGAAGATAAGTACGGGGTTGCCCTGATCGCCACCAACAAATAGATAATTATTAATTACGCCCAACACCAGCGCCAAACCACAACCTACGGGGAAGGCTATAGACAGTCCGGCCAATGAGGTGGAAGCCGATAGAAGAATATTAGACAGGTTGAAGATTACACCGCCAGCTACGGCCGATAGGATGCTGGCTCCAGACACCTGCATAAGGTCGGGTACAAAACTGCGACCACCCTCGCCAATACTACCCAGCGTAAAGCCGATAAGCAACGAGAATACCAATATACCGATAACGTAATCCCAATAGAAAAGTTCGTAACGCCAGGTTTTTCCAGCAAGTTTCTGGGTATTTCCCCACGAGCCCCAACAGAGCATTGTAACCACGCAGAGCACCAAGGCTACTGCATAACTGCTAACTATAAACATATATAAAAGATTAAGATTGTTAATAATTCATTTTTAAGATAGCTGCACTTCGTCAATGTGTGGCATTGACATCTGCGCACCACGCCGAGTAACCGAAATAGATGCAGCCTTGTTGCCAAAGAGTATAGCATCAGGCAGCGCCTTTCCTTGCGACAGAGCCACACAAAGAGCACCACAGAAAGTGTCGCCAGCGGCTGTTGTATCTACTGCCTTTACCTTAAAGGCAGGTACATCTACCACCTTACCATCTATTCGGGCACACACGCCCTTGCTCCCCACGGTAATGATAACATCCTTTACGCCAAGTTTTTGTATCTCGTCTATGGCTTTGGGGATATCAGCCTCGCCCTTTATCTCAATACCAGAGATGTATGAAGCCTCTGTCTCGTTGGGAATAAGCAAGTCTACATTCTTGAGCAAAGCCTCGGGCAGCGGAGTCTTGGGTGCTGGAGCAGGATTAAGCACTACGTAAGCACCAGCTTTCTTGCCCAGTTCGGCAGCGGCTGTAAGTGCTTCAACGGGAGTTTCAAGCTGCATCAGTACAATACTGGCGTCGGCAAACAGAGCTTCGGCATCGCGCACATCATCGGCCGTAAGACAAGCGTTAGCGCCCGAATCGAGCACTATACTATTTTCGCCACTCGCTATAGTTGTAATGAGCGCCACGCCCGAAGGTGCGTCGGGCGAGATTTTAAGTGCCGACACGTCGATACCTTCGCTCTGAAGCATACTTATGGTAGAATTGCCAAACTGGTCGTTACCCACCTTTCCTATAAATACAGTATCACCACCCAAGCGAGCCGAAGCTACAGCCTGATTGGCGCCTTTTCCGCCATGATTGGTCATAAAACCGTGGCCAAACATGGTTTCTCCAGGCAGAGGAAAATGATCGGCCGAAATCACAAGGTCGGTATTGGCACTGCCTACTACTAGAATTTTCTTGTTTTCTTTCTTTATCATGGTAAACCTGGTTAGAATATGCAAATTGACCTTGCTAAAGTAGGAAAAATAAGAGCATGCACAAAATAATTATTGTTTTTTTTTCGAGGGAGCGCAAAAAAACGTATCTTTGGACAAAGAAAACTATAACCGCTCTATACTACATGAAAAAAGAAACGCTAGAAGACCTATCTAAGAAGACTGGCTACTCAAAAACCACCATCTCTCGGGTTCTCAACGGAAAAGGTAAAGAATTCCGTATTAACGATGACACCTGCGAGCAGATAATTGCGGCCGCAAGAGACCTGAATTATCGCCCCAATCTGGTTGCACAATTTTTGCGCAAAGCCGAGGGACATACGCTGGGTGTAGCCGTACCTTATTTGAGCAATCCGTTTTTTGCCAAGCTGGTATCTACTATCGCCATAGAAGCCAAAAAAAGCAATTACAACGTAATACTCTTCGACACGCAAGAGGATGCCAACATTGAGAAAAAATGTATTTCGGCTATGGTAGACTACGATGTTAACGGTATACTGATTGCACCCTGCGCCGAAACACCCGACCTACTCGAGATAATAAGCAAGAATATCCCCATAATACTCATTGACCGATATTTCAACAACTCGTTTCTACCCTACATATCAACCAACAACTTCAAAGGTGCATACGATGCTACCATGACACTGCTTAATGCTGGCCACCGTAATATATTGTGCATTAAAGGTCCCGAAACGGCTATAACCACACAAGAACGTGAGAAGGGATGCCGCAAGGCAGTGGTAGACTTTGGCAAACCCGTAAAACTGCAAATGCTGGGCAATGAGTTTTCTATTCAGAACGGATATACCGAAACCAAGGTGGCGCTGACGGGCCACAACATACCTACCGCCATATTCACCATGAGTACCAATATACTGCTGGGAACCATCAAGGCGCTTCGCGAACAGAACATGACCATTCCCAACGATATGTCGGTAGTATCGTTCGACGATGGTATATTTCTTGACTACCTGAATCCGCCTATCACACGCGTAGCACAACCGGTAGAAAATATGGCGCTGGCTGCCGTAAAGATGATGATAAACTGTATAAGAGAGGGTAAACAACTACAGTCGCGCATATTTATGGCACCAACCATGATAACCAAAGAGTCTGTCAAGATAATTCACCCTTCGGCAGATAATAATAATTCTATATAAAGCATACTACACAGAACAACCCAAAACTAAGTAGAAATCATTAGTTACAAGATACCATTCGGGGGAGATAGCCACGCGGCATCTCCCCCGAGTTGTTTTATAGAGCAAAACAAAAAGTGCCACCCGCTATGGATGGCACCGTACACATTATATTATATATATGAGAGTACTACAGAATGCTCTTGTAAAGAGCTACTATATCATCGCGGGTAACATCGCGAGGATTGCCCGGAGTACATACATCGGCTATAGCCTGGTCGGCCAGTGCATCGATATCGGCCTCGGTAATTCCAAGGTCTGACAGATGAGCCGGGATACCTACACGGCGACTCAAGTTCTCTATCTCGGTGCAAGCGGCATCGGCAGCCTCTTCCTTAGTCATTCCCGGAGTATATACTTCAAGTGCCTTGGCTATATCTACATATTTATCAAGTGCAGCGGGAGCATTAAAGCGCATTACTGTAGGCAACAGAATGGCACAGGCTACACCGTGGGGAACATCGTGTAGAGCCGACATAGGATGAGCCATACCATGGTCTACACCCAAACCTACGTTAGAGAATGCCATACCTGCCACATACTGAGCTACGGCCATACCATTGCGACCCTCGGGATTAGTAGGATCTTCTACGGCGATGGGCAGATAGCGGTGTATCATATTGATAGCCTTAATCTCGAACATGTCGCTCAACTCCCAAGCAGCCTTGGTGATAAGACCTTCGATAGCGTGGGTCATAGCGTCCATACCCGTAGCAGCAGTAAGACTCTTAGGCAGCGAGTACATCAACTCGGCATCAACAATAGCCACACAGGGAATATCGTTGGGGTCTACACATACCATCTTCTTCTGCTTGGTCTCGTCTATAATTACATAGTTGATAGTAGTTTCGGCAGCTGTACCGGCTGTGGTTGGCAGAGCTATGATTGGCACTGTTTTCTTCTTGGTATCTGCCACACCCTCGAGCGATACTACATCAGCAAATTCAGGATTGTTGCATACTATACCTATACCCTTGGCAGTATCCATAGAACTACCACCGCCAATGGCTACTATAAAGTCGGCCTGGGCAGCCTTGAGAGCCTCAACGCCCATCTTTACGTTAGTAACAGTAGGATTAGGCTTTACTTCATCGTATACGGCATAAGGTATCTTGGCTTCGTCTAGAACATCGAGCACCATCTTAGCCACACCGAACTTCATAAGTCCTTTATCGGTTACTACAAGAGCCTTGGTGAAACCCAAGCGAGCCACTACTCCTGGCAGTTCTTTGCGTGCGCCAGGGCCGAAGTATGATACTTCGTTAAGGATAAATCTGTTTACCATAAGTGTTTTTGTATATTGGTTTTACATTTAAATGTTTACGGTGTCAAAGATAGCGTTTTTCGGATAACCGACAAAAGAAAAATCACAAAAATTTATTAGGGTGATTATAAAATTATTTTTGGTAGATGCTGACGCGAAACTATTTACCGAAATGTCGAAAATCATCAATCTCCTATCATTAAGTAACGGTGAAAAATAAATTGTAAGCGCATATTACTTGCGCTTACGCCAATCGTCCTTTACATAACTATCGGGGTAGGTGGTAGGGGTATGCACCTGACCATCAGGGGTACGTATCCAGGTATCAAAACGGCGTTCACCCTCGTGCAATACTATAACTCTGGCTCCCTGCGGCAGATGGTTGTACTCGGTATTGCCTCCTGAGAAACGGCCGTAACCCAACAGAATATCGTAATAGAGCGCGGTATAATCGTTATCATGGTCGTGCCCGCAGAAGATGCCCATCACATCGCCACCC
Source organism: Bulleidia sp. (assembly GCA_963659135.1). Taxonomy (GTDB): domain Bacteria; phylum Bacteroidota; class Bacteroidia; order Bacteroidales; family Bacteroidaceae; genus Prevotella. The sequence continues at coordinate 58,407 of CAVKSZ010000005.1, read as the reverse complement.
TCTCGCATAGCGGCAAACATACCGGTATTAATCTGCGGAGGGCACGATTTCTCCATACGGGTACCTATCATCACTGTGCCTTCTGATGCAGCTGCATACGAGAACTCGGGTACGGGAATATGAAAGAATGATAGTGCCGGCAGAGGCTTTCCGCCATTGGCTGCGGTGTAAGCCTGGTTGCGGCCAAGATACCACTGCACTTGATCGAACGTGAGCCATGCGTAGGTTCCCAGACCTTTCTGCTTAGGATAACTATGCGAATCAAGGCAATAGAGCAGTGCAGCTGTAGAAGCACTGGTACTACCCTTTATTTCAAGAACATAATCGGGCGATGCAACAGTGCCACGTGGGGGCTGAATATTATGTAGTCGGGTACGTACAATGTCGTACAACTGGGCGTTGCTCATACCCTGCTCCTCATCGTGATTACCAAATAGCACTACATAGGGTACGCCGTGACGCTCTATGCAGTCGAGTATATCGTTCATGGCCGAATCGGCTGGGCGCGAATAGATATTATCGCCGGTAAATATTACCAGATTGGGCCTTTCGGTCTTAACCACAGCATCTATACACTGCAGCGCAGCAACCGAACGAGGGTTACGGGGCTGGTAATGCAGGTCGGTAAACTGTACTATCTTAAAGTTGCCACGGTTATCAAAGCGTAGCTGCTGGCCAAAGATTGGCATTATGCCAGCAAAGAGGCATAGGCCAATAAGTAAATGTTTATACATGGGTTTATGTTAATTTAAAGTACCAATTTAATTTCATCCAATAGATTCCTACATCCTTGCTCTATCAAGTCGAGAGCCAGCTCAAAATCTCTGTCACCGCCATAATAGGGGTCGGGCACGGTAGAATAGCCACAACGGGGGGCAAGATAGTTACCCAACGAAACTACTTTATTCACCTCGTTGGCATTGCGGGCCATAGAAGTTATAGCCCGGTAGTTGTCTTGATCCATCACCAAGATGCGGTCGAATTTGCCAAAGTCTGACTGACTAAACTGGCGGGCACGGTGGTCAACACGATAACCACGCAGCGCACCATGGCGGCGCATACGGCTATCGGGCAAATCGCCTACGTGCCAATTACCTACACCGCAAGAATCTACCATTATTTTATCCGTAAGTCCCTCGTTGGCCACCATATATTCCATTACGGCATGGGCAGCCGGAGAACGGCAAATATTGCCCAGGCACACAAAAAGCAGACGCATTGGCTTAGCGATTGTATCAGTAGAATGTATCATTGTTATAATATTTAATTAACGTATTGGCTATAAACGCCAGTTCAAACCTACGGTGGTATTTTACAGAACCACCCTTAATATACTGCCCACGGTCGTAAGCAAGTTGGTTGACGGCCGTGGCCCAATTGGCTGACGAATGTAAACTTTATTGCTGACGGCCGTGGGCAATATAGAATATATTTGCTTAAGGGTGGTTATAACAGTCTGCCAAAGTATTTTTTGAACCACCCATAAAAAACGGCGACCCATGAAAGAGTCGCCGCAATAATAAGAATATTTTACAATATCGTTATTTTACAGCATTGGCAAGATCAGCACCAGCCTTAAACTTAGCTACCTTCTTGGCAGGGATAGACAACTTAGCACCAGTAAGAGGGTTAACACCTTCGCGAGCAGGACGCTCGGCAACAGAGAATGTACCAAAGCCTACGAGCTGTACACTTTCGCCAGCTACAAGAGCGTTCTTAACAGCCTCTACAGTAGCATCGAGAGCCTTCTTTGCATCTGCCTTGCTCAGACCAGCAGCTTCTGCGATCTTAGCAACCAATTCAGTTTTGTTCATAATGTGAATATTAAATGGTTAAAATTATAAAGATATTTTCATTTTCAATTCACAAATGTAGGTTAAAGTTTTGATACAACAAACAAAAAATGCAGAAAATTGCAGTTTTTCACTAAAAAAACACGTTTTGAGGCTGTTTTTTAAGCGATAACGGATATTTTTCGTAATTTTGTGATGTTTTTAAGACACACTACAAATAACTGCGTTAGACAGTATACAACAGACTATTATAGATTATGATACGCAATATTCCGCTGGTTACAAAGAACCTATTAATCATCAATCTTATTGCTTTCTTGGCAATGCTGGCTCTGAAGTCAACAGGCATAGATTTGGCCGATATATTAGGGCTTCATTTCGTACTGGCAAGCAAGTTTCACGTATACCAACTAGTTACCTACATGTTTATGCACGGTGGCTTTGAACATATACTCTTCAATATGTTTGCACTATGGATGTTTGGCAGTGCCGTAGAACATAGATGGGGGCCTAAGCGTTTCTTATTCTTCTACATTTTCTGCGGCATAGGCGCCGGCGTACTGCAAGAGTTTGCCCAGCTAGGCCGATTCTATATGATGGCATACGACCAAATACCGGGGTTCACGCTGCAAGATACTATGGTAGTAGCGTACAACAGTCGTCCATATCTTAACCTACTTACTACCGTAGGCGCATCGGGAGCCATATACGCAGTAATGCTGGCTTTCGGTATGATATTCCCAGACGAACGCATCTTTATCTTCCCCATACCCTTCCCTATCAAAAGCAAATGGTTTGTGGTAATCTGCGTGGCCATAGAGCTGGTGTCGTCTATCTCAACCACCAACGATGGCGTAGCCCACTTGGCACATCTTGGCGGAATGCTATTCGGATACATACTGATACGCTATTGGCGCAAGCATCCGTACATTAATCCACGCGGATTTACCGGGCGCGAAATGTTTGACAACATGCTAAAGAAGTGGAGCAACGACCGCAACCGCTATCAGCAAAAGTCACAGCCAAGAGAAACCGACTGGGAATATAACGCCCGTCAGAAAGCTAAGCAAGAAGAGATGGACCGCATTCTCGACAAGATTAGAAAAAGCGGCTACGACAGTCTTACCCCCGAAGAGAAGCGCCAACTCTTCAACATGGGCAACTAATAGGGTAATGGCCAAGAAGATAACTAAGATATTCCTGCAGATGCTTGCCGGAGCCAATGCGGCAACCATCGTTGCCATGCTGGCTACCGGATACTCGGGGTATATAAATCCCGCCGTATCGCCATGGATAGCCAATGCGGGGCTTACATTTCCCATATTTCTCGGCCTTAACTTTGCATTCCTTGTATTTTGGCTATTCTTCAAGCCCCTTTATGCCATACTGCCATTTGTAGGGATGCTAATTTGCTATTCTCCCATACGCACATATTTCCCCATCAACATACCCCACGCGCTGCCCGAAGGAACTATCAAAGTAATGTCGTACAACGTTTGGGGCTACGGCACTGAGAAAAACGCCGACGAAACCAACCCCATAGTTAGATACATAGCCAATAGCGATGCCGACATAATATGCCTGCAAGAGTCTAACGCCGGAAGCGGCATACAAGCGCAGATAGACTCTATCATCTACACCCGATACCAGTATCACGACTCGCTACAAGTACCCAACAAAGGGCAACTTACCATTATAAGCCGCTATCCCATAAAAAACAAGGAAGTTATTGATTTCGAGTCGGCCGGCAATATATCGGGCGCATTCGAACTTGACATCAACGGCAAGGGCATTCTAGTAATCAACAACCATCTTGAGACTACCGGACTCTCACCAGAAGACCGGCAGAATTTCAAAGAAATAATAAAAGGAAACCTTTCAGAAGGTAGCGTAACCAACGAGTCGCACCGACTGATAGACCAGCTGGGCGAGTCGGCCAAAACCAGAGCTCCACAAGCACGCGCCGTAGCACAATACATACGCAAGCATGCCTATCAAAGCATCATTTGCGTGGGCGACTTCAACGACAGTCCGCTTTCCTACGCCCATCACACCATCGGGAAAGAACTTGCCGACTGCTATACAGCCACTGGCAACGGCCCCGGCATAAGCTACCACCTATCCGGATTCTTTGTAAGAATTGACAACATATTCTGCTCTAAACATTGGCAACCCTACGCCTGCAAGGTAGATAACAGCATAAGCGCCAGTGACCACTACCCCATCATAGGATGGTTAAAACAAGAAGTGCCATACACCCAACCTGCGCCTACGCAGCCAAACGAGAAAACAAAAGAATAAACCTAAAATCAACCAACGTTTTACAATAAAATTACCCTAACTAACATCAATATTCCACCTTTTATATAAAAAGTCGTTTATTCTCTTTAATAATGTAAAAAAAATATCTATCTTTGCAAGAAGATAGGCAGTGTCGCGCACAGCCCTGATAAGTAGGGCCCTAAACGAAGCAACGGCAAGGCTTAAAAGCAACGATTACAATTTAAAAAACAATAAAACAATGCAAAACAAAGGAATCGTAATTTTTACGGCCGTCATGCTGACGCTTGTCAGCATTTTCTACCTGTCGTTCTCAGGGGCTACGCGCTACTATGACACACAGGCAGCAAAACTGAACGACCCAATTGCCCAGCAAGATTACAAGGATTCGGTAAAGTATCTTGGCATCTACTCATACCAGAAGTGCCTCGAAACACAAATCGGACTTGGTCTTGACCTTAAGGGAGGTATGAACGTAATCCTCGAGATTTCTGTACCTGACGTAGTAGACAACCTGGCCGACCACAAGACCGATGCTGGCTACACCAAGGCTATGAAAGAAGCTCGTGCAGAGGAAGAGAACAGTCAGTCAGACTTCATCTCTCTGTTCATTAACGCCTACCACAAGAACGCACCTGGTCACCGTTTGGCCGAAATCTTTGCCACACAGCAGTTGCAAGGCAAAGTAAGTCCACAGAGCAGCGACTCTGAAGTTGAGAAAGTACTGCGCAGCGAAGTACAGTTGGCTATCGACAACTCGTTCAACGTAGTTCGCAATCGTATCGATAAGTTCGGCGTAGTACAGCCTAACATCCAGAAGCTGGAAGGTCAGGCTGGCCGCATCATGGTAGAAATGCCTGGTGTAAAAGAGCCCGAGCGTATGCGTAAACTACTGCAGGGTAGCGCCAACCTTGAGTTCTGGGAGACTTACAACTCTGACGAGATTGTTCCCTACCTCATCCAGCTAGATCAGCACATGGCTAACAACAGCACCGACACTACCAGTGTAAAGGCCGAAAAAGAAGCTGCCGACAGTGCAGTTGCCGCCAATACAACCAGTGCAGCCAAACCTAAGTTCCAACTTAAGGATGCAGACTCTAAGAAGCCTGCCAAGCTGAACGACGAGGCTCAGATTAAGGCTCTCAAGAAGCAACACCCACTTACCGCCATGCTTCAGACTACCGGCAACGGTCAGTTGAGTTTGGTAGGTTTTGCCAGTGTACGCGATACAGCTGCCATCGACAAGATTATCTACTCTGCTGCCGCTAAGCAGATACTTCCTTCTGACGTAAAACTGCTTTGGAGTGCCACTCCTACCGATATGTACGGCGAGCAGGTAAAGAACGTATTCGAGTTGCATGCCATCAAAGTAACATCTACCAGTGGCCGCGCTCCATTGGAAGGTGATGTAGTTACCGATGCTAGCGACGAGTTCAACCACGTATCTGGCGCACCAGAGGTAAGCATGAAGATGAATCCCGAAGGCGCACGCCGTTGGGCTGCTCTTACCAAGGCTAACGTAGGCAAGGCTATCGCCATTGTATTGGACAACGCTGTATACTCTGCACCACGTGTAAGTTCAGAAATAGACGGTGGCCAGTCATCAATCTCGGGTAACTTCACCGTAGAAATGACTAAAGACTTGGCAAACACACTGAAGTCTGGTCGTATGCCTGCACCTGCACGCATAGTACAAGAAGAGGTTGTAGGTCCTACACTTGGTGCTCAGTCTATCCAGCAGGGTATAATCTCATTCATTATCGCCTTTGTACTGCTTATTATCTACATGGTAATGATGTATAACTTCATTCCCGGTATGATAGCTAACTGCGCGTTGGTTGTCAACGTATTCTTTACACTGGGTATTCTTACCTCGTTCCAGGCTGCACTTACCATGAGCGGTATTGCCGGTATGGTACTATCGTTGGGTACTGCGGTAGATGCCAACGTGCTTATCTACGAGCGTATCAAAGAAGAGTTGCGTGCAGGCAAGATGATGAAAGAGGCTATCAAGGCCGGTTACAGCAACGCCTTCAGCGCTATTTTCGACTCTAACTTGACTTCATTGATAACTGGTGTTATCCTGTTGGCTTTCGGTACTGGTCCTATCCAGGGCTTTGCTACCACATGGATCATCGGTATTTTCTGTTCGTTCTTCACAGCTGTGTTCCTCACACGTTTGGTTTACGAGCGCCAGCTTAACCACGACAAATGGATGAACCTTAAGTTCTGGACATCTATTTCGAAGAACCTAATGCAGGGAACCAACATCAAGTTTATGTCTATGTACAAGGGCTCCTTCACTGTTGCCACAATTGCTATAGTTATCTTTGCTTGCAGTTTGGGTATACGAGGTCTTGACAAGAGCATCGACTTTACTGGTGGTCGCAACTACGTAGTACAGTTCGAGAAGTCTATCGAGCCCGAGCAGGTACGCGAAATCTTGAATCAAGCTTTCCCCAACTGCACCAACAGCGCCCTCTCACTGGGTACCGATAACAAGACTATACGTATTTCTACCAACTATAAGATAGAGTCTAATAGCCCAACAGTAGACGATGAGGCAGAGACTCTGCTTTACAATACACTGAAGAAGAATGGCCTGGTAAGTCAGGAGTCTGTTAAGGCATTCAAGAACCCAGACATCCGCCAGGGTGGCTCTATCATCAGTTCTTCTAAGGTAGGTCCTTCGGTAGCTAAGGATGTAACCTACGGCGCATTCATCAGCGTAGGTATCGCTCTTATTGCTATCTTCCTTTACATTCTGCTGCGCTTCCGCAACTTGGCCTTCTCTGTAGGTTCTACCGTTGCGCTGGCTTTCGACGCTCTCACCGTTATAGGTATCTTCTCGGTACTGAAAGGCTTGCTGCCCTTCTCTCTCGAGGTCGACCAGACATTCATCGGTGCCGTGCTTACCGTTATTGGTTACTCTATTAACGATAAGGTGGTAGTATTCGACCGTATCCGTGAGAACCTGCGCCTGCATCCTAAGCAGGATTATCAGATACTGTTCAACAACTCTATCAACCAGACCTTGGCTCGTACTATCAACACATCACTCTCTACATTGATTGTGTTGCTGTGTATCCTCTTCCTGGGTGGAAAGAGCATCCAGCCATTCGCCTTTGCCATGACTCTGGGTGTAGTATTCGGAACTCTATCGTCTATCTTCATTGCATCACCTATTGCTTACCTTACTTTGGGACGCAAGATACGTGACCGCCGTGTAGAGGCCGACCCTGAATAACGAGTAATACTTAGACTCAATAATAGCCGTAACATCAGCCATTGGTGTTACGGCTTTTTTATTATCTATACTCGGCACGCTAAAGTATGCAGCCACTCGCGCGCACGCATACACGTATATATATTATATGTATAGACGATGGGCAACTAGCACGTAGTTTGCCTATCTATTGATAGGGATATTCTAAGAACCTAAATCTACTGTCGCATAGGCGATAAAAGTTGCAGTAGAGATATTTTGCGGCAGAAATGTAACTTTTAGGCCGAGATAATTTACCACCTCGTTTTTTTTGACTAACTTTGAATACCAACACTTTTAAGGGATGTTTCAGTGCAGAAAAGCCTTCCCTTCTAGGTGATTATACATAGAATTATATTTTTACAACCACCTTTTTATTTTTATGGCAACAGTTGACGACAAGAAGATTATCTTCTCTATGGTTGGGGTATCAAAGATTATCCCACAAAACCGCAAACAGATTCTCAAAGACATTTATCTGTCATTCTTCTACGGGGCTAAGATAGGCATCATAGGTCTTAACGGTGCCGGCAAATCTACCTTGATGAAGATTATCGCCGGACTGGAACAGCCCACGCAGGGCGAAGTGGTATGGAGCCCCGGCTACACGGTAGGATATCTGCCACAGGATCCGCCTCTCGACGAAAGCAAGACGGTAAAAGAAAACGTGATGGAAGGCGTGCAGCAAGCCTACGATGCTCTGGCCGAATACGAAGAGATAAACCGCAAGTTTGGCGAAGAAGAATATTATAGCGATGCCGACAAGATGGATAAGCTTATGCAGCGCCAAGCCGAAGTGCAGGATATAATAGATGCTACCGACGCTTGGAATATGGACTCTAAGCTGGATAGAGCTATGGCCGCCCTGCGCTGTCCCGCTGGCCATCTGCCCGTTACCAATCTTTCGGGTGGTGAGCGCCGCCGCGTAGCTCTCTGCCGACTGCTATTGCAGAAGCCCGACGTACTGCTGCTTGACGAGCCTACCAACCATCTGGATGCCGAGAGCATAGACTGGTTGGAGCAACACCTGCAACAATACGAAGGCACCGTAATAGCCGTAACCCACGACCGCTACTTCCTTGACGATGTAAGCGAATGGATACTAGAATTAGACCGCGGCGAAGGCATACCATGGCACGGCAACTACTCTTCATGGCTCGACCAGAAAACCAAGCGCATGATGCAAGAAGAAAAGCAAGCATCTAAGCGACGCAAGGCTTTGGAACGCGAATTGGAGTGGGCTCACATGGCACCCAAGGCCCGCCAAGCCAAGGGTAAAGCCCGTCTTAACGCCTACGAACAGATGCTAGGCGAAGAGCAGAAAGAGCGCGAAGAGAAGCTGGAGATATTCATACCCAATGGTCCACGCCTGGGCAACAAGGTTATCGAGGCTCAGCACGTAAGCAAGGCCTTCGGTGAAAAGGTACTCTTCTCCGACCTGAACTTTATGCTGCCACCTAACGGCATTGTGGGCGTGATAGGTCCTAACGGAGCCGGTAAAACTACCCTGTTCCGCCTCATCATGGGCCTGGAGCAGGTAGACGGCGGTACCTTCGAGGTGGGCGAAACCGTAAAACTGGCCTATGTAGACCAGCAACATAAAGATATAGACCCCAACAAGAGTGTATACGACACCATATCGCAAGGCAACGAAACCATACGTATGGGTGGCCGCGACGTGAATGCACGAGCCTATATCTCGCGTTTCAATTTTGCCGGAACCGACCAAAACAAGCTCTGCGGCACGCTCTCAGGTGGCGAGCGCAACCGTCTGCAGCTGGCTATGGCACTGAAACAAGAGGGCAACGTACTGCTGCTCGACGAGCCTACCAATGATATCGACGTAAATACCCTTCGCGCCCTGGAAGAGGGTCTTGAGGGATTTGCCGGCTGCGCCGTTGTTATCAGTCACGACCGCTGGTTCCTCGACCGTATCTGTACCCATATCTTAGCATTCGAAGGCAACGGCGAAGTATTCTTCTTTGAGGGCAGCTACTCTGATTACGAGATTAACAAGGCACGCCGCCTAGGCAACGAAGAAATAAAGAAAGGTCGTTACCGCAAGTTGATGGAAGACTAAAAGGGGTGCCTTTTTACTGCCCTAACAACCTTTATTACCCTGTTGATGGCCGCCAGCCAAGCAGCCCACGGCCATCAACCTTTCGGCTTACGGCCGTCAACCATCAAGTTGGCGGCCGTAAGCATATAAACGCCCCCTTACTCGGCACCGATTTTTGCTATATTTAGAATATTGTATTACCTTTGCAGCATCCTTTGGGGAATGATGCCATAAAATCATACCCCGTATATAAAGTTCAATATCAACAACTATCAAACACTAACAATTATGCTATTAAAGTACAACATTTGTACCCTCAACAACTCTGAGGGTAAGGGAGAAAGCAGACAATATGTGCGCCTAATGCAGGATGAACACATTACTGCAAAGCAATTACAACAACAAATTCAAAACCGCAGTTCGCTTACCCGGGGAGATGTAGTAGCCGTACTGTCAGAACTGCGCGACCTGGCTATTCACGAGTTTCAGCTAGGCCACCGCTTCTACATGCCCGGTATAGGATATTTCACTATGGCTGCAAGCTTAGAAATGGCCGAAGAAAGCCCCGATAAGAAGATTACGGGTAAAGAAGTGCGGCTCACCGGCATCAATTTCCGCCCAGAAACAGGCTTTCTGCAAGAAATTCAACAAGGCATACGCTTTGTACGCAACCCTTATTCCGCCCAGTCTATCCAATACACAGAAGATAGCTTACTAAGCAGAATCCGTGAATATCTGCAAACCAACCGCTACATCACCTGTAAGATAATGCGAACAGAATTTGGCTTAACCCGATACTCGGCCCAAAAATGGCTCACCCATTTCTGCAACAAAGGTATTATGGTTAAAGTCGGCACTCTACACGCCCCCATATACTTTTTGGGGTAACATAATAATATAAAGGCGATGGCTATATTATGCTATTCGTCTAGATAGCCTTTGGCAAACATATCGTAGGCTATGGCTTCGAGCTCTGCCACGGTGCGGTGGTTTATGGCGCGTTCTATCTTTTCTATGAGTTCGCGGCGACGGGTTTCGTCGTCGCCATTCATATTTCGGGTATATCTGTCAGTCATAAAGTTGTAACAGCAATGGGTTATAATATATACAATATCTGTTTTCAGCATACATGCGGCTTTCGCCCAACTGTGCCGTAGCGGGAAGCTGCGGTGCAGGGGTGCCTTCGCCCACTACCAGGGGCGATGTTTCCATACGCAGTTCGTCCCACAGATTGTTAGCAATAAACGATGATAGCGTCTTGGCACCTCCCTCTACTATCAAGCTCTGCTTCTGTTCTTTGTAGAGCCACTCTAACACCTCTTCAATAGAGGTAGAGTGCGAAAGAATTATGCGTTCGGGGTCGGGGCCGGCCCAATGGCGCACGTTCAGTTTAGGATGGTCGCGCTCGGCTGTAACCCGGCCTACCAGTATAGCGTCGCTCTCGGCTCGCAGGCGATGAGAAACCATCTGCGTCAGTGCGTTAGATATCATAGTAGGGCGGAAGTGGCTGTCTATGAACCCATCGGCCGTCTGCGCCCATTTCAGAATAATGTAGGGACGCTTGCGGGTATTCATTGTGATAAACTGGCGGTTAATCCAGCGACATTCGCGCTGAAGCACACCCACGGTTACCTCTATCCCGGCATCGCGCAGGCGCTGTATACCACGGCCACTCACACGGGCAAAGGGGTCGACACAACCTACTACCACACGCTTTACCCCCTTAGATACTATCAAGTCGGCACAAGGGGGAGTGCGACCATAGTGTGAGCAGGGTTCCAAGCTTACATAGAGCGTAGACTCGGGTACTAAGGCCCTGTCTTCGGGGTTTACCGATGCAAAACAGTTAACCTCGGCATGCCCTTCACCACAACGTACATGATAGCCCTCGCCTATAATCCTGCCGTTGTATACCAGTACGGCACCCACCATGGGGTTGGGTTTGGCGTTCTGCCGTCCGCATGCTGCCAATTGCAGACAGCGGCGCATGTATCTCTCGTCGGTTTCTTGTGTGCTCATCATTACTTTTTATGCCAGTATTTTACATCCACGGCACGCCCGTGCTTGTCAGTTACCTTCAAGCGCAGGTCTCCACCATTGTGGTCAAAATAAGTTACGTGTATAGGGTGCAGTCCGGCACGCATACCATACTGCCCGGTTACCTCAACGGCGTCGTGCATACCGTCGCTGTCTACCACCATGGTAGAATCTATGGTAAGTTGGCTACCATCGTCAGAATATAGACTAAAGGTATACACCCCATCAACAGGTACTTCTATATATCCCGTTATAACCAGACCTATATTGTCTTTAGCATCACTGGGTATTACTACCCCCGGGGTAACATACTCGCCCTTGAGCGGCGACTGCTCTATACCCTTACACCAGTCGCCAGGATAGTCGTACCACAGGTTGCGCAGTCCGCTCTCCAACGGCTCACTTACCGTAATAGCCTGCGCCAACTCTGCCTTGATAAACGAAGCACGCACTACATCGCCCTTGCGGCCGTCAGAGCCAAAGGGGCGGAATATAAAGTGGGTTGTCTTATCCACCTCTATAGGTGCGTCGTACCGTGGCGATGTAGCCTGCGGCATAGTGCCATCGGTAGTATATCGTATGGTTACCGATGGGTCTATACAGGCTACACTTACCGTATCGCGCTGGGTAAACACGCTGGTGCGGATAAGTCCTGTAAGGTCGGGCATGCGGTATTTTATACCCATAGCCTCGAGTCGGGGCAGATGGGCCAACATTCTGCTGGTAAAATCGGTATAATCCATGCGGTCTTGACGGCTCCAGGCGCGCTCTGACACTGCCATAAATCGGGGGAATAGCTGGTACCACATTCTATCGGCACTGGCTATGCGCTCGCCCCATAAGCACGAGTGTATGCCACGTACCAACTTGCTTTCTTCAGCATTCAGCGTAGCATAGGGATCAAAGTTGTATATGCCGGGAATTTTGGTTGCGTCTTCGCGTCCGCTTAGATAGAAGAATGAAACGGGAACGTTAATCAGCTCGTTGCCGTGGGCAGTGGCTCGCTTAGGACCCTTGGGCAACCACGAACGCCACCACATTACGGTAGTATAAGCCGACAGACCTCCGTCTATCACGTCGTCCCATGCTATCATCTTGCGCCCGTGAGCGCGGAAGAAGTCCTCCATGTAGAGGTTAAACCAAGTCTGCAACTGAGCTTCGGTTTGCAATCCGTTTTCCTTCATGCGGCGCTGACAGTCGGCACAGGTGCGCCAGTTTTTCATATCAACCTCGTCGCCGCCTATATGTACATATTCGTAGGGGAATAGTTCGAATAGTTCTGTCCATACATTCTTACAGAATTCCAGCATTGTGTCCTTGCCAGGGCACATGGGCGTGGTAAACAATCTACCCCACCCCGTCTGCTCGTTGCACGACAGACCTTTTACGCAATTGATGGCCGTTAGACTATGGCCCGGCATATCTATCTCGGGTATCACGTCAATGCCTCGCTGGGCTGCATAGTCTACTATATGGCGCACATCCTGCTGGGTATAGTATCCTCCGTACTGGCGCGAACCGTCGACTGCGGTGCGCATCTTACTTTCTGGCAATAGCATATTAGGCATATCCTCGGTCTTGGCACGCTCCATACACACCGAATCTTGTGCGTTGAAATGTCGCCAGCCACCTTCTGTGGTAAGTTTAGGGTATCGTTTTATCTCTACGCGCCATCCCTGGTCGTCAGACAGGTGCCAGTGAAATCGGTTCATCTTATAGTAAGCCATTACATCGAGCACCTTTTCTATCTCTGCTACGGTATAGAAGTGGCGCGAGCAGTCTACCATAAATCCACGCCAACCAAACTGGGGCGCATCGTTCACCCGAGCACACGCCACGCTACTGCCTACACCACGGCCTATTGGTAGCAACTGGCGCAGCGTAGCTATACCATTTATCACACCCGTATAACCACCACCCTGAAGGGTAACTCCACGCTTTGTAATCTGCAGTGTATAAGCGCCAGGGGCAAGAGAGGCACTGAGCGACAGGCGTATATGCGCTTTGCCTGGTACTACGGCAGTTTTTATCTGCGTCTGTGTCTCTACAACTTCGGCCAAATACTGCGCAGCCCTATTCAGTGCCGTGTCAGCCACACTTATTTTGACGACAGAGGGTAACACCCACGTTTCACTCATAGTCTCTATCTCTACCGGTTGCGGAATTATGGCAACCGATTGAGCCTTTATGCCGGTAAAGGTTATCACGGCAATCGCCGCAACCATCAGCCTAACACTAACCATAAACGGTATGCGGCGCAAGCATTTTTTACTACTCTCTATCTGTTTCGTTTCCATATTTTTTATAACTTTGCGTTCATGACATACAATGAGTTGTGCCACCGCCTTGCCCCTCTCTATGGTGCAGGCGAAGCTCGCGCTATAGTGCGCATGGTGGCTGAAGACGAGTTTGGGCTCTCACTCACCGATATATATATGGACAAAGTTAGCCAATTATCGGCAGACGAGCGAGCAAAGTTCGAGGAAATTATAACGCGTATCGCCAATTACGAGCCCGTACAATATGTATTGGGCCACGCCTACTTCTGCGGGCACAAATTTAGCGTTGCCCCGGGCGTGCTTATCCCCCGTCCCGAAACAGAAATGCTTATCCCCTTAACGGGCAGTGGGCATAATGGTGCATCGTTCAGCATACTTGACATAGGCACTGGGTCTGGATGCATAGCCATATCGTCGGCTTTGGAATTTCCCGAAGCCCGCGTAACGGCGTGGGACATTTCAGACATTGCCATAAGCATAGCCCGCCAAAACGCCACCTCGCTTGGTGCAGACATCAACATAGTAAAGCAAGACGCACTTAACCCACCCACCGACATAGCTCTTTGGGATACCATAGTAAGCAACCCGCCCTATATCTGTATGAACGAGCAGAAAGACATGAGTCGCAATGTTCTTGACTACGAACCTGCCACGGCCCTGTTTGTGCCCGATAACGACCCGTTGCTCTTCTACCGAGCCATAGCCCTATATGCCACTCGCGCGCTAAAGTCCAACGGCAGACTGCTATTCGAAATCAACCCACTATATGTAGATGATATGGCTGCCATGCTTACCGCCATGGGCTATACCCACACCATAAAAATAGACCAATACGATAAGCAGCGATTCATTATTGCGCAAATACCATAAATAGTTTCTGCTTTCACAGAAACACAATATCGATAATCAACAATGCCAATTTATAGAACCATCCCATGAAAGAATTGACAGAAGAACAGGCGCTTAACCGCCTAGCTGCCCGATGTGCAGAATCAGAATACTGCACCGGCGACGCCATAAAGAAAATGGAGCAATGGGGTATTGACGCCGATACTCAGCAACGTATCATTAAATATCTTACCAATAACCGATATATAGACGACAGCCGTTACTGCTTTTTCTTTGTTAAAGAAAAGATATCTTACAACGGTTGGGGCCGCCGCAAGATAGAACAAGCTCTCTATGCCAAGCATATAGATAGCCAAGTTTACAAACCCATTCTAGACGAAGTGCCAGACGAGCATTATATCGATATACTGCGCCCGCTGCTCTATCATAAATGGAACACTATACAGGCCCGCAACGACTACGAACGCAGTCAGAAACTAATTAGGTTTGCCATGGGTCGCGGCTTCGACCTTGACATTATACGCAAAGCCATAGATACGCTCAACCTTTCAACCGATGATTAACTTGCTTGCCCGTCTCCACGACACGCTATTTCCACGTAGCTGCGCCATGTGTGGTCATCGCCTGGGTATAGACGAACACACCCTCTGCACGGTTTGCAATATTAGTCTGCCACGAACGGGTTACACCAAGGATATAGACGACAACCAGATGGCCCGCATGTTTTGGGGAATCATTCCCATAAAGCACTGCGCCGCCCTCTTCTTCTACAAGGCGGGGAGCGATGCAAGCCAAATGGTTTACAATCTGAAATACAACGACTGTCCAGAAATAGCCGAGTTCTTGGGTGCTATGTTGGCAGAAGAGTATTTACCAACCAATTTCTTTGAAGGCATAGATGTGATAGTGCCTGTACCGCTTAGCCGGCGGCGCTTGCGTGAGCGCGGTTATAACCAAAGCGTGTATATAGCCCTCGGCATAAGTCGCATTACGGGTATTAAGGTAGACGGCAAGGCCATTACCCGCACCCGATTCCGCGAGAGTCAAACCCACAAGCAACGATGGGATCGCAACGCTAACGTTGACCACGCCTTTAGGCTAAAAACTCCCGAGCGGATGCACGGCCGTCATATTCTGCTGGTTGATGATGTTGCCACTACCGGTGCCACCCTATGTGCCTGCGCCAAAGAGATAGAAAAGGCCGGCGATACCCTATTCTCAATCCTTACGTTAGGGTTTGCCAAGCCATAGATAATGCCGCCACTACAACCTTTATGATTTAAGTGTGGCTCTATAAATCAGACCACACTAATTTATACTCTCTTAAAAAAATAACTTGGCACTGGAAAGTACCAAGTTATTTTTTTGTTTACAAGCAATTATTCTACCACCATAACAAAACCACCGCCTGGTGCAAGGTGTACATCTATCTTGCCCCCAAGTGGAATTTCTATTTGGCAGCGTTTATAGTCTTCTGCCATACGGTCGGCATTTATTCCGTCGTAGAAAGCATCGGCCTTATGACCAGATACCTTGAGCGGAGTAAGGTCGAGCGTAAGGTCGCGCGGAGTCCAGTTGGTAAGTGCAGCCACATACCACTTGCCGTCCTTTTTACGAGCTACTGCTACATATTCACCTATCTCACTCTTCAGAGCCACTGTTTCGTCCCATACGGTAGGAATAGAGGCTATAAACTGCGTACACTCTGCTTCCTGTTCGTAGTGAGTGGGCGAGTCGCACAACATGCCAAAGGGCGAGAGAAATACTACATACTCTGCCAACTGATGGGTACGAGTTCCCATACTCATAGGACGAGAATTACTCTTGGCATATGTTTCTTGAGTACCGTTAACCATAGCACCCTGAGTATAGTCCATAGGACCGGCCAGCATACGGGCGAAAGGCACTATTACATTGTAGAGCGGCTGGTTACGGTCTGTCAACGTAGCCCATTTGTTCTGTTCCTGCCCGAATACACCTTCAAAGTTTACCACATTAGGATAGGTGCGGTTAAGACCTGTTGGCTTGTAGGTGCCGTGGAAGTCTAACAATAGATGATACTTGGCAGCGGTAGCAGCAGCGCGATAATGGAAGTTTACGGTACGAGCATCGTCGCCGTTCATAAAGTCTACCTTGAAACCCTTAACGCCCATCTCTGCATAGTACTTACATACGCGCTCCATATCCTTATCAAAGGGATAATAGCCAGCCCAAAGAATTATACCCACGCCTTTAGAGTTGGCATAATCTACTATTCCTTTCATATCGAGTTCGGGTATAACCTGTAGCAGGTCGCTCTTTCCCTTTACGGTCCATCCATCGTCTATCAATACATACTCTACCCCAAATTTGGCTGCAAAGTCAACAAAATATTTATAAGTAGCCGTATTGATACCTGCCCGAAAATCTACCTTATACAGATTCCAGTTGTTCCACCATTCCCATGCGGCTTTTCCAGGACGTATCCACGATGTGTCGGCTATACGTGATGGCGATGCCAAGCGATACACCATATCGTTATCCAGCAACTGTTCGTCGGCAGTAGCATAGCAGATAATGCGCCAAGGCATCTGCTGGCGGGCTTTTGCCTTAACCAGATAGTTCTCTCTACCGGTGGCAAACTGCTCTATATTATCGTTTCCACCCGTTTTGATACCGCTGGGATATGCCGCCGAAACTCCCGTGATGGTTGTACCGCCTTTGCCGGTAAAGAACTGGCCGGGATAGTTCTCCACATCGCTCTCGGCTATGCATAGACGAACTCCGTTATCGGCCTCAACTATCAGTGGCGAGAAGAACAGATGCTCTGTAGATAGTTGCGACAAGTGCTGATAGGTATACTCGTTCTCAAACGATGTATGAAACTCGGTTTCCCTGTCGCCCTTGCCATATACGTAAGGCACACGAGCCATCCAGTCGCGGGCAAAGCATATCTCTGTATTCTCTGTATAAACGGTTACTTCTTTATCTTTTAAAGATACAAATCTATAAGCCATGCCTTCATCGTAGAGACGAAACACTAGGGCAAACCCCTCTTTAAACTGCAAGCGCAACTGGTTATAATGGTCGGCCACTTGATTGCGCTTGTAGGCGAAAGCACGTATTACGCCTTTCTCTGTCGACTTTACGGCACGCTGCAGATGCGACCCTTCTCCCCACGTTCCTGCCGACGTGTTTAGGGCTATGACCGACGGTTTTACCAGCTGTTTTCCGGCATCCTCAAGACTGTATTTTACCACTGCGCCTACCTCTACAGTAGCGGTAAGCTTACCATTGGGCGAGGTTACGGTATAGTTTTTGGCCGAAAGGGTCAGCACCATAGCCATTAGCCACAACATAATAACTGTTCTCTTTTTCATGTTTGGGTTATGATTTTTAATTATAGGGGCTCAACGGAGATTTTTTCTCGTGAGTACTAAATCAATATATATTTTTTACAACAATACTCTTTGCCATTTTTCCTTATTTTAGGCACCATGTCGTAAACCTTTTTAACTACGCAAAGCTATCTCTCTGCAAATGTAGTGACACGTAGCCAATTACGCAACTATTCAGTAATAATTCTTTCATTTAGCCCCCCGTTTTGAGGAATTATTCTGCCAAAACAGGGGTTAAAAAGAGGAATTATTACGTTGACTTTCGCAAATTTCTGATAAGGAAGAAAATTACAGAAATAGGCAATAACAGATAGCGGTACCATTAACAGCCATTAACTAAATAGCGGCCGTTTTTGGTTAATACCCGTTAATTTTGCAGAAGAATATTCGCACAAAATTTTTGATGAAAATTCGGCGAAAATTGGCCATTTTTGGCGATTTGGGGATAAACATACCATTTTACATTTGCCTCATTCTGGCCATCTACCTATGTTTTCTGACAAATACTGATACTTTTGGGCAAAACGGGGGATGATTTTTGGCAGTTTCTAACGAATATTTCTAACCGCAGAGATTAACTTTAGAAGGTATAAAGACTAACTCTAGCCGGCTAAAGGCTATCTCTATGTTTTTATTGATGGTATTTAGCCCATTTAAATGCCTTTTTCAGCCCGAATTAAGAGCCTAAAATGCAACCAGACAACACTCTGTGCAAAAATATCACCGTAATTTGTCTTATTGTAATTAACAGCTGTTTACAATTGATATCGGTCAAAATATCACATCTATTACCCACTCTTGGTATAGAGCACTAGGGTAAATCTGCCCGAATCTCGGATTTTTTTTGTAAATTTGTGCAGATTGTTACAGGATGACTCTATAAGCAAGTTTTGTTATGGCTTAAAACTTGTAGTCACCCCCCAAAAGAACGGATATATATAAATTGGTGACACTTTAAGGTGTCACCCTAAGAGGTTTTAATATGAAGGATAAGATTATAGCATTTTGTTGGCAGCATGTGTTGCTGCTCATTTCGTTGTGGATAATGACTGCCGGTGTGGCAGTATGCGTAAGATCCATGTTAGGTTCTAGTGTAATAAGCGTTTTGCCTTATGTTTTTCAGAGTGCTGGTGCCCAGGCTTTGGTTCCGGAGTTAACTATAGGCCAGTATACCTATATTATGAATGGTCTGTTGGTGGTAGGCCAGCTGCTGGTATTGCGCAGCCGCTTCGAGCCGGTACAGCTTTTCCAGCTATTGGTTGGCTTTGTTTTCGGGTCGCTTATCGATGTTAATATGCTGCTTACCTCGTGGCTCGTACCCACCGTACTTTGGCAGAAGATAGTAGCCCAGATAGCTGGCTGTACTATCCTTGGCATAGGCATAGCGCTCGAAGTGCGTTGCGGTAGCGTTACCATGCCGGGCGAGGGTTTCCCCGTAGCTATAAGTAGAGTTACCGGGGTAGACTTTGCCAAGATAAAAATATGCGTAGATACGGGGTTGGTATTGCTGGGCATTATGGCTTGCTACCTGTTCTTTGGTTGCTGGATATGGCATATCATAGGTATAGGTACACTGTTTGCCATGTTCTATGTAGGCATGGTGGTAAAAACCGTAGGCAAACACCTAGGGTGGTTCGACCATGTGCTGGCTTACAAACCGGGGTTCCGCCGATATATCTACGGTCTGGCGCGGTTTATCTACAAGAGATAAGCCCGTAGCCGCCCGTTGACCGCAGACTACTGCGGATAAGAGAAAAGCCAGTGGCATCATCTTCGCTCGATACCACTGGCTTTTTTATGTTTTACTACTTACTGTGTCTACAGTATGGTTACCGTAGCCTTGGTGCGTATGTCTTTCTGTGGCAGAACCACGCGTACTATACCGTCGGCGCTATAAGTAAAGTTAGTTGTAGCGGTACCGTTTACCTTAACCGTAGTAGGCTTGCGATGGGTATATACCTCTAACTTATAGGTACGGGTGGTATACATACCCTTGTACTGACCCTTTACGGGCTGCACGGCTATGTCTACACGCTGTCCGTTCTGGGTACAGTCAAATGTAGTGCTTGCCACAGCTCCCTTCTCGTATTCGTAGCTTTCACCGTCGTCTTCCATCATGGTATACTGCGACTTGCCCTTGGGGAATACTTTCAGTGTAAGGGTATCTATAGGATATTCGCCCACAAAGTTCATATCGCGCTGCATAGGGATGATAGCTCCCTCGCGTACAAATAGCAGTCCGGCGCGCCCCTCGGGTATATTGCGCTTCACGGTACGTCCGCCCTGTACACGCTCGCCCGTCCAGAAGTCGGTCCATTCGCCCTTAGGCAGATATACTTCGTCGCTAAAGATACCTACAAGAAAGTTCTTGCCAAACATATACTGGTAGCAAGCATCGTCTACATTGCGGTCGTTGGGGAATTCTAGCGGCATAGATCGTACTATAGGCATACCCGTTTGGGCACCCTCTATGGCTGCCGTATATATATAGGGCATCAAGCTATAACGTAGTTTTACGTAATACTTGTATATTTCCTTGTCTTTAGTAGAGAAATAGAAGGGTTGTAGCAATGAGTACCAACTGTTAATCTGTACCCAGGGCAAGAACAAACCAAAGTGCAGACTCTGCATCTCTTGGTCTTTTGATACCGACATTACATCGCACGATGTGTTAAGAAAACCGCTCATACCCAGGTTCAACTGGTCAAAGAGTGCTGTCTTACCTCCACCATTGTCACCACTGGTAGAAGCCCCCCAGTGTTGTGTTCCAGCCCAACCGGCGGTATAGTGGTGCCAGTTGCGCCTACCGGTATGACTGCGCATCATTTCTTCCATCTGCTTGGGCAGCAATACCTGGTTAAGATTGTGCATCACCTTATCGGGATAACCATTATAGTATTGGCGGGTAGGATGCTCATCGATAGTACGGGCGGGGTCTAGCTTGAAGCCGCGCACACCATTGTCAACAAAGTTACGCAGGTGGTCCATCCAGTGTTCCATTCCGCTCTCGGGTTTGCCTGCTGCCTTGGCCAGCGCGTCTTCTTCGGCTATACTCAGGTCGTATTCCTCGCAGAGCCAAAGACCTAGTTTGAAGCCCATATTCTTAAGTCGGCCAATGAGCAAGCGATGGTTCTCTTTCTTGGGATAAGAGCAAGAGTCCCAGTAAGCCTCGGCTGAGAAGAGTTTGTAGTTCCATTTCTTCTTAGAAGAGAAGTCGTAGCGTTTTTCCATCCATTGTGGCTCTAGCCAGAACAAGTCACAGGGAACCTCCATGCGTCTGAACTCTACGGCATCACGCAGGATATCAAACTGGTTTTCAAGCATATTCGGTCCAAAGCACAATCCGTAGGCCCATTTGGGCTGCAGGTAAGGCCTACCCGTAATCAGGGTGTAAGCATCTATCACTGCGGGCATATCCTTGCCAAACATCAGGTAGAAATCTACCTCGTCTGAAGTGTTGTAGACAGACATAATGTCTTTCTGGTGGCGCCCCACGTCGAAGAAGTGTTTCAGCGTGGTATTGTTGAATACGCCCCATCCGTTGCTGCTTATCAACATAGGTTGTGGAATTTCGGTATGCTGATAGGTTGTCCACATACGCAGCAGTTCTCCACGGTGCTGGATATGCTCTCTGCTGGTACTGCCGCCACCATAGAAGCGTTCGCCAGAGCGCAGGGTAAAGTTGATAATGCTACACTTCTTGTAATCGCCCGTTTCGGCTGTATCTTTAGCGGCGGCAGGGTTATTTGTATCGCCTATGATACCATTGTTCTTGGCCACCTTTAGGTCGGCAAATTTCTCGTTTATCGCCTTACCCAGCGAGGTAAGCAGAGGGTCTTTGCCGTTAAGATAATTTATGCGGTCTACCACCTTCTGACCCGCCTTGTCGGCCACTGTAATGGCTCCGTCTTTCTTGTTCACACTAAGGGTATACAGGGCGGTAGAAATGGTCATCACGTCGCCCTTATCGGTTGTGTTACAATTTACTTTCTGCCAATCCTTCTTCTGTACATTGTAGCGTAGCATTAGGTTTTCGGCATATTCTTTACGTGGAGAGATACGCACACGAAATATGCCGTCGGTACATACCTGGATATTCATGTGAGTTTTGTTCTTCAGTTTTACCTCGTACTCGGTAACATTCTGCGCCATCGTAGATATAGCAGTAAGTAGTAAGAGATAGATAAGCAGTTTTTTCATGATTTGTTATGTTTTGGATTTATATTTGCCACAAAGATAAGGTTAATTGTCAATACTACTTGTATTTTAATGATTAAAAGATTGTCTGAAGAGCATTTTTTATAGTTTTTTCTTCTACTTTTGGGGTATAATGCGTTATCCCTATTACAACAAAGGCTTACCCTCTGCTATGCGGGCAAGCCTTTTATTATATATAGTGATTTGGGATTTTTGCGTAGGTATGATATTTACAGATCGTCGCCAGTATACTCACCCATAAACAGGATGGCTCCCGTAGATTGGTGGGTAATCATGTAAATAAAGGGATGGTCGGCATGGAAATTAACCTTACGTACCTCTGTTGGTCCGAGCGATGTGGCCATCATAGTGGCTATGGTTACGGCAGCGGCCTTGGTTCCCTCTTCGGTAACTTCTATCCTAGCCTTTTGAAGCATGGTTGACACAAAGAGCGACTGCTGCGCCATGTTGCTAAAGTTGGCTTTGCCTACCTGGAACATTGATGGCGAACCGAGCTGAGATACCACCTTGTTGAGCGGAGTTTGGGTAGAGATGGTAAACCGTGGTAGTTTTACATCTACTTGGTACTCTTCCATACTTTTGTTTATGTTTTCTAATGCGTCGGCATCAAGCGCATCCATCACATCGGTAATAGCGCGGTCTTCGTTGGGCAGGATAACCATCATCTGATAATCGTTGCCGGCGTAGGGCAGGCTAAGAACGCAGTATCCATCCATCTGGGCATACATTCGTTTACCTTTGGCGTGCATCATCTTAACTCGCTTAATGTCGCGACTATATCCGCGGAAATTCTCTTCGCGGGTTTCACTTTTAGAGAACTTGTTCTGCCAGGTGCCGTTAAAGTATACGGCATTCATCAGCACTGCCTTGTCGCTATCTGATAGCTTGTCGATGATACGGGGTATCATGCCATTGGTATGCTTTGAACACCAGTCGTTAATGTATGTCAGGGTCGACGCCTTGGCAAAGTCTCTACTGCTAACTTCGGCATTGTAGAGTGCCTTCATTTGCTCTACATAGCTGGTATTTATCGTTATACTGTTATCTACAGCCACGCAGTTGGCTATGCTTATCTTTACCTTATCGTTAGGCTTGGTTGTGGTAGATATCAGAGCCTTGCAGGTTTCGTTAAGCGCATCGAGCCCTACTTTATCTACACCAAGGGTCTGGGTAATTTCGGTCTGGGTAGTGCCGTCGGCACCATTGGCCAACATACCCATAAGAAACGACACGCTAAGGGGCGACACCACCTTTGAATCCATGCCTATCTGAGTACGCATAAGTTTGAAACCAAAGTTGTTAATACCGCGCAGAGCCTGGTTTTGAGCATCTGAGAACGTAAGATAGTTATCATCCATATCGGGCGAATCTACATTGGGCGTTGCCTGCTTGTCGGTATCCTGCGTAGAGCGTTGTTTGCTTGTAGCGCACGATGTTGCGGCAGTTACCGTCATAGCGGCTGCTAGAATTATACTAATGTTCTTGTTCATAATTGTGCCTTTATATACATTGCATAATGTAAAAGTAGACAAAAAATTGCGTGAGATACACGTTTTTTTCATTTTTTTCGATTTTGATGTCCTATTTTGGCTATTTTTGGGGGTCATACGTTATTATAGTATGAGCAGATGACAAGAGAAGAGTTTCATTTTACCCGTTTGCCCACGGCCGTAGACACACCTGCCCACGGCCGTGGGCAAATAGGTTTGCGGCCGCCGGCACATTGGTCTACGGCCGTGGGCAACCCCCAAAGCCATTACCCGGCAGCAAGAACTATAACCTAAAAAAATTACCACACCAAACACTACATTTATATTATTTATATTATAAGGTAACATAAAAAACAAAATTTAATAGCAATTCAACAGAGTCTAATCAGTTTTTTTGCTACCTTTGCACGGAATAACAAACTACAAGTAAATAAATGGATAAAGTAAGCTACGCTTTAGGTTTAGGCATTGGCCGCCAGCTCACCGATATGGGAGCAAAAGACCTGAATATCGATGATTTTGCACAGGCTATCAAGGACGTACTTTCTGGTGGAGAGGTAAAGCTCGCCGATACCGAGGCACAGACCATAGTACGCGCCTTCTTTGACGAACAAGAGAAGAAACAACGCGCAGCCGCAGCCGAGCGTTTCAAAGAGAACAAGGCCAAAGGCGAAGAATATCTTAAAGCCAACGCCGCTAAAGAGGGTGTGGTAACTCTGCCTTCGGGATTACAATATCAGGTACTTACCCCGGGTAACGGTCGTAAGCCAAAGGCTACCGACAAGGTGCGTTGCCACTACGAGGGTATGCTGGTAGACGGTACAGTATTCGACAGCTCGGTACAGCGTGGCGAACCCGCCGTATTTGGTCTTAACCAGGTTATAGCCGGATGGACTGAGGGCGTACAGCTGATGAGCGAGGGCGCCAAGTACCGCTTCTTTATTCCCTACAACTTAGGTTATGGCGAGCGCGGTGCCGGACAGTCTATCCCTCCCTACTCGGCACTTATCTTCGATGTAGAGCTTATCAACGTACTTTAAGTTATAAGCCACAACTATTGCAAACAACAAAAAATCAAATCTTATAAGAAATGAAAAAGTTTTCAATTGTAGCCATCATGGCTATCGCCGTAGCAGCCTTCAGCGGTTGCGGCAACTCAGCCCCAAAAGCAAACCTTAAAAACGATGTCGACACACTGACATACACAATGGGTATGCTGCAGTCGCAGGGCTTGAAAGATTATCTGGTAGGCCGTATGGGTATTGACACTACCTACATGGACGAATTCTTCCGTGGTGTTAACGACGGTGCCAACGCCGGCGACGACAAGGCCAAGGCTGCTTACTATGCAGGTATCCAGATAGGTCAGCAGGTTTCTAACCAGATGATTAAGGGTATCAACCACGAAATCTATGGTGAAGACTCTACTAAGAGCATCTCGCTGAAAAACTTCTTGGCTGGTTTCATCGCAGCTACCGCTGGCGAAAAGACTCTCTTCACTACTGCCGACGCACAGATAAAGGTACAAACCCTTATGCCTGTCGTACGCAGCAAGCGATTGCTCAAAGAGTTTGCTTCTAACAAAGAGGCTGGCGAAAAGTTTATGGCTGAAAACAAGAAGAAGCCCGGAGTTGTAACTCTGCCTTCAGGCATACAGTACAAGGTTATCAAAGAGGGTAACGGCCCTATGCCTAAAGATACCAGCCTGGTTAAGGTACAGTATGAGGGTAAGACTATCGATGGTAAAGTATTCGACTCATCTTACAGCCGTAAAGAGCCCGCTAAGTTCCGCGCTAACCAGATTATCAAAGGATGGACAGAAGCTCTGGTACACATGCCTGTAGGTTCTATATGGGAAGTTTACATTCCTCAGAACATGGCCTATGCCGACCAGGAGTCAGGTCCTATCAAGCCTTTCTCTGCTCTTATCTTCAAGATAGAACTGTTAGGTATTGAATAATCATAGTAAAATATGAAAAAAACTATAATGCTGGCACTCGTCGTAATGGCGAGTGCTTCTTTTAATTTGGCACTTGCCGATAAAAAGAAAAAGAAAGAGACTAAAGCCGTTGTCGCCGTAAAGGAAAACAAGCTTACTACAACTGCCGACTCTATGAGCTATGCCGCAGGTTTGTATGTTAGCCAGGGCATAGACCGCTATCTGCAGCAAGAGTATCAAGTTGATACCGCCTATGCTAAGGATGTAGTAGCCGGATTTGACAACGCAGTAAAGAACATTGCCGACCCACAGTTCAAAGCCTACATGGCTGGTGGACAAATGGCCCGCACACTATTTACCCGTATTATCCCATCGCTACAAGACGAACTCAAAGGTACAAGCGATAGCCTAAATATCGACCTTCTGGTCGCTGGATTCCGCTGCGCACTATCTGGCGATAGCACCAAGATGAACCGCCAAGATGCTTTCAAGTACTTTGAAGAGCACATTCGTGCCGACCGCGAGAAGGCTTCAGCCCAGTACAAGGCTGAGAACGAAAAGTGGCTGGCTGATAACAAGACTCGCGAGGGGATAGTTACCACATCGTCGGGTCTGCAGTACAAGATTCTTACCAAAGGCACCGGCAACATACCTTCCGCTACCGACCAGGTAACTGTAAAGTATGAAGGCAAGATGATAGACGGCACCATATTCGACAGCAGCTACAAGCGCAATCCGCCCACTGCCGAATTTGGCGTAAACCAAGTTATCAAGGGATGGACAGAAGCGCTCTGTCTAATGCCTGTAGGCAGTAAGTGGGAGCTTTACATTCCTGCCAATCTGGCTTACGGCAGCCAAACCACGGGTCCTATCAAGGGCAATTCTACCCTTATCTTCACTGTAGAGCTGGTTAGCATCAAGGCCAAAGACACCAAGAAGTAATATGAAGAACATAGTTTTTCTTACAGGAGCAGGCATGTCGGTAGAAAGCGGCTTCAAAACCTTTCGTGGCAACGATGGCTTGTGGGAAAACTATCCCGTAGAACAAGTTGCCTCTCATCAAGGTTGGGAAGCTGACCCTACACTGGTAACCAACTTCTATAATATGCTACGCCAAAAACTCTACCAAGCTCAGCCCAACGAGGGACATAAACTGATAAAAAGCCTGGAGAGCAGCTATCATGTAACAGTGGTTACACAGAACGTAGACGACCTACACGAACGTGCTGGCTCTACACAGGTTATCCATCTGCACGGCGAACTGATGAAGGTTTGTTCTAGTAGAGATGCTAACAATCCGGCTTATATACAAACGCTGGATAGCGAACACGCCATAGTAAAACCTGGTACTCTTGCCGCCGACGGCAGTCTACTGCGCCCCTTCATTGTATTCTTTGGCGAGAGTGTACCCATGATAGAGCCCGCTGCCGAAGCCATAAAGAAGGCCGATGTAGTAGTGGTAATTGGCACATCGCTCAACGTATATCCCGCTGCCGGTCTACTATATTACGCTCCGGCTCATGCACAGATATACTTGATTGACCCCAATCCGGTAAAGACCGATATAAGCCGGGTTACTCATCTGCAATACGGGGCAAGCGAAGGCATGCGCAAGTTATTAGAACTGTTGTAAGTAGAACTATTAATTATAATAAGGTGTCCATATCCACTACAATGATAGAGGGTATGGACACTTTTCTTTTATAACAAAGTCATCATGCCTACGGTTATATAATAAATAAAGGTAGGAATCGTATTATACTACCTGAAGAGCATAATACTGATAATCGTGATAAAGGGTTTCTAAGAAAGTAGTGGCATCCATAGCAACATCGCGCTTGATATCAAGCATCTGTTCTATCTTCATCGCCAGTCGCTCTACCTGCTCGTCGGCATACACTACTTTATCGTTGAGCATACGTTCGATAACCTCTATCTGTCCCAAAGACAACTGTTGCACTTCGGGATAGAGCGGATGATAATCGTCCATGGCATAGGCAAAGTCGGCAAACGTTAGATGCATCTGGTCGGTACGTGGCGTGCGTATAACCATAGTTCCTGCCGCCAAGTCGCCTAACCGCTGGTGGCGGCGCGTACAGATTATAAACACAATACCAATACACATACAATATATGTCTACCAACATAAACACCCAGCGCAGTAGTATTGCTCCCAACGTGGGCGATGTACCATCGCTCATAACCACTCGTATGCGCATTATCCGCTTTCCAATGGTCTGACCGCCGAAGAAATACTCACATATAAGCGAATAAAACACACAAGGCGAATACAACAGAATGGCTATTATTACTGCCAACAATTCTGGTATCCCGGAAAACATATTGTTATCGCCAATAAAGGTAATCAGCACGCTCAGCGCCCAAAAATATACCACCAAGAGCACGGTGTCTATCATTCGGGCAACAACTCTCTCTGCCACACCAGCAGGAGTTTGGGCTATGCTTACATAGTGAGATGTTATAATGTCTGGATTTCTCATATCACCAGTTGTTATGCCTAATTTCCAAGTACTTATTAATTACATCTACCGAGAGATGGTCGGGGGTGGTACGCAGGGCAAGTATACCTAGGCGGTTTAACTTTCCAGCGATAAGTTGTTGCTCGGCCTCCATCTGCTGGGCAACCACATGTACATAGTGTTCTTCTACATCGCGGGGCTTTGTCTCAACCAGACTGTGCAAGTCGTTATTCTCAAAATATACTACCAGCAGACGGTGCCTACGGGCAAGTTGGAGCAGATAGGGCAACTGCCGGTCAAGGCTCTGCACATCGTTAAAATTGGTATAGAGCACCAGCAGCGAGCGTTTGGCCAATCGCAGTTCCATAGCCTCTACCAATGCCGAATAATCGGTTTCTGCGAATTCGGTAGTTGTGGCATACAGATTCTCCATGATACGCTCCATCTGAGCCGGGCGGTTAGATGGGGACACAAGCGTATCCATGCGCTCGTTAAAGCTAATCACTCCGGCTTTATCCTGGCGGTGTATGGCCACATACGATAGCACCAGCGAGGCATTGATGGCATAGTCTAACAGCGTCATACCCCTGAACGATCGCTGCATTACTCGCCCCTTGTCTATAAGGTTCACTATCTGTTGCGAACGCTCTGCTTGATAAACATTAACCATGAGTTGGTGTCGGCGAGCCGATGCTTTCCAGTTAACGGTACGCATATCATCGCCAGCCACATAATCCTTTATCTGCTCAAACTCTGTATTGTTACCCGCCCTACGTATTCGCTTCACGCCCATATCTCGCAGACGGTTGCTTATAGCTAGCAACTCGTATTGCCGCAGTTGTCGGTAAGAGGGGTATACCTTTATATCTACTGGAGTTGCGCAACTATATCGGCGCTGAACCAAACACAATACAGTGGAGGCAAATATGCGTACAAGTCCAAAACCGTATACTCCCCGTTCTACAGGCCGCAGTTTGTAGGTTAGTGTTGCACCGCCACGGGGCGCAACCTTTAAACTGAAAGCTACATCGCGACGTTGGAAGATAAAAGGTATCTCATCTACAATAGTCAACCTAACGCTAAAGGGATACATACTCTGCACATGGATATCCACCTCGTTGTCATCACCATTGGAGAATCGCTCCGGACATGTGCGCGCGGCGCTAATACCTTTTCGCAACCATAAGACAATAGCCTCAACTATAGTCAGAGTAAACAGCACGGCGGTAAGTACCCTACCCAACGTATACAGGGGAGCCCAAACATAGCCCATAGCGGCCACCACAACCACTATACAAAATGCTATATAGAACCGTGAGGTAAGATACATACGCCGATGGGGTTATTGGGGTATTTCTACTTTATCTATCAACCGTTGAGCTACCTGCAGAGGTGTATAGCCTTGCATCTCGGCTTCGGCAGTAAGTATCAGCCTATGGTGCATTACATAGGGCGCAACTTCTTTGATATCGTCGGGGATTACAAAGTTACGTTCTTGCAACAAGGCATAGGCTTTTGCCGAGGTCATGATAGCCACGGCAGCACGGGGCGAAGCGCCCAGATACACAGCCTTACTCTGCCGGGTTACGGCTGTTATACTGGCTATATAGCGCACCAGCGACTGGTCGATACGAATCTCCTGAGCAGCACTACGAAGCATAGCCACATCGGCAAGAGTAAGAACGGGGGTAAGGTGGGTGGCTCTACTGAATGCATCTGCCCTTTGGTGACGGTTAAGTATCTCTACCTCTTCATCGGTAGATGGATAATCCATTGTTATTTTCATCAAGAAGCGGTCTAACTGTGCCTCGGGCAACTTGTATGTACCTTCTTGCTCTACTGGATTCTGCGTAGCTATAACGGTAAACACATCGCCCATTGTGTGAGTATGCCCGTCAATGGTTACCTGGCGTTCTTCCATAACCTCGAAGAGTGCCGCCTGCGTTTTGGCGGGTGCCCGGTTAATCTCGTCGGCCAATACTATATCGGCAAACACCGGTCCGGGATGAAAGTCGAACAATCCCGTCTTCATATTGTACACGGTGGTTCCCTGCACATCGCTCGGCATTAGGTCGGGGGTAAACTGCACGCGCGAGAAGCGAGCGTCTACCAGCTGCGCCATAACTCGGGCCAGCAGAGTTTTTGCCACGCCGGGCACACCTTCTAACAGTACGTGCCCACGGGCTATCACGCTGGTTAGCAGAAGGTCGGTGGCGCGAGTCTGTCCCACTATTACGCTGGCAATGCTTTGCCGTAGCTGTCTTATTTTATCTGCACAGGGTGTAGCGGTGGTTGATATTTCTTCCATAATTATCTATATTTTTGGGTGGTTCTACTAATTGGCTTTGATTATATTCTTCAGAATGGCATCTATTTGATCTACCAGTCTTATCATATCTGTATCGCTCACTTTGAGTTGGTGGTTGTGTATATCTTCTACTTCGCTAAGCAAAGCTGAAATAACCGCGGGTTTGATATTGATGGTCATACTGAGCGTGTGGATATTGTCTGTCCGAGTGCGGCGGTCAGTTAGGTCTACATCTATCGATGTACGCACTTGTTGAACCATCATATTATATTTTTTTAGTACCAAGTCGGCATTATCGTGACGCTCGTAATAGAGTTTACCTATAAGTTTTACAAACTCCAGGTCATGGTTCTTCTTTCCGTGGATAACCGGGATAACGCGCTGCCTACGCTTTGTGCCGAAAACGAATAGCAACACTATACCCACAAGAAGCATATAATAAGCCCAGCGTAGCGGTGGCTGCGACAGGATATACGATAGCGGCGAGGCATTATGCTTATCGGCTGCATCGCCTGTTACGGCACCCGCCGCCAGAGTCTCGTCGAGCCTTACCACATGCCTGTCGGCAAGGGTGTTCATCAACCGCATTACATAGGGGTGCGTATGCTGGTCCAGGATACTAAAGTTAGTAAATAACAGTGGCGACGAAACCACAACCAGACGGCCTTTGCCCACAGTAAGCATCATGGCATGATAGCATTTATCATACTCTTTGGGATTATCGTAATCATAGTGTTTGGTATAGCCTATGGTGTATAGGTTATTCTTGTTCAAGAAAAAAGTATCGTCTACTTCTACTCGTCCCCGCAGCAACTGTGTGTATATACGATAATGGTTTGATTTATAGTCTATACACGCTGGCACCGCCTGTTTTATCTTTTGCTTAGGCGAATAGCCACTGGCATGATAATATAGGGTATCGTAAACGGCATTATCACCTTCAGCTAATTGCCGGGCTATACCTTTATAATAGAAACGGGCATAACTGGTAGACCTAATAGAGAATGCCTTGGTGGCAGGAGAGTCGTTAAAGAAATCGAAGCCTACCAGCATAACGGTTACGCCACGCGATAGCAACTTCTGAATATCGTTTACATTGGCCTGGGTTAGCGTGCCTTCGCGCGATACTATCAGCACATTGTTCCTGACAGTATCTTGCACAGTTTGTCGAAGCGTTGCTCCCGAAGCGTGATACCCTTGGGGCATAGTCTGCGCCATTACACTATCGAAAACCATACACCCAAACGGGTTGCTGTCTTCGTGGCCAAAGGTGGGCGTCCAGTCGAAGTGCGAGGGTTTAACCAGTTGTAGCCCCAACATTGCTACGACAAGCACTATAATCGATAGTATGTATCGCAATCTGTTGCTCATGCCTGCCCCCCTTCTGTATGGGTA
Source organism: Bulleidia sp. (assembly GCA_963659135.1). Lineage (GTDB taxonomy): Bacteria > Bacteroidota > Bacteroidia > Bacteroidales > Bacteroidaceae > Prevotella. The sequence goes on along the minus strand of CAVKSZ010000005.1, from coordinate 26,639 downwards.
TTACTCAAAATAGCCTGCTGGCAAACCAAGGCTTGGTCTACCTGCTGTCTATGGCACGCCATGCCTCCATAACGAACATATAGAAAGAGCATTACCAACTGGCGCATATCGCTGCTACCCTCTTCGCCCGCATACTGCATAGGAGCCTTTGACTTACGCCACTTGATGCGCCCCGCATCGTTAAGCTGCCGCAGTGTTTGCAGATACACCAGCCGCACGGCTCCACCATAATCATTCCTGCTAAGGGCTCGGGCTATAAGCGCATCAAAGTCTATGCCGTATATATTATCTTCTATTACGCGGTAGTCTATAGGCAATTTATCGGCTCTACGCCCAAAGAGCGACGGTCTACGAATAACAATAACATAGGCTATACCTACGACTATGACAATAGCCCCAAGTAGCCATAGCCACTTATTGCTCTCTGAGGGTTCTGCCCATCCAAACAGATTCTGAATCCAGTAGTTAAGCTGATACTGCAGCCACTCCCATAGCGAAAAGTCGCCTTGCAGCAGTTCTCTGCTGTAGTCGTATCTACCGTCGCTACGCCAGTTGGCCATAGCTGCGGTATCTACTGCAAGCGTATCGGTAGGGAGAATTGCCATAATGCTGTGGGTAAAGAGCTGCAGTTATAGCTTTTCGAAGTTGTCTATCTCGCTTTCAGCGGTGTCATCTGCTGCGGTTTCTGCCTTGGGCTGAGAGTTAGAGAGCATCTCAAAATCGTCGATAGACTGCTGCATAGACAATCCGTCTATCTTCTCGGCGGCATGACCATAACAGAAAGCCACACCCAGATACATAAGCGACATGCTAAGATACGACCCGAAGAGCAATACTATGCTTGAAAGATAACTTACAAAGACAAACCACGCTGCCGAGGTAAACTGCCACTGCAGCGCACTGTCGTCGACAGCTGCAATACCTTTAAGCATAACCAAGATATAATAAGGTATGCCCATGGCCATACTTACCAACGAACAGATTATGTAGAGTATAAACAGGGTAGAAAACAGCCGCCAGTTGATACGAAATCCGTAACGCATAGCCTGCTTTAGCGAACCGCCTAAAGAGAGTCTGCCAAAGATACGGGCTGGAAATACCAACAATAGCGACAGCACGCAAGCCAGCAGACCTATACCCAGCACCAAGCCCAATACAGCAGGCAAGAGAATGCCTGAAGATACTGCCGCTGTAAGACTTACCACGGTTACTGTAAGCACTAACAGTACCACCATAATCACTCCCACAACAAGCGATACGGCCAGCATACGGCCAATATTCTTCCACACGGTGGCCTTAATATCGGCATAGGTAATGCCCTGCAACCGTTCTTGCCGGGCATAGTATTGCTGCATTAGGGTATATACTACGCCTGACAGCACAGCACCAGCCAGTAGCGCCAATACTATCATCACACCATAGTTAAGCAGCACACTAGTGACGGCATTATCAGTCTGGCGGGCCATAACTACCTCTGTATCTAGCGTCTGGTCTATCAGTACACTATAGCATACTCCGCCAATAAAGCAGATAGGCAACAGAAATACGGCAAGCATGCGGAACAACGGGCGGAAGTTCTCGCTTACAAAATCGAATACTGCCGAAAGAGTTTCGGAAAACGTACGACTCTTATACAGGTCAATACGCTGGCGCTGAAGTGTTTTCATAATCATAAGTTTTATTGTTTCTATTTTGTTTCTTATGTAAATGGTAAGGATAAATTATGTAATAGCCTACCACAAAGATGGCCGACAGTAAGATAAAGCCCAACCGTACAGCATCGGCTATTTCGGTATGACGGGTAATATAACCCTCTATAAAACCGGCCACAACAAATACCGGCACCGTGCCTACTACTATCTTTAGTCCGCGCTTGGCGGCACGCCTAAACGATACTATACGGCTATAAGTACCCGGAAAGAGCCAACCGTTGCCCATAGCTAGCCCCGCAGCTCCAGCCACCACAATGGCCGAGAGTTCTAATGTACCGTGGAGCATCACTGCCAGTATGCTCTGCCAAAGCAGATTGTGCTGGGCAAAAAACATCTCGAAGCACCCCATCATCACTCCGTTGCTAAACAGCAAGCAACCCGTGGCCAGACTGGTAAAAATGCCGCTGACGTAGACTATAAACGAAACACGTACATTGTTGATAGTTATAGAGGTAAACATATCGCTGCCCGGTTGCGATGCGTAGATATCAAAGGGACGGCCCTTAGTTATATTCTCTAAGGTTTGGTCTACATAACTATCGCCCAGTATACAACGGCAGAAGTCGGGATCAGCCATCTGCGATACTACGCCCACTAGCGCACTCAGCAAGAACAGAATAGCCGATAGCAGCAACAATCTACAGGCATCGTACATAGCCAGCGGCACTTCTTGAGTCCAGAAGGTAATAATACGGCGGCGCTTCTCGCACTTATTGCGGTAGATGGCGTTATGCAGAACAGCAGAGAGATTGTTAAGATACTGCGTAATACGCGATGAGGGGTAATGGGTTTGAGCAAAAGCCAAGTCGGATGTCACACGGATATATGCCGCCGATATATCGTCGGGGGTCTCTATATCCAGTCGGCCCGTCATAGCTTCTATATGCTGCCACTCTTTTATATTCTGGCGTATAAACAGTATTTCTTTCATACCGCAGTATATAAGTATACGTCCACAAATATAATAAAAAAGCTTTATACCCTATCAGTTCTGCCCTGATTTTTATATAAACGCATGGTTCTTTTGTATAAAACAAGTAGTTGGAGCCATAAATACCGCCCTACAAGAAGGTATCTGCCACTGCCCTGAACAAGCTTTTGTAGATTGCCTACGGCCGTGGGCAGAGTGGTTGACGGCCGCAGGCATAACGGCTCACGGCCGCAGGCTGATAAGTCTACGGCCGTGGGCAACCCCAAAAAAACATTGGGTGGTATTGTAAAAGTATTGCTTAACTGCTTCGCTAAAGGGTGTTTCTAATAATTACCACCGTAAGTTTATTTCTTAATTATGAGCTAGCGTTTTGTCGTCTTTCAGCTTCTTTTTGGTCCAAAGTGTAAGTTCGTTCAGCCGCAATGCCCGCATTGTTCCTTTACTTACTTCCACTTTGCTCTCTAAAATAATTCTGAAATCTGCCAAAGCTAATCATTAGAACCACCCTAAAACCCTCTTTGGGGGTTATTCTGTGGTAGGGGTATGCAAATTGTCTTCAAACAGATTGCGATGGGGGAACTTTTGTCCGTATTTCTGCCTTAGGCGGGCAAAGAGAGCCATGGTATCGTGAGAGAAGGCATGCCCTTTCCAGGTACTGGTATTGGTGATAAATACCCAACATTCGCCGTTGGCATAGCGCAATACCAGTGCGCTGGTTCCTACGAGCGACCCGGTGCGCACCCACGGACCTCGGGCGGGCGTATAGTTCCACCCCAGTGAGAAATCGTGGTCGGGCATTTCGCGCGTCATATCATCTACGGCCTGGCGGCTTATCACGTCGGGCACCACGGGGCATCCGTCTATCGAAGCGATAAGCCGGCACAGTTCGGCAGCCGATGCGCTCCATGCGCCGGCACCCTCGAGCCGTGGAATATCGTTCTCGCCATAGCATTTCTCTACCATTCGGCCACTGTTATTAAACTCGTAAGTAGGCTGGCAGGTAAGGTGCATGTAATAACGGCACTCGTTAGGACGGCGGTCTTTATAGTAGTTGCCCGCAATATGAAAGTCGTAACATCCGGCAGGTTCTAATACATGGCGGCGCATAAACTGCTCGTAGTTCATGCCTGATCTTCGGGCTATTATCTCAGAAAGCAGCATGTAGCCCAGGTTACTGTAGTAGCGGGCAGTGCCCGGTGTATAGCCCAGACGGCGTCGAAGCACTATGCGCAGCAGTGTGCGGTGGTCGGGAGGAGTAGTAAGATGGTTCTGCATCATGATATAACGGGTAGAGAACATAGGGTCGCCGGCAGAATTGGTAAATCCGGCCTTGTGGCGCAGCAGTTGCTCTACGGTAATATCAAAGTAGCGTTTGTCTTTGATTACATTGGTATAAGCCGTATCAGAGAGTATGCCTCCGGGACCAAACACGCGGTCGCTAAGGCGCAGTCGGCCCATATCGCGCAGCTTCATTATGCCCACGGCGGTAACCAGCTTAGATACCGAGGCTATACGCATAATATGGTTGGGCTGCATGGGAACACCCTCGTCGGCCTTGCCAAATCCGTGGGCGTAGAGTAGCGAGTCGTTGCGCGATATAGCCAGCTGGGCACCATTAATTTCCCACCGGCGCAGGTATCGGGCTATAAGCGAGTCCATCTCGGCAAACTCGGGACCACCGGCTGTGGCATTGGTAAGATGCTCGTTAAGTTTGTATCCCGTAACGGTGGTAGTATCGGCCGGCTGCTTGCTATGACTACACGAGCACGAGCATCGGCATATGGCGGCTACTATAACAACTATCACGGTAAGGCAACCGCAACAGGTAAATCTTACACGGGTGCGGTATTCTTTTCTTATTCTGTATCTCTTCATGTGTGTGGGTAAAGACGGCTCTGGGTAGGGTTATACTTACCTAATAAAGTTCATGGGCTGTGGGGCTTCGCGCTCGGGGGTATCTGTAGTGGGTATGCCGTGTATCTTCTTAAGCATCCAAGCCATATTGTTGGCCAAGGTACGCATGGTTTGCATACCCTCGGTATCTTGGGCAGCTTCGCCCGGGGCACATCCGTAAGCCAAGTTCCAGTACTGCGATGTTACAATGGGCATATTGCACATCTGAAAAGGCATGAGCATAGCCTGATAGGCTGCCGTAGCGCCTCCACGGCGACAACAGGCCACGGCGGCAGCTGGTTTTTCTCTAAACATAGCACCTCCGGCATAGAGCATACGCTGCTGTAGGCAGAGCAACTGGCCCGATGGCTGCCCCCAATATACGGGCGAACCTATAATTAGGGCATCACAATCGGCCATGCGGGCTATTATATCGTTGGTTACATCGTCGCTGAAAACGCAACGGTTATCACCGTTCTGCCTGCACTTGCCACAGGCTATACATCCGCGCACGGGGCGCGTGCCTACCCATGCCATATCGCTCTCTACGCCCTGGGCGGCTAACTGTCGGGCCACCTCTGCAAGTGCCGTATATGTATTCCCCTCGCGGCGGGGACTGCCATTTATCAGTAATACTTTCATAGTTATCCTCGTTTTTTATATAAGTATTACAAAATTACGTAAAAACGTACAATGGATTGTATCAACCAGGAATAAAAAATTACAAATATAAATAAATTATTATTTCGTATTCCGCTCGGCTTGATATTTACGGCTACGCCGTGAAGTTAGGCTGCGCCTTGGAAATAAAAATAATTAAATAAATTATTTTGTATTTCGCTCGGCTTGATATTTACGGCTACGCCGTGAAGTTAGGCTGCGCCTTGGAAATAAAAATAATTAAATAAATTATTTTGTATTTCGCTCGGCTTGCGCTAACTTTGCACCTATATATAATATATAAGGAATGGCAAAAAACGCATCTTGGTCTGACAATTACTGGTTGCTGCTTATGCAGTTGTACCTGGAAAAACCCGTTGGGGTAAAGCCGCTCTATGCGCAACACTTGGTACAACTGGCATTAGAGCTACATATCGAGCCACGCATTCTGCAAGCCAAGATGATACGCCTACAACAGATAGATACCCCCGTAATTCAGCAACTCTGGAATAAGTACGAGTCTCACCCCAATCTACTCAAGAAAGAGGTTAACCTACTGCGCCGCATGAATGGATTTGGGCAGGCCAACACTTTCTATCAAGGCGTAGAGACTAACGGCATGTCGTGGGAAAACGAGTTCAAACCCATTGCCGATACGGGCATAATTCCCATACAGCTTATACTGATACTCAACCTGTATTTCGGTCTGGTGCCTAACACCATGGTTCCAGAAACGCCCGAAATAGCAGAACTGGCAAAACTGATAGGCATCAGCACCCAAGAGATATGCCATGTCATGGAGATATACCAAAGTTTCGACCCATGCCTTAACAGGCCAGCCGTAGCAGAAGAACCTCTAAGCCAGCCCTGCCACACCGTATGGCAACGATTCGGGTACGACGACCCTAACAACCTGGCCGCCGTGGCAGCGCAAATAAAAGAATATTTCAAGTAAGATATACTCAAGGTTTATGAACGAGTTACGTTTAATTCAGGAACAACAGCAAAAACTCATTCAACAACAACACCTTACCCAGCAGCAGATGATGCTGGTAAGGATGCTCGAAATGCCCGCAGCCGAAATAGCCGAGCGGGTAAATACCGAGCTTAACGATAACCCTGCACTAGAACGGGGCGAAGAGCACGATGAGCATGCGCTTACCGACAATGGGTCTGAACACGACGAGACCGACGAAAACTTTGACGAGCAAAACGAACGCGAAGAACGCAAAGATGCACTGGACAATGCACTGGAGCAACTAGGCGACAACGACGATGAAGCATCGCCAGCCGACAGCTACAATCAATGGACAGACGCTGTAGAACCGGCACAATACGAGGCCGATATACCATCGTTCTACGACCAACTAAAAGAGCAGATGATGGAGTTGCAACTCTCAGAAACCGAGCACGCCATACTGGAATATCTGATAGGGTCGATAGAGGCCGACGGACTGTTGCGCAAGGATATCAGCACCATCTGCGACGAACTGGCTATATACAACAATATAGATGTACCCGAAAGCGAAATAGAACGTATACTATCCATTCTTCAAACGTTCGACCCGCCGGGCGTAGGGGCACGCTCACTGCAAGAATGTCTGCTTATACAGACCAAACGGCGCGAAGACTCACGCATAAAGCAGCTTATGCTTGCCGTGCTAACACGCCACTATAAGACCTTCACGCACAACCAGTGGGACAAGATACAGCAGAGTCTACAGCTGAGCGATGTGCAGACCGAAGCACTGCGCACACAACTATCAAGACTAAATCCCAAACCCGGTGTGGCATACGATGGTATATCCAACGGGAAATGGCAACAGATAACCCCCGATATTACCATAGACAATGGCGACAACGGGCAGATAACCTTCACCCTAAACGACGGTGACATTCCGCCTCTGCGCGTAAGTCAGGAGTTTCAAGACATGGTAGATAGCTACAAGCGCAACAAAGACGGACTGAACCGCAACGCCAAAGAAGCCATTCTCTTTGCCAAAGAGAAAATAGATAAAGCACGAGGATTTATACGGGCAGTAGAACAGCGCCGGCAAACGCTCAACCTGGTAACACAGGCCATTATCGACTGGCAACGCCAATACTTCTTAGACGGCGACGAGAGCGACCTTCGCCCTATGAAACTCAAAGACATAGAAGCCGTAACCCAACTAGATAAGTCTACCATATCACGCGTGGCAAATGCCAAATACGTTCAGACACAATGGGGCATACATCCGTTAAAATTCTTCTTCAACGATGGATATACCGACAGCAACGGCGAAGAAGCATCTACACGCCGCGTGCTGGCAGCCCTTAAAGATATAATTGATAAGGAAGACAAGCGAGCCCCACTGAGCGACGAGGTTTTGGCAGAGAAGATGAAGGAGATAGGAATGCCTGTAGCTCGACGCACCATAGCCAAATATCGCGACCGCCTGGGTATTCCCGTAGCACGACTAAGACGATGAACACTAAGAAAATAATTCTTGCAGCGCGCATAATGAGCGCTATCTTCACCCCATTTTACCTGCCTATAGTAGGTCTGATAGCCCTTTTCGCCTTCAGTTATTTGGCTCTGCTTCCCTGGGGCTACAAACTACTGGTGCTGGGCATGGTCTATCTATTTACCATACTAATCCCTACGCTGCTAATTCATTTATATCACCGCCACAGGGGCTGGACGCCACAACAAACGGGTGTCAAGGAGCGCCGTATGGTACCCTATGCTATCTCTATATTCTGCTATTTTGCCTGCTACTATATGATGAGCCGTATGCACATACCCAGTTTTATGGCGCGTATACTCATGGCAGCCCTGCTTATACAGATAGCGTGCGTCATTATCAACGTTTGGTGGAAAATATCTACCCACACCGCTGCCATAGGTGGTGTAACGGGGGCTCTAACAGCCTTCTCAATGCTCTTCGGCTTTAACCCGGTATGGTGGTTATGCTTTACACTACTTATATCGGGTATGGTGGGATCAAGTAGAATTATTCTGCACCAGCACACACTAGCTCAAGTTATGGCTGGCTACGGAATAGGCATCATCTTAGGTTTTATTATCATAATATAATAGTATACTATAACTCTGTACACATATATAACTATGAATCCAATAGTAAGCATTATTATGGGCAGCACAAGCGATCTGCCCGTTATGGAAAAAGCATGCAAGTGGCTTAACGCCAACCAGATTCCGTTCGAAGTTAACGCCCTCTCGGCCCACCGCACTCCTGCCGCCGTAGAAGCTTTTGCCAAAGGAGCCAAAGAACGTGGCGTAAAAGTAATCATAGCTGCTGCCGGAATGGCTGCCGCTCTACCCGGAGTAATTGCAGCCTCGACCACTCTACCCGTTATCGGTGTACCTATCAAGGGCATGTTAGACGGATTAGATGCCATGCTTAGCATAATACAGATGCCACCGGGCATACCCGTAGCTACCGTGGGCGTAAACGCTGCACAGAATGCCGCCATACTGGCTGCCGAAATGATTGCGCTAAGCGATGAAAAAGTAGCCAAGGCAGTAGCCGAGTGGAAAGCCAGTTTAGGCGAGAAGATAGAAAAGGCCAACAAAGACCTGGCAGAAATAAAAGAATATGAGTACAAGTGTAACTGATCTTTTTAACTATCACCGCAGGGAAACATCAGAGGTACACATCGGAGCGATAAATATGGGTGGAAACAACCCCATACGCATCCAGTCGATGACCACCACAAACACCAACGATACCCAGGCGTGTGTAGAACAGACTGAAAGAATAGTAGAGGCAGGTGGCGAGTTGGTAAGACTTACCACGCAAGGCTCTCGAGAGGCCGAGAATCTGAAGAATATCAACGCTGCACTGCGTGCCGATGGTTACAATACACCGCTGGCAGCCGACATACACTTCAATCCTAACGTGGCCGACGTGGCTGCACTATATGCCGAGAAGGTGCGTATCAACCCCGGCAACTACGTAGACCCAGCTCGCAAGTTTGTACACCTGGAGTATACCGACGAAGAGTATGCCAACGAACTTAAAAAGATAGAAGAGCGTTTTGTTCCTTTCCTGAACATCTGCCGCGAACATCATACCGCTATACGTATAGGTGTAAACCACGGTTCGCTGAGCGACCGAATTCGTAATCGTTATGGCGATACACCCGAGGGCATAGTAGAAAGCTGCATGGAGTTTCTGCGCATCTGTAAGAAAGAGAAATTCGATGACGTAGTAATCTCTATCAAGGCCTCTAACACGGTTGTTATGGTACAGTCGGTTCGCCTGCTGGTGGCACAACTGGATAAAGAAGACATGCACTATCCGCTGCACCTTGGCGTTACCGAAGCCGGCGAGGGAGAAGACGGACGCATTAAGAGTGCAGTAGGTATAGGAGCCCTACTTGCTGACGGTATAGGCGACACCATACGCGTATCGCTCTCAGAAGAGCCCGAAGCCGAAATTCCGGTAGCCCGCCGATTGGCCAATCATTTTACCTGCCGTGCCGGACATCGCCTAATACCCGCACAAGAAGCTAGCGAGCTTAACTGGCTACACCCCACAAGACGCAAGACCACTGCCGTAGGCAATATAGGCGGAAACCATGTGCCTGTAGTGATAACCAGCGCCATGCCTGAAACTGCCGACGCCGACCGCCAGCCCGACTATATCTATATAGGTAATCAAAAGCCCGAAAACGTCAACCCGCAACAAGCCTATATAGCCGACTTTAATGCTGTGCCATCACTGCGGACAGAAGGTTTACAGCAAGTATACCCCATATTCCCAGCCCAAGCCATGCCCTTTATTGGTATGGACAATAGCAAGATAAAATTCCTTGTTCTGCAGTTTGGTACGCCTACCGAAGAATACGTGGCGTGCCTAAAGGCGCATCCCGAGGTAGTGGTAGTGGTAATGACCCACCACGCCAATCCCACGGGCGACCAGCGCGCCATGGTTCACGAAATGACAACCCACGGACTTACCAACCCCGTAATTTTCGCACAGATGTACCAAACCGACAGTAAAGCCGACTTACAGCTAGACGCTGCCGCTGACATGGGTGCACTGATGATAGACGGTCTGACCGACGGTATATGGCTGATGAACCAAGGCACGGTAAAAGCTGACGATATAGCAGCCACAGCCTTTGCCATACTGCAAGCTGCCCGACTGCGCGTAAGCAAAACCGAATACATATCGTGCCCGGGCTGCGGACGCACGCTATACGACCTTCGCACTACCATAGCTCGCATCAAGCAAGCTACCGCCCACATGAAGGGACTCAAAATAGGCATTATGGGATGCATTGTTAATGGTCCGGGCGAAATGGCCGATGCCGATTACGGCTACGTAGGTGCCGGAGTTAACCGCGTATCGCTATACCGCCGACAGGAGTGTGTAGAAAAGAATATTCCCGAAGAACTGGCCGTAGACCATCTGCTGGCTCTTATCCGTAAAGATCAGGAACTATGAACTTTAACCGCCTTGACGTAATAGCCACAATAGCTATTACCGTATCGCTGCCCAGTGTGGCTACAGCCCAAACAGCAGACGATAATCTAACTGACAGCATAGCTGCCACTACCAGCTCTATCAGCAACGCCACGCAGCCTGATGCCGTTAGTATTATTAGCCTGCAAACTACAGACACTACGGCTACGGCTATGGGAACCACCAAGAAGAAGTCGAGTCTATACCAATCGGCGTATCTTGGCGTTCCGCTGATAGCTGCCGGACTGCTGGTAAAGGGGCAGGACGCTCACTTCCGCGGTCTGCGCCACGACTATCTGCCCGAATACCGCAACCACGTAGACGACTACACCCAATTCTTACCCGGCCTGGTTATGCTGGGACTGAAAACTGCCGGGGTAGAGAGTCGTAGTTCGTGGAGTAGAATGATAACATCGGGCGCCATGTCGGCAGCCATTATGGGTGCCGTGGTAGAGAGTGTAAAGCTAACATCCAACGTAGAACGCCCCGACGGTACCGATAACCACTCGTTCCCATCGGGCCACACCGCCACAGCCTTTATGACCGCCACCATGCTTAGCAAGGAGTACGGCCACATTAGTCCGTGGATAAGCATAGGCAGCTACTCGGTTGCTACAGCTACCGGACTGATGCGCGTGGTTAACAACAAGCACTGGCTGAGCGACGTGCTTACCGGAGCCGGCGTAGGTATTATAGCCACCGAACTGGGATACTGGATTACCGACAAGCTGTTCAAAGAACGAGGCATAACCCGCCACGAGAAAAACTATAAGTTCGATATGATGCAGCGCCCATCGTTCTTGGGCATATACGTGGGTATGAACATTCCCTTGAGCGAATACGACATTGACGAGGAACACGAATTCAGCACCTCGGCAGGTTCTACCGCCGGTGTAGAGGGAGCCTACTTCTTTAACCCATACGTGGGTGTGGGCGGACGCTTTACCGTAACCAACACGCACATTATTACCGACGGCACCGTGGCCGAAGACCACACCTTTGATGCCGTATCGGCTTACGCCGGAGCCTACTTCTCACTGCCCCTTGCACCCCGTTGGCAGATAGGCAGCAAAGCCCTGGCAGGATATGTACACTACCCCCGTCTAAGACTTAAGAGTATGGATGTAGGCACTCGCGATAGTGCCACCTTTGGTACCGGTCTATCGGTTACTTACCGCGCTGCCGAGCACTACAACAGTAGGCTGTTTGTAGACTACAATCTGCTGCCCTCGCACAGTAAAGGCTCGCGCGAGTGGATGAGCACCTTGGCTGCCGGACTATCGTTTGCCATAGCGTTCTAACGCATAAAACCGCTACCCCATTTAGTTTTTTATACCTTTAAGAGTTTAAGTTCCCGATGGGAATTTACCTTTTTATGGAGTGCCCACGGCCGTAGTACAAGTTGTTTACGGCCGTGGGCATTTCTGTTGACGACCGTGGACAGAACTGCCGTCGGCCGCCAGCAAGGAAAAAAATGATGATTATGCCGGCGATAGATACTAACTTTTGGTGTAGAAAATGCACCATAAAAAGGGGATTTTGGCAAGAATTGGGGCTTTTTAGATAGAAGAAGCAGAAAGAAAAGCAAAAAAAAAGCACAAAATTTGGGTATTGTCAATTATTTTGGTAATTTTGCACTCCAGATTGTTCTATGGTGTAATGGTAGCACAACAGGTTTTGGTTCTGTTTGTGGTGGTTCGAATCCGCCTAGAACAACTTAAGAGCGCTGTATATCTTACGATATGCGGCGCTTTTATGGTTTTAGGGTGATTCTAAAAAATACTTTTAAGGCTATCTTTTCACAAAACGGAATTGTGGTTATATTCTCCGCTTTATGGGTAAGGCAAAGTTGCAGAAGGTTAGGTAACTTTGCTCCCGATAAAACTAACATTAATATATAATAATATGTATATAGAGAAGATTAAGTCACCAGCCGACCTGAAGAGTCTTAGCATAGAGGCTCTGAACACTGTAGCCGCCGAAACCCGCGATGCCGTACTCAACCGTGTAAGCAAGCACGGCGGACACGTAGGTCCTAACCTTGGATTTGTAGAGGCAACCGTGGCTCTGCACTATGTATTCAATGCTCCCGAAGACAAGATAGTATTCGACGTAAGCCACCAGAGTTATCCCCATAAGATACTTACCGGGCGTGCAGCCGGATTCTTGGGCAATGCAGATGATATGAATGCCGTATCGGGATATTCTTCGCCCTCAGAGAGTCCGGTATACGACAACTTTGAGGTAGGCCACACCTCTACCTCTATAAGCCTGGCTACCGGCCTGCAAAAGGCGCGCGACATAAAGGGAACCCACGAAAACATAATAGCCGTAATAGGCGACGGATCGCTATCGGGCGGCGAGGCCTTTGAAGGTCTGGACGAAGCCTCTGAGCTGGGTACGGGCATCATTATTGTGGTTAACGACAACGAAATGTCGATAGCCGAAAACCACGGCGGTATATACAAGAATCTAAGAGCACTGCGCCAGAGCCAGGGCACATGTCAGCACAACTGGTTTAAGGCTTGGGGCTTCGACTACAAATATCTGGAAGAGGGCAATGATGTAGAAAAACTCATAGCTCTATTCCAAAGCGTTAAAGACACTACTCGCCCTACGGTAGTACATATACATACCGAGAAGGGACATGGCTTTGCGCCAGCCGTAGCTAATAAAGAGGCTTGGCACTGGAGCATGCCCTTTAACCGCAACGATGGCAGTAAGCCCGACTACGGCACGCAAGAAACCTATGAAGAGCTGTTAAGCAACTGGATGCTGAACCAAATGAAGCACGACAGTACCCTAATAGCCGTTACAGCCGGCACACCTACCGCAGCCGGATTTACTGCCGAGAAGCGACAACTGGCCGGTAAGCAGCACATAGACATGGGTATAGCCGAAGAGCAAGCCGTAGCTATGATATCGGGAATGGCAAAGGGCGGACTGCATCCCGTATGGACGGTATACAGCACCTTTGTACAGCGCACTTACGACCAGATAGCTCAAGACCTATGTATAAACGCCAACCCTGCCGTTATCAACGTGGTAGCCGGCGGTGTGCGCTCGCTTAACGATATTACCCACATCTGCCTGTTCGACATACCTATGCTGTGCAGCATTCCCGGACTGATATATCTTGCGCCCACCACCTGTGAAGAATACTTTGCCATGCTGGCATGGGCCATACGCCAAGACAGCATGCCTATAGCCCTGCGTATGCCCAGCGGCGGAGTGGTACACACTAGCGATAAGGTAGATACCGACTATGCCTACACACCACAGTACAAGATAACACATAAGGGTAATACCGTGGCCGTGATAGCTGCCGGTTCGTTCTATCAGAAAGGCGAAGCCGTAGTACAACTGCTGGCCGAAAAGGGTATCAACGCAACTCTCGTCAATCCCCGCTATCTTAATGCAGTAGATGCTGAATGTCTGGAAGCACTAAAGAGCGACCACCAGCTGGTAGTAACGCTGGAAGACGGATGCAAGGACGGTGGCTTTGGCGAGCGTATAGCGTCGTACTACGGCACAACGGATATGAAGGTGCTGGTAGGCGGTATAAAGAAAGGGCTATACGACCGCTACAATGTAGAAGAACTACTATCAGACAACCGTATGCTTGACCATCAGATAGTAGAAGATATAATGAATATCATCAGCCTATGAAAGAAATTTTCTTTAACTCGGTACAAGATTTCAACGATCTGTACGGACTGGAAACGGTGCATCCCCTGGTGAGCGTAATGCGCTACGACAAGCTAACCAAGCAAGAGGAGCACACGGTGCACTATAATCTGTATGCCCTATTTCTAAAAGAGAACAAGGGCTGTGAACTATCGTACGGCCGTACAAAGTACGACTTCGACGAGATGACCGTTACCTGCTTTGCCCCAGGGCAGTCTATCCACGTAAAGCCTAACCCCAATGTGGTTTTCCCCAAGTGGACAGCGCTGGTTTTTCACCCCGATCTGCTTAACCGCACCCAGCTGGGGCGCAACATAAGTCGCTACGAATTCTTTGACTACACCTCTAACGAGGCACTGCACCTATCGTGTGCCGAGATAGAGATATTTCGCAGCGTGATAGACATGATACGCCAAGAACTGGGCCGCAGTATTGACAAGCACTCGCGCGAACTGATAGTAAGCAATATCGAACTGCTGCTTAACTACTGTCTGCGGTTCTACGACCGCCAGTTTGTTACCCGCGAAGAGATAAACCACACGGTGGTAAAGAAATTTTCCGAACTGCTAGACAGCTACATCAGCGACAAGGCTGCCCACGAAGGACTGCCCTCGGTAGGCTATTTTGCCGACAAGTGTTGCTACTCTACCAAGTATTTTGGCGAACTGGTTAAGACAGAGACGGGTCGTACGGCGCGCGACTTTATAAGCGACCGGCTGATACGAGCCGCCAAGCAACTCTTGGCCGACGACAGTAAGAGCATAACCGCCATAAGCCAGCAACTGGGCTTTGAATATCCGCAGCACTTTGTACGCTTCTTCAAGACGCACACCGGCACTACCCCATCAGAATACCGTAAAACAGCATAAGACGATGAAAATTAAATCACGCACTATACTTGCAACATTGCTTACTACAATATCGATAACCGCTATGGCACAACAGAAAATAGTACAAACAGCCGGGCGCACCCAACTGGGTGAGTTTGCACCCGAATTTGCCCATCTTAACGATGATATCCTCTTCGGCGAGGTTTGGAGCCGCAACCACTTGCTTAGTCTGCGCGACAGAAGCATTGTTACCGTAACCGCCCTGATGAGCCAAGGTATAACAGACAGTTCGCTAAAGCACCATCTGCAGAATGCCAAGGCCAACGGCATAACTCGTACCGAGATAGCCGAGATTATTACTCATGCCGCCTTCTATGCCGGATGGCCCAAGGCTTGGGCAACTTTTAATCTGGCCAAAGAGATATGGGCCGACGATGTAAAGGGCTATGAAGCCAAAGCCGACTTTCAACGCCAGATGATATTCCCCATAGGCCAACCTAACACTGCCTATGCCAAGTATTTTACCGGCAATAGTTATCTATCGCGGGTATCTACATCGCAGGTAGGCATTGCCAATGTAACCTTCGAACCGGGATGCCGCAACAACTGGCATATCCACCACGCCACTAAGGGTGGCGGACAGATGCTGATAGGCGTAGCCGGGCGCGGATGGTACCAAGAAGAGGGCAAGCCCGCCCAAGCTATTCTGCCCGGTACGGTGATACATATACCGGCTAACGTAAAGCACTGGCACGGTGCAGCACGCGACAGCTGGTTTGCCCATTTGGCCTTCGAAGTAGACGGTGAGAATACATCAAACGAATGGTTAGACGCCGTAACCGACGAAGAGTACAACAAACTACAATAGAACTCTTTTCATAGTACAACAACCATATTAAAACAATTATTAAAGCCCGGAATCTACATAGTGTAGTTTCCGGGCTTATGGTTTATATAGCTTATAGCAGAGCTATGCGTGGCGGTGGGGATTAATCGCCCCACGGAAGTCCGCCATCGTCGAGAGTGGGACCTGAGTCGCCACTACCGCCATCGTCTCCTCCCGCGCTGCTGCCACCGCCTATTTCTACTTCTTCGGTGGTTCCGCCTGTGCTTGAACCCAATATTTGAAATGGCGTTTGTATTTTAACGGCCATAGTGACCGGTGCTGTATAGAATTTCTTTTTCATATCTGTTGCTGTATTATTTTATCATTACCTTAACTACCTTTTTGCCGGTCTTCACAATGTTCAGACCCTTCTGCAGTCCGCTGGTGCGGCGACCTTCGGCGTCGTAGTATTCGGCCTTCTCGTCGCTATCCAGATTGTTCAGTTGGTCGATACCGGTGGTTTCGCCATCTACGGCTATACCCATGCATGCCGCCTTGCTACCGGTAGAGGTTACATAACCACGGTAAGCCTTAATCTTGGCTCCACTGGGGTACTTAGTGGCATCTACGTACCAGAACTTATCTTTAGAGATAATGTACGACCCTGTAGGAACGTCGGTCTGGGTAAACGAACCGTTCATCATAGTGGTTGCATCTACGCTAGTGGTAACGTCTACCGTCTCGGCGGGAGCTATCTCTACAGCTACATCGGCGTAACGGCGGCGAACTACTACGGGGCGGCCTGCCTCTATAGTGCCGGCAAGCTTGGTAAGTACCAGCGATGAGCCGTTGCTGCCCGTCATATCGTAGAACTCACAGGTAGCATTGCCCTCGGCTGAGTAAGAGTAAGGCAAGCAGAGCGTACCCCAAGTGGTAGTCATCTCGCGGGTGTAGGTGGCTTTGTCGGCTGTGAACGATTCTATGCCTTCGTCGGCAGTGAAGTCTTGTCCGTCTATCAGCGTCATCTCGTCGGTAGAAAGGCTCTTCACATCGTCGCCATCAAGCATGTGCTTGGCTGTACCTACACTGTAGAAGTACTGCGGATCAAGGAACACGTTGGGTACATCGGTGTTAGTGGCTGCGGTATTACGCACCTGTGCATAAGCCGAGAATGGAGCAATAGTAGTGGCATCGTCGGCAGGTACAAGGTTCCACACATTCTTGTTACTGTCAAAGGCAAGAGCCTTCATGGCAGTGGCACTGCTATTGGTGATACTGCTAAGCGTTCCTACCATATTATAATACTCGTTGTTGAGCGACTTACCAGTCTGAGTAGCATTTACTATAGAGGGAACGTCTATTACCATTTGGTCTTTCTCTGTCCATACAACATAAGGCATGGCAGCCTCGGTGGTAGAGGTACGCTTCAGACCCATATTGAAGTATTGACCCTGGTTAAGCTTGAAGAACTTGAAGCCGGCAGGAGTCTTTGACATACCGAACGGCAAGGCAAGCGTAGTATAGGTCTGCGGGGTAAACTCGCGGTCTAATACTATCTTGTTAGCGGTAAAGGCACGAGGTACATCATAATCGCGTGTGGTAGGCAGATGATACTCGTCGCATACCAGTTTACCGTCAACGGTGTATACTGTATTTACTACGCTACGGTCGGTGGTAGTGGGAGCCTTAAACATACCCCGTACACGCGCTGGAGCATTTGAGGCACTGGCTGCGCTGGCTGTTGAAGGCGCATAGAGCAGCACATCGCCCTGAAGACCTAGATTGGTAATATCAGAGGTAAGACTGTCGCACTCGCTAAGGTCAACCCATGACAGCTTGGTGTTATTGGCAAATGTTTCGTCGCCTATGGTCTTCACCGTAGAAGGCAAGGTTACACGCTGCAGCGAGGCGAGGTTCTCCACATCGTAAGAGTTGAACGTGGTGATATTCGACCGTTTAAGCGAACTCAAGTCGGTAATATTATCGTACCAGGTAAACCATCCAGTAATGGCACTGATAGATGCCAGGTCGTCTTCACATCCAATACCTCTTGAACCGTAGGCGCGGAAGAGGTCGTCGTTAGAGAATACGCTGGTAATATTGTTGGCATGCTGCGTATATTCCTTGTCAGAAGTATAATCGTCAATGATATCTTTACGCACATACATCTTGTCTACTTTATGCACATCGTTGTAGTACATAATCGGGTCTGTAAATGCGTCATCATCAAGCGTAGGCTTTTTGTCGCAGAGGAATATCATCGTCTTCAGATTGTCGCACTCGCCAAAGGCGTCGTCATCAATATAAGTGGTCTTATCGCCAATAACAACACTCTTGAGCGAATACATATCATAACATGCACTTGAATTAATCTTTGTGGCAGTCTTGGGCAAAACCAACGTCTGTGGATGATAGCACTCGTACAGGAACAATGACGGTACTTCGTTAGCTCTCTCTATGCTATGACTGAAGTCGCCTATAAATCCAAATTTAATATCGTCTTTACAAATCTGGGCATCATAAAGATTCAGATACTTCAGGCTGGTAGAGTACGAGAGCGAACTAGCGCTAGGTTCACGACCTGCCAGCATACGTATCACAGCAAGGTCTTTACTACCTATAGGACCGTTTACCTTCAGAGCTGTAATGCCCGACATGTCGCCAGAGATACCTGTTACAAGCTGGTTGTTAGAACTCATCCATACCTTCAGATTGAGCGAATCGGCAAGAGTATTCATCTCTTTGAGTGTAATCTCGCGGATATTCATCTCTGGACGATAGCCCTTGATATGGCTGGCATACTCGGGCCATGCCTTGCGGTACTGGTCTTCGTAACCCTGTGTCACGGTTATCACAAAGTCGGTAGGTAAGTCGTCAAAGGCACCCTTGACCAATGTGGGGCATTCTTGGCAGAATACATTAATATTCTTTAAGGATGAACAACCCTCAAATGAACCCTCCTTGATATCCGACAGATACATTGGCAGTGTTACCTCTGTCATATTCTTCATACCTGTAAACGAGCCGTTGCCCAAAACCTGAATAGAAGTTATCAGTAGTTCATTGAATTCCTTGATACTTGTATTACCATTGAATTTACCATCAATACCGCGCAGAGTTACCAAGTCGTTAGGCGAGAAGATATGAGCCTTCTTCATGGCCTTGAATACTTCCTGGTCATGGAACAGTATGCTTATAGAGTCGGCTGTATATTCGGTATACTCGGTACTCTTGAAATAGTTTTCACCTGTAACCGGGGGAACTATCATTGATAAGCGAGTATAGTCGGTCAGACTGATACCACCAGTAAGATTGGTCTTATTTATGGTACCCGTGGCATGGAACGCCCATGAAGTATAGTGCGTATTAGGCACTGTTTCTGGTAACATTACCAAGTACTCCATATTTGGACAGTTCATACCCGCATTCTCTTCTACCTTGGTTACGTTATCGCCCACCACAAGAGTATTTAACTTAGGACAAGCATCAAAAGCCCTAGTACCAATCTTTGTAGCAGAGCGTGGCAAGATAAGCGTTTCCAGATTAGTCATACCACAGAACATGCGTTTGGTTACATAATTGTCTTCGGTGATATAATCATTACTATTTATCTCGCTATAGTCAGCGTCTACATTCTGAGTGTTATAACAGAAATCGCTCTCCTTCAGGTCGGCATCGTAGAGGTCAAGATAACGCAGACAACCAATATAGTTGAGCTCATTCAATACGTTACGACCACCAAGGGCACGCAGCACCAAGATATCTTCGCCATTGAGCGGACCGCTTATACGCAGCGA
Source organism: Bulleidia sp. (assembly GCA_963659135.1). GTDB lineage: Bacteria > Bacteroidota > Bacteroidia > Bacteroidales > Bacteroidaceae > Prevotella. The sequence goes on along the minus strand of CAVKSZ010000005.1, from coordinate 6,826 downwards.
GTCGTACTGAGCCATCATGCCAGTTACATAATGTTTAGCTGCGTCACTGGTGGTAGTTACGGTAAGTCCCAACGAATCTTTCAGTGTACCGGCCTTAGTCAGATTGACAACTCTAAGAGTTCTACGACTGTTTACAGAGTTAATATGGTTAGCCACGGCTGCCCACTTTTCGCGATAGATGTTTACCACGCTGTCTGGCACGTAGATTACATAGTCTTTCTCGTTAAGCAAACCTGAGAATACCTTAGCGGCATTGATATCGGCAGGCTTTGGATTTTCAACGATAAACTCCTTGATGGCACTACCGGTAAAAGCCTCGTCGCCTATAGAAGAAACTTTAGCAGGAATGGTAAGTTTGGGCAAAGCCTCACAACCTGCGAACGACTTGCTGCCTATATAGTTTATTGAGTCGGGCAAGGTGATTGACTGCAAGAACAGACAGTTGCTAAACATTTCGTCATATACACTGTCAAGACCGCAGGTCTGGAAAGCACGGAACTCATCAAATTGGCGGAAGATACCATTCTTGAAAATAGTCTTTAGTTCGGCTGGTTTAGCAAGCGAAGCATCTATATATTTCCATTCACTGTTGCTCTGGTTGCCGTTGAGCTTGGTATAGAACTTATACTTGTTCCAAAGCAGGTTCTTTACACGATAATCAACAGGATAGAACAGACATGGCTTTATCAAGTTGGCATAATTTATCCACGCCAAATCTTGCATAAAGGCATCTTCTTGATCCATACATATTTTGATACGCAACTTTGGACAATCGTCAAATACTCCCTTGCCTAACACCACTTGTGAGGGAGAAAGAGACTTTAGTGAGTTTGTACCGTCGGTAACCTGATAGATAAGGTTGAAGTCCTCGAAATTGGGACAATGGGCAAAGGCTGAGTCACCCAGAGTTACTGTGAAGTCGGTGTATACATCGCCGGTAAACGTATGCGAGTCGGTAATATCAAGAATCTTCAGGTCTTTATTGCCCTTAAAGGCATTGGCTTTAACATTGTCTAGCTTGTAGTTGTAGGCCAAACCATAGTCGTTGATAAGGGCAGCCAGTCCTTCGTTAGACTTCAGTGCGCTCTCGTCGGGCGCATAGATGTCTACGTGATATATAGTTTCATTATCCGATGTGGTGGTTACCAGCGGCATGGTGTTGTTGTCGTAGGTGTATGTGTAGCGACAGCTCCACTCGCTATGGTCTTGTTTCTCTTCTACATCTACAGTTCTGTACATGGTCTTGTACTTGCCCCAGAAGTCGTCGTCAAGAAAATCTTGCAGCACTTCCTTGCCTACATATATTCTAATCTTTGTGGTATCGCAACCGGCAAAGATATCACCCATAAGAATAAAGTTGTCTGGCGTAAGTGCCTTATCGCGGTTCTTGTAACTAGATATATAAGAGCCATTGCTGTGCAGAACCAAGTTGAGTTTTTCCAGACCATTACAGGTATAGAAGCAAGAGTCTGGCATTACCATCTGCATAGGATCGTAAGGCATATTGGCACCGTTGGCATCAGAGAACTTAACCTCCTTAACCTTGTTCTTGTCGTGGAATGCCGTACGACCTATTTCTATAGTCTGGAAGGGGCTTGACCATATTGATCCCGTGGTGTTAGACGATCCTGGGTTTATCATGATATCAATAGTCTCCTGGTCAGCTACAGTCTTGACATACATCTGCGGTACATTGGTACGTACACGCTCTGTTACCCAGTTGGCCTGGTTGATATACCACGACGGGGACTTATAGAACGATTTCTGTGAACGGTTGCCAAGGTATGCAATACCGTTTGACAGCGGACGGCTACCCGCTATTATCTGAGCAGAAGAATTGCCAGCGGCAGTACCTATACCTAGAAAAATCTGATTTCTCCAAGCAGAAGCGGTAGCCTCAATTGCCCATCTATTTTGTGCCCAGACAGCCGCCTCTAATTCCCAACGTGCTGAAGTCTGAACTGATTTTACAAATAGGTTTTTCGATGAATTGGTAAGAATATTATTAACCGATATTATTTTGTCTCTTAGTATGCCCATGCTTGAAGCGTAGTATTCTCTACCTGTCTTTAACGCCTTCTCGTATTGGTCTACTATGTTATAGAAGTGGTCTATAACACTTCTCTCTTGTTTAGCCGCCTTTTCGAGAGCCAATTCTAATGCCGTTTGCTTAGCTGTTTGTCCAAATGCATCAACCACCGTTGCTATATCAGTAGCCGCCATTACGGCCTCGGCTATAACAATAGGAAGGTTCCATATAGATGTCTGCATCTCATAGGTCTCCTTCGTACTGATGGTGTTCAGAGTGCTCGAGGCATAAGAATAAGTAACGCCGTTTTTCACCACGTCGCTCTCGCCGGTAGGCACATACTCTGATGCAGTAATAAGGTCTTTGTACTGACTCCAGTTGGGGTCGTTTATAAAGTCATTGTAGAGTCCGGGAATAACCTTGATGCGGAAGTCGTGGTGTACACCTTTGAATACATTCTTACCAATAAATATCTGCGAGGGTTTGATGCTCTCGTAGTGGTTGGTTCCTTTGGTAATAAGCTGATACATGTTTAGCTCTTTCAGATTAGAACAACCCTCGAATGTACCATCGGGGATAACCAGCGAGAGACCTACATTGGCATTACCCGACGAACCGGCACAGTCTTCAAAGATAATACTCTGTATCTGCTGGTTACCACGGAAGCCCGTACCCGAGAGGGCAATGGTTTTGTAATCGTAGGTATTACCTATATCATTATATATCTTCAGCGTACCCTTCTTGATATCACTGTTGTCCTTGTCTACTCCGGTAGCTATCATGTAATTCATAGTACCGTTGTAGTTGGGGCAGAGTATATTGTCGGCCGTAAAGCTACCAAACTGACCCACCCACGGTGCTACATACTCTTCCATTTCGGTCTTGTTCTTGCTGGTATAGCGGGTCTTGCCGTCGGTAGAGGTTATATGGCCATACTTTACGCCAGCTTCGGTATACTGATCCCAGGCAGAGAGTGTAGTGGCAATAATGTCCTTGTATTCGCCCCATCCATACACGGTATCGTTAACAAACTCGCTCAATACCGACGGGTCTACATATATCTTCAGATTATTACATCCAGCAAACACACCTTTACCCAATGGCATATCCTTGGGGTGTAGTATCTCTACGTGTTCTTTGTCTTGGTCTGAGTAGAGTGCCACGTTAAAGGCATACAGATTCTCACAGTTGGCAAAGGCTGAGTCGCCTATTGCTATATTGAAATCCATACTGGGGCGGCGAGCCGACTTGGTGATGGCCTGGAACTTTACATTCTGGATATTGCTCTTGCCCTTAAACGAGCTGGCCCATATCTTGGTAGTGTTATAGTCGTAAGTTTCGCCTATATCCTGGTATATCCACAGGGTGTTATTATTGTCGCTGGTAAGATAGCTGTCGTCGGCACCTATCACATGTACCTGGTCTACGCCATAATGTGTACCATTGTCCAAGTTTACTACCGAACCTGTCTTGTCGCGGTTGCGGTCGAAGGCATAGCGCGCACCGTGTTCGGCGTTTACATCCTCGGTACGCATAGCGGTGGTAGGCACTATGTATTTCTTGTATTTGCCCCAACGCTCATCGTTACAGAAGGCTTCGTAATACTCAGCGTCTACGTATATCTTGGCATTAGGACAATTGTCGAACATCTTTTCACCAGCAGGATATACATCCTGTGGGCCCAGCATTACCCAGTGGTCGGCATTGGCGGTCATATAGTATTTCAGCCATAGTGCCTTGAAGTTTTTGTCGAAGGCATAGTCGTCTATCTTCATGTTTATCCAGGCGCTTGCCGTAACATAAGCCATGTCTACCTTGTTATCATAGAAGTAGAGTTCTTCGGCGCCATGCACATTCTGAATCTCGGTGGTAGAGTAATCGTTGAATTTACCTAGGTCTACTATGGCAAAGTAAGTACCTTTACCCTGCGACGATACACTGGTGATTACCGCCTCGGCCACCGTCTTGCTGCCTATATCTACTCGTTTACCGGTAACGGTATACTGCAGGTTGTTGTAGTTATACACCGTCTTGCGCTCGGTACCGCTCTGGTCGTAACCGCGTACCAAGCCTTTGTAACCGCTACCCTCTGCATGATATTCTACGGCTCCGTGGGTCTGGTCTACATCGCAGTTTTCCAGCAGAGTTTCTTTATCGGTCATATAACCTACTACTCCGCCTACATAGTTGTCGCCCCATACCGTAGAGGGACCTATGGTAGTACTGCCGTACATCTTGGCACCCGAATCCATGCATCCAGCTATACCGCCAATATAATCTTCGTGGGCCTTCAAGATACCCTGGAATGTACAACCGCGCACCTCGGCACTCATGTCCATCTTTCCTACTATACCTCCAATATACTGCGGCTCACCTTTATCACCACGGGCAATGTTGCCATTCTTTACATGGCAGTTTTCTATATAACCTACGGCTGTAGCGTGGCCAGAGTTCTGGGTAAGGAATCCGGCTACCAGACCCAGATAGTCGTTATCTACCGTAGTCAACTTAGGATTGTCAAGATACAGATTAACTATGCTACCGTCCTTTACATATCCAAAGAGTCCGGCATAGTCTTGGTCGTTTATGGTCAGGCTATCGATAGTATATTTCTGACCGTCGAATACGCCAGCAAAGGGTTTATCCTTAGTTCCTATTGGGGTGAAGCCACCGGCCTTACCCATGTTAAGGTTGGTCATTAGCTTACCCTTGATAGAGTTGCTGCCGCTGTTAACCTTAGACGAGAACCATTTTAGCTGGTCGGGGGTGTATATCTCGTAATATCCCTCCCACAGTCCGGGTTCTGAGTCCATGCTATCTACACTGCATATAGTGCCCCATATCTGCGAGGTGTTTACCTTTACGGTATCGCGTTCGTACACACCCGATGCGGTAACAATTGACCCATCGGCTACGGTACAGTCTATTATGGCATTGGCCATACTGCGTCCCTGCAAGAAACCTACTATACCGCCTACATAGGTAAGACCTACTACCTTAGAGTTACCGCCGGCAAAGGCTTTCAGTTGGCAATTTTTTACCAATCCTACATTCACTGCGCCCACGATACCGCCTACACACTTTCCATCGGTACGTATAAATCCGTCGGCAGTACAGCCGGTAACGGTAGAGTTGCGCAGTTCGCCCACTATACCGCCCACGTTGTCTATATCTTTCTGTAAGATATCATTGTCTATATAATAGTTTATCTCGGTAAGCGTGGTTTGGCAATTAGCTATCACCGTACCGGCAGTAGCCAAACCACACACGGTGCCAACACCTTGCTGTACTGACACCACGTGGGTATCGGGCGTAGTTTTCATCTGCGCTCCGCTAACTATGATATTGCTAATTGTGGCACCCTCGGTAGTACCAAACAGACCGCAGGCTGCACCCTTGCGCAGTATCAGTCCTGACACTACGTGGTTCTGTCCGTTAAACTTACCCTTGAATTTCTTAAAAGAGAGATTCTCTTCAGACCACATGCCTATGGGCTCCCAGTATTCGCCACTAAGTGAGCTTAGGTCTACATCGGCAGTAAGTACACCATTGATACTCTCTGAACCAGAGTTTACCTTGTCGGCAAACCACTTGAGCTGAGCCGCTGTAGAGATTTCGTAATAGCTACTGTCGTTGAGCACTGGGGTATCGTCGGCACGCATGGTTACCGATACCATTGACAGCAGCAACACCAACACCGGCACCAGGCTGCGCCCTATCTGCGCCGGTAATTTAAAATGTAGATTTCTGTGCATATTATGTTTTGTATTTTTCTCTATTTGGTACACAATATTTTGTTTATCCATAAACTTTTTTTTGCGGTATGTTTTTATGCTTTTCTGTTATTCCTACTTATTTTTAAACCTTATTATATTAAGGAGCAAAATTATCAATTTTTTTCACTAATACCCAAGTATTTCAGCGCAATTATTACCCCCCCTAAAATTTTAACAGATATAGCTGCACGAATAACGCATTTTTTGGGGGGTGGCTTCTGTTAAATGCGTAGATAGAACAATTGCTAGCATTTTACAGATGAACCATAAATAATGCAAGTCGAATACAATACAAAGAAAAACCAAAGTTTTTTCATTCATGCGGGATGCAGGCCCAAAAGCACTTAGCCCAGGACACACCCCTTGAACCTTATGTTTCTGCCCTTTTGTGCCGTTGTTAACAATAGTTAACCAAAACCCGATGATTTCTGGTTAATATTTCTTAAATTTACGGGTAAATATTTGCACTATTTTTTCCATGAAAAATCATCGGGAATGCGGTGTTTTTGCCGTTTTTCTACTGCAAATATTTTCCCAGAACTTTACTTTTCCTGCGTAAATCTATGTTTTTTGATAAATCATGATAACATTTGGCAAAATCTTGATTATTTCTGCCCATTTTTCTATGAAATATAGCTCCCATAAAGGGGCTCTTTAGAAGTGCTAAAGAGGGTCTTTATAATCGCAGAGATAGTCTTTCGCATTCTGATGATAACCTTTATTCCATTTTTAACCCATTTTCAGTCTGTATTAAGGGCCATAAATACAACCAAAGGTGTTTTCGCGCGGAAATATGGCATTCTCGGCAATGTTTGCAGTTAACATAAATTAAGTATTTAGGCACATCAACTAAATGCGCAGATAGAACCATTATCGGCATGGTAGTAGGTGCAGCAATCTCACCGCACCCTTGTAATTGTCAACGAGATGTTGACTCTATAGTATGAACTTAGGCTACGCCTCAACAAAGCAAACGTTAAAAACTTCGTTTTTTCCTTTGCATTGTCTTCGGCTTGCACTA
>CAVKSZ010000004.1:31471-71043 GCA_963659135.1 Bulleidia sp. | reverse complement strand
TAAGTAGGTGTTCAAAATTATTTGATATGGATATGTGCCTTATTTTTGTCTGTATTTTCGGATTGAAGAGGGAGTATTGCGGGCTACACAACCGATGGAAGCCGGAAATATAGGTAAAAAGAAGTGCATAGACGTATCAAAGCCCAAATCTGCTGACATTTTATTTATATAATTTTGAACACCTATTGATATTCAGTTCCGCCTAATTTAACGTGTAGAAACATCCATGTTACCCATTTATTCTAGGCAATTTCAAAAAAAACGAGTTTGAAGCTCCATAACAATAAACTTTTTCTTAACTTTGTTTTCTATTTTAAGCTCGTTAGCAATGAGGATTAAAAAAATACTGTTTATACTGGCCATGCTCACATGCATTACTAACGTAAGCATTTTGGCCAATGTACCCACCATAGCTCCCACTGTAGTTTTCACCGATGCAGACGGCAATGAAAGTACCGACCGCAGTTTCTCTGGTTCTGCCCCTATTACAGCCAAGTTCACTCTAAATCCCGTGAATGCCGAAGGATGGACTGCGCACTACGAATGGCGGTTCTATAAAGACGGGACAAGTAGCGAGCCGTACATGATAAGATACGAAGAGAATACTGAATATACTTTCAGCCAGTCGGGGGCTAACTATGTAGAATGCTATACTACATTTATCCAAGGCACAGACACAATAAAATACGAGGCCGACTATTGGCGAGACAACCGTTTTACCGTGAGCGTATATGAAAGCAAACTGGAATTTCCCAACGCATTCTCGCCCAATGGCGACGGCATAAACGATGTATACCGAGCAAAAACTGGATACCAAAGTATAGTAGACTTCAAAGCGGTTATCATAAACCGTTGGGGACAGAAATTGTACGAGTGGAAAGATCCAGCCGGCGGATGGGACGGCACTTACAAAGGCAAAGATGTAAAAAGTGGAACATATTATTGCATAATCAAGGCACGCGGTGCCGATGGTCGCATATTTAACATCAAAAAGGATGTTAACCTAATGCGTAACTACATAGACACCGACCAATGAGGCGTATATTCACCAAATGAAAGAAATTAAAGATTCAATTACTGTATTGGGTGCACGTGTGCACAACCTAAAAGATATAGACGTTACCATACCCCGCAACTCACTCACCGTAGTAACCGGGCTGTCAGGCTCTGGTAAATCATCGCTTGCCTTTGACACCATATATGCCGAGGGGCAACGTAGATATATTGAAACCTTTTCGGCTTATGCCCGCAATTTCTTGGGTAATATAGAACGGCCAGACGTAGACAAGATTACTGGCCTAAGCCCCGTAATCAGCATTGAGCAAAAAACTACCAACAAGAATCCTCGCTCTACCGTTGGAACCACCACCGAAATATACGATTACCTGAGATTATTATATGCCCGCACAGCTACAGCATATAGTTATCTTTCAGGCGAACGAATGGTAAAATATACCGAAGAACAAGTGTTCGACATGATACAACAGCAGTATGCCGAACATAAAATCTACATTCTTGCTCCATTGGTTCGTCAACGCAAGGGCCATTATCGTGAACTCTTTGAGAATATGCGCCGAAAAGGATATCTATACATTCGCATAGACGGCGAAATCAAAGAAATTGTACGCGGAATGAAGGTTGATCGTTATAAGAATCATAACATTGAGGTAGTGATTGACAAATTAAAAATCCAAGGTAAAGATGATGAGCGACTAAAGAAAAGTGTGCAAACGGCCATGCATCAAGGTGACGGTACACTTATGATATACGACGACGGCGACAGCAGCGTAAGAAACTTCTCAAAACGGTTAATGGACCCTTCAACCGGGCTTTCGTACGGAGAAGCAGCCCCAAATATCTTTTCGTTCAACTCGCCCGAAGGCGCATGTCCACGCTGCAAGGGTCTAGGGTATGTCAACGAGATTGATATAAAAAAAATAATACCCGACAGTAAGCTATCAATACGCGACGGCGCCATAGCGCCATTGGGTAAATATAAGAACCAAATGGTATTTTGGCAAATAGACGCTATTCTGCAAAAATACGACTGCAACCTAAAGAATGCCATACAAGATATACCGCAAGAGGCGATGGACGAGATACTCTACGGTACAATGGAAAAGGTAAAGATTGCAAAAGAATTGGTTCATACATCGAGCGACTATTTTGTAACCTTCGATGGTATTATAAAATACCTACAGGACATTATGGAAAACGACGATACGGCAACGGGCCAAAAGTGGGCCGAACAGTTCCTCGCCACAACCGTATGTCCCGAATGTAATGGACTGAAATTAAAACGCGAGTCGCTATCATACAAAATTAGCAATTTAAACATATCAGAAGTAGCCAACTTAGATCTGAATGAATTGGAAAATTGGCTGACTCATACCGACGAAGGTATGAGCAACAACCAAAAGACCGTTGCACAGGAAATTATAAAAGAGTTGCGCACCAGAGTTAGATTTCTCCTAGATGTAGGACTAGATTATCTGTCGCTAAACCGGCAATCGGCCTCGCTCTCTGGAGGCGAAAGCCAACGCATACGACTGGCCACACAGATTGGAACCCGACTGGTTAATGTATTATACATACTCGACGAGCCCAGCATAGGTCTGCATCAACGCGACAACCAACGTCTTATAAACTCGCTTAAAGAACTACGCAACCTAGGCAACACCGTAATTGTAGTAGAGCACGACGAAGATATGATGCGTGCAGCCGACTGGATAGTAGACATAGGGCCTGGGGCAGGAAGAAAAGGCGGACAAGTAGTATTCCAAGGAACTCCCAGCGAGATGCTTGCCAGCAACACTGTAACGGCCAACTATCTTAACGGCGTACAACGTATAGAGATCCCTACTCAACGGCGCAAAGGTAACGGCAAATGTATAAAGCTATGCGGATGTAAAGGAAACAATCTGAAAAACGTAAACGTAGACTTTCCTCTTGGCACACTCACTGTAGTTACCGGTGTAAGCGGTTCTGGAAAATCTACACTGATTAACGAAACGCTACAACCCATACTGGCCCACCATTTTTACCGCGCGCTGAAGAAACCTATGCCCTACTCTACAATAGAAGGAATTGAATATATAGACAAGGTGGTTACCGTTGACCAAAGTCCTATAGGACGTACTCCACGAAGCAACCCTGCTACTTATACCGGGGTATTCTCTGACATCAGAACACTATTTGTAGGACTGCCTGAAGCCAAAATTCGTGGCTATAAAGCCGGGCGCTTCTCGTTCAACGTAAAAGGAGGTAGATGCGAAGCGTGTGGTGGAAATGGTTATAGGTCGATAGAAATGAATTTTCTGCCAGATGTAACCGTTCCGTGCGAGGTTTGCCATGGCAAAAGATACAACAGAGAAACACTTGAAGTAAGATACAAGGGAAAATCAATAGCCGATGTACTGGATATGACCATAGGTCAAGCCGTAGAATTCTTCGAGAACGTACCATCTATTCTGCCCAAGATAAAAACTCTACAAGACGTAGGATTAGAATATATCAAATTAGGTCAGGCAAGCACAACCCTCTCAGGCGGAGAAAGTCAACGAGTTAAGCTAGCCACCGAACTATCAAAGCGAGACACGGGAAAAACGCTGTATATACTTGACGAGCCTACAACAGGACTACATTTTGAAGATATAAGAATACTGATGAATGTATTACAAAAGCTTGTAGACAAGGGCAATACAGTATTAATAATAGAGCACAACCTAGATGTCATAAAAATGGCCGACTACATAATAGATATGGGACCCGAGGGCGGCCGAAATGGTGGCCAAGTTCTTATGACTGGTACTCCCGAGCAAGTGGGCCAAAACAAGTGTGGCTACACATCAAAGTATATAAAAGAAGTATTGGAAAAAGCAAAATAAGCATCGCATATGGCGTATAAGCGGCTTTAGTTGATACCACATATGCTGCCGCAAAGTAAAAACGAGAATAGATGTTTTGTTCTACACGAGAGTTTTTGTAACTTTGCAACTTAATTAAAATAAGGTATATATATAAAAGATGATTACACTTACCAACCTTGCCATACAATTTGGCAAACGAGTATTGTACAAGGACGTCAATATTAAATTCACCCCTGGAAATATTTATGGAGTTATAGGTGCCAACGGAGCTGGTAAATCAACTCTTTTGCGTGCTATCAGTGGCGACTTAGAACCCAATAAAGGTACGGTAGAATTAGGTCCGGGCGAACGCCTCAGCGTATTGGAGCAGGACCACTTCAAATACGACGAATACAATGTAATTGATACCGTATTGATGGGCCATCAGCCCCTATGGGAAAATATGAAAGAGCGCGAACGCCTCTATTCAAAAGCTGAAATGACCGAAGCCGACGGCAACTTGGCTGCAGAATTAGAACTGAAATTTGCAGAAATGAATGGTTGGGAGGCTGAATCAGACGCAGCTCAACTGCTTCAGAACTTAGGCATCAAGGAAAACCTTCATCAAAAGCAGATGGCAGAGTTAGCCAACAACGAGAAGGTAAGAGTAATGCTTGCCAAAGCCTTGTTCGGCCATCCCGAGAACTTGTTGCTCGATGAGCCTACCAACGACCTTGACCTTGACACCGTAGAATGGTTAGAAGACTATCTAAGCGAAATAGATGAACGCCAAACCGTGTTGGTAGTATCGCACGACCGTCACTTCCTCGATTCTGTATCAACACAGACTATAGACATTGACTTCGGTAAAGTTTCTGTATTTGCCGGCAACTACAGTTTCTGGTATATGAGCTCACAATTGGCTCTGCGTCAAGCCCAAAACCAACGCATGAAGGCCGAAGAGAAAAAGAAACAATTGGAAGAATTTATCCGTCGTTTTTCAGCCAATGTGGCAAAGAGTAAGCAGACCACTTCTAGAAAGAAGATGTTGGAGAAGCTAAATGTTGAAGAAATTCGCCCATCAAGTCGTAAATATCCTGGCATTATCTTCCAAATGGAGCGTGAGCCTGGAAACCAGATTCTTGAGGTAGAAGGACTAAAAGCTACCGACAACGAAGGCAACGTACTATTTGACAACGTAAACTTCAACATAGAAAAAGGACAGAAAGTAGTATTCTTATCGCGCAACCCGAAGGCAATGACTGCCCTCTTTGAAATTATTAATGGCAACAGAGAGGCCAATTCGGGTACTTTCAAATGGGGTATAACCATAACCACAGCTTATCTGCCTTTGGACAATACCGAATTCTTCCAAAGTGACATAAACCTGGTAGACTGGTTGTCACAATACGGCCCCGGAAATGAAGTGCAGATGAAAGCCTATTTGGGCAGAATGCTATTCTCTGGAGAAGAGGTAATGAAGAAAGTAAACGTACTCTCTGGTGGCGAAAAAATGAGATGCATGATAGCACGCATGCAATTACGAAATGCAAACTGCCTGATACTTGATACTCCTACCAACCATTTGGACCTTGAGAGTATACAGGCTTTCAACAATAACCTCACCTCGTTTAAAGGAAACATACTATTCAGTTCGCACGACCATGAGTTTATTGAGACCGTTGCCGACCGCATTATTGAACTTACTCCTAATGGCACCATTGACAAACTAATGAGCTATGACGAGTACATTCACGACGAGCAAATCAAAGAACTGAAAAATAAACTTTATTCAGAATAGGAAAATATTAAAAACCAAAATAAGGTTTTTAGAATCACACAGTAACATTGGCATGCTTTTTGCATTTCAAATAGTAAAAACTGAACAATTATGTGCGAAATAAAAGAAAATAAAGTAGAAGAAGAGACATCAACCAAGACAGAAGATTTAAAAAATCAAACTGTTGATGAAAATACAACAAACGAGGAAGCCGAAGAGCTGCAAAATAACGAAGAAGAGGAAAAAGAAGGAGACCCTCTGCAGGCTGCACTGAAAGAACTGGCAGAAACTAAAGACAAATACTTGCGCATGCTAGCCGACTTTGAGAATTACAAGAAGCGCACTCTAAAAGAGAAGACCGAACTAATTCTTAATGGTGGTGAAAAAACCATTACGGCTATACTCCCAGTACTTGATGATATGGAGAGGGCTATAGCCAACGCAGAAAAAGCTGAAACAACAGAAGCTTTGGAAGAAGGATGGGAACTAATCTGCCAGAAGTTTCAAAAAACGCTTGAAGGTTTAGGATTAAAGCGCATAGATACAGATAATGCCGATTTCGATGTTGATTTCCACGAAGCCATTGCACTTGTACCCGGATTGGGAGATGACAAGAAAGGAAAGGTTATAGACTGCACCCAAGCCGGATATACCCTTAATGATAAAGTGATACGCCATGCAAAAGTAGCAGTGGGCAATTAACACATATTATATATAGTATGGCAAAACGCGATTATTACGAAGTGCTCGGCGTTAGCAAAAACGCCACAGATAACGAAATCAAGTCAGCTTACCGCAAGTTGGCTATAAAATACCACCCAGATAGGAATCCGGGTAACACAGAGGCCGAAGAAAAGTTCAAAGAGGCTGCCGAAGCGTACGACGTTCTTCATGACCCACAAAAAAGACAGCAATACGACCAATTCGGATTCGACACTCCTGGTGGAGGATTCGGTGGCGGAGGAGGATTCGGTGGCGGATTCTCAATGGACGATATCTTCTCTATGTTTGGCGATGTATTTGGCGGACATACTGGTGGTTTCGGCGGTTTCGGTGGAAACAGACGTCAGTACCGAGGTACAGATCTAAGGCTTACTGTAAAATTATCACTCTTGGAAATGTCAACTGGCGTTACCAAGAAATTTAAGGTAAAGAAAGATATTACTTGCCATTGTTGTAATGGTAGTGGTTCGGCAGATGGAAATGCGCCAGAAACGTGTCCTACCTGTCAAGGACGGGGTGTGGTAGTAAAAACTGTACGCACTATGCTTGGCATGATGCAAACCCAAACAGACTGCCCTACATGCCACGGAGAAGGAACCGTTATCAAAAACAAATGTAAAGAATGCGGCGGAACAGGCGTAGAAAAAGGCGATGAGGTTGTAGAAATCAACATTCCTGCCGGTGTGGCAGAAGGCATGGTGGTAAATGTATCTGGAAAAGGAAACGCCGGACCACATAATGGCGTAAACGGAGATATACAAGTTTATATTAAAGAAGAAGAAAACGATACATTTGTTCGTGATGGACAAGACGTGATTTATAATCTTTTGCTTGACTTCCCAACAGCAGTTCTTGGTGGAGAAGTTTCTATCCCCACCATCGAAGGAGGAAAAGTAAAAATTAAGATTGAACCTGGCACTCAACCTGGCAAGACGCTACGACTACGCGGAAAGGGTCTGCCTTACGTTCAGGGATATGGATCGGGCAAGGGAGATCTTGTAATCAACATCAGCGTATATATACCAAAGACCTTGAGCAAGCAAGAGCGCAATGCGATAGAAAGTATGCGCGACAGCGACAACTTCAAGGGTGACGCCAGCACAAAAAAATCAATTTTTGAAAAGTTCAAGAACTATTTCAGTTGACTATTATGAATTATCAGGAAACTGTAAATTATCTATATCAATGCACCCCTGTTTTCGAACATGTGGGTGCATCTGCATATAAAGAGGGTTTGGAAAATACACTTGCATTAGACAGCCACTTTAATCACCCACACAGAAACTACAAGATTATACACGTAGCAGGAACTAACGGAAAGGGTTCATGCTCGCATACCATTGCAGCGGTATTGCAATCTATGGGATATAAGGTGGGATTGTATACCTCGCCACATCTAATTGATTTCAGAGAGCGCATCCGTATAAATGGCGAAATGATTCCCGCCAAATACGTGGTAGATTTTGTTGAATCAGAGAAATATTTTTTCGAGCCATTACACCCATCTTTTTTTGAACTTACAACTGCATTAGCCTTCAAATATTTTGCAGAGCAGAAAGTAGATTATGCTGTTATAGAAGTAGGACTTGGCGGCAGATTAGACTGCACCAACATAGTTACTCCTATTCTTTCTATAATTACAAATATCAGCAAAGACCACACTCAGTTTCTTGGTGATACATTGGCAAAGATTGCCAGTGAGAAAGCTGGAATTATAAAACCCAACATACCGGTAATAATTGGAGAAAGTACTACTGAAACACGTACGGTATTCGAAAGCAAAGCGCAATCAACCAACTCAAAAATAACTTTTGCCGAGGATAAGCCAGAAGTTAAGACTTGTACGCACACAGAAAATGGCAGCCTCTTATACCACACGGCTACCTTCGGAACAATAGAAAGTACATTAGCTGGCGAATATCAACTTAAAAACACAAACACCATAATTTGCGCCCTACGTGAACTGAGAATTACAGATACTACAGCTATAAAAACTGGTTTTTTAAACGTTTCCCAACTAACAGGATTAGCCGGAAGATGGCAAATCATTAGAAAACGCCCATTAACTATATGCGACACAGGCCACAACGTAGGTGGATGGCAATATCTATCAGCACAAATTAGTAATCAAAAATGCAATAGACGGCATATCGTATTCGGAATGGTTGACGATAAAGACATTGACTCTGTAATGGATTTATTACCTAAAGATGCCACTTATTATTGGACTCAGGCAACCACACATAGAGCAATTCCTTGTCTAACTGTAGCAGCAAAAGGCAAAGAGCATCATCTTAACGGAAACACTTATAATTGTGTAGATATTGCGTATGAAGCCGCATGCAAAAATGTTGGAACAGACGATTTCGTATTCATCGGTGGAAGCAGCTACATTGTGTCTGACCTTTTAGCTTACCTCTCTACAAAAGAAGAACACCAATAATTTACCATTAGAATCAACAACAAGAAGTTTAATTGTTTTTAACGTAACAAGGACAACAATTAATTTGTACGACTTTTGTGACATTCACTTTTTTTTATTTACTTTGCATTAATAATTTAGAGTAACTAAAAACTTTTATGATGAGCACAAAAGAAGCAGAACAAATATGTGGCTTGAAATGTGAAAACTTTCAAACCACAATTAATGGTAAAGAAACCAACTTATATTTTCTTACAAACAATCAAGGCAATGTGGTGGCCATTACCAATTATGGTGGAGCTTTAGTTGCCATCATGGTGCCAGACAGGAATGGTAATCGAGCCAACGTAATCCAAGGCCATGATAACATACAAGACGTAATTGACAGCCCAGAGCCATATCTTTCTACTCTTGTAGGTCGCTACGGCAACAGAATATGCAAAGGAAAATTCCAACTACATGGCAAAGAATACCAATTGGCTATAAACAACGGTCCAAATTGTCTACATGGAGGGGAAAAGGGATTTAACGCCAAAGTTTGGGAAGCACGCCAAATGAATGATCACTCGTTAGTACTGGAATATGTTAGTCCCTATGGCGAAGAGGGTTTTTCTGGCGAAGTTAAAACCATAGTAGAATATAGCTTTACCGATGAAAACGAATTAGTTATAGACTATATGGCAACTACTAATAAGAAGACCATTGTTAATCTTACAAGTCACGGATTCTTCTCATTAGCCGGTATAGCCAATCCAACCCCAACAATAGAAAATCTGATTTGCGAAATCAATGCAGACTACTATCTTCCTATCGACGAAACCAGCATCCCAACTGGCGAGATTCGTTTTGTAAAAGGTACGCCATTCGACTTTAGAACTCCAAAACCAGTAGGTCTAGATATTGATGCCAACGACGAACAGATTAAGAACGGAGCTGGCTACGATCACTGCTACGTACTGAACAAAAAAGAAGAAGGCGAATTGAGCTTTGCTGTTAAAATTACAGAACCTGTAAGCGGTCGTACCATGGAAGTTTATACTACCGAACCAGGCGTACAGGTATATACTGATAATTGGGCCGACGGATACAAAGGACAAAATGGAGCAACATTCCCACGCCGAAGCGCCATCTGTTTTGAAGCCCAACATTTCCCTGATTCTCCTAACCATCCTTATTTCCCGTCTGTAGTTCTTAAGCCAGAAGGCAAATATACCCAAAAGACCATTTACAAGTTTGGGACAGAATAACACGAAAATTTAATAACATCATTAATAACAAGAAAATGGAAAAAACAGAAAAAAAGCAAGGCAATATTATCGCCATATTGGCCATGATATTCCTATTTGCGATGATTGCCTTTGTTACCAATCTATGTTCGCCTATGGCCGTAATTCTAAAAAACAGTTTTACTGTGCCTGAGTCTTTAGCTCAAGTAGGCAATTATGGCAACTTCGGAGCCTATCTCCTTATGGGCGTTCCGGCAGGAATGCTTATTCAAAAATTTGGTTATAAAAGCACAGCTCTCGCTGCCTTAGTGGTTGGAATCGTAGGTTTGCTGATACAGTGGCTCAGCGGTTCAATGGGATTTGTTACATATTTAATTGGCGCATTCATATCAGGTCTTTGCATGTGTATGCTCAACACTGTTGTTAACCCTATGCTTAACCTACTTGGCGGAGGTGGCAACCGTGGTAATCAGTTAGTTCAAATAGGTGGGGTATTCAACTCTGCTGCAGCCGTATGCGTATATATACTTATGGGTAGTCTCATCGGCGATGCCAGCAAGGCAAAAGTATCAGACGCTGTACCAGCTTTGGGTATCGCCTTGGCAATATTCGCATTTGCCCTAGTCGTTATTTTCTTCACCAAAATCAACGAACCACAACAAAAGTCAAATACTGAAGAGACCCAGAAAGACAAATATAGTTGCTATTCTTTCCGCCATTTCAAATTAGGAATGCTCGCCATTGCCGTTTATGGTGCTGTTGAGGTATGTCCTCCTACATATATTATGTCATACCTTACTGCCGCAAAAGATGCCGCCAACCCTGGACTTGGTATGTCAGCTAGCTATTGTGGTACACTTAGCGCAGTATATTTCATATTCATGCTAATCGGTCGCTTTGTTGGTGGTATGGTTGGCGGCAAGGTATCAGCAAGAACCATGATAGCCACAGTAAGTGCTGTAGCTGTGATTCTTGTAGCAGCCGGAATGCTCCTTCCCACAAATATGTTAGTTAAATGTCCTGGCATTGACTATACTAATCTCCAATTAGTATGGGGTGAAATTCCTGTAGGTATGTTTGCCTTCTTACTTGTAGGTCTTTGTGCTTCGGTAATGTGGGGTGGTATATTCAATTTGGCTACAGAGGGACTTGGAAAATACACTGCAGCTGCTTCTGGTGCATTTATGATGATGGTAGCAGGCTTCGCAGTTATGATAGGTCTCCAAGCCTTAGTTATCGACTATACTCATAGTTATGTAACAAGTTTCATTGTGGTATTGCTTAGCGCAGTGTACATCCTTTACTATGCTCTCTTCGGCTCAAAGAATGTAAACCCCGATATCCCTGTGGAATAAAAATACAGAATAAATATTATCAACCTTTTGAGATTATAAATTATGGATATTGAAAAAGTAAGAAGCCGCTTCATCAAGCACTTTGATGGCAAAACTGGTAACATATATATGTCGCCCGGACGTATCAACCTTATTGGCGAACATACCGACTATAACGGAGGTTTTGTATTCCCCGGTGCTGTAGACAAAGGTATCATGGCCGAAATAAGACCTAACGGAACTGATACTGTAATGTGCTACTCTATCGATTTGAAAGACCGAGTAGAATTCAAAATAGACGATCCTAAAGGTCCTCATACCACATGGGCCCGCTACATCTATGGTATCGTACAAGAAATGAAAGCTCTCGGTGTTGATGTAAAAGGATTCAATACAGCCTTCTATGGTGACGTTCCACTCGGTGCAGGCATGTCTTCTTCTGCTGCCCTCGAAAGTTGCTTCGCATTTGCCTTGAACGACCTATTTGGTGACAATAAAGTTTCTAAATGGGACTTAGCCTTAGTAGGACAAGCCACTGAACATAAATATATCGGCGTTAATTGTGGAATTATGGATCAGTTTGCCAGTGTATTTGGTAAAGAAGGAAAACTGATACGTCTCGATTGTCGTTCTCGTGAATACGAATATTTCCCCTTCGAGCCAAAGGGATATAAATTGGTTTTACTTGATTCAAAAGTAAAGCATGAACTTAAGGGGTCTCCTTACAATGATCGTCGCAATAGCTGCGAGAACGTAGTAAAGCATATAGCAGCCAAACACCCTGAGGCTAAATTTGAGACACTGCGTGATTGCACATGGGAACAGTTAGAAGAAGTAAAAGCCGAGGTTGGAGTTGAGGATTACACACGCGCACACTTTGTACTCGGAGAAAAAGACCGTGTACTTGCCGTTTGCGATGCCTTGGAAAAGGGAGACTACGAAACTGTAGGACAGAAAATGTACGAAACCCATGAAGGGCTCAGTAAAGAATATGAAGTATCTTGCGAAGAACTTGACTATCTTAACGATTTGGCTAAAGAATATGGTGTAACTGGAAGTCGCATTATGGGCGGTGGATTTGGTGGTTGTACCATCAATTTGGTTAAAGATGAAGTATTTGATACATTCATAGCCAATGCAAAGCAGAAATTTGCCGAAAAATATGACCATGAACCCGCTGTATATAATGTAGTTATCAGTGAAGGGTCACACAAAGTATGCTAAAACAGTTATACTTATAGATATAACTTTGATTCATTAAAGAAGCTGTCGCCTTTTATCAAGACGACAGCTTCTTTTGCATTAAAATGCAACCATTCAAAACAAGCATAACTAACGCAAAAACAAGAGTATTTCGAATACTAGAAAAAATAATGATTTATAGAATAAATTATTAATGTAAACAGACCTATTTATGAAAAAAAAGATGTACATTTACACCCAAAAGGAAAATACAAACTAAAGTACACAAATATGAAAAACCTAAATAACTATCCCTTAATCGAATCCACCGTTTCTCACCGTGGATTTAGCATATGTATATATACCCTTTAGCATTAGACATAACATATAAGAACCAACGTAGTTATATAAATATAATGAACGATAAGAAACTTATGAACCGTGCAGCCGACAATATCCGCATACTGGCTGTTTCTATGGTAGAAAAAGCGAACTCTGGACATCCCGGAGGCGCAATGGGCGGAGCCGACTTTATCAATGTTCTTTTTTCAGAATATCTTGTTTACGACCCAGACGATGCAAGTTGGTCTGGCCGTGACCGTTTTTTCCTAGACCCTGGTCACATGTCACCAATGCTATATTCGGCATTGGCACTACAAGGCAAGTTCACACTAGATGAATTGAAACAATTCCGCCAGTGGGACTCTCCTACTCCTGGGCATCCAGAACGTGATGTAAATAGAGGTATCGAAAACACATCAGGTCCTTTGGGACAAGGTCACACATTTGCTGCAGGCGCAGCCGTTGCAGAAAAGTTCTTAGAGGCACGACTTGGGAAAACGGTGATGCAACACAAGATTTACGCTTACATATCAGATGGAGGCATAGAAGAGGAGATTTCTCAAGGAACGGGAAGATTGGCTGGTTTGTTAGGTCTTAACAACCTAATCATGTTTTACGATTCTAATGACATACAACTTTCAACAGAATGCAAAGTTGTAATGCAAGAAGACACCAAAGCAAAATACGAAGCATGGGGATGGAATGTGATTACCATTAATGGCAACGATGCCGACGAAATTCGCCAAGCCCTTAACCATGCTAATTCAGAGAGACATCGCCCTACTCTCATTATCGGAAAAACCATTATGGGTAAAGGCGCACTTAAGGAAGACGGTACAAGTTACGAGAACACCATCAAAACTCATGGTACTCCGCTTGGAGGAAATGCCTATCGCAATACTGTTACTGCACTTAGAGGAAATCCAGACGATCCTTTCGTAATATTCGATGATGTCAAGAAGTTGTATGCCGACCGTACCAACGAACTACGTACTATCGTAGCAGAACGCAAAAAGGCAGAAGCCCAGTGGGCAAAAGAAAACCCAGAGAAAGCCCAGCTAAAAGAGACCTGGTTCTCATGTAATGCACCACAGATAGATTGGAGTAAATTTACCCAAAAACCTGACATCGCAACACGAGCAGCCTCTGCAGCTTGCTTAGGCGTGCTGGCAGAACAGGTACCAAATATGATTTGCTCTTCGGCCGACCTTTCTAATTCGGATAAGACAGATGGATTCTTAAAGAAGACACACGATTTGAGTAAAGATGACTTCACTGGAGCTTTCTTCGAAGCAGGCGTAAGCGAACTTACTATGGCATGTATGTGTATCGGTATGTATCTGCACGGAGGAGTAATTCCTGCCTGCGGAACCTTCTTTGTATTCTCTGATTACATGAAACCAGCTGTACGACTTGCTGCCTTGATGGAAGTACCAATCAAGTTTATTTGGACCCATGACGCCTTCCGCGTTGGTGAAGATGGTCCTACACACGAACCCGTTGAACAAGAAGCACAAATCAGACTCATGGAGAAACTTAAGAATCACCATGGAAACGATTCTGTTCGTGTATTCCGTCCGGCCGATGCGAACGAAGCTACTGTATGTTGGCAAATGGCAATGGAAAATACCGATACTCCTACAGCACTGATATTCTCACGCCAAGGAATCAAGAACTTACCAGAAGGAAACGACTACCAACAAGCACGAAAAGGTGCGTATGTTGTTGCAGGTTCTGACGAGATTTTCGATATTGTGCTACTTGCCAGCGGTTCTGAAGTTTCTACACTTCAGGCTGGAGCAGAACTCTTGCGCCAAGATGGTATTAAAGTGCGTATAGTAAGTGTTCCCTCTGAAGGATTATTCCGCCGCCAAAGTAAAGAATATCAACAAGCCGTATTACCTAACAATGTAAAACGTTTCGGTCTTACGGCTGGACTACCAGTAACCCTCGAAGGATTGGTAGGCGAACATGGAAGCATTTATGGCCTTAGTAGTTTCGGCTTCTCTGCGCCATACAAAGTATTGGACGAGAAATTAGGTTTCACAGCCCAAAACGTATATAATCAAGTTAAAGAACTTCTAAAAAATTAAAACTATGGACGTAAAAACAGTCGGAGTTGCTTGCGACCACGCAGGCTATCCTTTGAAGCAGTTCGTTGTAGAGTATCTCGAGAAAAAAGGGTACGCAACTAAGGATTATGGAACATACAGTGACCAGAGTGTAGACTATCCCGACTTTGCCCATGAGTTGGCCAAAGGAATCGAAAGTGGAGAAGTTTACCCAGGCATAGCTATCTGCGGAAGCGGTGAAGGTATGGCCATCTGCCTAAACAAACATCAAGGTGTACGTGCTGGATTAGCCTGGTGTATAGAGATAGCAGGCCTAATACGTCAGCATAATGATGCTAATGTTTTGGTTCTCCCTGGACGCTTTATTGATAACAAGACCGCTGAAGCCATAATGGACAAATTCTTCAGCACCACATTCGAGGGTGGACGCCATGAGCGCCGCGTTAAGAAAATAGCTATTTCAGAATAGAAATACCATTCTCATTATAAAAGAGTCAATGCCCCGGCATTGACTCTTTTTTATTTCAACACTATTGTTTTGAACCAATCTTGTAGTATACCTGCATATTGCCCTTGCGAATCAGATACCAAGATAACAACCTGTGAGCCATCGGCAAGTTTGGGACCAAGACACATACCTTCGTAATTGGCTAAATTTCTCCGAAAGAGCCCTATAGCTGTTTTCCATTCTACCACAAGGTTTTTATCCATTATGGGCACAGGGTCGACAGTAATATCGGCATCCATTGCTATGGGGCTTGATGGCCAAGCTTGAAATATCTTACAATTTACGAAACCACCGACTATCATAGGAGGAACATAGAACTCACGCTCTAAAACAAGCAAAGAACCATCGTCAAGAGGTGTGATTTCTGATACCCCCATAGCATAATATTTTGCAGAACCTGTAGCTACGGGCCTATCCATCAGGTAAACATATTGTGCAATGGGCTTCAAGCTATCATCGAATGCCTGAATACGCAACCGATTTTCAATAGAGTTACCACTCCCAGCTCTTTCTCCATCGCCGTTCAGTGTACTTTCATTACACGTCCATAATCTATGATTAGAAACAGAATATCCAAGTGATTCCAGTCCTAAATTAGCCGCACTTTTCTTATATACAGCAGGCAACTCTACCTCTCTGCCTGTTGGATTTGCATCAAGAGCATATTCCATTATTTTTCCATCGTTCTCGCCTGAAATTAATATCGTGTTCAAGCTAGGAAT
This sequence comes from Bulleidia sp., assembly GCA_963659135.1. GTDB lineage: Bacteria > Bacteroidota > Bacteroidia > Bacteroidales > Bacteroidaceae > Prevotella. Next base: position 54,884 of record CAVKSZ010000004.1, on the reverse strand, counting down.
ATAAGCTATGCCTTCGCCGTCTCTATTAGACAAACCAGAAGACCTAAACCCGATGTTATTGACTTGTAATATTTTACCACTTACACTATCAATATCAATAGTAAACAAATGAAAGCCATCTGTTTCCGACTTATCATCAACCACCAAATATTGATTTTCGCCTAAATAGGTAATCCCACTATAATTACCTGCCTTGACCGTTGACGGAAATGATACTTGCGGATTATTTCTGACCAATTTTACAGAATCTCTATCAGCAGAATATGCAGAGATAACTGAAAGAACAAAAACAAAGACAAGCGTTAAAGCCCTATTGATATGCATAGGTAAGAACATACTTATCGTTTGTATGGTAATACACACTTTGGGTCTTCTCTTCTTTCAAGTCAGCAACATCAATCGTCCCTTCATCTGAAAGCCCGAATGGAGTAACCCGCATTTCAAAAAAATCTAAGAACTCTTCTGCAAACAACTTATAAATAGTTTCCTTCGCACTCCAATGAATAAGTTTTGAATATAAAGAAGGGGCATCCTCATCGTTTCGTATAAATTTATGGGCTACGCGCTCTACCCTATCGCTAAAGTATTCAATATCGACCGCCACATCACCCTGGGTTGAAAGAATAAGTGCTGCATACCCTTTGGTATGACTTATACTAACATGATATCCTTCTACTATCGGTCTTGATAAGCTATCATGATTTATTCGTAGCTCACTGTTGCCAGTCATAACAAACAACAAAGCATATACAGCCAACACTTCTTTGCGCCGTGATTCTGAACGATAGCTTTCTGTATATTCCAAGACATTCTTTAGATGATAATCTTCATCTAACATCTGCTCTACGCTATCTTCTATCTGCCAAAGACCGAGACGACAGCCTGATGATATCTCCTCAATACTAAGAAGCGGCATGGCTATTTGCTGGTATTTAACTCGTGTACAACAACCTTTACTTTGCTTATTCTCCGTCCTTCTACTTCCATCACTTCAAAAGTAAAGTTCTTATAGTCTATCCGTTCATGCAAACTTAAGAAATCGCCTTTAATTTCAAGAAGCATACCAGCTAGCGTATCTGCGTCACCTTCTACATCATTAAAGGCATCGTCCTCTAACGACAGTATACGACACAAATCACTCAGCAAAGTTTTTCCTTCAAAAAGATAAGTATTGTAATTTAACTTAGAATACGTTTTCTCGTCATCATCATACTCATCATTAATTTCTCCTACTATCTCTTCCAAAATATCCTCTAAAGTTACAAGACCGCAAGTTCCCCCAAACTCATCTACTACGATAGCTATATGAACTTTATTCTCCTGGAATTCATGGAGCAAATCATCTATTTTTTTTGTTTCCGGAACGAAATAAGCCGAACGGATAAGACTTTGCCATCTAAAGTTAGACGGTTTTGATACATGGGGCAACAAATCCTTGACATACAAGATTCCACGGATATTGTCATCATTGTCTTGATATACAGGAATACGACTATAATTATTTTCCAAGATACACGACATCACCTCTGAAAATGAGCTACGAATATCAATATCTACAATATCCTGTCGGCTGGTCATTATTTCCTTTGCCGTTTCATCGCCAAAGCGAATAATTCCCTGTAGTATACTCTTCTCGTCTTTTATCTCGTTCTTATCGGTAAGTTCCAGTGCCTGTTCCAAATCGTCCATACTTAGACGTTGTGACTCCTTGTGCACCACCTTTTCCATAAAGATACCACTCTTTATAAGAATGGTTTCGATAGGCCAAAAAAGTCTACGCATAAACATAATACCCCCTACAGCCATACGACAATAGGCCAAGGGGTTTTGTCTACCATACACTTTAGGCATAATCTCACCAAAGAGGAGTAATAGAAATGTAAGTATAACCGTAAGACTTACAAACTGTAACCAATATGCCTTCGGACCAAAATCTATCAAGTTGGCAAAAGCATAATTACACAGCATAATTATGGTTACATTTACAAAGTTATTGCCTATCAGTATAGTAGCTAGCGTACGCTCATTGTCTTCTCGCAGCATTTTTATCGATGTATCTTTGCTGCTTTTAGACAGCTCTAGCTCAGATACTTCAGCTGGCGACAAACTAAAAAAAGCAATTTCTGAAGCGCTTGCAAAGCCAGAAACTGCCAAGAGCAGAGCTACCATTACAAAAGCGAAATACACACCGATAGTAGGCACCATCAAGTGTACATCACTCAAAGTTTCGGTTAGAAATGTAAAATCCAAAATAGTGTATCCTTAATTAAAATGGGAGAACATCGTTATCAGAAGATTCTGTAGGCCGTAATGTTGATTTTGGTTTTGCATTTTCTGAAGACTCACCCTGCTGTACTGCTGCTTTAGGAGTAAGCATCTCCATATTCTCTACCAATATTTCTGTAAGATAACGGCGATTTCCCTGCTTATCATCATACGATCGGTATCTTATACGACCTTCAACATAGAGTTTATCACCTTTTTTTACATACTTCTCTACTACCTTGGCCAAATTACGATAGAACACCAAAGTATGCCAGTCGGTATGGTCTGGAACTTGAGTGCCATTTTGCAGCGTATATCCACGCTCGGTAGTAGCAAGCTTCACCTGAGCTACAGCCTGATCGGCCTCATAGTATCTTACATCTGGAGCAACTCCTACATTGCCAATAAGCATTACCTTGTTCATGATGCTTGCTCCTCCTTCCAACGGCCCAGATAAGAGAAACTAAAATTTTTGCCTTTAGCTGATGGGAACTGACTACGCGAATCTACCCTATCACGCAGATATTCTACCATACGGTTATAGCAATCCATCCCAGAAACAGCTTTACATCTTACCTCGAAATGCGTATCTCTATATTCATGTTTCCCGGTAGCGGGAATCATTACTACACGTTTGAAATCCAAACGGCCCTCGTACCACCCTTCACATACTTCTGTAAGGCGGGTTGTTGCAGTGGCCATCATATCACGGCGATCGTTAGCTACTGGAGCCGTGGGGCGAACAGCTTTCTTCTGCTTAAAGTCATCCATAGTTTGAGCGGTGGTTTTAATCATAATAAAATATACACGGGGGCGAAGTTTGTACCTTTTAGGAAAGCACATATCGCTACTTGCAAAATCGCGAATATCTTTCTCTAACGCAGGATTCAGTTCAATTTCCGGGATAGAACGAAGAAAGTTTAATGCTTCATCAACACTATAAACAAGTATTTCTTTATCGAAATATCTAATATATAAATTCATTTAAACTGATGTTTCTCTAAAAAAAATATAAGGAAAAAAAAGAGCGGCAAACGAGACTCGAACTCGCGACCCCGACCTTGGCAAGGTCGTGCTCTACCAACTGAGCTATTCCCGCTTGGGTGGTCTGTGCTTTGCAGCACTTTTCAAATTTTGGAGCGGGAAACGAGACTCGAACTCGCGACCCCGACCTTGGCAAGGTCGTGCTCTACCAACTGAGCTATTGCCGCATAAACAAAGTAATGCAAAGGTAAACCAAATAATCGACATATGCAAAGTTTCGCCCGTTTTTTTGACTTTCTATAACAACTATCTATATATATTATATAATGTAGCCCATGTTTTATCATAAAGAATGGCCTGCACCGCAAGTTGGTGAATCAATGGGGTGTTTGCGGAGTTTATAAATAACAATAATTAACCTAAACACAGCCGATTTTAGTTAACGCACGTTAATTTTAAGGGCGAAAATAAGTGCTATTTTATTCTTGAAAAATAGGCAAAATCGAGGTGTTTTTGAGGTTTTTCGGCAGCAAATATTTTTCGTGTTTTTACATTTTTAGTCGATTACCTACGATATTTGACAAATCATGATAACATTTGGCAAAATCGTGATAAATTTTCCCCGGTTTTCTCTGAAATTCTGCGTCCTCAAAGCCTCATTTACAAGAGCTAAAGACCATCTCTACGGTAATGGAGTTAATCTTTACAGTTCTGATGACAGTCTACACCCTATTTTATACCCCCTTTTAGCGGTTCATCAATGGCCGAATTTACCGCAAACTATCATTTCTGGCGAAAATATGGCCGTAATTCTGCATATTATAATTAACGCGGTTTAACAAATAGAACCGTCAGAAATCATCCGTGTTTTGCCATGGCAGAACAATAGCTGGCGAAGAAGAACCGCAGGCAAAAATACATTATTTATATATACGCGCACGCCAAGTATGGATATTTATTTGTACTTTTGCAGTGTTATTCACATCATTATTAATTGTATATTAAACATTTATCACAATATGAAGATAGAAAACCGCATAAACGCCTCTGTCAAGGCCGCCGTAAAGGCTCTTTACGGACAAGATGTACCCGAGGCGATGATACAGTTGCAGAAGACCAAAGCAACCTTTGAAGGACACCTTACACTGGTGGTATTCCCATTCTTAAAACTATCGAAGAAGAAGCCCGAAGATACCGCTCAGGAAATAGGCGAATATCTTACGGCCAACTGCGACGACGTGGCTCGGTTCAACGTGGTTAAAGGTTTCCTAAACCTAGTTATCGCCCCTACTGCATGGGTAGCCCTGCTCAACGAGATACACGCCGACGACCGCTTCGGCATGAAGCCCGTTACCGACAAGTCGCCCCTGGTAATGATAGAATACTCATCGCCCAATACCAACAAGCCTCTACACCTGGGCCACGTGCGCAACAACCTGTTGGGATGGTCGCTGGCACAGATTATGGAGGCCAACGGCAACCGCGTAGTTAAGACCAATATAGTTAACGACCGCGGTATACACATCTGCAAGAGCATGCTGGCTTGGCAGAAATGGGGCAACGGCGAAACGCCCGAAAGCACCGGCAAGAAGGGCGACCATCTGATAGGCGACTACTACGTAGCCTTTGACAAGCGCTATCGTGAAGAGATAGCTCAGCTCAAAGAGCAATATCTGAAAGAGGGACTTACCGACGAGGCTGCTACAGAGAAAGCCAAGGCCGAGGCTCCACTTATCAAGGAAGCCCACGCCATGTTGGTAAAATGGGAGCAAGGCGACACTGAGGTTCGCGCCCTATGGAAGAAGATGAACGACTGGGTATACGCCGGTTTCGACGAGACCTACAAAGCCCTGGGCGTAGGCTTCGACAAGATATACTACGAGTCTAACACCTATCTGGTAGGTAAAAAGAAGGTAGAAGAGGGATTGAAAAAAGGCCTATTCTTCCGCAAAGAAGACAATAGCGTATGGGCCGACCTTACTGCCGACGGTCTAGACCAAAAGCTACTGCTGCGTGCCGATGGTACCAGCGTATATATGACTCAGGATATAGGCACAGCAGAAATGCGCTTTGCCGACTATCCTATAGACAAGATGATATACGTAGTAGGCAACGAGCAGAACTACCACTTTCAGGTGCTCTCGCTGCTGCTCGATCGTCTAGGGTTCAAGTGGGGCAAAGACCTGGTACACTTCTCCTACGGTATGGTAGAGCTGCCTAACGGTAAGATGAAGAGTCGCGAAGGAACGGTAGTTGACGCCGACGACCTGGTAGCAGAAATGATAAAAGACGCCCGCCAAACCAGCGACGAGTTGGGTAAGTTCAAGGATATGACCGAAGAAGAGCGCCAAGAGATAGCCCGCATAGTAGGCATGGGCGCACTAAAGTACTTTATCCTAAAGGTAGACGCCCGCAAGAACATGCTTTTCAACCCCGAAGAGAGTATCGACTTCAACGGCAACACAGGTCCATTTATCCAGTATACCTACGCCCGTATACGCAGCATTATGCGTAAGGCTCAAGCCGAAGGCATAGCTCTGCCCGCTACACTCGATGCCCAAGCTAGCCTCAACGAGAAAGAGACTGCACTGATACAGAAGATGAACGACTTTGGCGCTGCCGTGGCCGACGCCGGCAACAACTACAACCCTGCCGGAATAGCCAACTACTGCTACGAACTTACTAAAGAGTTCAACCAGTTCTACCACGACTACAGCATACTTAATGCCGACACCGACGAGCAGAAGACTACCCGCCTGGTATTGGCAGCCAACGTAGCTAAGATACTGAAAAACGGTATGGGTCTGCTGGGTATCGAGGTGCCCGAGCGCATGTAACTCGATACACTACACAGCATGAGTGGAGTTACCAATCCGCCCTCGTGGCGAAACGACACCGTACTACCCCTACCCTTAGAGGTAGACGCCAACGCCTGGGCAGTAGATGCAGCCTGCTCAGGCAATCCCGGGCCTATGGAATATCAAGCCATCGATCTGGCTACCGGTGCGCGGGTGTTCCACTTTGGCCCCGTACACGGCACCAACAACATAGGCGAATTTCTTGCCATAGTACATGCTCTGGCTCTGATGGAGCGTCAGGGCATACAGGGCAAGACTATCTATAGCGACTCGTACAACGCCATACTCTGGGTAAACAAAAAGAAGTGCAAAACCAAGCTAGAACGCACGCCCCAAACCGAGCCGCTATTCCAAATTATACAGCGAGCCGAGAAATGGTTGCAAACCCACGCCATAAGAGTTCCTATCATCAAATGGGAAACCAAGAAATGGGGCGAAGTTCCCGCCGATTTTGGAAGGAAAAATAGGTAAGACCTTCGGCTTACACTATACACAATAAAGAAACAATATTAAACCGTACTATTATGGATAAAATCAAGACCGATTTCGCTTCGAAACTACTAGAAATCAAAGCCATTAAATTACAGCCCAAAGACCCATTCACATGGGCATCGGGATGGAAGTCGCCATTCTACTGTGACAACCGCAAGACTCTATCGTTTACCGATGTTCGCAGCTTTGTAAAATTAGAATTGGCTCACGCCATACTCGAAAATTTCCCACAGGCCACAGCCGTAGCCGGGGTAGCCACCGGAGCTATTGCTCAAGGTGCTATGGTAGCCGACGAGCTAAACCTGCCCTTCTGCTACGTTCGCTCTAAGGCCAAAGACCACGGCATGGGCAACCTGATAGAAGGCGAACTGCCCGTAGGCTCAAAGGTAGTAGTGGTAGAAGACCTTATCTCTACCGGCGGCAGCTCTCTTAAAGCCGTAGAAGCTCTGCGCCAGGCTGGATTCGAGGTAGTAGGTATGGTAGCATCGTATACCTATGGTTTCCCCGTGGCTCAAGAAGCATTCGAGCAAGCCGGCGTACAACTGGTTACTCTTACCGACTACGAACACGTAGTAGCACGCGCACTGGAAACTGGCTATATACAAGATAGCGACGTAGAACTGCTGCACCGCTGGCGTGAAGACCCCGCCCATTATCAGGTATAAAAAACACTGCAACCATGAGCAGCAAATTTGAAAGCAGCATACGCGAAATACCCCATGCACAACAGAATGTGTACAACGCGCTGAGCGACCTGTCGAATCTGGAACGTATACGCGACCGCATACCCACGGATAAGCTAGAAGACTTCTCCTTTGATGCCGACCACATAGCCGTAAAGGCTCCTATGGTAGGCGAAATACGCCTGCATATCATAGACCGCGAAGAGCCTAAGACCATCAAGTTCGAGACCGAACAGAGCCCTATACCATTCAACTTTTGGATACAACTGTTGCCTCTTACAGACAACTCGTGCAAGATGAAACTCACTGTAAAGGCCGACATCAACCCCTTTATCAAAGGAATGGTGCAAAAGCCACTGCAGGAAGCTATCGAAAAGATAGCCGACGCTCTGCAGAACATAAACTACGAATAGAAATGAACAAACTCTGGGAAAAAGATTTTGAAGTAAACAAAGAGATAGAACGGTTTACCGTAGGTAGAGACCGCGAGTTAGACCTATGTCTGGCCAAGTACGATGTACTGGGCTCTATGGCCCACATCACCATGCTCGAGTCTATAGGTTTGCTGGGTAGCGACGAGCTCAAGGCACTGCTTGCCGAACTTAAGGCTATCTACCAAATAGCCGACAACGGCGAGTTTGTGATAGAAGAAGGCGTAGAAGACGTGCACTCGCAGGTAGAACTGATGCTAACCCGTAAGCTGGGCGACATGGGCAAGAAGATACACTCGGGTCGCTCGCGTAACGATCAGGTACTGGTAGACCTAAAGCTATATACTCGCCACGAACTGATGGAGGTGGTAGAACTCACCCATAGCCTGTTCGACGAGCTGATACAGAAGAGCAACCAATACAGCAAGGTTCTCATGCCCGGATATACTCATCTGCAGATAGCCATGCCATCGAGCTTCGGACTGTGGTTTGGTGCCTACGCCGAGTCGTTGGCCGACGACATGCTATTTCTGCAAGCCGCTTACCGCATGACTAACCGTAACCCATTGGGGTCGGCAGCAGGATATGGGTCGTCGTTCCCGCTCGACCGGTCGATGACTACCCGCCTTTTAGGCTTCGACTCTATGGACTACAACGTAGTGTATGCCCAAATGGGACGTGGCAAGATGGAGCGCAACGTGGCCTTTGCCTTGGCCTCGGTAGCCGGAACGGTGGCAAAAATGGCTTTCGACGCTTGTATGTTCAACTGTCAGAACTTCAACTTCGTCAAGTTGCCTAAAGAGTGTACTACAGGGTCGAGCATTATGCCTCACAAGAAGAACCCCGATGTATTCGAACTGATACGCGCCAAGTGTAACAAGATACAGAGTTTGCCCCAACAGATAGTACTCATTATGAATAATCTGCCTGTGGGTTATTTCCGCGATTTGCAACTTATCAAAGAGGTATTTATTCCGGCTTTTGCCGAATTGAAAGACTGTCTGCAAATGGCTGCTTACATTATCAACCGCATGGAGGTTAACGAACACATACTGGACAACACCATGTACGACCCTATGTTCTCTGTAGAAGAGGTAAACAGATTGGCCGCTGCCGGCATGCCGTTCCGCGATGCCTACAAGAAAGTAGGACTGGAGATAGAGGCAGGTACTTTCCATGCCGACCGCAACATACATCACACCCACGAAGGCTCTATGGGCAACCTCTGTAACGACCGCATAACCAGCCTTATGGAGCAGACGCTCAGCGAATTCCACTTTGAGCGAGCTACCAATGCCGAACGTGCTCTTCTTGCATAATGAGAAGTATACATTATATAATAATAGTATTGTTGGCAACTGTTATGCTTACCGCCTGTACCGATGAAGACAATAAGTATAGCAGCTACCACTGCAATCTGACCATAGACAACAGCAAGCACCTAAACCCGGTGCTTGCCTCGGCTATGGATGTCAATACTTCAGGTACATTCTGTATCATAGGGTTCACTATAAAGGGTGGTGCAAAGTATTATACCTTTCAGAATAATCAAGGACTTTCGGAGACCAGTATCTTCAATGCCATAGACGACCGCTTGAACAATCAAGAACGTATAGGCATGAACGGCAGTCTTATAGTAGGCTACAGCAATATGGTCTATCCGCCAAAAGAGTTCTATGCCTACGACGGCGAATGCCCAAACTGCTTCGACCTTGACGCTCTACCCCTGCGTAGCTATCCGCTCACTATCAATAGCCAGGGTATAGCTACCTGTTCTACTTGTCATCGGCAATACAGACTTAACCAAGAAGGCATGTGCGTTAGTGGCGGACAGCATCTTACCCTATATCGCGCCAACATGCCTGTACCCAACGGTACGCTACAGGTATACTAACAGTATATATTATATAAAGGTGGCTCTATAAATTAGCTTAAACCAACTTATAGAGCCTCCCTTAAAAATTAAGAATTTCCTATTTCTTCTTATTCTGTTGCTTGCGTAATGGTTTACCGGGCAACATATGCAGCAGTGTTTCCCATGGATGATGCAACAGCATACGTGGACCCGAATAGCGCATTACGCTACGCATATGTTGGCGCATATCGGGGCGATAACAATGTATGGGGCAACTACGGCACGAAGACTTGCCGTTACCAAAAGGGCAATGGTCAAGTCGCTTATGTGCATAAGTAAGTAACGACTGGCACCGGGGGCAGAGTTCTTGATTACCCTCCTTACCCCGGCAGTAGAGTCGTATCATACGCTCTACCGTAAGTTTTTCTCTATCTATTTTCTGCATAATGGTGGTCTGACACGGCTCTTTCATTTAAAAATGCTTTGAGATTTCATTTTTTTGTGACTTCTAGGCATTTAGAAACACCCCAACGTCGCTATTGACAATAAGTTTAATTTAGGTTTTATATACTGCCCACGGCCGTAAGCCGGTTGGTTGATGGCCGTGGCCCAATTGGCTGACGACCGTAAACTTTATTGCTGACGGCCGTCGGCAATATAGAAAACATTACAATAGTAACTATAGAACTCACAAATATGTTGAAGAATAGCTATATCGGAGACAAGCATGGTATTTTAAATAAAAGTGCCGTAGTGGTCTGAAACAAGAATTATCAGACTATGTTATTTCAGATATTCACCAAAATCAGTAAGACGCATATCTCCCTTTCTCCTTAGTGTATCGTGCATGGCAAAGGCAGCCGTCATAGACTGAGGCTCATGCCCTTTATCGGCTATGCGCAGATATTCGCGCAGCAGCGGACGATAGTCGGGATGGGCACAATTATTGATTACCTCTTCGGCTCTTCGGCGCGGCCCTTTCCCACGTAGGTCGGCCACACCCTGCTCTGTTACTATCACATCTACATCGTGCTCGGTAGAATCTACATGGGTACACATGGGCACTATGGCACTTATTATACCACCCTTGGCTATTGATGGCGTAGTAAATATGCTTATGTACCCGTTGCGCTCGTAGTCACAACTTCCACCTATACCGTTCATCAATCGCGAACCGCTTATATGGCTGGAGTTCTCGTTACCATACAAGTCGCACTCCAAGGCAGTATTCAGGGCTATCACACCCAAGCGGCGTATCACTTCAGGACTATTGGCCACTTCGCTCTGCCGTATGGTAAGGTGTTTAGAGAAGAAGTCCATATTGCCGTACACCTGTTGCAGACACTCGTTGGTAACGGTCATTGCCGTAGCCGATGCGTCGATTATCTTGCCCTCAAGCATTAGCCGGATGGCAGCATCCTGCACCACCTCTGAGTATACATTAAAGTTAGGAATATTCTTGTTTGACCCCAGCGCAGCCAGCACGGCATTACCCGTAGCCCCCACTCCACTCTGAATAGGAAGAAACTGTGGCGGTATACGTCCGGCTTTCATATCGGCTACCAGGAATTCTGCCACATGCTGTCCCATCTTCGATGTAAACTCGTCGACATCCTTAAACGCCCGAGCTTCTTCTGGTATATTGCTATCTATTACACCTACTATCTTGCTAACATCTATCGAAACATAATTTTCGCCTACACGGTCGTACGGAGCAAGCACAGGCATTGGCTGTCGGCCAAATCCGCAGTCGGCAGGTTCGTAGGTATCGTGCAGAAAACGAGAATTGGGGTTATGAAAGGTATTGTGTTCAAGTATTACCCGTTTGGCCAATCGTGCAGCGGTGGTTACTATACCACCAGCCGAGGTAAGATAAACTCTACAGGTAGAGCCAACTATCTCGTAGTCTGACACTTCTATGATAGCCCAGTCCATAGTACCATAAAAGCCATGACGCATACGCTCGGCCATATGTCCCAGGTGCATATCTTCGTAGTCTATTTCGCCCAGATTGGTGTGGTTACGAAAGTCGGCATTGGTAGAGAATGGTGCTCTAAACTTAATAGCATGAGCGTTGGCCATATCGCCCTCTACGCTTTGGCACGACGAAGCACCAGTATATATACCCACGGCAAAGGGGCGCCCAGCCTCGTGTTCGCGCTCAGCACGCTTTGACAGTTCGCGAAAGATGGCTTTGGGATTTCCGTTAGGAGTAAACCCAGACAGAGCCATATTATCACCGTTGTTAATCATTGCCGCCGCTTCGGCAGCTGTTATGTGTGAAAGTGTCATCATAATACGGGTATTAACCATGCAAAGATACACTTTTGCTAATGTATATTCAAGCTTTTTTGCCACTTTCTGTGACACCACGAACAAAAAGGCTGACGCAAACAAAGAAACCAGCTAACTTTCTTTGACTTAACCCCGACTTTCAGTAACTTTGCAGCCATGAACGCAAAGTTATCTGATTTTGAGATTATGGCCCCCGTTGGCTCGCGCGAAAGTCTTGCCGCAGCCATTCAAGCTGGTGCCAACTCGGTATACTTCGGCATAGGCCAACTCAATATGAGGTCGCACTCGGCCAACCACTTCACTGCCGACGATCTGCGCGACATTGTTTCTACATGCAATAGTCACGGTATCAAGACTTATCTCACCGTAAACACCATTATCTACGATGGCGACATAGACACTATGCACGCCATAATAGACACTGCCAAAGAGGCTGGCGTAACCGCCGTGATAGCTTCTGATGTGGCCGTGATGACCTATTGCAATAGCGTAGGGGTAGAAGTGCATCTGTCTACCCAACTCAATATTTCCAACATAGAAGCCCTAAAGTTCTATGCCCGCTTTGCCGATGTGGTAGTACTTGCCCGAGAACTCAACATGGACCAGGTGAGTGCCATCTATCAACAGATAGAACAACAGAATATCTGTGGACCTAAAGGCCAGCCCGTGCGCATCGAAATGTTCTGTCACGGAGCCTTGTGTATGGCCGTTAGCGGTAAATGCTACATGAGTCTGCACAACGCCAACCGTTCTGCCAATCGTGGCGAATGTGTTCAGATTTGTCGCCGGTCGTATACCGCTACCGACAACGAAACGGGCAACCAGCTGGAAATAGACAACAAGTACATAATGAGTCCCAAAGACCTAAAAACTATACGCTTTATAGACCGCATGATGCAGAGCGGTGTAAGAGTATTCAAGATAGAGGGACGCGCCCGAGGCCCCGAATACGTGCATACCGTGGTAAGTTGTTACCGCGAAGCCATACAGAGCGTAATCGATGGCACGCTTACAGAAGAGAAGAAAGACGCTTGGGATACCCGATTGGCTACCGTATTTAACCGTGGTTTTTGGGATGGTTACTATCAAGGTCAGACTATGGGCGAATGGAACAAGCATTATGGCTCTGTAGCCACCGAGAAGAAAGTACTGGTAGGCAAGGTAATGAAATACTTCTCTAAGCTCAACGTGGCCGAAGTAGCCGTAGAGGCTGCACCATTCAACCGTGGTGAAAAGCTACTCATAACCGGCACTACTACCGGAGTAATGTATCTCGACGCCAGCGAGATACGCTACGACCTGAAACCCGTAGACACGGCGCAACAGGGATGGCGCGTATCAATACCCGTAACGGGCAAGGTGCGCCCCAACGACAAACTATTCAAACTGGTTACCGTCAACGAAATAAAGGAAATCAAATAATGACTATCAACGAACAACAAGACGCCATCATCGAAGAATTCTCCGATATGGACGACTGGATGGACCGCTACCAACTGCTTATAGACATGGGTAACGATCTTGATACTCTGGACGAGCAGTATAAAACCAACCAAAACTTGATAGACGGCTGTCAAAGTCGTGTATGGGTACAGTGCGACTACCGCGACGGTATGCTCTACTTTTCTGCCGATAGCGACGCTCTAATAGTCAAGGGTATCATTGCCCTTTTGGTACAAACGCTAAGTGGGCACACGCCACAAGAGATACTCGATACCGACCTTTACTTTATCGACCGCATAGGTCTGCGCGAGCATCTATCACCCACCCGAAGCAATGGTCTGCTGGCCATGATTAAACAAATCAAGGCATACGCACTAGCATACAAAACCAAAGAAGAACAGTAAAACCCTCTGAATAATGAACAAGATAATTATAGTAGCAGTGACCATACTCTGTTCCCTATCTACTTGGGCGCAGAGTGCCGACGAGCGTGCCGGAGCCTGTCTAAGCGAGAGCCGATGGTTCGATCTGTACGATACATTCTATGCCGACAGTGCACAGATGTCGCCCTTCATCAGTTCGTTCAGCAGAGCCATGACAGACCAAATGTTTAACCGCCCTGCCGAAGCCTGCAACTCTATCCTTTCACTTATTCGCAATCACCAACAGCTAATGGGCAGTAGCAACGTATACTCTATGATGCTATTGCTTGCCGGGAACTATAGCCGAACGGGAAACAACGAGCGGGCTGCCGCTGCAATAAAAGCCCTGGCCGAACAAACGCAAGGACAGGCCGATTCTGCCACAATAGCCCAGCTGCGCAGTAAGCAGAACCTATACACTACGCTTGCTGGTTTAGAGGTAAACCAAACGGAAGATGCCAACCATATCTTGGACTTCAACTATATGGAGATAGGCGATTCTGCACAGTATCTTATGACCATAAGCGGAAAGATAAACGGTCATAAAGACAACTTTATATTCGATACCGGCGCCAGCTACAACGTGATAACGCCCGAACTGGCACGTCGCTACGGATTAAAGATTATAGATGGCAATATAGAGGCCAAAGGCACTCGCACCGGAAACGGCAAGATGGCCGTAGCTAAAGATATCAGCATAGGTTCGCTACACATACGTAATGCCGTATTTGCCGTGCTCGACTTCAATAGCGGCAACGAGCGGGCAAGTCGCGTAGCCCGAAAGATACAACTTATCATTGGTCAGCCCACGCTACAACTCTTTGGCCAATACACCATTGACTGCCAGGCACAAAAGATACACCTAACACGCCACAGCCAACGCACCGCCGTAAGCCCCAACGTATATATTGACAAAGTACCCTACATTGCCGTTACACGCAGTGGGCTGCGCATGCCTTTTGCGCTTGACACCGGAGCGCCCAAGAGTTCGCTCGACAATGCCTACTACAAGGCTTTTTCTGCCGATGTAGCCCGCGAAGGGAAATGGGAAATCACCGGCTCTTTCGGATTTGGCGGTATAACCTACGATAGCGTGTTTCGTATGCCCGCAGTCGACTTGGCCATTGCCTCTACACCCTTTACCCTGCGCAATATTACCGTTTCGGCCCTATCGTCAGGCAATCTGCTCACACAGGGCTATGGCCGCCTGGGTATAGATTTCATACAGATGTGGCACCGGGTAACTATAGACAACACCAACATGACCATCACCCTGGAATAAACCCTTGAGATGAGAAAGATACGCACCATAGAGATGAACCGTCTTACGGTAAGCCAGTACAAAGAGGCCAACAAGCTGCCCGTAATAGTAGTACTCGACAATGTAAGGTCGCTCTACAACGTGGGCTCGGTTTTCCGCAGTTGCGACGCCTTTCGCATAGAGGCGGTTTATCTGTGTGGTATTACCGCCACACCTCCTAACAACGAGATACACAAAACGGCCCTTGGAGCAGAAGACAGCGTAGACTGGCAATATTTTGCCGATACCCGAGAGGCCATAGATAACCTGCGTAGCCGGGGATATTATATTTACAGCATTGAGCAGGTAGAGCACTCTACCAAACTGCAACGTCTAAACCTTAACACCGAAGCCCACAAGGGATATGCCGTAGTGCTGGGCAACGAGGTTAAGGGCGTACAGCAACAGATAGTAGACCTTAGCGATGCCTGCCTTGAGATACCCCAGTTGGGCACCAAGCACTCGCTCAACGTAAGCGTAACTGCCGGCATTGTGGTTTGGGAATTTGCCCGGCAACTTATTCTCACCCAACCTAACAATATGTAATATAAGTGACGCAGATATCACCCATACAGGCACTGGAACAACAGCGATTGTTACTCCGGCTAGAGTACGAAACCGAGAAAGATGAGTTTCGCCAGCAAACCGAAGAACGCGGACTTAACCGCATGGTTAAACGCGGCGATGTATGGCTGCCACTGCGTATAGGCAACACTTTTTATAACTCGCTCAACCAACTTGCCGTCGAGGTGTTTCGCACAGACAATTTGGATATCGAGCACAACTTTGAATACGGACGACCCGTAATCTTTTTCAGCATTTCTACCGATGACAGGCTCTCTGCCAAACATCAACTACACTACTTTGATTTTACAGGAACGGTAAGCTACGTTGATGGCGACCGTATGGTAATAACCCTACCCGATAACGGCAGGGCTACTGCCCTTACTGCATGTACTGATAAGGTGGGTGTACAGATTTTCTTCGACGAAACTACTTACCACCTTATGGCCGACGCTCTAGACCGGGTAATCCACGCCCGTGGCAACCGCCTGGCCTATCTGCGCGACTTGTTCTACAGCCATGCCACGCCTGCTTGCTTCAACTTCGATGATATCTCTCTGCCATGGCTCAACGCCAGCCAGCAGCACGCCGTTAACCAAGTGCTTAGGGCAAAAGATGTGATGGTAGTACACGGCCCACCCGGAACCGGAAAGACTACCACCATGGTAGAAGCCATACACGAAGTTTTGCGCCGCGAGAGCCAAGTGCTGGTATGCGCACAGAGCAATATGGCTGTCGACTGGATAAGCGAGAAACTCGCCGACCGCGGCATAAGCGTCTTGCGTATAGGCAACCCTACACGTGTAACCGACGAGATGCTGGCCTTTACCTACGAACGACGCTTCGAATCGCATCCCGATTATCCACAGCTATGGTCTATACGCAAGGCCATACGCGAACTTACCCGCCAGCGCCGCCGCACAGACAGCTGGCACCAGAAGATAGACCGCCTGCGCGAGCGAGCCACCGAGATAGAGATGCGTATCAACGCCCAACTCTTTGGCGAAGCCCGTGTAATAGCCTGCACACTGGCTGGAGCCGCCAACCGCATCCTGGAAGGACAGAAGTTTGGCACGCTATTCATAGACGAAGCGGCCCAAGCCCTTGAAGCAGCTTGCTGGATTCCCGCCCGTAAGGTTAGCCGAATTATCCTTGCCGGCGACCACTGCCAACTGCCACCTACCATAAAGAGTCAAGAAGCCCTGCGGGGCGGACTGGGCACTACACTCATGGAACGCATAGCCCATAATCACCCCGAAGCCGTAACCCTGCTGCGTACCCAGTATCGCATGAACGAGCAGATAATGCGTTTCTCTAGCGAGTGGTTCTACAAGGGGCAGGTAGAGTCGGCACCCGACGTACGCTTCCGGGGTATACTAGACTACGACAACCCCATAGAGTGGATAGTACCCGATACCCCCATCGAGGGCGAAGATGCCGATACGGCGTTTCGCGAACAGTTTGCCGGCGAAAACTTTGGTAGGGTAAACAAGGGCGAGGCACGCTACACGCTCGATACCCTACAAGCTTATTTCGAAAAGATAGGACGCCAGCGTATACTCGACGAACGTATAGACGTAGGCATAATATCGCCCTACCGTGCTCAGGTTCAGTATCTGCGCCAACTCATCCGCCGCCGCGACGGGCTACGCCCTTTCCGCCATCTTATAAGTGTAAATACTGTTGACGGATTTCAGGGACAGGAGCGCGATATCATTCTGGTTTCGCTGGTACGTTCTAACGATAGCGGACAGATAGGTTTTCTGCGCGACCTGCGCCGCATGAATGTGGCCATAACCCGTGCCCGCATGAAACTTATCATCCTGGGTAGTGCCGATACGCTTACCCGCCACCCCTTCTACCGCCGCCTGTGGCAGTATATACAAACCGTAAACCAGGAGGGCCTGCTATGATACAGCGCGACTACTATCTGCGAATGATTGAAGAGTTTGCCCGCGCACTGGCCAACTTCTTGGAGCACCCCTATACCGATGAACGGTGCGACCGCGAGATGGCCGACCTATACCGACAGTATGTAGGCGACTACTCTACACTGCGCAACCTTACAACAGAAGAGGCTATGACTTACGCCCACGAACAGTGGGCCGACGACGAGCGCATAGGCCGCCTGGCCATGCTTGCCGAACTGCTTTATACCGAGGCTACCTACCGCCAGGCTCCACTCTGCCTGCTGCTCTACGATAAGGCTTACCAGCTATACGACTATGTAGAGACCCACGGCGACACCTACTCTATAGACCGTAGGTGCAAGATGGTACGCATACGCCAAATTTTGGATAACAAAGGATAACAACATATATGGGTAATACCAGCGATATGACCGTAGGGTCACCGGCGCAAGGCATACTGCGATTTGCCTTGCCTCTTATTTTGGGATACATACTGCAACAGATGTATCTAGTAATCGATGCAGCCATCGTAGGCCGATGGGTAAGTGTAGAAGCATTGGCGGCCATAGGTGCCAGTTCGTCTATCACATTTCTTGTAATGGGTTTCTGCAACGGGTCGTGTGCAGGTTTTGCCATACCCGTGGCTCAGATGTTTGGCGCACGCAACTACTCTAAGATGCGAGCCTACGTGGCCCACTCGCTGCGTATAGGGGCAGTAATAGCCGTAATACTTACCGTACTTACAGCCCTGTTCTGCGGTCGTATACTGCGGGTGGTAAATACTCCAGCCGACATTTTTGGCGATGCTTACATCTTTCTGCTGCTCACCTTTCTTACCATACCCTTTACCATAGCCTACAATCTGCTTTCGGGCTTTATACGGGCACTGGGCAATTCGCGCCAACCGTTCTTCTTTCTTATTGTATCATCGCTGGTAAACATAGTACTCGACGTAATACTTATTCTATGGATGGGCATGGGGGTAGAGGGAGCCGGCATAGCCACTATGCTCTCGCAAGCACTGGCAGCCACGCTCTGCTGGATATTTATACGCCGGCGCATGCAACTGCTTATCCCTCATGGCGATGAGTGGAACTATCACGACAGTATGACGGGTCATCTGCTTAACAGCGGCATACCCATGGGCTTGCAGTTTTCTATCACCGGCATAGGCATTATTATGCTGCAGAGTGCCAATAATGCCCTGGGCACTACCTATGTAGCCGCCTTTACCGCCTCTATGCGTATAAAATACCTGTTTACCTGCGTGTTCGAGAATATTGGCGTAGCCATGGCCACCTACTGCGGGCAGAATATGGGCGCCCGGCAGATAGAGCGCATAGGCCGAGGCATACGCTCGGCCATAGCAATCATGGCCGTTTACTCTGTTTTTACTTTCTTGGTTATCTTCCCCTTTGCCGATAATCTGATGATGCTCTTTGTAGACGGTAGCCAGCGCGAGATAGTAGACCTTGCCGCCCAGTTTATGCGCATAAACAACTACTTCTACCCCATATTGGGGCTGCTCTGCATCTTCAGATACAGCATTCAGGGCATGGGCTTCAGTAACCTAAGCATGATGAGCGGTGTAATGGAGATGGTGGCTCGCAGTGGAGTTAGCTTGTGGCTGGTACCTACCTTCCACTTTACCGGAGTATGCTTTGGCGACCCCATGGCATGGCTTGCCGCCGATATCTTTCTTATCCCGGCCTATCTGTGGGTGTATCGCCGCACAAGCGCAAGATACGGCAATAGAACGTAGAATATTAAAAGCCAGAACATTATTTTTTCGAACCTAAATGCTGGTTTTTTATAACCAAGAGAAACTACGTTTACTGTATTGTCTACGGCCGTGGGCAATATAGTTTGCGGCCGTGAGCCAAATGGAGTACGGCCGTGAGCCAAACTGCCCACGGCCGCCAACCATCAGAAAAGCTTTGTTCGAGCAGCGATAAATATATGCTTTTCTTCAGAATTTTCTCAAAGAGCCGTGTAAAAAGTAGTTTTTTTTTTTTTTTTAAAAATATAAATGCTAATTTTGCAGTTGTGACATACGTTTCATACACATACACAAACAAACAAACAAAATGGACATTAACAAAACGCCTAACAATATACGCCAACATTCAAAAGCAAGTCTGCAGATCAGAAATACAGTCATTGTGTGCGACTTTGTTGTTCTCAACGTATTGTTTTACCTGTACGTCTACAACGATTGGGTCTACACGACACTTGCCAACGGATGCCGCCGGTCATTCCTTTGCCTTGTGGCCAACGCCGCCTTGGTCGTGGCGCAGTACTTATTCTCTACTGTGTTGCACGAGCGGCTCTCGACATTGTATAAAATGTTGCGTCAAACCACGTATCTTGTGCTTTCACACGCAGTTGCCACGTATGTGTTCACCGTGTTTGTGTTCAACTACGAGCACTTGAAGATGCCCGACTACAAGTTCACGGCTCTGTTTACCGTGATTCTTTATTTCGGAATGTTGTTTTCACGCTATGTGGAGCGCAACATTGTAGCCGCTTACCGACGTATGGGTCGTAACAACAGGCGTGTGGTGCTTGTGGGAAATACTCCCCAGATAGTTTCAATCTACAATTATCTGTCTAGCTTCCGTTCTTCGGGCTACCGTATCGTTGGCTATTTTGCCAACGAGGAACTAAAGAACTGTCCTCTAGGACTTGCCTACTGTGGAAACATTGATGACTTCTTCTCGCAAATGTCGTCTTCGAAGCCAATTGCCAACGGCGATGAGCTATATTGTGCACTTCCTTTCAACGAGATAACCATAATCCGCAAGATTGTGAGCCTCTGCGACAACGACATGATACACTTCTACTACATCCCGGCCTACATAAACGTGATGGGCAAGGCGTACACTCAGGAGCGTATAGGCGATGTGACGGTACTTACTAACTATGTAGAACCGCTGATGAAACAGCCTAACCGAATTATGAAACGACTTTTTGACGTGGTGGTGTCTGCATTCGTTCTGCTGTGCATGTTGCCATTCATGCCTGTGATAGCCTTTGTAATAAAGAAACAAAGCCCCGGACCGATATTCTTCAAGCAGGAACGCACAGGACTTGACGGCCACAACTTCTGCTGCTACAAGTTCCGTTCCATGCACGTAAATGCCGATGCCGACAAGGTGCAATGTACAGAGCATGACCCACGCAAATTCAGCTTTGGAGATTTCATGCGCAAGACCAATATAGATGAGTTTCCCCAGTTTTTCAATGTGCTCAAGGGCGACATGAGCATAGTCGGACCACGTCCGCATATGCTCTACCATACGGAAGTCTACAGAAAACTCATTTCAGAGTATATGGTGCGCCACTTTATCAAACCGGGTATAACCGGTTGGGCGCAGGTTACCGGGTTTCGTGGCGAAACTAAGGAGCTATGGCAGATGGAGGAACGTGTAAAGCGCGACATTTGGTATATTGAACACTGGAGCTTTTGGCTCGATTTGCAAATAATATGGAAGACTGCCAAGCAAATCGTAGTCCATGACAAGAATGCGTATTGATTGATTCATTCGGTCACACACATATAACAATTATTGAGAACAAAGTGGAATTTACTCTTTCTACAGATTTGCAGTTTTTCTTCACAACTAAGACAAACTATCATGTGGAGTACTTTTATCACTTTTCTTAACAGCATAGACAAGTAGTATTATACTACTGTTAAACTTCACGTCATAAGCATGGATTTCAACAGACCGAGCCATTGATAATATAGCCGCGTAGGAAAAATAATTAAGAAATCAAAGGTTTATTGTACGTTTATTGATAATTTAGGCTAATTTTGCACTCCGTGGTTGCCACCTTTAGCAACCCTATAACGGTGGTATTAATGAGCAAGTTAGCCTATATCTACACAAACTTTACCCGATGGACGATAGTCACCCTATTCACTATCGCCCCTCTACTACTTTCTGCCCAGACTCGCCAGCCGTGGGAAGAACTTTTACAGCAGTACGCCCTAACCGAAGATATAGACTTAGATAATGTTAGCTTGCGCTATGATGAACTTTCCGAGTTATCCACTAATCCTATAAACCTAAACAACTCTACAGCAGAACAACTGCGGCAGTTGCCCTTTCTTACGCCCGCACAGTATATGCGCCTGGTAGAATATATAGATAAGGTAGGCGTGGTGCATACTTGGGGCGAACTGCAGGTTGCCGATATAGCCGATGCCCGCACTCTGCGCCTATTGCAGTATTTTGCTTATCTGGGCGACCCTCCGGTAAAAAATCAAACACAGTCTATCAGCCAAATGCTGAAGTATGGCAAGCACGAGGCCATAGGCTACTTCAAACTGCCCTGCTATAGTAGGCACGGCGATGACAATGGCTATCAGGGTTATCCCTACCGCCACTGGATACGTTACACCTTTAACTGTGGACAGGATATAAAAGCCGGATTTATAGGCGCTCAAGATGCCGGCGAGCCCTTCTTTGCCCAGCCCAACACCTTGGGGTACGACCACTATAGCTTCTACGTACAAGTGCAGAACCGTGGTTGGTTAAAGTCGTTGGTAGTAGGACGTTACCGCCTACGTATGGGCTCGGGACTGATAATAAACACCAACTATAGTTTTGGCAAGCTATCGGCGGCGAAAGGAATGGAACGGCAAGCCACAACCATAAGCGGACATTCATCGCGATCGGATGCCAACTATCTACAGGGCGTTGCCGCCACGATAGACTTATCCAAACATATCGAGGCTACAGCCTTTATTTCGCACCGAAAGATTGATGCTACGCTCAATGCCGACTCGCTAACCATTGCCACCATTCTCAAGAGCGGTTACCACCGTACTCAGAGCGAGATAGCCAGAAAGAACAATACGCTGCAAACCCTTTTGGGCGGCAACATTGCTTACCGCCAAGGACAATTCAGAATAGGCGTAACTGCGGTGTACAACAGTTACAATCGCCAGCTTAACCCCGATACCACCACGCTATACCGCCGCTATGCAGCCATGGGTAACAGATTTTGGAACATAGGTGCCGAATACAGTTATCTTTCGCCACGCATAGCCTTTGCCGGTGAAACCGCTACCGGAAATACTGGCGGCATAGCCACTCTTAACCGCCTAACCTACACTCCCAGTCAAACGCTATCACTAAGTGCCATACAGCGTTTCTACAGTTATCGCTACCAGGCGCTTATGAGCCGGGGATTTGCCGAAGGGTCGCAGATAAACAACGAGAGTGGACTGTGCCTGTCGGCATCGTGGCGCATGGCTCGCCACTGGGCATTATTGGCTTATACAGACTATGCTTACTTTACATGGCCACGCTACGGTATATCCATGGCTTCGCATGTTTGGGACAACGTATTGCAAACCAAATATCAGCACGGCAACATTACATGGCAAACACGTTACAGAATAAAACTGCGGCAAAAAGACAACGCCACCCACGATGCCTTGATAGACTATGCCACGCACCGCGCACAAACTGCACTAACCATAACCAGCAGCAGATGGACCTCAAAGACCCAGGCAGCATTGGCATACAACAGTGCCGACAATGGCAGCACCGGCTGGAGTGCAGGCGAGCAGATACGCTATAGCTACAAGTGGCTTCAAGCTACCGCCTCGGTAATATACTTTGATACCGACGATTACGACAGTCGAATATACAGTTACGAGTACGGCCTACTCTACTCGTTCTCTGTGCCTACATTCTTTGGCAACGGTCTTCACTACGCCCTTACCGCCCGGGCAGAAATATCCAAGACATTTACCTTGGCAGCAAAGGTATCAACCACACATTATATGGATCGCGACCACATCTCATCGGGACTACAACAGATAGACTCTAACCATCAAACCGATATAGAAATACAAGCAAGGGTAAAATTCTAGTTCAAGTCAATCAGCCATCTA
>CAVKSZ010000004.1:0-31383 GCA_963659135.1 Bulleidia sp. | reverse complement strand
ACGGCCGCCGACATATCTGCCCACGGCCGCAGGCATACCTGTTTGCGGCCGTAAACCTTATTGCCCACGGCCGTGGGCAATAAAAAATACTACACCAGAAAACACAGATTATTAGATATTATGCTTACCTTTGTGGTGATATAGATGACATTAGCCCGTTATAGTATCCTAAGACTACATGGAAAACAGGGCAACTATACATTGCCCAAGAATTAAAAAGCTAATTTATAGAAGTAAACATAAGGATTATGACTAAAAGATTTGTAATGGCAACGCTTGTGTTGGCCCTCGCAATGGCAGTACAGGCACAGGTTGAACGCAATGTAATTTACAGATGCGCCCGGGGAAACATAACCTACACCGAACCGGTGGCAAAGAAAGAATCTACTGCCAAAACGGTAGGCAACATTCTAGGTAGCGTACTCCAGGCGGCTGCCGGCACAGCTACCAGCACTACAGACCATCCTGAATATGCCGAGGCCGTAAAAGACGCCATCATGGGCGGCATAGGCAATGCACGCCGCATAAGAGTGGTAGACGGTACGCTGCAGCCATCCGACTTGGCCGAGGGAGAAGAAGCCATGTATTGCGATGCCTCTATCTCTGCCATATCATGCACACAGCGTGTAAATGTATGGGTAGACAAAGACAAGAAGAAGCACGAAGATACCGAATATCGCGGCAACATAGTTGGTACGGTAAACCTAAAAAATGTATGCAACGATGAGATAGTTCTTACACGTACCATAAACAGCAGTTCGTGGACAAGTTCATGGTGCGATACTCCAGACAAGGCCGTAGGCTACGCCATCTCTGCTATGAAAAACTATCTGCAGTCTACCCTTAACGATGCCTTTCCTCTGTATGCAAGCATAGTAGAAAGCGAGAGAGCCACAGAGAAAAAGTCGAAAGAGGTATACATAGATTTAGGCGAGCGCAACGGATGCTACAACGGCATGCACTTTAATGTATATACGGTAAAAACCGTGGCTGGCAAAGAGGCCAAAAAGCTGATAGGCCAACTAAAAGTGACCGAAACTATGGGCGATGATATTAGTCTGTGTAAGGTACAGCGTGGCGGTGCCAACATCAAAACAGCCTTCGAGGCTGGACAGCAACTGCTTATTACAAGCAAAGATTAAGAGCAAGAAACCATAGTAGTTGACGTGTCCTCACGTGAACATCTCGTTAATAACCAAAAGGGTGCGGTGAGGTCACCGCACCTACTATATCTTGACATTTGTCTTATCTAAGCATTTAACAGATAAGTCTTTACATTGGCAACAGCGGGAGATAAATCCGCATGATTAAAATGCATCGCCGGCATCTTCGCCCTCGCCACCCTCGCCTGGATGAATATCAATGTCTATACCCCCGCTACCGCCACTGGGAATAACATTGCCCGAACCGGCAAGGATAGTTGCGGCAGCACGAAGAGAAACTACCTGTATGGCTGGTGCTATGTATGTCTTACGCTTATTCACAATTATTTATACCTTACTTAATTATCTTCTTACCATTAATAATATAAATACCGTGGGGCAGAGCCGTGAGATTGGTACCCATGTATACACCATCTATAGAGAAGATAGCCGCCGAGGTAGGCGCAGACGCATCGGCCTCAACATCGCTGATAGCTGTAATAGTATCATCGCCGAGCTGAATGGTAAGCCTGCTATCGCCCTCTGAAGGCACCTTGAAGTATGCACGGAAGCCTTTCATAACCGAACCAGCCTTGGCCAGCTTTATGCGGCCGTCGCCACCAAGGAAGTATATGGTGCGGGTATCATCGATAGTCATAGGGCTATACAATCCTACATAGTCGTAACCTCCGCCATACTGCGGATAGATAGAGCGCATACGCACATAACTGAATGTGGGGTTCACTATATCGGTAGTAGGTTTAACCAGATAAGACTGGCCAGCCCTGATTTCCTCTACCTGGCGGTAGCTGATACAACTGCCTTCTATCTGCTTTACGCCCAGAACCATAGCATCCTTAAGGGGCGACTGGCTTACCTTTATATCGAACGGCACGCTGAAGGTATTCCATACACCGCCCACAAGGGTACGGGTAAGACAGGCATCTACACGCCGTAGGTTGTAACACTCTATGGTATCGGTATTGTCTTTTTCCTCAAACATCTGCACAAGAGGCGAATAGAAATCGTTGAAATAAGTGATAACATCCTTAGTGGGTGCATCTTGGTTCTTGACTTGCAGATACGATGTAAACGAACGTATACCTACGGTGTCGGTAGCCGAAACTAGATTCCACCGTGCCTTACCGTTCATCACCAATAGATTCTCGCTGGCAGCAGAGGCGGCTGTAGTGGCGCTAAGCGCACCAAACGAGGTAAAGCCGGCGCCATTAACCTGAGGCAAGCGCACGGGAGTAGTCTCTATAATGGTAAGGGTGTCTATGGTAAACGCCGTGTATTCTTCGTCGAACTTGATCACATAGGGCTGGTTGGCGATGATAGTGTCTACCTGACCAAAATGTATCTCGTTGTAATGTTCGTCTTCAAACTGATAAGCTCTTACGCCATGGGGTATACGGCAAGAGAACGGCAGAGTGAGCGTAGCTATGCTATCAATATCGAAGGCATGGTTAAAGGTAACTTTCTGGGTAGTGAAGGCCTTGGGTACATCGTAGTCGTGGGCATCACTCAAATTATAATTTGTACACATCAGACTGCTGCCATCGGTATATACCACATTGTCCAATTCTGACAGGCTAACCGCCTTAGGGGCATATACTATAGCTCGGCTGTCTACACTTAGATTGCCGGTGTACTCTTTAAGCGAGTCGCAAGCACTCATATCAATCCAGTGCAGCGCCTTGTTGTTGGCAAAGGCATCGGCCTCGGTAACAGTAAGTGTAGAGGGCAACACAAG
This sequence comes from Bulleidia sp., assembly GCA_963659135.1. GTDB lineage: Bacteria > Bacteroidota > Bacteroidia > Bacteroidales > Bacteroidaceae > Prevotella. The sequence continues at coordinate 28,485 of CAVKSZ010000004.1, read as the reverse complement.
GCGCTGCAAGCTGGGCATATTGCTGAAGTCAGTAGCATGGAGCGAATCTACCTGAGTATACTTGAGTACACTAAGGTCGGTTACATCTTCGCAATGCTTCTTGAAAAGATGCTTGAAGGTTCGTTGCTGGGCAAGGTCGTCGATAGAGGCTATACCATGACGACCCAGGGCATAGAAAGTTTTATCGCCATCGAAAGCAGTGGTAATAGCGTTGGCATGCGATGTATACTCCGTATCAGAAGTATATTGGACACTAAGCTTCTCGGGCACATAGAAATGGTCTACCTTGAGCATGTCTCCCTCGAAAATAGGATCGGTGAAAGCGTCGCCATCAAGCGTAGGCTTCTGCTTGCAGAGCATTACCATGTTCTTTAGGTTATTACATTCGCCCAGGGCGTCGTTGTCAATATAAGTCATATCGTCGCCCACAACCAGCGTCTTGAGCGAGTACATATCGTAGCAAGCTTCGTAACCCAACGTTGTGACAGTACGCGGAAGAATGAGCGTATTGATATTGTCAAGGGCACGGAACGCCATACGGGGTACTTGGTTATCTTGCAGTACATACCGCATTGCATCTATTTCAACGTCTACTACCCCACATAACTTTGGATTATGGGCGAATATTACCTTCTCATCGCCTGCTACTATATCAGCATCGTAAAGGTCTAGGTACGACAAGCGCGACAGGTAAACTTTGGCATTATCGTTAGGGTCGCGACCGCCAAGCACACGCAGCACGGCAAGGTCTTCACCGCTTATAGGGCCATTAATTTTCAGGGCTTTAATGTTAGAGTAATCGCCGCCAACGCTCTTTACTATGCGTATTTTATCGCCTCTTAAATGGTATGGGGGGTTATTGTATTCAATTACAGCTTCTTCTGATGTAACCGTAAGACCAAGTGCCGCAGCCAGCGTGTTAGGCTTAGTAAGCGTAACCTCTATCAGATTGTCGGTATCGGTGTTTCGACCAGCTATGCGTATATGGTCGGCATACTGTGCCCATGCCACGCAGTAATACTCATACATATCTGCAGGAACATACACCACAAAATTTGGGTCTAAACCTTCGAAGGCATCGGTGCCTATAGCCGGAACATAATTGCCAATAGCCCAAATGGTACGTAAACCAGTACAGTTGACAAACGCCTTTGAAGAGATGGCAAGCAGATTGGCTGGCAGCGTAATCTGCTGAAGCTCTGTAGTACCAACAAACGTACTGTCTGGCAGAGTTAGAATATCGGTATAGTACAGTTCGTCAAATGTTTTTATAACGGGATAACCAGTAAACCAGCCTTTGATATCGGTTAATTTCTGAAATTCATAAGGCGTATATATGTAGTGTTCATGCATAATAGTTGCCACTCCTTCGTCGGCAAAGAAGTAGGTAATAGTATCGGCACCATTATAGAACGCCTTGTTGTTCATATAATCGCCCTCCTTGCCTTTAGGTACAAGAACGGCCTTTAGGGGTATACCGTTTCTGGCGAATGTCTCTGAGGTTGTGGCTGGAACTTCGTGGTAGGCTGTAGGAATTGTATAGCTGTCCATAATCACCAAATCGAGGGCAAGACTATTGTAGATTATATTTTTACCCATATTCGTTACATGGGGTCCAATTACAAGCGTCTTCAGATTAGAACAATCCCGAATAGCATCTTCACATATATTACCTGCCATGTATGGCAGTATGAGTGTTTCCAGGGCATCGAGCTTGGCAAACATGTAAGTGTCTACGTAGTTCAGCGAGGTAATCTTGTCGTTGGTATGGTACCTATTATACTCATACGGTCCTTGATGGAGAACTGCTTTGTATAGGTCAAGATATCTCAAGCGTCCAGGGGTAGGATTGCAGTTCTCTACATCGCGACCACCAAGATAACGCAGCACGCCTATATCGCGACCGTCTAAGTGACCGCTTATACGTAGAGAGTCATACTGAGCATAAGCACCTTCAAGGGTGATATTCTCTGTCAAGCCTGTTACATAGTTGTATGTTAGACCGAGTTTCTCGGCCAACGTACCAGCGTATTCTACATAAATTTCCTTAAGACTACGCCATGTACTCCTGCCCTTGATAAGTTTGGCCAAATGGGGCCACTCTTCCTTATACTTGTCAACGGCATCGTCGGGCACATACACGGCTGCGCCATCTTTGGTTATAATAGTAGAGAAGGTGTGAAGATCGTCGGTCTTGAGTGTGGGCGGTGTAGACGATTCGAAGAAGATTTCTTTTATACCACAATCCTTGAACACATAGTCGCCCAAATAGATTACCTTGCTGGGGAAAGTAATACGGGTAAGCTTATCGCATGCGTGGAATACGTAATCTCCAACCCTTTTAATGCTGTTAGGCAAGGTTATGTACTGCATATTGGTGCACAACTCGAACATACGGTTATAGACAGTGTCTAAGCCGCAATATTCGAAAGCACAGAACTCATCGAAACAGGTAATGTCTTTTTCGAAGCGGAACTTGCCAAAAATATCCCAAGGCTTCATGCGCGATACATCGACATGGTTGGTAACCTGATTGGGCAGGGGCGATGTATAAGCGTAGTCTTTAAGCACTTTGTATACCGTTTCATCGGTAGGAGATATAAGACAGGGCAGTATCTTATTAGAGTACTTTTTCCAACAAGTATCGGCAAGGAAGGCATCCTTCTGGCTAAAATCTACCTTGATGCATAGATTGTCGCAACCATCGAACACGCCATTGCCCAATCGCACCGAGTCTGGCGATATGCTTACCGAATTGTTTACGCCAGAGGTTTTCCAATACACCATATACAGGTCGGTGAGGTTCTTACAATTGGCAAAGGCCGAATCGCAGATATTAAAACTAAGGTCGGTATATGCCTGAGAGATATTAGAGTTGGTATCCATAAAGTGGAACGCCTTAAGATTATCGTTGCCCTTAAAGGCGCACTTCTCTATATTGTCAACTTTATACGACGTGATGGTTCCGATATCGTTGACCAGTGTAGCCTGGCCGTTGTTGCTTTTGAGCTTATCGTCATTAGCACCCAACACATTGAGATGCTTTATGGTATGGTCGTTAATTTCGGTCTGCAGCGGTGTGGTGTTGTTAAAGTAGGCGTAGCCGTAGTTTACATTTCCCTCGGTATATTTTACCGGATTAGCCGGAACATCTACGGGAACAAAGCGATTGGCGTAGTATGCCCAGAAGGGGTCTTCCAGATACTCGTCCAGCACGTCTTTACCCACCAGTATCTGTAGCTTGGTGGTATCGCATCCGGCAAAGAGATTACGCCCAGACAATACAAAGTTATCGGGGGTTAGGGCTACCTTACCGCCCGAACGCTTGCTGGTAAGTACAAGGTTTACGGTTTCCAGATTGGTACAACCGGCGAAGCATGAGTCTGGCAATACCAACTGCAGTGACGACAACGACTGGTAAGAGTCTGGGCGGTCGTAGAATTCTACGGTCTTGAGTTTGGTTTTGTTATGGAAAGCATCGCGACCTACTGCTACTGTGTGATAGTCGGCCGTTCCGGTACCGATATCATTATAGATGCGGGCAGTCTCTAAATCGTCTGACACTTTACTTACATACATCTGCGGGATATTGGTACGCTGCTGGGTATAATAGAGACCCAGACCGTCGCTACGGTATAGGGTGGCGCGCTTGCACATACGTTCTATGCGGTGCGACAGATAGTCAAGACGGTTAGACGACGAGTTGCGAATAATATTCTCTACGGAGTTGTATGCCTGATAAGACGTTGCTTCCATTACAACACCCGTAAGCACCTGCAAGAATAAGTTGGGAATGGCTAATATGGTATAATAATAACCGTAGGATGCCGCCAGTCCCTCTACCAAAACTTGAATATCTGTAGAGGTGAGACCTACTTCGCTAGTTTGTGTATTCGACTGGTATTGCAGGGCTGCCACCTTGGCCAAAGTAAACACCATAGAGGCATAGCTTGCCATTTTCCAGGAAAAGATGGCCGTCTTGTCTATCACACCCAAACCCAGCGTGGTTATAGAAGAAGCTACAAGATAAGCCAAGTGCAAGCCGCTATATACATACGACAATTGCAGACTTGACATAGTAGATGTAGGTATAGTATTGAGCGAAGTGGCTGCATAATCATAAGTTATGCCTTCTACGGTTTTGCTCGCCTTGTTTACCGGCAGATACTCTGAAGCCACAATATACTTGGCATACTGACTCCAGTTGGCATCCATAAGATAATCGCTGTAATATTCTGGCGATACTACTATGCGGAAGTTCTCATCTACCCCATCAAATACGTTCTCGCCTATAAATACTTCTGATGGTTTAAGTGCATAGTAGCGGTTATTGTCAAAGGCCTGAAGATAATATAGGTTGAGTTCTTTAAGATTCTTACACCCCTTGAAAGTGCCATTAGGGATGAAGAGCGATATCTTAGTATTGGTGTTGCTTAAACCTTCAAATACTATCTTCTTGATATTCTCGTTGTTGTTGAATGCGGTAGCACTTATAGCGATGGTCTTGTAGTTATAGTCAGTACCTATATTGTTATACAGGCTCAGCTCGCCATCATTCTTCTTGAGTTCATCGTTGTCTACACCGCTGGCATATACATAATTGATAGTGTTGCTATTGTTGGTTTCGAGCACTTGGTCGGCAGTAAACCGGCGTATCTGGCTAACATAGGGCATAAGCACCGTAGCCATTTCGTCGGCGTCTTTGTTAGTGTAACACTTTTTACCGTCTGACGAGATGTAGTACGAATAGTTTACACCTGCCTTGGTAAATGCCGTAATACTAAAGTCGGCCTCAACAAACAGGTCTTTGTACTGGCTCCAGGTAGAGTCGGTACGAAACTCGTCCATCATAGGTCCGGGTATACGTATCTTCAGGTTGGGGCAACCGTCGAAAACGCCCTTGCCTAAAGGCATTTCTTTGGCGTGGATAGAGGTGTAGTGCTTATTGTTCTTGGTAGAAGAGAGCACTACATCAAAGTATTCCAGATTCTGACAGTTGGCAAATGCCGAGTCGCCTATGGCTATACCCAGGTCGTAGAAACAGTCGCTGGCGTTGCTCATTATCTCTTCGAACACTACTTGCTTGATATTCTGGTTTCCCTTAAACGTACTGCTCAGTATGCGGGTGGTGTTGTAGTTATAGGTTTCGCCTATATCTTGGTATACCTTCAGCACGCCACTGTTAGACTGTATCTTGCTGTCATCGCAACCTACTACCTGCACCATCTGCACCTTAGACGAGTTGCTCTGTGTGGCTTTCTTTTCTACTATCGAACCCGTAGCATCGTGGTTGCGCTCATAGGCATACTTTACTCCATCTTCGGTAAAGTCAACATCTTTGCGCATAGATGTGGTACATACAAAGTGGTCTTTATACTGGCTCCATACGGGGTCGGCACAGAAGTCGGCATAGAGTTCGGCATCGATATACACCTTGGCATTAGGACAGTTACGGAACAGATTGTTACCCGTAGGATATACGTCCATGGGGCGCAACATCATAACATGGTCTGTACCGGCATATACGGTATAGCGCATGTATATTCCCTCGAAGTTGGCATCCAGTGCGCCGTCGCAGATACCTATGTGTATCCACTTACTTGCCTCGGTTCCGGCTATGTTGCTAATACAGTCAATAAAGTCTATATTCTTGGCTCCCTGCAAACTCTGTATGCTATCGGTAGCATAGTCGTACTTGGTACCTATATCGTAGACTACATGGTGCAGACTCTGCCCCTTATCGGCTACACCGGTAACTATTACGCTTTCTATATCGTTCTTTATGTTGCCGGTTTTCTCGTATACCAGTCCGCCCTCGGTATACCGGGTAAAGGTTCCGGCATTCTTACTGCCGTTCTTACCCCATATCAGTCCGGAGTTGGTATTGCCGTCGGTAACGTGTATGGTTATCTGCCCGGCTTCCTGGTTGGCATAGCAGTCTACGGCAGTGGTGGCATCGTCTATTATCTCGCCTACTATACCGCCTACGTAATCGTTACCCCATACGGTAGACGGACCTATGATATAGCAGCTTGAAACTACGGCTCCCGAATTGAGTTCGCCCACAATACCGCCTACTCTTTTCTCCATGGCCTGTATTATGCCCTGGAACGAGCAGTGGTTTACAGTAGCCGCGACGTCGGCCTTGCCGGCTATACCGCCTACATACTTGGGCTCGCCTTTGGCCGTGCGCTGCATGTTGCCTAGGGTTACATGGCAGTTGTCTATCGAAGCCTTCTGCGTGGCCATTCCTACTACAAAGCCTAAGTAATTGTTATCGGCAGTGCTCAGACTGGGTGCAGTGAGCACAATATTCTTCACCACAGTACCCTCTTTTGAGATAAAGCCAAAGAGTCCGGCATACTCTTGGTCTACTATGGTAAGACTATCTATGGTATAGTTCTGCCCGTCGAACACGCCCTGGTAGCCACCGGCACTCTGCCTTCCTATAGGAGTAAACGAACCAGCCGACGCCATATTGATATTGTTCATCAGTCGGCCATTAATCTTTATATCACCACCATTCACCTTGTCGCGGAAAGCTATCAGCTGCTTAGGGGTGTATATCTCGTATGCGCCGTTGTAAAGGCTCAGATCATCGGTTATCTGCTCAAGCGGACAAATGGTTGCCCATCGGCCTACATCGTTAGACAACACCTCTACCCCGCTGGCCACGGTGCAGTTATGTATAGATGCGGCTATAGCGCGACTGAACACCGCACCGGCTATACCGCCGGCATAGCTACGGGCGTAGATAGAGGTTATGCTGTCGCCTAAAAGCGTAGTGCAACTATCAATCTCGGCCAACGAGATAACACCTACTATACCGCCCACATAATCTTTAACAGAGAGCACTTTGCCCGATGCCGAACAGTTGACCATACGACTATCGTTGCGCAGACTTCCGCACACGCCACCCACATAGCCGGGGTTCATATAGGCAGGATTCTTGGTAAAATCCATATTGGCATTCTGAGTATGACAGTTGCGGATAACCGAACCGCGAGCCTCGCCACACACGGCTCCTATACAGCCAAACAAGCTGGGCACCTGGTTACTTGCCACCTGGGGCCCATTGACTATGGTATTCTCTATGGTAGCATTCTCTACATAACCAAACAAGCCCGAATTCTCTCCTATCTTTAGCTTTAGGCTGTACACTATATGGTTGCCTCCATCAAATTTACCTCTAAAGGGAGCATTCGACGAACCTATAGGGTCCCAATAATCCTGGTCAAGAGTTTGCAGATAAATATCGTTATACAAGCAACCACAGATAGTATCGTTTCCAGCACTTACCTGCTGGGCAAACCACTTTAGGTCGCTTGCTTCGAATAGCATATAGTAGCCCGTCTGCGAATTCTTGACAGCATCGGCAGAAGCCTTGGTCGAGAAAGTTGCAAGAAATACTACAATTATTGAAAAGAGGCGAAATATGAAACATTTACTTATGTTTTGCAAGGTCATATATTTTGTCATTTTTCCATTAATCATTATCCATAGCACACACCTATTTGATGTGAAGAGCAAGTTTAACCTATAAAATTACATAAAACATTTATAATGAACACTTAAAACCCGATTTCCCATCACGCCAAACGGCGTTTTTTAACACTTCCAGTTGCGCAAGTGAATGGTGCAAGCCAACTATCAAATTGTTAACGAGAGATTTGGGGACACGGCAATTACTATGGTCTTCTTGGTTATTGCGACGTGATACACGTTGCCAACTATACCTACACCGCCTTTTTATTACCCCTATCTCATATTAATATCCATGCCGAGCAAAGCATTCTTGATGGCTTACGGCCGTGGGCAATATAGTTTACGGCCGTAAACAGAACGGTCTACAGCCGTGAACCAAGTGGCCCACGGCCGTAAGCAACCCCAAAATTAGTTCACAAATAATGCGCACCGCAAGTGCAAAAGCATCATAGACAAGTTGTGTTTAATGCTTTTGCGCCTACAGCGCGCATTAAAAGCAAGTACAACGCATCAGAACATGCGCGACACTCGCTCTATACCTTCGGCCAGAGTATCTATCTCTTGGCGAGTATTATATAGGCCGAAAGAAGCTCGTACGGTACCTAAGATTCCAAGGTGGTCGATAAGAGGCTGAGCACAATGATGGCCTGTGCGAACGGCTATACCCAAGCGGTCGAGCAGCGTACCCATATCCATAGGGTGAATATCGCCCACAAGGAAACTTATCACCGCATCCTTTTCGGTAGAAGTGCCAAAGATACGCATATTGGGGATATTGCCCAGTTGCTCCATAGCATACCGGGTAAGGGCTTGCTCGTGCTGGCGGATATTATCCATGCCTAGACGTTCCATATAATCGATAGCCGTGGCCAAGCCGTGAGTGGCTATATAGTCGGGGGTGCCAGCCTCAAACTTGAGTGGCGGACGCTCGAAAGTGGTATGTTCAAAGCTTACATGCTCTATCATCTCGCCACCACCCTGATAGGGAGGCAAGCGGTCTAACCACTCTTCTTTACCATAGAGCACGCCAACACCTGTAGGACCATACATTTTATGACCGCTAAAGGCAAAGAAATCGCAGTCTATCTGCTGCACATCAACCGGTATATGCGGTGTACTCTGCGCCCCGTCGACCATCACTGGCACATTATGGGCATGGGCTATGCTTACTATCTTGTCTACAGGGTTTACCGTGCCAAGCACATTGCTTACATGGCATACACTCACAATACGGGTGCGAGGGGTAAAGAGGCGTTCGTATTCATCTAAGAGTAGTTCACCACGCTCGTTAATAGGTATCACTTTGAGTACAATACCACGCTTACGAGCCTGAAGTTGCCAAGGCACAATATTGGAATGATGCTCCATGACTGTGACTATCACCTCGTCGCCCGGAGTCATAAAGGCTTCAGCAAACGATGAAGCCACAAGATTAAGTCCTTCGGTAGTACCGCGAGTAAACACAATCTCGGTAGTAGAACGGGCATTGATAAACCGGCGCACCGTTTCGCGTGCAGCCTCGTGCAATTCGGTGGCTTGCTGCGATAGCCAGTGTACACCACGGTGTACATTAGAGTTTACGTTGAGATACTCTGAGCGCATAGCATCGAGCACACACAGGGGTTTCTGTGTGGTTGCCCCATTGTCAAGATATATCAGGGGCTTGTTGTAAACGGTACGTGAGAGAATGGGGAAGTCGGCACGTACCTTATCAATATCATACATAGGCTTATTTGCAAAGTTTACAACCCTCACACTTGTTAAGTTCGCCACGGAATCGCTTTTCTACCAGATAGTGCAGGCGGTCTTTGAGCGGTTCAAGGTGTATGGTGTCGATAACCTCGTTGACAAAGGCAAATTCGAGCAACATACGAGCCTCTTCAAAGCTTATACCACGCTGCTGCATATAGAAGAGCGCAGCATCGTTGAGTTGGCCTACGGTACTACCGTGAGCACACTTTACATCGTCGGCATAAATCTCAAGCATGGGCTGAGTATACATACGGGCGGTATGCGAGGCGCAGAGGTTCTGATTGGTCTCTTGCGAAATGGTCTTCTGTGCACCATGGCGCACCAAAACTCGCCCGGCAAAAGCCCCTACAGCCTCCTCGTCGAGCACATATTTATAGAGTTCGTTGCTGGTACAGTGGGCAGCCTGGTGGTCTATCAGCGTATTATTATCTACACGCTGCAACTTATCGGCTATCACACAACCGTTGCAGGTACACTCGGCACCCTCACCCTTAAATGTAAGGTCGAGTCTATTTACAGTAATACCATTGTGCAGAGTTATCACATTGTGGTTTACTCGGCTGTTGGCCTGCTGCTCTATATATACATTGCTGGTACGGGTATTGCGTATATGGGTTTCTTCCATACAGTATAGGTCAAGACTGGCATTATCGCCCACATAAGCCTCTATCACCTGTGTAGCCAAGAAGCGGCGGTCGTCGGCAGCATGGTCACAGAATAGGAAACGACCTTCGGCACCCTGCTCGAGCACTATTAGCACACGGCGGTTAACCATCAGGTCTACATCAGAGCGCAAGATATTGATAATCTGCACCGGTCGCTCCATACGTACATTCTTGGGCACATAGATAAACAATCCGTCTTGCGCCAACATGGTATTAAGGGCCACCAATGCATCGGCTGAGGTTTGTGCCAACCGTCCGTAGTAAGGTTCTACTAATTCGGGATGAGTCATTGCCACACGCTGAAGCGAGTCTATCACTACCCCTTCGGGCAGACGGGCCTGCGGCAGCTGACTTACACAGAAACTGTCGTTGACCACATAATAAAGTGAAGTGCTTAGATTAGGTACGTCGCAACGGAAAGCGTCGTATGGGTTAAAAGGTATATCAAGCCGTTTGAGGTTAAGTCCGTAGTCGGGCTCAAACAGTTTAGATATATCGGTATATTTATATCGCTCTACCTTACGTGTAGGAAAGCCCAACGCACGGAAATCAGCAAAGGCTTTATCGCGCAAGCTATTCATTACGGGTGCCGAGTGAGAATTGATAAGGTCGGCACACCGAGTATATAAGTCGATATACTGTTGTTCGCTGTTCATATCTGTCAATATATAAAAGAGAATGGTGCCAAGTTACTCTTCTACTTCGGCCTTAATCCAGTCGTATCCGCGCAACTCTATCTCTTTGGCCAGTTCCGGTCCGGCTGTTTTAACGATACGTCCTTTATAGAGAACATGCACCACACTGGGGCGTATCATATCAAGCAGACGCTCATAGTGGGTAATAACAATAGCCGAAGTTTCTGCCGTGTGCATCTTGTTTACGCCATCGGCCACTATACGCATAGCATCGACATCCAGACCAGAGTCTGTCTCATCAAGAATGCTCAGTTTGGGTTCGAGCATAGCCATTTGGAATATCTCGTTGCGCTTCTTCTCTCCTCCCGAGAATCCCTCGTTTACGCTGCGGTGAGATAGCTTACTGTCAAGTTCTACTATCTTTCGCTTCTCACGCATCAGCTTGATAAATTCGCTGGCATTTAGCGGTTCAAGACCTTGATATTCGCGCTTGGCATTGACGGCAGCTTTCATAAAGTTGGTCATTGATACGCCGGGAATTTCCACTGGATATTGGAACGAGAGGAAGAGCCCTTCGCGAGCTCGGTCTTCTGGTTTCATCTCAAGCAGATTCTTTCCGTTGAATATCGCCTCGCCTTCGGTAACGGTATAGAGTGGATTGCCGGTAAGCACTGCGCTTAGCGTAGACTTTCCTGAACCATTGGGACCCATAATGGCATGTATCTCGCCATCGGCAATAGTCAAGTTAACGCCTCTTAATATCTCTTTTCCTGCAATGGTGGCATGCAGATTTCTTACCTCTAACATATATTGTAATTATTTCTTTTCTATTAATCTGTTTCTAATATTCTACGAAGCAGAACTTTCAAATCACACAATGGTTATCCTACAGTTCCTTCGAGCGATACGCTGAGCAGCTTTTGTGCCTCTACGGCAAACTCCATAGGAAGCTTGTTAAGTACCTCTTTGGCATAGCCGTTCACTATAAGTCCCACGGCCTGCTCGGTAGGAATGCCGCGCTGATTGCAATAGAACAGTTGGTCTTCGGATATCTTAGATGTGGTAGCCTCGTGTTCCACGATGGCACTGTCGTTATGAATATCCATATAAGGGAAAGTGTGAGCACCGCAGTCAGAACCAAGAAGCAGCGAGTCGCACGAACTATAGTTACGGGCATTATCTGCATTGCTTGTAGCCCGTACTAGTCCGCGATAAGAGTTCTGACTGTGACCAGCCGAGATACCTTTAGAGATGATAGTACTCTTGGTATTCTTACCCATATGTATCATCTTAGTACCCGTGTCGGCCTCTTGATAATGGTTAGTAACCGCTACCGAGTAGAATTCGGCCTGCGAATTGTCTCCTCGTAACACGCACGACGGATATTTCCACGTAATAGCCGATCCTGTTTCTACCTGAGTCCAACTCAGTTTTGAGTTTACACCGCGTAGATCGCCACGCTTTGTAACCAGGTTCAACACTCCGCCCTTGCCGTTTTCATCGCCAGGATACCAGTTCTGCACGGTAGAGTATTTTACCTCGGCATTGTCCTTTACTATAATCTCTACAATAGCGGCATGTAACTGGTTCTCATCGCGCATCGGTGCCGTACATCCTTCAAGATATGATACATAGCTATCGTCTTCAGCTACTATAAGTGTGCGTTCAAACTGACCTGTATTGCGTGCGTTGATGCGGAAATAGCTACTCAACTCCATGGGGCAACGTACTCCTTTGGGAATATACACAAACGAGCCGTCGCTAAATACTGCACTATTAAGTGCTGCAAAAAAATTATCGCGATAAGGAACTACAGACCCCAAATACTCGCGTACTAGTTCGGGATGTTCTTTCACTGCCTCACCTATACTGCAGAATATCACACCTTTCTCACGCAGTTGCTCCTTAAAGGTAGTCTTCACCGATACCGAGTCCATAATGGCATCTACCGCCGTACCACTCAGTGCCAATCGCTCTTCAAGAGGAATTCCCAGTTTGTCGAAAGTCTTCTCTAATTCAGGGTCTATCTTGTTGTCTTTGGGCTTCTGAGCCATAGGGTCGGCATAGTACGATATGGCTTGATAATCTATCTCTGGCAGATGTACATGCCCCCATGTGGGTTGCTTCTGGGTAAGCCAGTAGTCGAAAGCTTTCAGCCTAAAATCTAAAAGCCACTCTGGCTCTCCCTTTTTCTGAGAGATAAGACGCACCACGTCTTCATTCAGTCCCTTTTCTATAATATCTGTATGTACATTGGTGGTAAACCCGAATTCATACTTCTGGTCGGCCACTTGCCTTACAAATTCATTGTTCTTTTTGTCTGTCATTTCTTGTTTCTATATCCATGACACTAAGAGTTGTCACGTTGCATATAACGCTATGGGTGACACTCTGTTTTATTAACCACGATAGTGACATCCTCTTCAGTAAACAGGATGCCACTACCTTATATTCCGCTTATAGCCTTATTGTCAAACAGTATGGCTATCCTGCTGATGTTAAAGTTTCTGCTCTACTTCTATTTCGGTGAAGGTTTCAAGAATATCACCTTCCAATATATCATTGTAGTTAACCAGACTGATACCGCACTCCATACCCGTAGGTACTTCTTTCACATCGTCTTTGTAGCGCTTGAGCGAATCGATAGGTGCGGTTTTCACTACAATACCATCGCGTATCACGCGAACCTTGTCCTTGCTGTGTACCTTGCCTTCTACTACCAAGCATCCAGCCACGGCACCCACTTTAGATATCTTGTACACCTGTCTTACCTCTACCTGTCCGGTAACTATCTCTTTCTTCACCTTGTCAAGCATACCCTGCATAGCCGACTTCACATCGTCCAAGGCATCGTAGATAACCGAGTAGGTATTGATTTCTACACCTTCTTGATCGGCCAGTTTTCTAGCCGCAGCCGAAGGACGCACCTGGAAACCTACGATAATAGCGTCTGAAGCATCGGCCAGGGTAACATCGCTCTCAGAAATCTGACCTACGGCCTTGTGTATCACGTTCACATTTATCTTCTCGGTAGAGAGTTTCAAGAACGAGTCGCTAAGAGCCTCGATACTTCCGTCGGTATCACCCTTAACAATAATATTGAGCTCTTTGAATGAACCCAAAGCAATGCGGTGTGATATATCGTCGAGCGATAGACGCTTTTGGGTACGCAGTCCTTGTTCACGCTGCAGTTGCTCGCGCTTATTGGCTATCTCGCGCACCTCTTGTTCTGTCTCAAGTACATGGAATGCGTCACCGGCAGTAGGAGCTCCGTTCAGACCCAGAATTATAGCTGGCTCTGCTGGCTTGGCACTATCTATACGCTGATTACGCTCGTTGAACATGGCCTTGATACGACCCCAACTAGTACCGGCTATTACATAGTCGCCCACCTTCAGGGTACCATTGCTTACAAGCACAGTACTTACATAACCACGACCTTTGTCAAGCGACGATTCTATAATTGTACCTACAGCCTTACGGTTAGGATTGGCCTTGAGATCCAGCATATCGGCCTCAAGCAATACTTTCTCCATAAGTTCGTCTACGCCTATACCTTTCTTGGCGCTTATCTCCTGACACTGGTACTTTCCACCCCACTCTTCTACCAGCAGGTTCATGTTGGCCAGGTCTTCGCGTATCTTGTCTGGATTGGCTCCGGGTTTGTCTATCTTGTTAATGGCAAACACCATAGGAACACCGGCTGCCTGAGCATGGGCAATGGCCTCTTTTGTAGTAGGCATCACCGAGTCATCGGCTGCAATAATAATGATAGCAATATCGGTAACCTGAGCACCACGGGCACGCATGGCGGTAAATGCCTCGTGACCCGGAGTATCAAGGAATGTCACCTTGCGGTCGTTCTTCAGTGTTACTCCATAGGCGCCTATGTGCTGGGTAATACCACCAGCCTCACCAGCTATCACGTTGGTGTTGCGTATATGGTCAAGCAGCGATGTCTTACCGTGGTCTACGTGTCCCATCACAGTTACTATTGGAGCACGCGATACCAAGTCGGCCTCATCGTCTTCCTCTACACTTACGGCTTCTTGTACCTCTGCACTTACATACTCGGTCTTGAATCCAAACTCTTCGGCTACAAGATTGATGGTTTCGGCATCAAGGCGCTGGTTGATAGATACCATGATTCCTACACCCATCAGGGTAGAGATAACTTGGGTTACGCCCACGTTCATCATGGTAGCCAATTCGCTTACCGTAACAAACTCTGTAAGCTTCAGCGTCTTGCTTTCCTTGCGTTCTGCATTGGCCTCTTGCGAGAGTTTCTCTTGTACGGCTTCGCGCTTTTCCTTACGGTATTTGGCACCCTTCTTGTTCTGATTCTTGCTGGTAAGACGAGCCAGAGTTTCTTTTACCTGGCGTGCTACAGCCTCATCGTCTACCTCTAAGGGTTTCTGGTTATGCTTGCGGTTCTTGTTATTCTTACCGCCACCGTTATTATTATTATTGTTGTTATTATTATTATTACCGTTCTTCTTGTTGCGGTTGTTGTTATTATTGCGGTTGTTCTCTGCCTCGGCATTGATATCCACACGCTCTTTACCTATACGCTGGCGTTTTTTCTTCTCACCAGTTTTCTGCTGAGCTTTCTCTTCGCGCTCCTTGCGTTTCTCTTCCTTTGATTTTTTCTTAGGACGAGTGCTTTGATTAATGGCGTCAAGGTCTATCTTGCCCAATACATTTACTTTGGGAGCGTTAGATATCTTGGTCTCGGTTTTCAGCTTGAATACGCCCGTTGACTGTGTGTCCTTTTCAGCCGTAGCCTCTTTCTGTGGTGCTTCAGCAACCTTTACGGTTTCTTCTTTCACCTTTGGCTCTGCAACGGGGGCTTTCTGCTCTACTGTAGCTTGTGCCTTAACTTCCACCTTTACCTCTTTGGGTGCTTCGGCTTTTACTTCTGGCTTATTCTCTTCAGATTTCTGACTTACGGCAGCAGTCTTACTTTCTGTTTTTTCAGAGGCTGGAGTAGCAGTTGGTGTAGCCGCCTTAGGCTTCTTGTTCAGACTATCCAGGTCTATCTTACCTATCACATTAAACTTCTGTGTCTTTGGCGCAACTTGTACTTCGGCAGACTTTTGCTTCTTCACTTCAGCACTCTGCTTCTTGTCCTGTTGCTTTTTCTGCGACATCAGTTCGGCCTTGTTTCGTACATCAGCATCTTGCTTGAACGCTTCGAGAAGAGCCTTGTACTGCCCGTCGTTCAACTTGAAGCTGGGTTCCGATTTTACCTCACCCAGTTCTTTTCTCTTCTCTAGAAACTCCACTGCCGTACGGAGTCCTATGTTTAGTTCGCTTAATGCTTTATTTAATCTGATACTCATTAATTACCTCTTTTCTTTCTTTGATTATTGTCTATTATTGTTCAAATTCAGCGCGCAATACCTCAAGCATATGGTCTACCGTTTCTTCTTCCAAGTCGGCTTTCTCTATAAGCATTTCGCGTGGAGCGGCTATTACGCGCTTGGCTGTATCCAGACCCAAAGCCTTTACAGCATCGATAACCCACTGGTCTATCTCGTCAGAGAATTCATCCAGATAGATATCTTCCTCTTCCTCGTTTCCTGCCACATCGCGGAATACATCGATGGTGTATTCGGTAAGCAGCGAGGCCAACTTGATATTCATACCACCACGACCTATGGCCAGACTTACCTCCTCGGGCTGCAGATATACCTCTGCCTTGTGCTCTTCCTCGTTTACGCTTATGCTGTTAATACGAGCTGGGCTCAGTGCGCGCTGTATATACAACTTAGTATTGGCTGTCCAGTTGATAACATCTATATTCTCGTTACCTAACTCATGTACTATTCCGTGTACACGGCTACCCTTTACACCTACACAGGCTCCTACTGGGTCTATACGGTCGTCAAAACTCTCTACTGCCACCTTGGCACGCTCACCGGGCATACGGGCTATCTTCTTGATTACTATCAGTCCGTCGGCTATTTCAGGAACCTCTGCCTCTAGCAGACGCTCCAGGAATTTAGGACTTGTACGGCTCAGTATAATCTTGGGGTTGTTGTTTACATTGGTTACACGCTCTATCACGGCACGTATGGTTTCTCCCTTACGATATACGTCAGAGGGTATCTGTTCTGCCTTGGGCAGTATTAACTCGTTGTTTTCATCGTCTACCAGCAGCACCTCACGCTTCCATATCTGGTATACTTCGGCAGAGATTACTTGTCCCTCGCGGTCTTTGTACTTGTTATACAGCGAGTCGTGTTCCAGTTCCAGCACTTTTGATGCCAGTGTCTGGCGAAGGGTAAGTATGGCACGACGACCAAACTTGGCAAAGTCTACACGTTCTGATACATCCTCGCCTACCTCGTAGTCGGCCTCTATCTTGCGTGCTTCTGTCAGACTTATCTCCTTGTTTTCGTCTTGTACATCATTGTCATCTACCACTACACGGTTGCGATAAATCTCAAAGTCGCCCTTGTCGGGGTTTACTATCACGTCAAAGTTTTCGTCGCTACCATATATCTTGGCCAACACGTTACGAAAACTCTCTTCGAGCACGCTTACCAGTGTGGTACGGTCTATATTCTTGGTATCCTTAAACTCTTTAAAGGTGTCAATCATGCTGCCTGTCACCTCGTTTGTTTTATTTGCTGCCATAGCTTATTTGAAACTTATTAAGTATTTAGTATATTTTACTTTGTCCATTTGGTAGTGGTGGTCTACATCCATCAGCTGCGGACGCTTCTTGCCTTCTACCTTTACCTTTTCGGCCACGCTTACTACAAAGTCGTTGCCGTCTACACTCTTCAGTATGCCTTTAACTTTTACGCCGTCGGCATCGAGTACCTCTACAGCCTCACCTATAAAGTTAATATATTGCTGAGCAACCTTAAAGGGCTGGCCCAATCCTGCCGAACCAACTTCCAGTTCGTAGTCTTCTTCATCTCTATTTAGATGGTCTTCTACAAACTTGCTCAACTCTACGCAGTCTTCTATCCATACGCCATCGGCATGGTCTATCTCTACTACGATACGATTGTCGGTACTAATCTCAATGTCTACGAGGAAATACTCTTTATCTTTAAGCCATTCCTCAACTACGTTTTTTACGACGCTTTTATCTATCATACGTTAACTATTAAAAAATGAGGAACTCCGCCGGAGCCCCTCATTCCACTGAACGCTGCAAAGTTACATATATTTCTTAAACTCTGCAAATGTTTTTGCTTGTTTTTCATTAAGATAGTTTTAAAAATCAGCTAAAAATCAGCTAAAGTTAATTTTTAGAACCACCCTTTAGTAAGTTAGTAATGCGTGGGGGCACGCCCCCTATCTGTTCATCATACCATTCCGCACGAGGTTACGCCCAGCGCAGTGGCAAGAGCAGTAAGCATAGAAAGTACTACCTGTATTATAAATTTCCATTTGTCTTGTTTCATAATTGTTATCCCTTTTATAATAGTGTTATACTAAGTTTGTGTTTTTCTCTAAGAAGCGGTCTGCCAAGCCCAGCCGCACGGGGCGGCAAGGCTATTTTAGACCGTTACTATACTTTTAGTCCTGACTTGCAGTATCGTCTACATCTACGCTATAGGTACTCATCTCCCTTATATTGGCCACCTGCTTAAGCTGTGCCTTGGTAAACTGACCGGTAGCACGAGCACGCAACTTATACGCCTCTATATTGCTATTGGCCGAGAAATCAGAGGGCGAAGAGGCAGGCTTGCTTACTATACCTAGCGAGAATATAGCCAGATTCTCCAACTTTACTGCTACTCCGTTAAGAGTAAGTTCGTGTATACAAGCTACCATATCGGTAAGTATCCCCTTTATAGTACCCTGCGAGAAAGGAGTGTTGTGAGCTGCCATGTGGGCTGCCAAACCATCTATGTCCTTGGTCTCGTTTACATTTACGCGGGCATACCAGCTGCCTTTAAACTGTGAGTTACTGCGGTTGTCCTGATACAATTTGTACTTCAACATAATAATTTAATTTTTTGTTAGTTTGATTTGATTTTTGTTTAATTCTCTCTTGTCATCCGCTCCGGAACTTTTGACAATGCAAAGGTAGCCACATCCACAACTTATTCCAAAAATGGTCCCTCTGTAACTTGTAAAAATCTGTTAACAAAATAGAGTATCCGTGTTAACGAATATTAATATATATTATTACAATCAGTATAACCTTCTCTAT
The DNA here is from genome assembly GCA_963659135.1 of Bulleidia sp. GTDB lineage: Bacteria > Bacteroidota > Bacteroidia > Bacteroidales > Bacteroidaceae > Prevotella. Next base: position 9,769 of record CAVKSZ010000004.1, on the reverse strand, counting down.
TTCAATTCTTATCACCATCTCTCACAAGGACAGTGATAATAGAGGCGAAAACAACCACTATATTTATCTTTTACGTCTACAGCATACATTATTTATTCTATAAGAATAGGCAAAGCTATGACGCTTCGCCTACTATTAGTTGTTATACCATTTCTTTGTTATGGTTTTGCCATTGCTATAAACGGTGCTCTTGATATAAATGCCTTTGTTAGCAGGTTGGGTAGATAATCTTTGTCCATTAAGAGAATACCAAACTACATTGACTACCTGACTGTTATCATCATAGGCAGACGTGATGGCTGTCTCCACGCTCTTTGTATGCTTGAAAACCCAGGCAAGACGGTCGTTGGTATAACTTTTCTCGCATACATTTTGGTGAGTCCAGCCGTTTTCTATGTCTATTTGGTATTCGGCGTCATAGTCGTCCATTTTGGCAAGAAATGTTTCTACGTTAGATATCTTCATAATTACGTCGGCAGTTCCCATAACAGTATAGAGGGGAACTTTTGCCACGGCTTCGGCATTTAGTCCTGTGGGATTTCCGGCTACGGGCATGGCTGCGGCAAACAGGTCTGAATATTCTGAAAGCATACCCCATGTACCTGTTCCACCCATAGAGCCACCAAAGATATACACTTTCTTACTGTCTGCCACACCACGGTTTATATAGTCTTTAAGCAGGTTTGCCAGAACATCGAGCGTAGTGCCAATCCATGATTTGTCTGTAGGACATTGTGGCACTAGCATAATAGCCTTGCGGTTGTTATTTGACAGCCACGTGGCTATAGATTGGATGGCAGGTTCCTGCATTTGGGTTTCATTGTCATTACCCTTGCTAGAACCTCCGTGCAGATAGATTACAAGCGAAGTCTCGCTGCCGTAGCCAGGTATTGTGGCCTTGCGATACGGTAACGACATGGTTGGATCCTTGAAAATTTCTTTTGAGAATGTAATCTCTTGTGCAAAAGAGCTGCCCACGCCGAGTACACTCAGCAAAGCAAGAATTAGAAACATTTTGTATTTCATAATTGTTTGTGAAGTTTTTATGTTTGTTGTTTTTATCCGTTTTTGGCAAGAGCATCTTGCACTTTTCTAAGACAAGACCCAACCAAATAGGCAAAGTAAAAATCAAGACAAACTTTTTTATCAATACGGGCTGAACCAACTATCAACGGCGCAAAGCGGAAAAACAATTACCAAGATGGTAGTAGGTGCGGTGTCTCACCTCACCCTTTTGGCTATTAACAAGATGTTGAGGTAAGGTCACGTCAACTACTACGGTTTCTTGCTTGAGAGAGTTTGACGTGGAGTCACTTCAACTACTATGATATGGTGTACGTTAATTATTAATAACTGTTAAATATAAAACGCCTTACTACTGCCGTATTTTCGCACAGAGTTATCATTGTTTGCAAATACGCCCATTCATGAAGCGCTAAAAGGGGCAGAAAATGGCAGAAAGGCTATTCTTAGAATGGTAAAGATTATCTCTAGTGTGCTGGAGAGGGTCTTTAGCTTTTCTAAAGTGCATCTCTGCGGGAGCGGTATTTAGGAGAAAAACAGCGAAAACTGGTCGCCATTTTGCCACAAACTATCATGATTTGTCAAAAATCATAGACAATAGTGTGGAAAAGGAAAAAGTACCAAAAATTTTAGCCTACATAAAACATAAAAAAGCGCATTTTTGCCGATTTTTCACGAACAAAATTGCGCCGAAATTTATTCTAATAATTAACGCCCATTAACCAAAAATCACCTCTAATTAGTTAACGGGTGTTAACCCTGCATTTACTATCTTACTATTACTTTCTTGCCATGCTGGATGTATATGCCGGGCTGAAGTTGTTGTAGACTGGTGCCTACGCACTGGCCATTAAGATTGTATATACGGGCATTGGCGTTAACTACATCGCTATTAAGGGTATCAATACTGGTGGTCTGCCCGTCTATCACGGCCTGTACCTTGTCGGCATCGGTGCTTGCGGGTACATCAAAATAAGCGCGGAAACCCTTCATCTTACTGCCACTCTGTGCCTGATAGAACTTATTGCCGTCGCCAAGAAAGAGGGGCGTACCCATAGCATCGGTGGTAATATCGGTAAGCTGATAGATACCCACCATAGCGGTAGAGCCAGCCGTGGGGGTATAGCGGGTAGCGCCATCGGTATGGGCTACTATGGTAGCATGGGTAGTGGTATAGGTATTATTGCTGGCTATAATACCAAGTTTAATAAGGCAGGGCTGCTGAGCTTCTAACGCAGTAGCCTCGACAAAGGTAAGGGTATTGCCATCTACGGCTGATAGGGTGCGTAACTGTACATCGCTACCAAACATTTCTGTAATCTGGGCGGCAGTAAGGGCGAAGGGCAAGCAGAGTGTGTTCCACTCATCCAGTACAAAGGTGCGGTTAAGCAATACGGGCACATCGGCCTGGGCGGCAGTAGCGGTAAGGGCGTTGCTTTCAGCAAAGTTGTATATTACGGTATTCTCATCGGTAGGTGCCAGCTGATACTCTGCATAGGCAGAGCCCGCTGTGCTAGGTATCACTATGGCGCTGGTAAGGTCTACATTGGCGCCGGCATAGGGGGAATAGAGACTTGCCGTTTTAGGGGCAAACTGGTTAGAATAGGTAACCATATCGTCGGCTGTGGCATCATTGCTAAGCACTATACTTGAACCACTCTGACTAACCGCGGCGCCCTTAACGGCCACCAAGTCGCAAATGTGCTTGTAGGCATCGGCAGTAGAAATCTCAAGCGGTGTGGCCTTGGCAGTACTTGACTTGACGGTAAGCGCATCGGCACTGGTAATATCGCACTGGGTAAGGCAAAGCATACCGTCATGGTTATATATCTTGCCGGTATAAGTACCGCTTAGCTGGGCACTGTTGCTTATGGTAACGCCCGGATTGTAGAGGCAGAAGGCAGTGGCGGCTTCGCCCGACCCCTCGCGTATAAAGTATCTTACCTGTTTAACCTCGTTACTGGTCCACTCGTGCTTGTATAGCACCTTGCCCGAGAGTATAGCCACCTGTATAAATTCATCGCTGTTTTCGGCAAGGGTGCCATTGTTCATATCTATGCGCATGGAGGCTACGCTGTTGTAAACTATAAGGTGCTTGTTGGTGATAGTATACTGTGCCGTAGAGGACAGATAGTCTTCTTCATCGGCAGGGGTAAAGGTGGCTTGGATAACAGTAGAACCATAGACACCCGAAGTGGTTACCTGGCCAGTACTCTCGTCAACGGTAGCTACGCTGGGGTTAGACGATGTATAGGTAATAGTGCCCTCTATGTTATTTTTCTCGGTAGCGGTATAGCCGGTAAAGGCAGAGCCATTAAGCGCACTATTGACAAGAAGTACGCCCGTGCCAGAAAGACCGGCAAACAAGAGCGATGACGAATCTTTAGGCGCTGGCGTTCCTACCAACTTTATATCGTCTACAAAGGTTGTTCCCTCTGCGGCGCCTGTAAATTGTAATTTCAAAGATTTAGTACCCTTAGTTATATTGATAATGGCTGTACGATTGTTGCCTTCTGAAGTTACGGCTACTGTTTCACCATTAACCTGTAAGTTCCATAGGTCTTGATTGGCCTTGAATGTAAGGATAAGGTCGCCGGCACATTTTTTCAGATTATCGAGTGCTACAGATAATTTACCAGCACGCGATATATACAACTCTGGCGCATCGCCCCCTGCATTGTTGCTATTTACAATTCGGACAGGGCCTGTGCCATTCTCATAAGTATAATAATCTTTCACCTTATCGGGCGTAGTTCCGCCCTGAACTCCACTCCAATTTTCTTCCCAAATGGTAACTTCACTCTGAGCAGATGCCCCTAAGCATACCATGCCAACGAGGGCGAGAAGAAAAAGACGTAAATATAATGTCATAAAGTTCTAATATTTTAAATTTTAGATAAAAGTAAATTGAAATAACACCATGATGCTTGCAGCGCGCGGTGTACCTACTAAAACCATTAATAATGATATTTTTTACAAAGTTACAGCTAATAAAATGTATATGTCACAAAATATGGCAGAAATTTAATCACCTTCTTGCGTTTTTTGACATTTGTATCAGAAATGATTAGTAACTTTGCACCCCAGATTAACAATTATTTAAAAAATTATGAACAACAAAATTTACTCTCTTCTCATTGCCATGACAATGATAGTAGCCGGCATTACTCTTACCTCTTGTGGCGATGACGGGGACGATTTGACACCTGCTGGCAAGGCAACAGAGGCTTATCTTACACCTACTGTTTATGTATCAGAATCAATGATGGACTACTTTGATGCTACCTGCACCATAGACGGGCAGACCATTACGCTGACCAAAGACAATACCGAGGCAGAAAACATGACCATTGCCGGCACGGTATTCAACCTGCGCAAGTATACCTTTGCCAAGAAGACTTACAAGAGTTTCCCCTCTACGCTAAACATTGTACAGGATGTGAAGGTAAAACAGGGTGTAAATCTTAAGGAGGTTACTCGCCTAGACAAGTTTGCAATGTATATTCATGTAAACTTTGCCAACAACAACACTACCAATTATGCTGACGGCGAATGGAAGACCATCAAGGGTGATTTTGAAAGTGTTTTCCAATCGGGAGTACACTTCGACCAAATGTCTGACGAAATGCTGAAGCGTTATCAGAACCCTACACTCACCACAACCATAAATATGAGCTCAGCCAACGAAGCTAACATCAATAGCGCATTCAGCTTCAGCAAATAAGCTATATACATTATTATACTATAAATGGCTGACACCTCGCAAGAAGTATCAGCCATTTAATGTAAGAGGAGGGCTATAAATTCAAAAATTGCACTCTATTCAGTGCAATTTTTCGATTTTCATCAGAATTTTGACCAAAAAGGAGGGAATACAAAGGGGAAGATAGTAGCAAAAGAAAATAAAAAAGGGGTAGTTCTAAGCCACCAATTAAGAACTACCCGTATATATATAGATTAGTCAGTTAGTTGTCTACGACACTGCCTGACAGCATACCACAGCCAAGCGACACATGCGGCACGCAGCACAAGCGGACCAGCAACTGGGAAAACAGCAAAGACAAACGCCAACTGTACATGGAGCAATGACAGAGTCTGACGAATGCTTACAGGACGCTCCATAACCATAGAATAATAACGGCTGAGCCACAATAGCGGCATCCGTATAGCCATAGCCACTTTATAACTTACGCTCTTTAGTTCTACCGTCTGACGTACCGGAGTAATAATTATTTCTTGTTTCATATCGTTTACCTTTCTTTGTTTCTGCAAGCAAAATTATAGGCATAGTTTGCACAAAAGGTTCAATTATAAAACTTTATTCGTTAAATATCACGTATCTATAACATATATTAACATAACTGCGGCTTTTTATCGCTTTTATGATAAAAAGCAGAAGCGCAAATAAAAAAGTGGCGGTGAAAAAACAAGTTGGCATACTGACCAAATTATCTTTTCACCGCCGCTAAACGGTATTATGAAAATACGGGTATTAATAAGTGTCTATGGCATCCCAGGTAAGTAGGTCGCTCCGCACATAACCTACCTTATTGCCTACTTTAAGTTTATACCACTGCCAACCATCGGCACCAAATACAAGGCCAAGACAGGGATATACGTCGGGCAAAAAGCCCTCACGGTATTGTATGGTAGCAATACGGCGGCTCTTCACCGTAGGACGAAGGCGCACGTTAACACAACCACTCACTACATCGGAACTGATTACCAGGCAGCCTTGCCCCTTATCGGCACTGTAATCAAGAATACGGCTATCTGATTTTTTAACCAAACCGTAATCTTGAACCTCAACAAAATAGCTATCGCCACAGTTGGCCAAATAACGACTAAGATGGCCCTGATTGTCAACAACTACACGGGCAGAAGTCTTATGGGTGTAATAGGCGTTGGCATGATCCCACTCGGGCGAAGTGATAACAATATTAGACGCAGGACAGAAATCTAGACTATGCCACGTTACCGTATCGTCTGGACATACACTGGCAAAAAGCATGGGGGCACCATGGTCTGTGGTAAGATTGTACATATTGCAAGTAGAGGGGGCTGTAAAGGGTGTGCCCGTGAATACAGAGTCTACCATACAAAACTCGGTAGGATAGTCGGCGGTAATATTGAGCGTAAAATTGTCTATCTTATGGTTGGCCCAGCGGGTAGCAGGCGTAAGCCAATAGGGTATCTCAAAGCGCTGACCTACACTATAACTCATACGGTAACTATAGGTATGGTGTACTATGTTGCGACCCTGCTGAAAGGGAGCCGTGAAGTAATAAGCATAGGCATAAGCCGTAACACTATCAAGCTTAGCATTGTACAGCGCATTCTCGTAAGGTATCAGCGAGTCGGGGGCCTCGCCTACGCCCTTCCACTGGGTCATATCAAGCGGAGTATAGTCTACCAGTTGCTTGTTATCAGCTTTTTTTACCGCCACCAATGCATTGCTGCTGGTAAGTCGATTGCCATTCATGGTAACGGTAAAGTTGCTGATATACGGGTGAATGCCATTGCGGTTTAAGGGCGAACCCGTGTTGTATGGCGCTTCGGCCTCGAAAGCCATAGTGACCGTCTTGGGCTGACCGTTGTTAACCAGTTCGTAGTATACATCTACACGGGCAAAACTGTCTTTGCCTATGGTGATGGTAAGCACCTCGCGAGCTACAGATATATCGGTTTCGCGTACGGGCACCAGAAAGTTGCCGCTGGTAAAATATACGCCATCGTTACCCCATACAGAGCATGCTGCCATGAGGGTTACAAGTAATGCCGTTACTTTAAGTCTCATAGTGCTTAATCTTCTGAATATATAAGTTGTATCATGGTTTGTCCTACGGCCTTGAGAGTTTCTTTACTGATATGCTGCATATCGTCAGCCATGGTGTGCCAGGTAGGTCCAAAGCTACTCAGGGTGCAGTCAGGATAATAAGAGATAACATCTACGGTAGGTATCTTTGCCGTCTGGTTAAGAGGTATATGGTCGTCGGTAACCATTCCACCCTCTTGACGGGGGAAGAAGCTGCCGTATCCAGCCTTTCGGGCGGCACGCCATACCTTTTTTACTATGTCGGGGGCATACTGTAGCGACATTCCTTCTTGATAGAAGCGTGCGCCCTGGCCACCAACCATATCAAGCAGTACGGCATACGAAACATTGAAATCAGATGGCAGATTGGCAGCAAAATACTGTGCGCCCAAAGCCCAACTATCGTCGCCACCAGAATTCTCGGCCCACTGAGGTGTACCCCAGTCTTCGGCATCGAAACATACAAAGTCTACACCTATATTATTAAGGGTAGTATCGGCACTGATAAGGCGAGCCACTTCGAGCATTACGGCCACACCGCTGGCGGCATCGTTGGCTGCAAGGATAGGCTTGCGCCAGTTGGTAGAATCAGGGTCGTTGTCGGCCCAAGGACGACTGTCCCAATGGGCGCAGAGCATAATACGACCTTGACGTTCGGGGCGATAACGGGCTATGATATTACGACTCTTAAGAATGGTTCCATCATACCCGGTAAGGTTGGCATCCTGCAGCAGTATCTGGCAACCATATTGTTCGAATTTCTGCTGTATCCACAGTGCGCATTTATCGTGTGCAGGTGTGTTCATAGGACGCGGACCAAAATTGCACTGCGCTTGAGTGAAAGCGTAGGCACTATCGGTGTTGAAGGCGGGACCTAGCGGTTCTTTACTGTCTAAATTTTCTTCCATATCGGTACTGTCGGCATGGCTGAAACCAGTGGTTATACTGTATACAGCCACTGCGGCTACCACAGCTACCAGCGTTGCTCCTATTGCTATCTTCATTTTGCGATTCATCGGTATATTATAGTTGTCGTTGCTGTTGTACTTGTGTCATTACCCTTAACCAGTTGCCACCCCAGATGGCGGCGATATCCTGCCTGCTATAACGGCGCATGAGCAACTGTTGGGTAAATTGTATCAGTTCTGAAGCGTCGGCTAAGCCTTTTACACCGCCGTCGCCATCGAAGTCGGTACCCAGTCCTACGTGGTCGATACCCATCACACTGATGGCATGCTCCAAATGGGAAATGGCATCGGTTATAGTAGCCTCGGCATTCTTCTTCAAGAATCCGTGATACAGGGTAATCTGCACTACACCGCCCTTGGCGGCTATGGCGCGCAGCTGGTCGTCAGTAAGGTTACGGGGTACATCGCAGAGCGACTTGCAGTTACTGTGGCTGCACACGATAGGTGTGGCTGAAATTTCAAGGGCATTGTAGAAACTGGACTCGGCTGCATGAGAGAGGTCTACCATGAGTCCCAAACGGTTCATCTGTTGTATTACCTGTTCGCCCCAAGGGCTTACGCCACCATGGGTAGCAGAACCACGGGCAGAATCGCAAATGGCATTATCACCATTATGACAGAGGGTTACGTAAACTATGCCGCGGCGGGCAAAGTGGCGCAGATATTCTATATTGTCTTCTATGGCCAATCCGTTTTCTATACCCAGCATTATAGACTTTAGGCCTTGAGCCTTGTTTTGCAGCAGTTCGATGGGCGTACGGGCCTGGCGTATAGCCGTAGGATGGGCGCTAATAGTCTGCTCTATACGGTCGAATATCATATCGGCATACTCGTGAGGCGTATTGGCGGGCAGAGGAGCTATCTCCTTAAATGTTTGTCCTGGCTTAGGTTGCGGCAAGTAGGCTACCATAGTGGTGGCATCCAGATGGCCGTCGGTCATCTTATGCAAGTCTACCAATATACGCGGGTCACGGGTACAGAAGTCTACGCCCTGCGGAAAGAACATAGGAGTATCGCAGTGAGAATCTACGGAGAGTGTATCGCGGTGTATACTCTTGGCTTTGGCAAAGAGGCGAGCCCTGTCGGTAAGCCAACGGAAGAGCGGCAACCCATCTATGCCTAACCATTCGGGGTGCCACTGTACACCTAAAATACTTTTCTGCTCACTACTCTCAAGTGCCTCGGCCACACCGTCGGGAGCTGTAGCGGTAATGGTAAGATGTGCTCCACCACTGGTAACAGCCTGATGATGGAACGAGTTGACATACATACGATCTGTAGGATATATGCTGCTGAGTATGGTATCGGGCGTAATGGTAACCGTATGAGTAGGTTCGGTGCGGTCGGCGTCTTGCGAATGCTTGATTTGCATGGTAGCATGCTGAGCCACCGTTCCACCAAGGGCAATGGCCAAGGTCTGCATGCCTCTACAGATACCAAGCATAGGAATCTGCCTGTTGTAAGCCAGACGAGTGATGAGCAGTTCGGGTAGGTCGCGTTCGGCGTTAACATTACCCAACTGTGGTACAGGTTCTTCGGCTGTCCACAGCGGGTTATAATCGCCACCGCCAGTTAGCAGCAGCGCATCTATACGGTCTAACGTGCCTACAATTACATTTCTATCGGCTATTGGGGGAATAATTACGGGTATACCTCCGGCAGCCTCTATCTGCCGGTAGTATCTATCGCGCAGGGTAGCGTCGCCCTGGGCATAATTAGCAGTAATGCCTATCACCGGGCGACTTTCTCCCTCGGGATAGGCAGTATATATTTCATGGAGACGGGCCTCCAAATCAAATTTATTGTTTATCATAAGTGCAATGGGGAGTTGTTCTATCTATAAATATTCTGTAGATATAGACAGTAGGGATAGCGGGGTTACCACGGATCTTTCATTTAAAATACCACGCTTATCTACGATATAGCTATTCTTCAACATATTTGTGGGTTCTATGGTTATTAT
>CAVKSZ010000003.1:0-79201 GCA_963659135.1 Bulleidia sp. | reverse complement strand
CCTCGACGGATCTTTTTCAACCTTTCCTCTTGTAAGTGCATAACGATAAAACGAGTGCAACGCACTCAACCTCCGGTTAACCGAAGTGGCTTTATTGCCTTTATCCATCATGTTCTCCATCCAGTTTCGTATAACATCACTATCTACCGTTTCCCAAGTAAGACATACATCCAAGCTATTAAAATATGCCTCAAATGCTTTCAGGTCTTCAGCATAGTTATCAACTGTAAGCGCCGAGCGGTTTTTCTCAAACCTCAAGTAGTCCAAAAAATCGTCTATCGTCACCATTACTCTTAACAAGCAACTTTATTTGGCAACGAAAATACGGAAATTAATTTATTCTACCAAATTTCCGAGAAGGAAAAATTAATCTTCTTCCTGACGGAGCTTCTGTACGTAGATGGCGTGTTCCATCTTGAGACGCTTCAAAACAGAAGGCTTGTCGAACTGCTGACGTGAGCGAAGTTCTTTAATTACACCTGTCTTTTCGAATTTTCTCTTGAACTTTTTGAGAGCTCTTTCGATGTTCTCACCATCTTTTACTGGTACAATAATCATGTTTTGTTTTTATTAATTAATTATGTTAAACTTATGCCTTAGGGCTATGCCCATAAATAGCGGCTGCAAAATTACTGCTATTTTACCATTCCAACAAGTTTTTCGTTATGTTTTTTCACAAAAGTTGTTGAAATAGTTGTATTTACGCCATATTACGCCATTATTGTCGTCTACCTATTTAATGGTGGTTCTATAAATTACCACGGGGATTACTGTCCGCCCAGTAATTCGAAGTAGGAAATTATCTCTTCCCATGTTTTGAACTGCTCGCTACCCCAACGTATTACCGTACCCATAAATCCGGATACATCGTAGGCCGATATCAGATAGTCTGCACATAGCAGTTGCGGCTCGTTGGTATATATCACCCTATTCCACGCTGCCACCGACAAAATATCTTCTATCCATGCACCCACCTCGGCCATCTGCTCCGAATGGTTAGTGGGAGCTGGAGCGAGGGTACGCACATCGTAAACATCAACAAGCTTATCAAAGGCTTTGCGCAGACTGGACGTGGCATGAAGATAGCTATCGCGCATAGTAGACACATCTATCAATACTACGGGACGTGTACGACCCTCTTGGCGGTCGTCTATCCACCGTACAACGGGCACAAGACTGTGGTGAACTATCTTCTCGGTAAGCCTATGTTCGCCATGAAAATGAATCGCCTGTGGATAATGGCTATGAAAGATATCGAAGGTATGTACTATGGGGTCTTTATCACCAAAGAGTCCAAACACACGCTGCCGTTCATCATCGTCTACTGCCGAGAAGCATTGGGTGGTAATATCGGCATAGGCTTTAACCATCGACTTGGTAACTACTACTTCTTGCACTCCATCAAGGCGAGGGTTCTGAAATACTTGCTTGCCCACCATACCGTTCTTCTGCAGGGTATGTCCCATTTCGAATGCAGGGTTTACTAGTATGCGATCGTAGCCATGCAACATCTCTGTGTACATACCTCCCATAGATGTACCTACAATAAGATTGGGCTTCTCCGTCTCGGCCATAGCCTTGAGCATAGCCACAGCCTCGGTGGGGTCTATCGGTATATCGCGCGCCACAACGTTAGCCTTGGGAAACAGGGTCTGCAATACGGTTACTGTTCCGCTTTGCCCTGACGACATAAAACCGTGTACATACATTATCTTCTTACCCACCATTAGGTCAGGATATTGTTTTACATAGGGATTTTGCATTTTTAAGCCTTTTTGTTGCAAAGTTACCATGGTTTTTAGTTATCTTTGCGGTATCATCCTAAAATATTACAAACTATTTAACAATAATTACATGAGAAAACTGTTTTTTGCGTTGGTTTTTGCCGCGACGGTTCCTTCGTGGGCTACCGAAGTAACACCAACTTACACCGAATGGAAAGATTTGCAGGTGAACGAGGTTAACCGCTTTCCATTGCACACGCAGTTCTTTGCATACGAAAACCGCGACTTGGCATTGAAGAATATCAAGAACAAGTCGGCCAATTTCCTATCGCTCGATGGCAAATGGAAATTCAAGTTTGTTGAGAACGCTGACCAGCGACCAACCGATTTCTACAAAACCGACCTGGACGACAGCTCTTGGGGCGAGATTAGCATGCCCGGCATTTGGGAACTCAACGGTTATGGCGACCCTGTATATGTAAATATAGGCTATGCTTGGAAAGGACATTTCAAGAACAACCCACCATACACACCCAACGAGCACAACCATGTAGGTTCGTACCGCCGAACTATCACCATACCAGCCAATTGGGACGGTAAGCAGGTTATAGCCCACTTCGGTTCGGTAACATCTAACATGTATCTCTACGTTAATGGTCGCTATGTAGGCTACACAGAAGACTCTAAAGTAGCTGCCGAATTCGATATAACCCCTTACATACATAAGGGCGACAACCTTATCTCGTTCCAAACCTTCCGATGGTGCGATGGTACTTACTCTGAAGACCAAGACTTTTGGCGACTGAGTGGCGTGGCTCGCGAAAGCTATCTGTATGCCCGCGATGCCAATGTGCATGTAGACAACATAAAGATTACACCCGACCTTACCAACAACTATACCGATGGCACACTTGAGGTTAAGGTAGACGTATCGGGCCGCCCGGTAATAGACTTCGAACTGCTAAATGCTAGCGGAGTAACAGTAGCCAAAAACACGGCCGACTTTAAGCGCCACAACTACGGCACTATCCGTTTCTCGTTGCGCAATGTAAAGAAATGGACTGCCGAAACTCCATACCTCTTCACCCTAGTAGCCACAGTTAAGTCGGGCGATAAGGTAGTTGAAGTACTCTCGCAGAAAGTTGGTTTCCGAAAGATAGAAATCAAGAACTCGCAGATGCTGGTCAACGGCCAACCTATACTCCTTAAAGGTGCCAACCGCCACGAGATGGACCCCGATGGCGGATACGTAGTAAGCGTAGAGCGCATGATACAGGATATCAAGATAATGAAGCAACTCAATATCAATGCCGTACGCACCTGCCACTATCCTGACGACCCACGCTGGTACGACCTTTGCGACCAGTACGGTTTGTATCTGGTAGCCGAGGCTAACCAAGAGAGCCACGGCTTGGGTTATGAAGAGAGTTCCTTTAGCCGTACTCCCGCATACGCCAAGCAGATATTGGAGCGCAATCAGCACAATGTATCTATGTACTTTAACCACCCTAGCATTATTATATGGTCGCTGGGTAACGAGACTGCTGAAAGCGTAAACTTTGAGAAAGCTGCCGACTGGATTAGAGATTTCGATCCCAGTCGTCCTATCCATTGGGAGCGCGGACGCTGGAACTCCGATTCTGATTTCTACTGCCCTATGTACGTAGATCTTAAAGGCTCTGAAGACTACTGTACTCGTACCGACGACAAGGCTAAAAAGCCTTTCTTCCAATGTGAGTATGCTCATGCCATGGGCAACAGTCAGGGTGCATTCAAAGAGTACTGGGACCTTATACGCAAGTATCCCAAATACCAGGGTGGATTCATTTGGGACTTTGTAGACCAGGCTCTGCGCAAGAAAGATGCCAATGGTGTAGAGATTCTCTCATATGCCGGCGACTACAACAACTGGGACAACAATGAAGACAAGAATTTTAACAGCAACGGCTTTATTAGTCCCGACCGCAAGCTTAATCCTCACGCTTACGAGGTAGGCTACCAGTACCAAAGTGTATGGGCAAACCCCATAGACGTAAAGACAGGAAAGATAGAAGTATACAACGAGTACTTCTTCCGCGATATAGACAACTATAAGATGTGCTGGACACTACTGGTTGACGGCAAAGCTACACAGCAAGGCGAAGTTACCAACCTCAACGTAGCTCCACAGCAGAAAACTATATACACTCTGCCTTACAAACTCAACGGCATAGACCCCAAAGCCGAAGTTATGCTTAACATTGACTTTAAGACAAAGACCGTCGAACCACTTATCGCTGCCGGACAAACCATGGCATACGCACAGATAGCCATAGCCGAGAAAAGCGGCAAACCTGAAGTATCTGAGAATGGATTTATTGGCAACGCAACAGGTAAGGTAAAGGTAACCAACAAGAAGAACGCTCCACTACGCATTGAGGGCAACAACTTTGTTGTAGAATTCGATGCCGCCACAAAATATATCTGCCGCTACGAGGTTAACGGTGTATCTATGCTCAGCGATGGCGGTATGCTGAAGCCTAATTTCTGGCGCGCTGTTACCGATAACGATATGGGAGCCAGTCTACAAAAGCGTTACAAGGCATGGCGCAACCCTGTGATAAATCTTACATCTACTAATGTAGTTAAGGGCAAAAACTGTACACAGGTTACCGCTACATACGATATGCCCGAAGTAAAAGGCACGCTCACCCTGCGCTATCTAATTAATCCCGAAGGACAAATCTGTGTAACCCAAGACTTCAAGGGTACACCGGGCGCCGAGGTTGGCAACATGCTACGCTACGGAATGAAGATGGATATGCCTTACAGCATGGACAAGAGCGAGTTCTACGGTCTTGGCCCTAACGAGAACTACATAGACCGTTGCTCTTCACAGCGTTTGGGTATCTACACCCAGACTGCCGACGAGCAGTTCTATCCCTACATACGCCCGCAGGAGAGTGGTACCAAAACCGGCATACGCTGGTGGAACCAAACCACTAACGAGGGCAAGGGACTGAAGATAGTTGCCGACGCTCCATTCTCTGCTTCGGCGCTGCACTATAGCATAGCCGAACTGGACGAAGGCGATAGCAAGCACCAGCGGCATCCCGCCCAACTAAAGAAAGCCAATTTTACCGAATTGTGCATAGATAAAGTACAAGCTGGCGTTGGCGGTGTAGACTCTTGGTCAAAGGTGGCCGAGGCTCAGCCCAATTACCGCGTAAACTATGGTGACTACGCTGTAACATTCTGGTTGGTACCTATACAGTAATACTTCATATTCATAAATAAATTAAGGGGGAGAAAACGTGAAAGTTTTCTCCCCCTTAATTTGTGGTTTATGGTATGGGCGTGGCTAAAATTACCATCATAGGGTTATCAGAACCTGCCTTGATCTTCTAGATAACTATCTTTGAAACCCAGGAAATACAACACGCCGTCGAGGCCAATGGTGTTAATGCTTTGTTCGGCGCTGGCTACCACACGGGGCTTGGCATGGAAGGCTATACCCAGTCCAGCCTCGCTAAGCATGGGCAAGTCGTTGGCACCATCACCAACGGCAATGGTCTGAGCCAGATTTACCTTCTCTACCTGTGCTATCAAGCGCAGAAGCTCAGCCTTTCTGGCGCCATCTACTATCTCGCCCACATAACGACCGGTGAGTTTGTTGTTATCGTCTATCTCCAATTCGTTGGCATATACATAGTCTATGCCATAACGCCGCTGCAGATACTCACCAAAGTAAGTAAAGCCACCACTGAGTATGGCTATCTTGTAACCACATTTCTTAAGAACTTTCATTAGTCTGTCGGCACCCTCGGTGATAGGCATATGTTCGGCTATATCCTGCATTACGCTGGCATCAAGCCCCTTAAGCAGAGCCACACGGCGAGTAAAACTCTCCTTAAAGTCTATCTCGCCCCGCATAGCACTCTCGGTAATGGTCCTAACCTCTGGGCCTACGCCGGCACGGTCGGCCAGTTCGTCTATGCATTCTGTCTGAATAAGGGTAGAGTCCATATCAAAACAGATAAGACGACGCATACGGCGGTACATATTATCTTTCTGGAACGAGAAGTCGATATCCATATCGGCAGACATGTGCATCAGTTCGCCTTGCAATTGCTCTTGATCTTTCGGCGTACCGCGAAGAGAGAATTCTATACATGCCCGCACATTGCGGTTGGTCTTCTTAATGCTCTGTCTACCCGTCAGGCGCAAGATAGAGTCTATATTCAGTCCCTGTTGCGATATTATCTTGGTAGCGGCTGCTATCTGCTCGGCAGTAAGCG
Organism: Bulleidia sp.; assembly: GCA_963659135.1. Classification (GTDB taxonomy): domain Bacteria; phylum Bacteroidota; class Bacteroidia; order Bacteroidales; family Bacteroidaceae; genus Prevotella. Next base: position 73,200 of record CAVKSZ010000003.1, on the reverse strand, counting down.
TCTTGCCTATCAAGGTAAGAATATATCGGTTCTTGCCCTGCTTGTCTACCCAAGCCTCGTATTCATCATCGCTTACGGGCGTAAAGGCTATCTGCACCTGTAGTTCGGTAGCCTTGAAGAGCAGTTCTTTCATTACCTGCCCCGACTGGCGCTCGTCTATACGGATAAGTATACCTAGCGAGAGGGTGGCATGGATATCGGCCTGACCAATATCCAGTATCTGTGCGTTATGGCGAGCCAGTATAGCCGTAACCGAAGCGGTAAGTCCGGGGCGGTCTTGCCCTGTGATACTTACCAGTATCTGTTCGAATTTCATCATCTTCTCTTTCATATCATCAGTAATTATACCTTGTTGTAATCATCATTTTATACCTAATACACAAAAATAGTCGTTTTCCAGAGGTCATACAAATTTTTCATAACAATTCTTTACCGCCCGCTTACTGTTTATGGTGATGACGGTGCAAAATACGGGGGAACATACGGCGCAGACGCATAAGATAAACCGAAGTCTTGCTGCCACCCACTACCAGCGTTACTGCCACAATAATAAGTATAAGCCCCAGTACATCGCGCGAAGTAAGCGTTTCGCCAAACACGGTTATGCCAAAGAATATGGCCGTAACGGGTTCGAGAGCTCCCAGTATAGCGGTAGGTGTAGAACCTATATGCTGGATAGCCGCCGTAGTACAAAGAAACGATATGGCAGTAGGTAGAAGAGCCAGCGCAGCCACATCGGCCCACATATACCACTGACTGGCCGTTGGAGTGATAAGGGGAACGCCCATTAAGAAGCGAGCCCCAAATACCGAAGAACCAAACAGCAATACATAGAATGTTATCTTGAGCGTAGGAATCTCGCTCAGTACCGGACGGTTAGCGCCAACTATATACACGGCATAGCTAAGCGATGATGCCATAACCAGCAGCGTTCCCACAAGACTAAGTGTAGCTCCGTCGCCGCCCTTGTACAACAGGCAGATACCTGCAAGTGCCATAGCCATACACACAACTGTGGTGACAGACAGACGCTCACCAAAGAATATGGCCATGATAGCTGCTACCATGATGGGATAAACAAAGAGCATGGTAGAGGCTATTCCCGCCGCCATGTGGTTATAACTCTCAAACAGTGCCAACGACGAAACTGCCATTAATATACCCATAGCCATGAGCGGAAATATCTGATGCCGTCTTAATCCAAAGCCACGCCCACGGAGTATGAGCATTAGCCCCATCATGGGTATGGCTGCCATATAGCGAAAAAGTAATACCGACTCTGGGTTCATTCCTATTTTATACAATGGTAGGGCAAAGAGCGGATTAGTACCGTAACTGGCTGCGGCAATGGCACCAAGTATGTAGCCCTTAACTGAATTACTAAGCATAGTTGTTATTCTGAGTATTTTGTATTGTATCTATGAGTTTGCTAAAAATGGCATTGCGCCTAAGCGTAGATTCGTGGCCGGTAATTACAAGTTGTTTGCGGGCGCGGGTAAGCGCCACGTTGAGTTTGCGGTCTATTATCTGCCCGTCTTCCTCAAAACAGTTAGCGGTAAGAAAATCAATTTGGTAGGCATGCTGCACGGTAAACGAGTAGATAATAACATCGCGCTGCGAACCCTGATAGCGCTCTACGGTATCTATAGATATTCTGTCGAGCGCAGGTATGCCCGCCTTGGCTATCTCGCGTCGAATCATAGCTATCTGGTTGCGGTAAGGCACTATCACACCTATAGTCTTATCGGAGTCAAAGTGTGTGCCATAATAGCCATACACGCGCTCTACTATCTGCGCCACGGTACGAGCCTCTGCCGGGTTAACCTTGTCTGACTGGCGTGCCGAAAGATTGTCGGGCGAGGGGAAATACAGTAGGCGGTTATGGTACAGCAAGCGGTCAAGCGCATTGGCATCCAGAGGCAGTGGCGATGGATAAATGGTATCTTCCTGCTGATGGGGCAAGGGAACACACTCCAGATGCTCTCGCCTATAAAACATTTCGTTAGGAAAGCGGGCTATCTCTGGATGCATACGCCCCTGACGGCGCAAGATACCGATAAACTGGCTGCGCCCTAACGCCATCTCGCGGCGATAAAGGCGTTCAAAAAGCGAATGGCGGCAGTCGGTAAGATAAATATCGTTAAGTTCTTTATTAGTAACCGCCGATAGCGACGAGGGTTGCTGCACCACTGCGGGCAACTGTTTATAATCGCCCACCATCACAAACTTATCTACACGGGCAAGCAAATCTACTACCGAGGGTTCAAGTATCTGGCTGGCCTCGTCTACTATAGCCAGCGTAAAATGGCGAAGGCCGAATAGCTGCGCTCTACTTTGCAGTGTAGTGGTGGTGGCTACTACTACCCTAGCCGACATCAAGATATGGCGCACATCGCTAAGTTTGGGATTATCGCCCATACGCTGATCGAGCAGATAGCTATGAAAACGGGCATCGCAGGTGTATCTGCCCCCAATACGCAGAAAGTCGATACCGGCATCGGCCAGCATGCCGCTAATCTCGTCGACGGCTCTATTGGTATACGATGTTAACAACAGCTGGGCATCGGCATCTTGCAAAGCCTCTTCTACCATGAAGCGCAGCGCCATAGAGGTTTTACCTGTTCCCGGGGGACCCACCAATAGGAAGAAGTTATTGGCCTGCTTTACCTTGAGTAGTATATCGTCGTACGTGGCATGATACTGTCGAGAGAGCGTACGGGTAAGGTCGGCCGTAGGTTCACTCTGTGATAACAGCAGACTACGCCTACTACCTGGGGCATGCATCAAGTTACACAGACTACGCAACTGTGCCGTGAAAGTGCCGTCAGAACCGCTATGCTCTACAGCATAAGTGCCTTGGGCAAGAATATGCTCGTTCTGCTGACCGTCGTTAAGATGTATAGTGATAGCGGTGGGGTGCAGACTTACTATTACTCCTTTGAAGAGAATAGACTCTGTAGGGCTTGGCTCATCTTGATAAGCATACAGATACACCGAATCGCCAGGGCGGAAGTTAGGTAAAAAGTCTTCACCTTGATCGGGCACTGCCAGAGTAATGGTGTCCCATCCGGCAGAGCCATTACTCTTCTGTTTATCAATAATGGTAAGACCGGTATAGATATTGCCCATTTCGCGCTTGGTTTCGATGGGCATATTCCATAGATCGGCCATGCTGGTGCTTACGCCCTCGTGGCTACCCACCTTGGCAGCCAGCTGTTCGCGCAGAACAAAGGTGGCCATAGTGCAGAAGTAGGCCCGCTCTACACTTGACAGGGCGTGAAGCGGAGCTAACAGTTCTTGCAGTTTGGGATAAACGTATGCTGTATAGAGCCGACTGGTAACATGATACTCGTTTAAAGTTTCGGGGGTAATACTATCGAGTATACTGTCGAAACCATCGTGGGCAAGGGCATAATCTTGTGCCACTACACGGTTGCGCAGTGCCATAGCCTCGCGAAACAATGCCTGATAGCCATTAACAGCAACCAGTCCGCCCGGCAGGGGATATTTAGAATAGAGCAACCGTATATCGGCATGGTTACGTCCAAGATTAAAGTTCTGTTGTAGCAGTGCGGCATAGAGCAACAACTGTACATAATGGTCTTCTTTCTGATAAGAACCGTACTTGTTAGGATGACCACACTCTATATTGTAATTCTTGCCCGACTTCTGTTCTACCAGCAGTCGCATATCGGTGGTCATAAGGTCTATACGGCCCTGTAAGCCCAACCGTTCGCATACAAACGAAGGTTCGAGCATAGCCTGCGTGCGGTTATACCCCTTACGGCGCGAACCATCGGCAGGAGTTGCAAAGAGGCCGTCTACAATACCACGCAGATTGTTAACCTGATTCTTGGCAGCGGTACGAAAGCTATCGCCACCAGAAAAGTCGGGACAGGTACAATAATCGAGTGCCCGTTCGCGGAAACTGGTACGCAGGGTATCGGTCCATTTATAATCGTCGGGGCGGTTGATAATATCGTCGAGCGCACGTCCGGCAAAATTACCCAGCAGAATGGCTTGTGAATTGGCCACCGGGCTGAGCCTGTTTACGAGATAAGAAAGGGGGTGATGCCCGTATTCGGTAAAACAGCGCGCTATCTGGCTGATATCTACCAGATAATCGGGCTCTACTACTATAATACTGGGCTCTATGGTATCGTTACCACGGCAGTCAATTAGGTTAAGCTGCATGCCCACACGCAGCAGAGGTTGCAAATAGCTATGGGCGGTATAGTCTACCGTAAGCGCATCGCCACGCCCTGTAGCATCGGCATACACCTGGATAACGCTATCAGTAAACGATGTAACCACACACCGCACATAGCGGCGGTTTACGGCATGACTGTGATCTATAGGTCTACGGGTATGAGGCAGCAATGCCGAGAGAGTAGAGGGGATAGATGTTGCCGTAACCGCAGATACCAGCAACGCCAACGCCCTAAGGTCGTAAGCCCAATCGGCAGCAGTAATAAGTGCTGCTGAATTAGAGTGGCGGCGCATGGTCTGGATATCGGCCATATCGGCAGGCTGTATGGCATGCGCCCGGCAGATATAGTCTACCTGAGAAAACAGGTTGCCAAAGGCCATACCCGTATCCTTTACCCCTTCGTAGCACACTTGCGCTAGCGCCGCGTGCAGATTTTTGTTGCGCACATCGGCAGCATCGGGGTCAAGGTGAGCAAGCATCTCTACGCGCTGGTAGAGCTGTGTGGCTATATTCTCTGTCATCTGTTCTACATCTGCTACCGGGTACGCGCTACAAGCGGCATCGGTATTCTTCTGATAAGGAAATGGCTATATTATTATTTATTTACCACGCGGGCTATATCGTCTTTATCATAGGTGAACACATGATTGAATGCACCTACCGATACTGTTTTGGTCTTGCCTTCCAACGTTACCTGACCTACGCTGAAAAGCACATAATTTTTTACTTCTAACTTGGTATCCAAAAACATCTCTGCCAACTTGCCTGCAAACAAGCTACCTAGAAACGAAGATACAATAGCATTATCTGTCTCTTCTGTAGCCTTGGCGTCTACATAGCTAACAACGGCAGCCTTTACGGCATCTACATGAGCCTCTTTACCGGGGCAGGTTAGCGCGGCCAGCAATACGGCAAACAATATTACTATAAGTACGGTTACTTTTGTCTTCATACTTTTTACTATTATTAATATCGGTTTATTCTACACCTATATAAGAGAAACATGCCAGCAGCGACGCTTGTCATTGCCGGCATGCCTTTATATCACGTTCTTAAAGCAGCATACCGTTAGAGTATACAACCAACTATGCGGAAGTTGATTGTGGATATACAATGGCCTTGCTAAGATACTTTAGCACCTCGCCGCTATCGCTATCGGTATCGCTCTCTGTAAGTTGGTGGTCGTGCAGGGATACCTTAGGAGTACCCCAGAACTGAACACCCATATCAAAGTTGAAAGCAAAGCGAGGCTTGGCTGGTACGGCACGGCCGAAACCAACGCCCAGATAGGGGCGGAACGAGGCTACCTTGAGCATAGCGTCTACATTACCACGGCTATCGAGGGTAAGCAGATAGTTACCTAGGTCAAGACCTTTTTGCTGGTCGGCAGGCCGGATAGCATTAAGGCGGTTAATATCCATCATTACCTAGTTTTAGTTTGCAAATAGTGTTGTCATTTGCAAATTTAATAAAAATTAAGTAGGCGTTCAAAATTATTCGTATATAAAATATGCCAACAGATTTGGTTCTTCTGCTTTTCGAGTTGATAATTTAGCATAATGGCAACTATTAAGCAACTCTTAGTTTTGAGTATCAGTGGTCCCGACAGAATATGTGCGCCCCGAAGGGAGCAGTCTGCACATAACCCAGGGCTCGGCTGCCGAATATCATGGTCACAATTATCAACGGCAAACATAACGATTATTGATGGTTGACGGCCGTGGGCAGATAGGTTGGCGGTCGTAGACAAAGCGGCTCACGGCCGTAAGCAATACTGCCTATGGCCGTGAGCAACCCGAGAAAGGCCACCGCGGTGGCTTAAATGATTAAGGGCGGTACTTATACTTAATACTCTACTTTAGAAGTGCTCTGTTGCCAAGCGTCAAAAGCAGTCTTGGCCTCATCGGCCAAGAGTATTTCCATGGGCTTATGGCGGTCGGCCGGCGAGAGGGCTATCTCTTTATAGATAAAATCGTCGTCGAAACCGATAGAGGCTGCATCCTTACGGTCGTTGGCATAGTATATGCGGTCTAAATGTGCCCAATAGATGGCACCTAGACACATGGGGCAGGGTTCGCACGAAGTATAGATTTCGCAGCCACTCAAATCGAACTTGCCTAAACGCAACGAGGCGGCACGAATGGCGCTAACCTCGGCATGGGCAGTAGGGTCGGTATCTAGAGTTACACGGTTAGAAGCCTCGGCTACTATCACACCGTTACGGGCTATCACTGCTCCAAAGGGGCCGCCACCTTTGCTCACGCTCTCTTCGCTCAAAGCGATGGCACGGCGCATTAATTCTTGTTTTGTCATATAGCTTTGTTTTTAATTCGTTAAGACTAGGTGCCTACGGGCAATGGTGCAGTACTAGGCACATTAATATTAATTATGATAGAAGCGCACCTTAACGGGGTTGCCATTACTATCGAGAACACGCAGTTGCAGCAAACCGCCATTGTGGTCGAAGTAGCGGGCATTTACGGGGTGCAAACCACGGCGCATAGCATGCTGACCTATGATTTCGCGTGGACTGTGCTCGCTATTATTGTCTACCACCATCTGGCCGTCTATCTTGAGATAGCTACCATCGTCAGACAGTAAGGCAAAGGTATAAATGCCATCGGAGGGGATATCTATGTAACCATTGAATATCAAACCGATATTGCCCTTAGCCTCTGAGGGTATTTCTACGCCCAGAGTAACATAGGTACCATTAAGGGTGGCACGGTCTATGCCCTCGCAGTTGGGTCCGTCGTAATCGTGCCAAGCCACTGAGAGACCTTCTTGCAAACTATCTACAACGGTAGATGGGGCATAATCTTCCTTTACATAACTGCATTTTACCATATCGCCCTTACGATTATTAGGACCAAAGGTGCGGAAGGTAAAGTGGGTAGTCTCTGTTAGAGTGATAGGACCGGTATAGAGTGTTGAGTTAACACCAGGTATAGTGCCATCGGTAGTATAACGGATAGTGGCAGAGGGGTCGGCACACTTTACATCAACCTTACCCTGCTGGGTAAACACATTGACATTATAGAAACCTGTAAGATCGGGTATGCGGTAGGTAACACCCAACTTCTGCAAGCGAGGAAGATGAGCCACCAAGCGAGTGGAGAAATTATCAAGATTCATGGTTTCGGGTTTGCTCCAACCCAATTCGGCAACGGCAAGCATACGGGGGAAGGCTTGATACCACATACGCTCAAACGAAGGAACATACTCTGTCCACAGATTGCCCTGCACGCCCAGCACCAACTGCTGTTCGGCAGCGTTAAGACCCTTCATGGGGTTGAAGTTGTAGATAGAGGGAACAGAGTTCTTGTCTTCTTGATAATCTATATAGAACTCTGAGTTAGGGGTACATATCACAGGGTTGCCGTGAGAGGTAGCCTGACGGGGAGATTCGGGTGCCCACGAGCGCCACCACATCACGGTAGAGTTGGCAGTAAGTCCGCCGGCAATGGTTTCGTCCCACCCTATCATAGTTTTACCATGTGCATTGAAGAAGGCTTCCATATAGTGGTTGAACCAAGTTTGCAGTTGTGCCGTAGTAGTAAGTTTATTGTCAAGCATACGCTTCTGACAGTCGGGGCAGGTAGTCCAGTTTTTCATATCAACCTCGTCGCCGCCAATGTGTACATAGCGCGAAGGGAAGAGGTCGAACAGTTCGCTCCATACGTTCTTACAGAACTCAAGCATAGTATCCTTACCGGGACACATAGGTGTAGTAAAGAGCTTACCCCACCCTGTCTGCTTGTAGCACGACAGACCGTCGTAGTTATTGATAGCCATAAGGCTATGGCCGGGCATATCTATCTCTGGCACAACCTCGATACCACGTACACGGGCGTATTCTACCACATTGCGTACTTGCTGCTGGGTATAATAACCGCCATAGAGGATCTGTCCATTAGCATTCTTACGGGTTTTGCTCTGCTGAATCTGCAATTCGGGTGCGTCTTCGGCAGCGGCACGGGTAGTACAGATAGTATCTTGATTGTTATAGATGCGCCATGCGCCACGCTCGGTAAGTAGGGGGTAACGCTTAATCTCAATACGCCATCCCTGGTCGTCGGTAAGATGCCAGTGTAGTTTGTCTATCTTATAAAGCGAGAGCACATCGAGCAAGCGGTAAATTTCTTCTACGGTAAAGAAGTGGCGCGAGCAGTCTAACTCCATGCCTCGCCATTCGAACCTGGGGGCATCGGTAACGGTAACGCAAGGTACGGTCCATGTACGACTAACAGGGCTTTTACATTCGATATCGGCGGGCAACAACTGGCGCAACGTGGCTATACCATTAATCACACCACGATAGGTATCGCCCTCAATCAGTACACCTTTGGGCGTAACATTCAATCTATAGGCACCCTCGTTACCCTGATTGGCAAGCGAAAGGCGAATATCACCTTTGCTTTTTTTCACTGTAAAGCGGTAACCCGTAGCCTTACTAAGCAATCCGCTAAGATATTCTGCCGCGGGGCGCAGTTGGGCATTATCGCAACTAATGGTAGTATTTCGTTTTATAGTAAACGTACCCTGGCCCATAGTAATCTGATTAGGCACGGGTATAACTGCAGGTTGCTGGGCGGTAGCTGTAAGGGCAACCAGCGCCAAGCAGCATGAAAATAGGGTTTTGGCAATTGTTGTCATAATGATAGGTTTTATAGTGCAAAGATACTGCATGACGGGGATAAAATCGAAGAAAAACAAAGGTTTTTTATGCTCAATTTCAATACAAATAGCGAGAGTATGCCTTAAGAGCAGGGCATGAAAAAAGGAGGTGCTTAGCATCACGCTAAACACCTCCCCCATAAAAAGGATCTATTTAACTTAAACTATCAATCAGCTACATATACACCTAGTTCACCAAGGCTTGATACTGAAGAAGCTCCACTCTCGATAGAGAGACGCAGATAGCGTGCAGGAACTCCGCCATAGAATGAACAGTGCTGATAACCGTTGCTCTTAGGCATAGCACTCTCGGTTACTGTACCACACTCTTCCCATGTAGTACCATCGGTAGATGTCTCGATCTTAACAGAAGAGAAATAGTACTCTTCTTTCCTCCAGCCACCATAGTAAGATACATAGTAGCGAGAGAAGCGGAATGCACTAACATTCTTCTTAGCACCCATGTCTACAATAACTACCTTGGTCTTGCCGTTGGCACCGTCGTTGCGGAGCTGAGCACCGTTGGTAAGGTCACCGTCGAAGAGTTCGCTGGCATTGATTTCGGTACCACTTGAGTACTTAGCTGTCCAGCCAGTATAATCTTCAATCAGAGTACCTACCATATCAGATGCAGAAGAGATTTCCTTGATGAGTGAGGTAGTAACTTCTACTACGATATAAACTACATCATCCTCGTCAACACTTGCGCCATTGGCGAAGCTGGTCTTCAGTCGCATTGGCAATACGTATGTACCCTCAAGGCTATTGGTAGCACTCTCAGGAGCAGTTACGGTAATGCCTGTTTCGGTAGCGGTTTCACCCTCCTTAATGGTAGCGGGAGTGATAACAAGCTGGCTCAATACATTAGAAGGCAGAGCCGAATAGCTGGTACCATTTTCTGAATTGTAGGTAGCAACAAGGCTATTGTCGGCAACAAGAGTTCCCTGCATATCGCCTGTTACAGCGATAAGGTTCTTGAATGAGAATGTAGCCGAGATACCACCGAAGATACCATACTTATTCTTAGAAATACCACACTTAACAGTCTTGCTGCTAGTGATAGAAGAGAAATCGTCAACCTTAGATGTCTTAACAATGATGTAAGAAGTACCCTTCTCCTCGCTTACAGAGAAAGGACGGTCGGTACCGGGTCCTTCAGCACCATCGAACTTCAAAGATACAGGGATAATATATGTAGGAGCGTTATCGGCATCCTCACATTTAAGGTCTTGTACCTTATCGGCAGGCAACTGCACCTTGATACCCTTGTCAGAATATGTCTTGTTAGCACCAATACCCGAAGCCTCGAGAACCTCAAGTGAACTGAGCACGTTCTCTGAAGGCAGTACATAGGCTGTAGAGTGTTCTGCATTGTATGCGTCTACCAATTCTTGGCTTGCGTTTACGTGGGCAGAAATCTTTACAGTATCCTTGGTAGCATACTGCAACTTGGCATTGATAGTAGCTGCAACCTGACCAAAAACACCAGCAGGAGTAGTAACCACTTCGCAGGTATATCCATTTCTCAACTCTGAAGGAGCGATATAGATAAAGTTCTGGTTGTTGCCATATACATCGTAGCTCTCGTCATCAGAGCACGAGGTGAGCGAGATGCCGGCTACAGCCAAAAGGCTGAGCGCGGCAAATTGCATATTTAATTTCATAACTTTAATTCTCCTATTGATTACTGTGAACACTTGTTTATATCGTCCTTAACCCACTGGATATTGTCGGCAGCAGTTGGAGTATCGGTAAGGTCGTCGCCAGATACGGCACGCTTTGTCTTGCTCCAGTCCATATCCATACCATGGTTAGAAGCGTCTTTGAATACGTGACCTTCACCCTCGTTGAACTTCCAGTAAGCTACAAGACCTTCGCTCTGTGGGTCGGCACCACACATATTGGCGTTGATCTCGGTAGTAGAAAGGGCGCGATTCCAGATACGCAACTCGCAGAAGCGGTGAGAGAAGAACTGCTGGCTGTTGTAGCCCTGGTAAGACATACCCATCTCGTAACGCTGGAAGTTGATACCGTCGATAGAAGCTGCACCAGATGTATCAAGTGTACCATTTACGTAGAAGAATACGTTAGTACCATCGTATACCCAAGTAAGCAGATACCAGTTACCGTTCTCAAACTCGGTGTTAGACATAATCTTGTTACCAGCGAGGATAGTCTGAAGCTTGTTGCTTGAGTTAGCCTCGTTAAAGCGCAGCAAGAGTGACTTAGACTCGTCTTTCTGCTCAAGAGCCAAGAAACGCTGAGGATAGTTGCGGCGGTTCAAGCCTTGAGGATAAATCTTAACCTCGTAAGTAAATGTAGTAAGAGGTACAGGCTGGTCGAAGATAAAGTTAGAAGAAGCTCTGTAGTTGGCCTGGATAGCGTAGAAGCTTATCACACGTGCTATACGCAGATAGATAGTACGGCAAGTGGGGATAACATCGCCGTTGCTAACAGTCTTGATAGTAACAGGCACTACGTAGTTACGACCCTCTACAAAACCTTCGGTATCGAGTACTCTTACGGTAGCTGCAGAAGAAATTGCAGAACCTTCAGAGATAGTAACGCTGTTATCCAAAAGTTCTACAGAACCCTCGGGAGCTGCCACATAGTTAGAACCATTGGTAGCGTTATACTCGTCAACCTTAGAGGCATCGATGGCAAGTTCTACCTTGACATCTTCTGTCACTTTTTTGGTAGACTGTACGGTCACCGCATAGCTAGCAGGTGTGTCTTCGACTACAAACTTAACGACAGGATTATTCTCTGTACCAGAGATAAGAAGTCCTGACTTGTTGTAATCAAAATCATCGCCTTCTGAGTTACAGGCAGTAAACACGCCACCTGCAAGCATCAGCAAAGCTGCTGATATGATATTTATTTTGAGTTTCATAATTTTGTACTTGTTTTATGTTACTTTTTTAATGCAGGGTTCTGAATCTGGATAGCCTCGCGGAACTCCTTGTAAGGAATACCAGATGTAGACTGGTAGTTGTAGTCTATATAGAAAGCTCCGAAACCGCCCTTATGACCTGTTGAGGGTTCAAAGGCTGCGTACTCGCGTACCATAGCACCGTCTTTACCGCCATTGGCAGCCTCGGCACCTGTACTCTCGCAAAGCACGAGTTTCTCGTATGGACGGCCTGAATTACCGGTCTGGAAACCAATCTGCCAAGAGTAAGCCTGACGAATGAACCAGTCGCAGTAATCATCGCAACCACTAGGTGAGCTACCGAAGAAGTCGATGATAAGCAACTTCTCAGGCCACTTGCCCTCAGGACCAAAGTACTTGTTGCACTCGTCGGCACACCAAATCATATCTTGGTTGCCCCAACCTTCATAGTCGAAGTCTACACCGTCGAGTTCGCACTTGACAACGGTATCAACAGCCCAACGAGCGTAAGCACGGATAGCCTCTTCGCGAGAAAGACCACTAGCATCGATATTGCTCAAGTCGATAACACGACTCTCATCAACATTCAGGTTTTCGTCACGATACCAGAATGAGTGGTGATAGTTAGAAGCATCACCGTGCATAACAAACTTCATACCCTTTACTTCCTGACAATATTTCATATCTGCGTAAGCAACTGGATACTTTTCTTTTGTAACTACATCGTCCCAAAGGTTTACGATATCAAGGCTATCGGGCAAACCCAAGAAGCGCTGACCGTAAGAGTTAGGCGACTGAGAATATGACCATGATGAATAATAGCAGTAAGCTATCTCGTGGTCAGAGTTGTGATAGTCGCGCAGATTCTTGTAATACTGTGCGTCATATTTGTAAGGGTCCTGGATAGTAAGCTTCTCTACATCGGTATCACAACTGGTGAGAGAAATACCCATGAACGCCATGGCACAAACACCGAAAAATATTTTCAATTTCATAATTGTTTATTCTCTATTGGTTGATTGGATAATTAGTGATTGGGGTTCTTGTCCCACCAGAGTTTGGTACCGCCGTTGTCACCGCCACCAAGCAGTCTAACACCTGCCTCTACAGCTGTACGGTTGTTATCGTAGAGAGTCTGAGGATAAGGCATACGACGAATCTGTAGGTTGGTATCGATAGTACCTGAGTTGCTGTTACGTGTTGTGGGGAACAGTTTAGGATATCCTGTACGACGATACTCAGCCCAACCTTCTGGAGAAATACGGAAGTTGGCAATCCACTTCTGAGTAATGATACGCTCGAAGTTAGTTTCGAAAGAAGCTTCATCATCCCAAGCTACACAGATAGTACTGGGCTGACCTGCGTCGCCACCATTGCCAGTGTTATCAACAAAGGCGATAGGCTGAGCAGTGCTGTTGATATAATCAGTTACATCTGATGTGATACCCCATTCGCTCATTGAAGCCTTGATACCTGCCTCGTAGAAGTCTTTGGCAGTACCGCCCATACTCCATCCACGAAGAGCACCCTCTGCACGCAAGAAGAAGCTTTCAGAGCAGCTCATGTAAGGAATGGTAGAGCTTGATGTAAGATTGAAGTTAGAGATCTGGTCGCCAGTATAGTCGCTGTTACCACCGGCCATATTGATACCTAAGCGTACGCCATGATACTTACCGTCACCAGCAGCCTTGAAATAAGCCGACAAACGTGGGTCGTTGTAACCGTTCATATAAGAGTCCATAGGAGCGCCCATACGTTCCTCGTTCCAGCTATAAGCCTGCTCATAGAGAGGATTCATGATGGTGATACCAGAGATGATAGCGCGATCTGAAGACTCCTCGAGGAAACCTACTGTAGAGTTAACACTCTTCTCAGCTTCCTGCTGTGCCAGTGTAGGATTAGCGTAAACTACACGCATAGCCAAACGCAGACGCAGGGTATTGGCAAATTTAGCCCAACGAGTAGCGTCGCCCTGGTAGATATAGTCAAAGTTCTCAAGAATCTTCTGACCTGATGCTGCATAAGGAGCAAGTACCTCGATAGCATCGTCGAGTTCCTGGAAGAACTGGTTGTATACAGCTTCCTGTGTATTGAACTGGTTCTCTACACTACCTGATACATAGTCTACGTAAGGGATAGGACCATACTGGTCTGTTACACGATGCATACCATAAACCTTTACTACTGTTGCTAGAGCGGCAATTTCGGGAGTATTGTTCTTGGTAGCATTCTTTACTATGGTAGCCCATGGGGTCATTACCTGTGTATAGTTTTGGGTATACATAGAGTTACCCCAGTTGCCGGTAAAATAATAGTTACCATTGTGGTTACCGTTGGCCCATGTACCTGTAGGACCTACATAACCTGAATACCAGTCAGAGCAAAGGCCCTGGAAGTGCTGATACGAACCTGTTGATCCATAAGAGTCGTCTTGCTGTCCACCAGCTGTAAAGGGTACCAAACGAAGTTCCATCTGCGAGAAGAACGAACCTACAGTAAGGTTGTCTTTTTCCAGATCTTCGTCTGTTGCCTCGTAAGGATTGGTGTTGATTTCAGTGAAATTGTCTGTACAAGCTGTTACGCTGAAAGCAAATGCACCGAGCAACGTATATTTGATAATTGATTTCATAATTGTAATGTCTCCTTTAGTTTTAGAATTTAACCTTTACTGAGAAGCCCAAAGTACGAGAGCTTGGCTGCATGAAGAAGTCAATACCCTGGTTGTATGTACCGGTATAAGCGGTAGTTTCGGGGTCGAATGGAGCTTTGCAGTAGAGCATCCACAGGTTGTGGGCTACGAACGAAAGGTTAAGACCTTTGATCCAGCTTACCCACTTGGTAATTGGGAAGTCGTAACCGAACGAAAGTTCTTGCAGACGCAGGTTGGTAGCGCTGTATACATACTGTGAAGCGATAGTAGTAGTGGTACTTGCTACAGTCTGGTAGTAAGCCTGTGGGTTGTAACCGCCCATACCGTTGATAACTACGCCACCAGCGTCGCGTGCATCAGCACTGGTCTTTGATGAACCGAAAGCATCCATAAGTGATTCGGTGAGAGATACTACTACACCACCCTGACGGTAGTTGAACAAGAAGCCTAGGTTGAAGCCCTTCCAGCTGAAGTTGTTACCCCAAGACAGGTTGTAGTTAGGTGTAGTATGACCGGCATTAACATAAGTGTTAGCGTCTACCTTGATAGACTTATCCTGTGGGTCAACTACTATTTCTCCGTGTTCGCCTACAGCGAGAGTACGTACATACAGGTCGGTAAGGTTACCACCCTTAACTACGGTGTTACGTGTACCGTTGAAACCACCCAGGTTGAGGGCGTCTTTCATAGAATAGCTTTCGCCGGTATCGGGATCGGTGTACTCGGCATTTACGTCTTTAACCTCGTTGCGGTTCAAAGTCCAAGTGAGGTATGTTTCCCACTGTACAGGACCGAGAGGCTGGTTGAAGCGTGCAGAGAGCTCGATACCCTTGTTGTCTACAGTAGCACCGTTTACCCACATGCTGGTGTAACCAGATGATGCATCAAGAGGAATGTTGAAGAACTGGTTGTAAGTACGCGACTGATAGAGAGTAGCGTTAAGCTTAAGTTTGTTCTTGAACATTACCAAGTCAAGACCGAATTCCCAAGACTTTGTAAGCTCAGCCTTCAAGTGTGGGTTCTTCTTGGCAGTTGTCAAGTTAGGACCTGTAGAGCTGATGCTGTAAGTAGTAGTGGTAAGATATGTATCGGTTGGGTCGTTACCTACCTCTGAGTAAGACAGACGAGTCTTCAAGTAGTTGAGCCACTCGTTGCTCTTGATGGTGGGGAAGATATCGGTCCAGATACCAGAGATACCAGCTGACCAGTAGAAGTAAGAATCGTTGAATGGAGAGAGGGCTGACGACCAGTCGTTACGTGCGGTAAGGTCTAGGTAAGCCAAACTCTTGTAACCCAACTGTGCACTGGCATAGAGAGCCTGTTTTACACGGCGCTCTGTATAAGTCTGATTGAGCTTGAATTTAGGATCAGAAGGATCCAGGTTGTTCAGAGTAAACTTATTGGCTACGGTTGCCAGGTTACCAGAAGCACTTTCTTCCTTGGTATCACGACGGTCGTAGTTGGTACCCAGTACACCGGTGATGCTCCATTCGCCGTCGTTCCAATACTTGTTGAATGTTGCGAAGGCTTCAGCATAGAGCTGTGTGGTATTCTGGTTGCGCAACTGATAGTTACCATAGTCTGAAGCAAACTGCAGTTTGGTACCTGCGCTAAGCTTACGCTCGTAGCGGTTGTTCTGTGTATCGTATTTTACACGACCAGTGATAGATACCCAGTCTGTGATATCCCACTTGAGCGATGCGGTAATCATGTTGCGCACCTTGTGGTTTACAAACTTTTCTTTCTCTGTAATCCAGTATGGGTTCTCCATCAAGTCGCTCTGGTCGAGCCATGGCCAGTACTGAGTCTCCAGGTTACGAGAGAGGTCGTGACGTGAGTAGTACTGCATGCCCTGCCAGTCGCCGCCAGCGGGGAAGAGATACAGAGTATAAAGTGGGTTGTTATACTGACCCTGTGAAATCATGTTCTGCTCGCGTATATTAGACATGGTGTAGTTGAAGTCTAATGTAAGCTTATCGTTGCAGAATTTAGATGTGTTGCGGAAGCTGAGGTTGTAGCGATCGAAGTCGTTGTTGTGGATAAGACCTGTTGAGTTGGTGGCACCCAAAGAGAGGTAGGTCTGGTTCTTATCGCTACCGGTAGAGATAGATACGTTGTTAGATATGTTTGTACCTGTCTGGAAGAAGTCGTTAGGATCGTAGCTTGAAGGTGTAGCCAACTTGCTTCCCCAGCTGTCGAATGCTCCGGTAGAAGAAGGTCCGTAAGTATTCTGGAACTCGTGGGTAACAAATGGACTTGAGAACTGGAAGCTACCGCTATAGGTTACGTCCAAACGGCCAGCCTGGCCCTTCTTGGTAGTAATAAGAATTACACCGTTAGAAGCGTCAGAACCATACAGAGCCGCAGCAGAAGGACCGCTGAGCACTGAGATACTCTCTATATCGTTAGGGTTGATATCGGCACCCGAGTCGCCCGAAGCACCAGCACCTTCGTACATAGTACCATCGGTAGACTGGCGAAGGTTAGGCATTGGCACACCGTCGATAACGTAGAGTGCACTGTTGTTACCATTGATTGACTTGATACCGCGCATTACTACACGTGTAGCACCACCGGCACCTGATGAACTCTGTGTAAACTGAACACCGGCCACCTTACCGTTGAGCGAGTTTACAAAGTTGGCGTCTTGTACTTTAGTTACAGCATCGCCTCCAAGTTGCTGTACATTGTACGAAAGTGATTTAGCCTCTTTCTTGATACCCAAGGCCGTTACCACAACCTCATTGATCACTTGAGTATCTGGTTTCATGTTTACTTTAATACCATTACCGGCGTTAACCTCCATTGTGGTATAACCCAGATAGGTAATAACCAACTTGCTGCCGGCAGGTGCCTTCAGCGAGAAGTTACCGTCCACGTCGGTTGGCACTGCAATCTTAGTACCTTTCACTGTAACGGTAGCACCAATAACGGGCTCTCCGTTCTCGTCAAGTACCTGACCGCTAAATTGCTTGTCGTTGGCCTGCTGTACCGAGTATGCTGTACCTGTAGTAGCCGATGGCTCGGCACTGGCACCCATAAAGCTCATGCACAAGGCAGCCGAAAAGCACAATTTTAACAATTGCTTCTCATTCATAGCGTTGAACATTTGTATTTATTAAGTTAGACATATATTATAATAGTCGTTTAGTACTATTCTTTATATTTTTTATTTTTAGGTTTTATTACGTATAACTCGTGAGAGAAATGCCATTGCAGACCCATCTGCGTTAGCATTAATTTAAATTAACGCAGCAAATGTAACAAAAAATTAATACACTCGCCAAATTTTAGGGTAACAATTTTTCGATTTTAACACAACATCCCCATTTTTGTGCATCTGTGTACGCACACACCGCATAAACAGCCTTGATTTTTGGGATATTCTTTGGCAAACCCTAATATAAAAACAGAGTTTTAGTACAAATCTTGACGCCCCAGGAGTTACCTGCTTACAATTTGAAAGCACCACTCCTATACGATTTGCATTATTTAACCCTTTTGGAGCGTTTTATGTTAACGGTTGTAAAACTACCGCCATTTTTCTATCCATTTTCGGGCGAGAAAAATCAACAAAAATTAGCTACTAAGTTTACACCATTGGGGGGATTTTAGCCAATTAGCGTATTCTGACAACCGCCACAACTCTTTCCAAAGAGTAAAACCGGGGGTACACAACATAATATTTGGCCGAAGAACTACCATATTTGGCAAAACTATTGAAAATTCCGTCCTTTTTATCCAATATTTCTACTCTACTAAAGATGAGTTTTCTGCTAGTTAAAGGCCATCTTTACCCCGCTAAAGGATAGCTCTACGCCAGTAAAGTTTATCTATAGCACCATAAATACGCTCTATGTACGTCCCGTTTTTGTTTCCGGCAGGCATAGCGCAGCCAAATATGCAATTTACAACATACTTTATTATAACACTTTTTAACGTATTAATTTGCAAGCATCACTTAAAATTGGGCACATTTTACCACGCGGTATGGGTGTACGGTATTTTATTTAAGGGTGGTTCTAAAAATTACCACCATAGGTTTATCTCTTATTATGTACTGGCGTTTTGTTGTCTTTCGGTTTCTTATACGGTAGTTCTATAAACAACCTCCGAAAGCTACAGTGTTACCAGCTTTTATTTTTGCTAGGCGTGCAACAAAACCATCCATCAGGTATGCAAGCTATGTCCCAGGCGTTTGCGGCAGAGCCATATCTCTACAGAGTTGATAATATTCTGCCACAGTATATAGCAACCTGGCCCTATCGACGATACAGGATTAAGATAGGTATACGATATCCAAATGGCAAAGGTAGTATTCTTCTGTCCCAAACCCTGGCCCGCCTCGATGGTATTGCCAGAGTAATGACCTATAAACCTACCCACGGCAAACTGAACTATACAGAGTATCAGTCCTAGCAGAGCTATGATAAGCAGAAAGGCAAGCGAGGTATCGGCATGGGCTATATTCTTGGCCGTAGTGCCCGAAACCACAAACAGCGAACCGCCCCACATATAATAAGACAGGTCTTTTACCGACACTATCACGCGGTGCAGAGGCTTCATAAAATGCTTTACCACAAAAGCCAACGCCATAGGCAACACCAGCACCATACACACTTCGCGCAGAATAACCAGGAAAGCCGAGAGAAATGTTACGTCGGCTGCCTTGTCTATCAAGGGGAAACATACGGGGATGAGCAGTGCCGTAACAAAGTTAGAAACAAAGGTATAGGTAGTCATCTGCTCAAGATTGCCACCCAATTTGGCGGTTACTACCGGGGCAGCGGCCGCCGTAGGCGAGATAATGCAGGTTATTATAGCCTCTGTGATAATCAGACTGTTTCCCTGTAGGCGATACTCAACCACCAGCAGCGTAAGCAGCGCCACAAACAGCACCTGTACCGCCGTAACCCATAGCATCCAGCGCACGGGGATAAGCTTGCGAAAATCTACCTTGCAGAAGGTTACAAAGAGTATCAGAAACATAAACAGCGGCAGTATGCGCTCGCCTATTGGGGCAAAGAATTGCGCCGCTCCGTCAAGTTGGGGTATCAGTGCAAACACCATATACGCCAGTATACCCGAGCCTATAGCCACGGGCAGCGTCCAGTTACGCAGAAATTCAAGCAGTTGCTTCATAACATAGAGGTTTAACCATGGCAAATGTACTATTTTCTGCACAAACATGGGGCATACCCGGTAATATTTTTCATCATACATATCAATTACCGAAACGGTGTTTTCGGGGTTGCCCACGGCCGTCAACTTATCAGCTCACGGCCGTAAGCCGGGTGTACGGCGGCCATCAACCAGCCGGCCCACGGCCGTCAGCAACCCATCAACCATTATGCAGGGCGGTAAAAATAGCAACCACTATCGCCCATAAATGCATGGTAGAAAGAAGATATTTACAATAGCTGCGACAGGGGGCTGAATAAAAATGGCGTTTTTCTTTCAGCGTCAGTCATTTTTTCATACTTTTGCACAATAATACCAATAACATAAATTATGCGTAACCTTATCACCTCTATTCTCTTGTTGCTCTGCACTACTACAGCATGGGCAACCAAAGCATCGTGGATTACCGCTGCCCACGACAGCGTAAACCGGCCTAACACATGGATAGCCTTTCAGAAAGACATTGTAATGAAGTCAAAGCCCCGTAGCCTTAAGGTGCAGATAGCCTGCGACTCTAAATACTGGCTATGGGTAAACGGCACTTTGGCGGTATTCGAAGGCGGACTGAAACGTGGTCCGGCACCGGGCGAAGGTTATTTTGACGAGGTAGACCTTGGTAGCTATCTGCAGCGAGGCCATAACCGCATAGCCGTATTGGTATGTTATTTTGGCAAGTCGGGCTTCTCTCATGCTGACAGTGGCAAGTCGGGTCTCATCATACAGTCTTCCAACGCCCAACTCTGCACCAACAGCAGTTGGCTTAGCCGTATACACCCCGCTTACAGCACTGCCACTGGTCCCGTGCCAAACTATCGCCTATCAGAGAGCAACATAAGCTACGACGCACGCCACGCCATAGACGGATGGCAGACCTCTGCCAACGCCGCAAGTCTTGGGTTCAATCCCTCGGTAGAGATTGGCGCTTGGGGCGATAAGCCCTGGGGCAACCATACACTGCGCCCCATACCTTTGTTCAAAGACTTCGGGGTAAAGCCCGTAGACTTTGAGTTACACCAAGGCGTAAAGGTAGATACCATAATAGCCCCCCTGCCCGGCAACCTGCAGATTACGCCTGTAATAGATGTAACGGCAGTTCAAGAGGGCGATACCATAGACCTATTGACCAACCACTCGCACATGGCGGGTACATGGAACGTAAGGGCACAATACATTACCCGCCAGGGACGGCAGCAATACGAATCTCTTGGATGGATGAACGGCGAAAAGATAATTATCTATCTGCCCAAAGGCGTAAAGGTAAACGGCGTAAGCTATCGACAGACGGGTTACGATACCTATGTTGAAGGCACATTTAGTTGCGACAACGACTTCTACAACCGTTTCTGGCAGAAAGCCCTAAACACGCTGTATGTTAACATGCGCGATACCTACTTCGACTGTCCCGAACGCGAGCGCGCACAGTGGTGGGGCGACGAGGTGATACTCACCTCTCAGGCATTCTATACCCTTTCGCTCTCATCGATAGACCTTATGCGCAAGGGCATGCTGGAACTGGCTGCATGGCAGTTTGATAACGGCGTACTGCATGCCCCTGTGCCCGGAAGCTACAAGAGCGAACTGCCAGGGCAGATGTTGGCAGCCGTAGGATTTTATGGTTTTTGGAATTACTACATGAACACTGGCGACTCGGCCACCATTCGCAAAGTATATCCAGCCGTTCGCCGCTATCTGGAGCGGTTCCCGCTAGATTCTACTGGGCTAACAGCGCCCTATAAAGCCACATGGGAGTGGGGCGATTGGGGTACTAACCGCGATATGCGGCTTATCTATGCCGGATGGCACTACTTGGCGCTCGACGGCATGGCTCGTATGGCCGACATGTTAGGTCTTAGTGCCGACGCCGAGGGCTACCGACAGACTATGCAGCGCATTAAGCAGGGCTTCAACCTCTGTTGGAACGGCTACTGCTACCGCCATCCGCAGTATATGGGTGCTACCGACGACCGTGTGCAGGCTCTGGCCGTAATAGCAGGTATAGCCAGCGAGGATAAATACACCCAGCTGTTCAACGTATTCAAGACCCAAGAGTACGCCAGTCCGTATATGGAGCGCTATGTTACCGAGGCACTCTTCAAAATGGGCAAGGGCGAATATGCCCTTAGTCGACTAAAGAAGCGTATAGCCCCAATGGTAGACTGCAAAGAATATCCTACGCTATGGGAGTTTTGGGATGCGCAGAAGAAGAACTTCCGCGGTGGCTCGTCAAACCACGCATGGAGCGGTGGCGGTCTCACCGTGATAGCCCAAAAACTGATGGGCGCCGAAACTATTGAACCCTGCTGGCGCAAGTTCAAGATAGACCCGCAGTATGTTACCTTTGGCGAAGCTACCCTATCGTTCCCCACACTTAGCGGCACGGTATCTACTGCCTTTAAGCGCGAAGACAAACAACTATGTATGATGGTAGGCGTGCCAAAAAAATCAGAAGCGCTGGTATACATACCCTCTACCGCCACACAGCGCATAATTATCGATGGCAAACCACTCAACGTCAAGCGCATAGTTACCGATAGCCAGTGGATAAAGGCTGGCAAGACAGCCGTATGGTTAGGTGCAGGAAACCACGAAATAAGCGTGGCAGAATAAGTCACAAATTTACATCTCAAATAAGCCCAATGGGTCAGACCGATAATGATTCGGACTGGCCCATTGGCGTATTGGAAGGCTATCAAGCGTTGTATAATGTTAATTTTGATAGCTTATTCATACTTTTTGTTAACATTCTGTCATTTTTTTAGTACTTTTGCAAGCACAATGAACTGCTTTCCTGATTTTTGGATAATAATAGAAAAAGTATAGAATGAGCAAAGGACTTTACAACGCTGATTACGAGCACGACGCATGCGGCGTAGGCATGGTAGTCAACATACACGGCAACAAGAGCCATCAACTGGTTGACAATGCACTCAAAGTACTTGAGAATATGAGGCATCGCGGTGCCGAAGGCGCCGACAATAAAACCGGCGACGGTGCAGGTATTATGCTACAAATACCCCATGAGTTTATCTTACTGCAAGGTATTCCCGTACCCGAAAAAGGCAAATATGGTACGGGATTGGTATTCCTGCCCAAAGCAGAAGATGCCCAACACCAGATACTCTCTATCATGATAGAAGAGATAGAGCGCGAAGGTCTTTCGCTAATGCACCTGCGCACTGTGCCAACTCAGGCCGACTGCCTGGGCGAAATGGCCCTACGGTCGGAGCCTGCCATACGCCAAGTGTTTATCACGGGTGTTACCGACGAGCGTCAACCCATGTTCGAAAACACCTTATATATTATACGTAAGAAGATAGAACACCGTGTAGCCATCTGGGAGCGCGAACATCTTGCTGCCGGCCAACAGGGCGACTTCTATATCTGCTCCCTATCCAGTCAGAACATAGTATATAAGGGCATGCTCTCAAGTTTGCAGTTACGCCAGTACTATCCCGACCTTACCAATCCTTATTTTACTAGCGGTCTGGCACTGGTACACAGTCGCTTCTCTACCAACACTTTCCCCACATGGAGCTTGGCTCAACCCTTCCGCTTGCTCTGCCACAACGGCGAAATTAACACCATTCGTGGTAATCGTGGTTGGATGCAAGCCAGAGAGTCGGTACTTTCGTCAGAGGCGCTTGGCGATATACGCGAGATTTCGCCTATTGTACAACCGGGCATGAGCGATTCTGCCAGCATGGACAATGTATTCGAGTTCTTTGTGCGCAGTGGACTCTCGTTACCCCATGCCATGGCTGTAATGATGCCCGAGAGTTTCAACGACAAAAATCCCATAAGCGAAGATCTCAAGGCTTTCTACGAATACCACTCCATACTTATGGAACCATGGGACGGACCGGCTGCCCTGCTCTTCAGCGACGGGCGATTTGCCGGAGGAATGTTAGACCGTAACGGTCTGCGCCCCGCCCGCTACACCATCACTCGCAACGACACCATGGTTGTGGCCAGCGAAGTGGGAGTAATGGATTTCGACCCCACCGAGATAGCCGAAAAAGGTAGACTCCAGCCCGGCAAGATTCTACTTATTGATACCCAAGAAGGCAAGATATACTACGACGGCGAAATCAAAGACCGCCTGTCTACCGAGCATCCCTATCGTCAGTGGCTTAGCACCCACCGTATACAGTTAGAGAAACTGCACTCGGGCCGCAAGGTAAGTAACACAGTCGACAACTTATTGCGCCACGAGACAGAGTTTGGGTTCAGCGAAGAAGACGTAAACGAGACTATCATACCCATGTGTACTACCGGGCAAGAGCCTACCGCCTCGATGGGTAACGATACGCCTTTGGCTGTACTTAGCGACCGTCCGCAGATATTCTTCAACTATTTCCGCCAGCAGTTTGCCCAGGTTACAAACCCCGCTATCGACTCTATTCGCGAAAACCTGGTGATGAGTCTTACCGAGTATATCGGCCGAGTTGGCACGGGTATCCTCACCCCCGATGAAACCAACTGCAAGATGGTACGTCTGCCCCACCCCATTCTTACCAATACTCAGTTAGATATACTCTGTAACATACGCTACAAGGGATTTAACACCGTAAAGTTAGCTATGGCTTTCGAAGTGGCACGTGGTGAAGAGGGGCTGCGCGAAGCTCTCGACAATCTATGCCATGCCGCCGAACGTAGTGTTGACGATGGCTACAACTACATTATCCTTACCGACCGCGACATAGATAGCACGCATGCCGCCATCCCATCGCTACTTGCTGTAAGTGCTGTTCACCACTATCTTATCAGCGTGGGCAAACGTGTACAGACGGCACTCATTGTAGAGAGTGGCGAAATACGCGAAGTAATGCATGCAGCCCTGCTCCTTGGCTACGGCGCATCAGCTCTCTGTCCTTATCTTACCTACGCCGTACTCGACGATCTGGTAAAGCGCCACAAGATACAAGAAGACTACTCTACTGCCGAGGCAAACTATATTAAGGCTGTAAAGAAAGGACTGTTCAAGATTATGGCCAAGATGGGTATCTCTACCATACGTAGCTATCGCGGAGCCAAGATTTTTGAGAGTATAGGTCTTAGCGAGAGTCTGCTACGCACCTATTTTGGCACAGAGACCAGCGCCATTGGCGGTATAGGTCTCGAAACGATAGCACGCGATGCCATTCGTTTACACAACAAGGCTTTCAGCATAAGCCAAGAGAAAGATTTCTTGCCCGATGAGGGACAATTCCACTACCGTCGCAACGGCATCAGTCACGCCTGGAACCCTGAGACAATAGCCACACTGCAACTGGCTACGCGCACTGGAAACTACGACACCTTTAAGCGCTTTACCGCCCTGGCCGACAGCAAAGAGAAACCTATATTTATACGCGACTTCTTTGATTTCAAGCGCAACCCCATAGCCATAGACCAAGTTGAAACAGAAGAAGAGATAGTTAAGCACTTTGTTACTGGCGCCATGTCGTTTGGCGCACTATCTAAAGAGGCCCATGAAGCCATAGCCCTTGCCATGAACAAGTTGGGTACTCGAAGCAACACCGGCGAGGGAGGCGAAGACAGCAGTCGTTTCCATAGCGAGGTCGACGGCATAAGCCTCTCTTCTAAAACTAAGCAGGTTGCCAGCGGACGCTTTGGTGTAACTACCGAATATTTGGTTAATGCTGAAGAAATACAGATAAAAGTGGCACAGGGAGCCAAGCCCGGCGAGGGCGGACAACTACCTGGATTCAAGGTAAACGAGGTAATTGCCCATACACGCCACTCTATTCCTGGCATCTCGCTCATATCGCCACCTCCCCATCACGATATTTACTCTATCGAAGACTTGGCTCAGCTTATCTTCGACTTGAAGAATGTAAACCCGCAGGCAGCCATCAGCGTAAAGCTGGTAGCCGAAAGTGGTGTGGGAACCATTGCCGCCGGTGTAGCCAAAGCCAAGGCCGACTTGATAGTTATCTCGGGGGCCGAGGGTGGTACCGGTGCCAGTCCAGCATCAAGTATGCGCTTTGCCGGAATATCGCCAGAGATAGGATTGGCCGAAGCCCAGCAGACGCTGGTTAAAAACGGACTGCGCCCGCAGGTTCGCCTGCAGGTCGACGGTCAACTCAAAACCGGTCGAGACATTATCCTTATGGCATTATTGGGTGCCGAAGAGTTTAGCTTTGGTACCGCTGCACTCATAGTACTGGGGTGCGTAATGATGCGCAAGTGCAATCTCAATACCTGTCCTATGGGTGTGGCCACACAAGACCCACGTTTGCGCGCTCACTTCCGTGGTAGCTATCACTATTTGGTTAACTACTTCACCTTCTTGGCCCGAGAAGTGCGCGAATACTTGGCAGAGATGGGCTATAGAAGTCTAAACGACATAGTAGGACACACCGAACTTATACAGCGAATGGAGCCATCGGCCACTACGAAAGTCAAGACCGACCTGCTGGATTTCTCACGTCTGCTATACCGCGAAGAGGGCAGCGCATCGCTCTGCTATACCGTTCCTCAACAGCACGACCTTTCATCAGTCCTTGACCAGCAGTTGGTAAAAGGAGCACAACGGGCTATAGATAATGCCGACGAGGTAAACCTAGACTTTGCCATACGCAATACCGACCGTGCCGTGGGTACTATGCTAAGCGGTATGGTAGCACAAAAGTACGGACAGAACGGTTTGCCAGACAAGACTGTAAACGTAAAGTTCAAAGGCTCGGCAGGACAGAGCTTCGGAGCATTCCTCATGAGTGGCATTGACTTCAAACTGGAAGGCGAGGCCAACGACTATTTTGCCAAAGGACTTTCAGGCGGACGCATCTCTATCCTTCCGCCTATCCGCAGCAACTTCACTGCCGAAGACAACATCATAGCCGGCAACACGGGCCTCTACGGAGCCACAAGCGGCGAACTCTACGTTAACGGAAAAGTGGGTGAACGCTTTGGAGTGCGCAACTCTGGAGCCACAGCTGTAATCGAGGGAGCCGGCGACCATTGTTGCGAGTACATGACCGGTGGCCGCGTAGTAGTATTAGGCGAAACAGGACGTAACTTTGCCGCCGGCATGAGCGGTGGTGTGGCCTACGTATGGGACCGCCAACACAACTTCGACTACTTCTGCAATATGGATATGGTAGAAATCAACCTGGTAGAAGACAGCAGCTACCGCAAGGAGCTACACGAGCTGATACGCCAGCACTACCTGTACACTGGCTCGAAAGTGGCACGCACACTGCTCGACGACTGGAACCGCCACATAGAAGACTTTATCCAGGTAGTACCTATCGAGTACAAACGCGTACTGCAAGAAGAGAAAGTGCGCAAGCTGCAACAGAAGATAGCCGATATGCAGCGCGACTATTAATACACCCCTTTAACTTACAATACAACAAGAGCCAAACCCTATATCGAACAACAATTATGGGAAATCCAAAAGCATTTCTTGATATACCTCGCAAAGAGGCTGGATACCGACCTCTAAACGATAGAATACACGACTTTGGAGAGGTTGAACAAACTCTGAACAGCAACGACCGCCGCCTGCAGGCAAGTCGCTGCATGGACTGTGGTGTACCTTTCTGTCACTGGGCTTGTCCGCTGGGCAACAAGCCACCCGAATGGAACGATGCCTTGTACAAAGGCGACTGGCAGTTGGCTTACCAGCTGCTATCTGCCACTAACCCGTTCCCCGAATTTACCGGACGTATATGTCCGGCACTGTGCGAGAAGGCATGTGTACTCAACCTAATGGAGCACGAACCTACCACTAATCGCGAGAACGAAGCTGCCATAGCCGAACACGCCTTCAACGAAGACTTGATACCCGTACATACCCCAAAGCGCAACGGTAAGAAAGTGGCTGTAATTGGTGCCGGGCCTGCCGGATTGGCTGCTGCCCACGATCTAAACCTTATGGGTTACAGCGTAACCATAATAGAAGCGCGCGAAGACGCTGGCGGATTGCTGCGCTATGGCATACCCAACTTCAAGCTAAACAAGGCAGTAATCTCTCGCCGTATGGATATACTGCAACAAGAGGGCATAGTATTCCAGTTTGGACAAGAGGTAGACCTGGAAGCACTGCCTACGGGCTACGATGCCTACGTAGTGGCTACAGGCACACCGCAGGCCCGCGACCTAAACATACCCGGTCGAGACCTAAAGGGAGTATACCTGGCACTCGATATGCTTTCACAGCAGAACCGTATACTTGCCGGTATAGAGTTTAGCAAAGACCAACTGGTTTCTGCCAAGGGCAAAGACGTTTTGGTAATAGGTGGTGGCGATACTGGTAGCGACTGTATTGGTACTGCCCACCGTCAAGGCTGCAAGAGCGTTACCCAAATAGAAATTATGCCACGCCCTGTAGAAGGCCCAGAAGACCCCAACAACCCGTGGCCCAACTGGCCTCGCACGCTCAAAACTACATCGAGCCACGAAGAGGGTTGCACCCGCCGCTGGAACATAAACACGCTCGAATTTATAGGCACCGATGGCCGTCTTACGGGTGTTAAGGTTCAGCCCATTGACTGGAAACCCAACCCAGAGGGTGGACGCCCGCTGATGGTAGAGGCTGGCAAACCCGAAATTATCAAGGCAGAGATAGTACTCCTTGCCATGGGCTTCATCAAGCCACAGTTGCCCACCTTTGGAGCCAACGTGGTAGTGGCTGGCGATGCCGCCATGGGTGCCAGTCTGGTAGTACGCGCACTGGCAAGTGGCAAGCAGGCAGCCCAAAAGGTAGACGCCATGCTCAGAAAGGCATAAAGCCATATGCCAAATAACTGAAGAACTTACGGTGGTAATTTTTTAGAACCACCCATAACCCAAACCGCATATCCGCACTCAAGTATCATTACTTGGGGGGATATGCGGTTTTTCTATTCCCAAGTTCGGTTTTTTATTCCAAAATCTATCTTTTTTAGATTGCCCACGGCCGTAGGCAATCGGGTTTTCGGCCGTCAGCCATCCTGTTTACGGCCGTGAGCAGATTGGTCTACGGCCGTAGACCACCCACAAAACACCACTCCGAGCGCCACATAGGTAAAGGATAGCCCTAAGAACTACCAAGGCCAGCAGCAAATATAACCAAATTAATTTTGAAAATTAATGGCTTATGCCTAACTTTGTACAAGTTTACGCACCAAGGCGTATACACACATTTACATAAAGGGATACAAAAAATTACAGCAGTATATTACCATATTACTACAATACTATTTATAAAATGAACAAGCTAAAATCTTTTTGCACTCTATTGATGGCCGTTGGCATTTCTGCTGCGGTCCATGCCTACGACACCACTAGTCCGGTAGACTATGTAAGTACACTCGTTGGAACCGAATCGACCTACGAGATATCTACCGGCAACACCTATCCCGCTATAGCTCTGCCCTGGGGTATGAACTTCTGGACTCCACAAACGGGTAAAAATGGCGACGGATGGACCTACGCCTATACTGCCACCAAGATACGGGGCTTCAAACAGACCCACCAACCCAGTCCGTGGATTAACGACTACGGTGTGTTCTCGCTAATGCCCGTAACCGGCCACGCCATATTTGATGAAGAGAAGCGTGCCAGTTGGTTCTCGCACAAGGCCGAGAAAGCACAGCCTTACTACTACCGTGCCTATCTGGCCGACTACGATGTAGTAACCGAGATTACACCAACAGAGCGTGCTGCCAGCTTCCGCTTTACCTTCCCTGAGACCGACTCGGCATTTGTGGTAGTAGACGCTTACCACAAAGGGTCGTACGTTAAGGTTATCCCCAGCGAAAACAAGATAATAGGATACTCTACATACAATTGTGGCGGAGTGCCCGAAGGCTTTCGTAACTACTTTGTGATAGTTTTCGACAAGCCCTTTACTTATACCGCCACGGTAGACAACGGTACCATAAACAGCGGTACCAACGAAACGGCCAACGAGCACGCCGGTGCTATTATAGGTTTCAAAACCCGTAAGGGCGAAGTGGTTAACGCCCGTGTAGCCTCATCGTTTATCAGTGCCGCACAGGCAGAAGTAAACCTGGGCGAAGTAACCGGCAAAACGTTTGACCAGTTACAAAATGCCGGTCGCAAACGCTGGAACGATATACTGGGCCGCGTAGAGATAAGCGATAACAATCTTGATCATCTGCGTACCTTCTACAGTTGTCTGTACCGGTCGGTGCTCTTCCCCCGTATGCTTTGGGAGAACGTTAACGGCCAGCCCATGCACTACAGTCCGTACAACGGCAAAGTAGAAAAGGGATATATGTATACCGATACTGGTTTTTGGGATACTTTCCGTTCGCTCTTCCCTCTGCTCAATCTACTCTACCCATCTGAGAACCAGAAGATACAAGAGGGATTGACCAACGCCTACCGCGAGAGCGGATTCTTGCCCGAATGGGCATCGCCCGGCCACCGCGGATGTATGGTAGGCAACAACTCGGCCTCGGTAGTGGCCGATGCCATAATCAAGGGCGTGCGCACAGCCGACACCGAAACGCTATGGCAAGCCGTAGTACATGGTACACAGGCTGTACATCCCGAGGTAAACTCTACCGGACGCTTGGGCTATGAGTACTACAACAAGTTAGGCTATGTGCCCTACGATGTAGATATCAAGGAGAACGTGGCTCGCACGCTAGAATACGCCTACGATGACTGGTGTATCTACCAGATGGGCAAGGCTTTGGGCAAGAAAGAAAAAGAACTGCGCCCCTTCAAACTGCGCGCTATGAACTATCGCAACGTATTCGACCCCGAAACTCGACTAATGCGCGGAAAGATGAAGGACGGCAAATTCCAAGCTCCCTTCAACCCACTGAAATGGGGCGATGCCTTTACCGAGGGCAATAGTTGGCACTATACTTGGAGTGTATTCCACGACCCACAAGGACTTATCGACCTGATGGGGGGCAACCAGGTATTCAACCTGATGATGGACTCGGTATTCACCGTTCCTCCCACCTTCGACGATAGCTACTATGGCTTTGTGATACACGAAATTCGGGAAATGCAGATAATGAACATGGGTAACTACGCCCACGGCAACCAGCCCATACAGCACATGATATACATGTACGACTACTCTGGGCAGCCCTGGAAGGTACAGCAGCGCGTACGCCAAGTAATGGACAATTTCTATACACCCAACCCCGACGGCTACTGTGGCGACGAGGACAACGGGCAGACATCGGCATGGTATGTATTCTCGGCGCTAGGCTTCTATCCCGTATGTCCGGCAACTACCCAGTATGCCCTTGGCACACCCTACTTTGACCGTGTAACGCTAAAACTGGAAAACGGCAAGAAGGTAACTATCACCGCCAACGGCAACGCTGCCAACGCACCTTATATAGACAATATGCAGGTTAACGGCAGCAACTATACCCGCAACTATATAGACCACAGCACCCTTACAGATGGTGCCAACATATACTTCGGTCTAAGCACTAAGCCCAACTACCAGCGTGGCACAAGTGCCGACGATGCACCATATTCGTTTAGCCGCGAACTAAAGAAAAACAACAAGAAATAAACCCAAAATTATGAAGAAAACCATCAAAACACTAACAGTGCTGGCAGCCGTAGCCATGCTGCCCCTTCAGGCTATGGCCATCAACATTCTGCACGGTCCTTACCTGCAGAGCGTAGGCGAAACAGAGGCTACAATAGTATGGACTACCGACAGTATGTCTACCGCATGGGTAGAACTGGTGCCCAACGACGGCACCGACTTCTACGCTCAGGCTCGCCCACGGTATTACGATACCGAGATAGGCATAAAGCGCACCAGCAAAATTCACGCCGTGACCCTTACTGGGTTAAAACCAGGCACTACTTATCGCTACCGGGTATACTCGCAAGAGGTATTGAGCCACAAAGAATACAAGGTTATCTACGGCAAGGTAGCTGCCACAGCCGCCTTCAAGGTAGAGCTACCACGGTTTACCACCCTTGACAAAACCAAGCAGAACACTACATTCTTGGTGGTGAACGATATACACGAGAAGAACGATGTAATGGCCCGCCTGTTCAACAATGCCAGTTATAAAGACAAGGAACTGGTATTCTTCAACGGCGATATGATGTCGCTATTTGACAAGGAAAGCAAACTTTGGGGTGGATTTATGGACAAGGCAGTTGAACTGTTTGCCTCTGAAAAGCCTCTGTACTATGTTCGCGGAAACCACGAAACGCGCGGACAGCTGGCAGACCAGTTCAAACACTATGTACGTCCTAACGACAACACGCTATACTTCAGCTTCCGCCAAGGTCCGGTATATTTTATCTGTCTTGACACGGGCGAAGACAAAGCCGACACCGACTTTGAATATTATGGTATAACCGACTACGACAACTATCGTACCCAGCAGGCAGAATGGCTGCGCAAGGTAGTGGCATCTGAAGAGTACAAGCAGGCTCCGCTACACGTGGTGATAGCCCACATACCTCCACGCTTTACCAAAGATGCTTGGCACGGCGACATAGAGATAAGAGAGAAGTTTATACCCATTCTAAACCAGGCCAACGTAGACCTTATGCTTTGTGCCCATCTGCACGAATTTGTGTATACCGAGCCCAATGCCAATCTGAAATTCCCTATCCTTACCAACTCTAACGAAACTATTGTTTCGGCCAAGGCCGACGGCGGAAAACTGGATATTAAAGTGATAGGACTTGACGGCAAAACCACATTCCAAAAAACCTACGGAAAATAGTAAACAACAAAAATATATGACACATGGACACGAAGTTCTCCACATGATGGAGGGCAACAGCTACACTACACGCCAACAACTAATAGACGCTATCATAGAGCGCTTTGGTGCAGACGAAAGGTTCTACACCTGCTCGGCAGAAGGTATGACCGCCGCCGAACTGGTAGACTTTTTGGAAGCAAGAGGCAAGTTTATGCCGGCACAGGATGATAGCCAATTTACGGTAGATATCACCAAAGTATGTAACCATTAACTTACTGGCGGCAGAACATATAAACCGCCAATAACAAACAAGTTTGAGGGGGTGCAAGCTTCACAGCTGGCACCCCCTCTCTCTGATTACAGATGTTATGATTGAGAATTTATATGTAGTAGCAACCTGTAACTACTATTGGCGGTCATCGTCTTTCTGTCGCAAATAGTCTTCGTATTCGGCTATCTCGCGCTCACCTATATGCGAAAGACCATAGTGCTCTTCGTGCTGACTAAAGTCGAGACCTACCCGTTCGCTCTGCGCACTCACACGCATGGGGATTAGACGGTCAATAAGCCAATACCCCAAATAACTCATACCAAAGGTATAAACTATAACTATAGCTACAGCCAAGAGGTGGTAAAGGAATACCACAACGCCATCCCATGTACCCGAGATAAGGCCTTCCTGGATAAATATACCGGTAAGCACCGTACCAAAGATACCGCCTGTACCATGGGTAGGAAATACATCAAGGGCATCGTCAATACGGCTATGGCTGCGCCAGTAAACGGCAATATTACAAATAAGCGTGATTACAAAGGCTATGAATATACTTTGACCCACGGTAACATATCCGGCAGATGGAGTAATGGCCACCAATCCTACAACGCAACCTACAGCAGCACCCATGGCAGAGGGCTTACGTCCGCGCAGACAGTCGAAGAATATCCAAGTCATCATGGCTGTAGCCGAAGCAGTATTGGTATTAAGGAATGCCTTTACGGCCTGACCGTCGGCATGAAGCGAGCTACCGGCATTGAAACCGAACCAACCTAACCACAACAGGGCTGCACCCAACAGCACGAAAGGAATATTGGCAGGCTGAGAACTACGCGTCTGAGCGGCACGGCGTCCTAAGAAGATAGCTCCCGCAAGGGCTGCCACACCCGAAGAGGCGTGAACCACTATACCGCCGGCAAAGTCTACCACTCCCCACTTTAGGAATAGACCGTCGGGGTGCCACGTCATATGGGCCAACGGACAATAGATGAACACCATAAACCATATCATAAAGAACAAGTAAGCCGAGAAGCGCACACGCTCGGCAAACGAACCCGTGATAAGCGACGGGGTAATGATGGCAAACTTCATCTGAAACAGGGCGTAGAGCGCCAGTGGGATTGTGGCTCCACCCAATACTTGGCCCGTAGGAGTAGTATACGTATCGGCACCTACGCCATCGAACATCAAGAAGGTAAACGGATTGCCGAGCACTCCACCGATATCGTCGCCAAAAGCCAAACTAAATCCGAATGCCACCCACAACACACTTACCAAGCCCATAGCAATAAAACTTTGTAGCATGGTAGAGATTACATTCTTGGCGCCTACCATACCACCATAGAAGAACGACAGACCGGGAGTCATCATCAGCACGAAGATAGTAGCCGTAATGAGCCAAGCCACATCAGCACTGTTAATCTTGCTAAAATCGCATTCGAACGAGGGTTCCTTAGCAAACAGACCGGCAATAGCAATAAGCACCATGCCCGTCATTAGGATAATCCATTTTTTGTGAACTTTCATTTTTCTCTCCTTTATAGTTAAATTGTACGTAAATAGCTACTAACGGGTCAATACGACTGCACATGTACGCCCTTGACAGCGCGCCCGCTGGGGTCGTTACGGTCTTTGAACGACGCATCCCACTCCAGCGCCTCGGCAGTAGAACAAGCCACACTGGGCACGCTGGGCACACTAAGCGCAGCACTGTTGCTGGGGAAATGTTCTTCAAATATAGTGCGATAATAATACTCTTCCTTATTCTGCGGGGTATGGATAGGAAAGCGCACGGCGGCATGCGCCATCTGCTCGTCGGTAACGGCGCTGGCAGTAACCTGCTTTAGCGTATCTATCCACGAATAGCCTACGCCATCACTAAACTGCTCTTTCTGCCGCCATGCCACCTCCTTAGGCAATAAGTCGGCAAAAGCTTCGCGCAGTATACGTTTCTCCATGGTTGAACCAGGACACATCTTGGATTCGGGGTTCAGACGCATGGCAACATCCAAGAATTCGCGGTCAAGGAATGGTACGCGTCCCTCAACGCCCCATGCAGCAAGACTCTTGTTAGCTCGCAGGCAGTCGTAGAGATACAACTTGCTCAACTTGCGCAGAGTTTCTTCGTGAAAGGCACGCGCCGATGGAGCCTTGTGAAAGTATAGATAACCACCGAATATCTCGTCGGCTCCCTCGCCAGAAAGTACCATCTTGATACCCATCGACTTGATAACCCTAGCCAACAGGTACATAGGCGTAGAAGCTCGTACAGTAGTAACATCGTACGTTTCGGTAAAGTATATCACGTCACGAATGGCATCGAGCCCCTCTTGCACGGTATAGTTAATCTCATGATGCACCGTACCTATATGATTAGCCACCAAGCGGGCTTTATCTAGATCGGGAGCACCCTTTAGACCTACGGCAAACGAGTGAAGCCGGGGCCACCAAGCCCGTGTAAGACCCGAATCTTCAATGCGTCGCTCTGAATAACTTGCAGCCACGGCAGAGATAATAGAGCTGTCCAGTCCGCCACTAAGCAATACACCATAAGGCACATCACTCATCAGCTGACGACGAACTGCCGACTGCAATGCCTCACGCAAATCGCTAACACTGGCAGCATTGTTGCTCACCGCATTATAATCCATCCAGTCGCGATGGTAGTATTGCTTCATCTTGCGATTGCGACTCCAGTAATAATGTCCCGGAAGAAACGGCTCGTACCGCTCGCATTGCCCTTCAAGGGCTTTCAGTTCACTGGCCACATATACAGTACCGTCGCCATCGTAACCTATATATAAAGGTATTACACCTATAGGGTCGCGAGCTATAAGAAATTCGTTGCGTTGTTCATCGTAAAGAGCAAAGGCGAAAATTCCCGACAACTGTTCTATCATACGCTCTACGTCGGCATCAGCGGGATTGCTTCCGTTGGCAAACAAATCGCGATAGAGGGGAAGGATAGACTCGCAGTCGCTACCCGTAGAAAAAGGATAGGTATCGGCATACTTCGCACGTATGTTCTTATGGTTATATATCTCGCCATTTACGGCCAATATCTGGTTGCGATCACTACTGAACAAGGGTTGACGCCCCGACTCGGGGTCTACTATCGACAAGCGTTCGTGGGCAAGAATGGCAGACTTACCTGAATAGACACCACTCCAATCGGGGCCACGATGCCTAATCTTCTGACTCATGCGAAGAATTTTCTGTCGTAACGTATCTGCAGGAACGCTAACGTTGAAAATAGCTACAATTCCACACATATTTATATATATTATAAGGTTCTACATCTGTAATCTGACTACAAACAATCAGAAAAATCACGGTATTATTCTAGCGTATTGTGAATGTTTTTATTCAAAAAACTATCAATATGCACTATTTACACCGCAAATTTAATACATTTTATCATAATAACGAACATAATTAAAGCAAAATGACTAATATATAATATAATATTTTCAAAAGTGTAAGGATTTACTACTCTAATACTTATACTTTGATATAAAAATGGCGAAATAAGTTGCAATTTGTAATTTTAGCATAAATAATAGCAAAAAGCCATAATTCAAGGGTGTATTTAGCAATAATGTACGTAACTTTGCACCCAAAAGGCAATCAACCATCATGTTGAACAGGATACATTTTACCAAAATGCACGGAGCCGGCAACGATTATATCTACGTTGACGCTACCCGCTACCCCATAAATAATCCAGAAGAAGCTGCCATCAAGTGGAGCGACCGCCATACAGGCATAGGTAGCGACGGACTGGTACTAATAGACAAGCCCTCTATAATGAGCGGAGCCGACTTCTCAATGCGCATATTCAATGCCGATGGTTCTGAAGCCATGATGTGCGGTAACGCCAGTCGCTGTATAGGCAAATATTTATACGAAAAACATCTTACAGACAGCACCGAGATTAAGCTGGAAACTCTTTCGGGGGTTAAGATTCTCAAGCTCACCCTCTCCCCCGACCGCAGTACGGTAGCCAGCGTTACGGTAGATATGTCTGAACCCGCTTTCCACCAAGCCGCCCAATTTGACGAGCAGGTGGGTCTTGATGCCCTACGAGAGTACGGGCATTCTTTGTTTGTATCCATGGGCAATCCTCACTGTGTAACTTTTGTAGACGATATCGCAGCCATCGATATAGCCACCGTTGGTGCTATGGCAGAATACCTACCAGCCTTCCCCGAACGTTGCAACATAGAGTTTGCCCAAGTTACAGATACCAACGTTATTCGCACCCGTGTATGGGAACGCGGTTCAGGCATAACCATGGCCTGTGGCACCGGAGCATGCGCCACCGCTGTTGCCGCAGCCCAGTTGGGTCTTGCTTGCCGTGAAAGCGACATAGTAATGGATGGCGGAACCCTGCACATAGTATGGCAAGAAGACAATCATGTAATGCTCTCTGGTCCGGCAGCCTTTGTCTTCGACGGAGAGATAACACTATAATATCCACTAACATAATAACAACTACAATATGGCATTAGTAAACGAACACTTCTTGAAACTGTCAGACAATTATCTGTTTGCCGATATAGCCAAGAAAGTAAACGCTTATCGTATATCTCACCCCAAAGCCAACGTTATCAGCCTTGGTATAGGCGACGTAACCCAACCTCTTTGTCCCGCGGTAGTAGACGCCATGCACAAAGCCGTTGACGAATTGGCTGTTAAGCAGTCGTTCCACGGTTATGGACCTGAACACGGCTACGATTTTCTACGCGAAGCCATCTTGAAAAACGACTTTCAACCCCGTGGTATCCATCTGGATGCTTCTGAGATATTTATCAACGATGGAGCAAAAAGCGATACCGGAAATATTCAAGAGATAGTACGCTGGGATAATTCGGTGGCTGTAACCGACCCTATATATCCCGTTTACATTGATTCTAACGCCATGATAGGTCGTACAGGCACTTTCAGTAATGGTCGCTGGAGCAACGTTACTTACTTGCCATGCACCGCCGAGAACAACTTTACCCCCACACTGCCCGACCATCGTGTAGACATGATATATCTGTGCTACCCCAACAACCCTACAGGCACAGTACTATCAAAGGCCGAACTGAAGAAATGGGTAGACTATGCGCTTGCAAACGACGCCATCATTTTCTACGATGCCGCCTACGAAGCTTATATACAAGACCCCGAAATACCCCATTCAATATACGAAATCAAGGGCGCACGCAAATGTGCCATTGAGTTCCATAGCTACTCTAAGACTGCCGGATTTACCGGAGTAAGATGTGGCTACACCGTCATCCCACGCGAGCTGAAAGCTGTAACTACAGACGGCAGCCGTGCGGTAGAGCTCAACCATCTATGGGAACGTCGCCAGTGCACCAAGTTCAATGGTGCCAGCTACATATCGCAGCGCGCCGCCGAAGCCATATATACGCCCGACGGCAAAGCACAGACACGCGCCACGATAGACTACTACATGGGCAACGCCCGCATTATGAGCGAATCGCTACGACAGATGGGATTCCAGGTATACGGTGGTGCC
Organism: Bulleidia sp.; assembly: GCA_963659135.1. GTDB lineage: Bacteria > Bacteroidota > Bacteroidia > Bacteroidales > Bacteroidaceae > Prevotella. The sequence goes on along the minus strand of CAVKSZ010000003.1, from coordinate 35,120 downwards.
AACGCTCCCTACCTATGGGTAAAAACTCCCGATAGTGTAGAGAGCTGGAAGTTCTTTGAGCAGTTGCTCTACGGAGCTTCCGTTGTATGTACACCGGGCGTAGGTTTCGGTCCCAGCGGCGAAGGCTACTTCCGCCTAACCGCTTTCGGCGAGCGCAACAACTGCGAAGAAGCCATGGAGCGCATACGCCAATGGATAGGATAAGCATAACCCTAAAAAAGAGAGACATTCAATATATTCTAACACATTAAGAATTAACTGAGATTATGGCAAATTTGAGATTTGATGCTGTAGAAGAAGCTTCCCACAAGAAACCTCTCGAAGTGGTAACTCCCAAGGAGCGCCCGTCAGAGTATTTCGGTAAGCTGGTGTTCAACCGTGCCAAGATGTTCAAGTATCTTCCTGCCGACGTATACCGTAAGCTGGTAGATGTTATTGACAATGGCGCACAACTCGACCGGTCTATCGCCGACGCCGTAGCTGCTGGTATGAAGCAATGGGCCGAAGAGAACGGTGTTACCCACTACACTCACTGGTTCCAACCTCTTACCGAGGGAACGGCCGAAAAGCACGATGCCTTTGTAGAACACGACGGCAAGGGCGGTATGATAGAAGAGTTTACTGGCAAGCTACTCGTGCAACAAGAACCCGATGCATCAAGTTTCCCTTCAGGTGGTATACGCAACACCTTCGAGGCCCGCGGTTACTCTGCATGGGACCCCACATCGCCTGTATTCATCATTGACGACACTCTGTGTATCCCCACCATATTTATCTCATACACCGGCGAATCGCTCGACTACAAAGCACCTTTGCTGCGTACACTGCGCGCCGTAGACCAGGCAGCTACCAGCGTAGCCCAGTATTTCTATCCCAACGTAAAGAAAGTTCAGTCGAACCTGGGATGGGAACAAGAGTACTTCTTGGTAGACGAGGGATTGTACTTTGCACGCCCCGACCTGATGCTAACAGGTCGTACACTGATGGGACACGACTCTGCTAAAAACCAGCAGATGGACGACCACTACTTTGGTACCATCCCAGAGCGTGTACAGGCATTTATGAAAGACTTGGAGTGCGAAGCTTTGGCCCTGGGCATCCCCTGCAAAACTCGACATAACGAGGTAGCTCCTAACCAGTTTGAGCTGGCTCCTATCTTTGAAGAGTGTAACTTGGCCGTAGACCACAACATGCTTATCATGTCTACAATGAAGAAAATTGCCCGTCGCCACGGTTTCCGTGTACTGTTACACGAGAAGCCATTTGCAGGCATCAACGGTTCAGGTAAGCACAACAACTGGAGTCTCTCTACCGATACCGGCGTACTGCTTCACGCTCCCGGCAAGACTTCTAAAGACAATCTGCGCTTCGTAGTATTCATCGTAGAAACTCTCATGGGTGTATATCGCCACAACGGCCTTATCAAGGCCTCTATCATGAGTGCCACCAACGCCCATCGTCTGGGTGCTAACGAGGCACCTCCTGCCATCATCTCAAGCTTTTTGGGCCGCCAGCTCTCTGAGCTTTTAGAGCACATAGAGAAGGCCGACAAGGAAGACCTTTTCTCAATGAAGGGCAAGAAGGGTATGAATCTGGATATTCCCGGAATACCCGAACTGATGATAGACAACACCGACCGTAACCGCACATCGCCCTTCGCCTTCACCGGTAACCGTTTCGAGTTCCGCGCAGTAGGTTCAGAGGCCAACTGTGCATCGGCAATGATAGCTCTCAACGCCGCCGTAGCCGAGGCATTAAACGAGTTTAAGACCCGTGTAGATGCTCTTATTGCCAAGGGCGAAGACAAGATAAGCGCCATCATCGATGTTGTTCGCGAAGACATCAAGACCTGCCAGCCCATCCACTTCGATGGCAACGGATATTCTGACGAATGGGTAGAAGAGGCTAAGCGTCGCGGATTAGACTGCGAAACTTCATGCCCAGTAATCTTCGACCGCTATCTCGACGATACCAGCGTTAAGATGTTCGAAAGCCTCAACGTGATGAACCGCGCCGAGCTGGAAGCACGCAACGAAGTGAAATGGGAAACCTACACCAAGAAGATACAGATAGAAGCCCGCGTAATGGGCGACCTCACGCTGAACCACATTATACCTGTTGCCACTCACTACCAGAGCCAACTGCTTAAGAATGTGAAGAATATGTACGATGTATTCAGCAAGGAAGAGGCCGACACACTTACCGCGCGCAACAAGAAGATTATCAGAGAGATTGCCGAACGCACTCAGGCCATCGAGACTGGTGTAGAAGAGCTGGTTAACGCCCGCAAGGTAGCCAACAAGATTACCGACGAGCGCACCAAAGCCGTGGCATACCACGACACCGTTGCTCCTAAGATGGAAGAGATACGCTATCAGATAGATAAACTCGAGTTGGTAGTTAGCGACGAACTCTGGACACTGCCCAAGTATCGCGAAATGCTCTTCATTAGATAATAGACTTTAGCCAGCATTTAGCTGGGTATACATAACAAAAGCAGACCGGAATGGGAGTAAACCTCTCGCATCTGGTCTGCTTTTTTTGTTATTTTATAAGTAGGTATTCCCTATCATTTAGGCTCGCCATGTTTTAAAGCTACAACCTTATGGCGATGCATATTCAGCAGTTTGTTAGTAGCCCGAGTCACCGTATTGCGGTCAGCCTCTGCCTTATTCTGGTATCGCATACTGAACAGAAAAAAATAAAATTCCGCTTCATAACTATATTATTTAAGGGTATCACTATTTTTGAGATAAAAGAGCCATATATTGAACTCAAGATGCTCCCTTTGGGATTGCCTACGGCCGCAGACCTATCTGCTCACGGCCACCAGCAAAGCTGCTCATGGCCGTAAACTTATAGGCCGACGGCCGTCAGCCGATAAGAAAGTAGCAATACGGTATCATACAAAGCATGCTTTAGCCCACAAATCATAGTATATAGGTGTGGATTTTAAAGACTGGACACAAAAAACCGAAGACTCTTCGGCCTTCGGGCTATTGTAATATGATGGGTGATAAGAGAGGCTTATTGCACAGTGTTATCTTTCTGTTGGGCCTCAACGGCTCTACGGCGTCGTAATACTTCTACCGAATCGGTAAGGTTAACTACTCCCGTTATGGGGTCAAGGCGCAGATTGTACTCTTCATGGCTACGCTTCCAGCGATTGTGCGTCCATAGGTAGCACTCGGGTTGGCGCCGGATAGAGGCTTCGAGCAGTTGGAAATAGCGGTCGGTAAGTTGCCATTCGCTAGTATTCTCGGGCTCATCGGTAATAGGAACAAAGTGGGCTTCGTAATAACCACGGCGAATACGGCGAACGTCAATGTAGAACACCGCTTGATGGGTAGAGCGCATAATCTTCTCGGTGCCAGTAAGCACGGGAGTATCGTGGTGCAGAAAGTCTAACCAGTGGTGTATGTTGTTCCAAAATGGAATTTGGTCTGATATATATCCCATAACTATGGGTTGCTTCTCGGCACGGTAACGCGCTACTCGGCGCAGAGTCTCTGCCATAGGTATGCATACCGCTCCGAAGCGCGAACGCAGGTTAAGAAACAGGCGGTCGAACTCTTTATTCTCTAAAGGATGGTAAATCTGTGTACACAGTCCTTTAGGCGAAATCCAGAAAGGCAACGAGGTAATCCACTCCCAATTACAGAAATGGCCCAAATAGCATCCACACGATTGACCACGGGCTACTGCCTCGTCTATCTTATCGGTACCGGTAAAGCGCATACGGCGCATCATCTGCCGCTTGCTCATAGAAAACATCTTGATAGTTTCTACCAGGTAATCGCAAAACCAGGCATAAAAGCCCTTTTCGATAACACGCAACTGTGTATCAGACTTCTCGGGGAAAGAATCGTGCAGATGTTTACGCACCAACTGCTTGCGATAGCCCACTACATAATATATCAACAGATAGATACCGTCTGATAAAATATATAGCAACCATAGCGGAAGCAGCGAGAACAGATAGGCTATGGTATAAACCAGAAAATAAGCAATACGCTTCATAAGCAGAAATAAAAACTACATTTATACCTGCTGCATGTCATGCAGTTTCTTGTAATAGCCGTCTATCTTGAGCAGTTCGTCGTGGGTACCGCGCTCTACTATACGACCCTCGTGCAGCACGCATATCTCATCACTACTCTTGATTGTTGAAAGGCGGTGGGCCACGGCTATGGTGGTACGGGTCTTCATCAGGCGCTCAAGAGCCTCTTGTACCAATCGCTCGCTCTCTGTATCGAGAGCCGAGGTTGCCTCGTCGAGAATAAGGATAGGCGGATTCTTGAGTATGGCGCGGGCTATACTTACACGCTGACGCTGGCCGCCACTCAGTCTACCACCACGGTCGCCAATATTGGTATCAAATCCGTGTTCACTCTCGGTAATAAACTCGTAGGCATTGGCTATACGGGCGGCACGTTCTACCTCTTCATGGGTAGCATTGCTCACACCAAAGGTAATGTTGTTATAGAACGAATCGTTAAACAAGATAGCCTCTTGGTTAACATTACCTATAAGTTGGCGCAAGTCGTGAATGCCCAAATCCTTTACATTGATACCATCGATAAGCACCTCGCCCTCTTGTACATCGTAATAACGGGGTATAAGGTCGAGCAGGGTAGACTTACCCGAACCGCTCTGCCCTACAAGGGCGATTGTCTTGCCCTTAGGTATTACCAGATTGATATCACGCAATACCCACTGCTGTTCGTAGCGGAACGACACATGGCGAAACTCTATCTGATGTTCCAAACTGTTAATATGTACAGGTTCGCTCTTCTCGCGGATAGCTATCTCGGCATTGAGTATACGGTCTATACGCTCCATGCTGGCCAAGCCTTTGGGAATATTGTAGCTTGCGCGCGAAAACTCTTTTAGCGGATTAATGATAGAATAGAGTATTACAAGATAATAAATAAACGTGGGGCCCATCAGTGCATGACTACGCAACACCATGATGCCGCCAAACCACAATACAATTACTATCATCAGCGTGCCCAAAAACTCACTCATAGGGTGGGCCGCCTGCTGGCGTATCTGTACACGGGTAAGCTGGTCACGATAACTGGTGTTGGTACGGTCAAATCGCTGGTTCATTTTGCCCTCGGCACAGAATGCCTTGATGATACGCAGTCCGCCCAGCGTCTCTTCTACTTGACTCATAGTATCGCTCCAAAGTGCCTGCACATTAATACTGCTGGCCTTGAGTTTGCGTCCCACTACGCCCATGAACCATCCAAAGAGAGGAACAAAGCAGAGCGTAAACAAAGTAAGTTTCCAAGAGATAAAGAGCAATGCACAGAAATAGAACAAGATAAGGATAGGATTCTTGATAAGCATGTCTATCCAGGCCATAATACTATTTTCTATTTCCTGCACATCGCCACTCATACGGGCAATAATATCGCCTTTACGCTCTTCGCTAAAGAAGCCCAGCGAGAGCGATGTTATCTTTCTGTAAAGTTGATTGCGAATATCGCGTACTACACCAGTACGCATAGGGATAATGGCTGCCGAAGAAAGAAAGTACGATGCCGTTTTGAGAAAGGTCATAAAAGTAAGCAGCAAACCTATCAGCAGCAGTGTAGTTACAGGGTTGGTAAGAGCTATCAGTTGGTTAACATAATAGCTGGCATTATTGGCCATTACATCTTTAAGGTCGGCACTACCCCACTCCATAAGTGTGGTAGCAGCCTTGTATTCGCCAGTATCAAAAAGTATCTGCAGAATAGGGATAATGGCGGCAAACGAAAATATATTGAGTATGGCAGCAATAACATTGAATATCACCGAACCTACCAAGTAGCGTTTATAAGGCGGAACAAACCGTCTGATTATCTGTAAAAATTCTTTCATAATTACAAAGGTATGCCTTTTAACAGTAAAAAACGAAGAAAGGTAAAAAGTTTTTAGTCTTCGGCCTTGATTTCTTCGCCAAAGAGCGTGGCGCTAGTGCTGTGGGTGATGCGCACTCTTACCGTTTCGCCTATATGGTGGTTTCCCTTATCCATAACCACAGCCTTGTTCTGCGAAGTACGGCCCATAAGTTGTTCACGGCTGCGCTTACTTACACTCTCTATCAGCACATCAAACTCTTTACCCTCGTCCTTTCTGTTCTGTTCGGCACTCACTTCGGTCTGCAACTGTATCAGTTGGTTCAATCGGGCTATCTTTACCTCTTCGGGAACATTATCGGGAAGATGCTTGGCAGCATAAGTTCCGGGGCGCTCTGAATATTTAAACATAAAGGCACTATCAAACCCCACTTCGCGTACAAGCGAGAGAGTTAGTAGGTGGTCTTCCTCGGTCTCGTCATGATAGCCTACAAATAAGTCGGTAGAGATACCACAATCGGGGATAATGCGGCGTATGGCATCTATACGTTCCAAGTATTTCTCACGGGTGTACTTACGGTTCATCAGATGCAGTATCTTATCAGAACCACTCTGAGCTGGGAAATGGATATGATGACACATATTGGGCTCTTCGGCTATAGCGTAGAGTATATCGTCGGTCATATCCTCGGGATTGGATGTAGTAAAGCGCACACGCATATCAGGCACCGACTGAGCTACCTTACGCAGCAACTGGGCAAACGATGTAGAACCCTCTTCGCGCTTGCCCGAGGGTGAAAGACCATACGAATTAACATTCTGTCCCAACAGAGTTACCTCGCGAAAACCACGTTCATGCAAGTCGGCAACTTCGCGTAGAATACTGTCTACATCGCGCGAACGCTCTCTACCTCGGGTGTAGGGAACTATACAGTAATGACAGAAGTTGTTACAACCACGCATAATACTTACGAATCCGCTGATGTGAGCCAAGCCTATACGCTGAGGTATCACGTCGCGGTAAGTCTCAGTCTTACTTAGGGCTATATCTATGGCATTATGTCCAGTCTCGCACTGCGCCATCATATCGGGCAAATTAAGATAGCTGTCGGGGCCACACACCAGATTGGCGTAATGGTTGTTAATCAAATCGTCTTTGGCTCTTTCTGCCATACATCCCAACACGCCAAGCACTACCTTGCGACCTTTCTTCTGTTCGGCATGTAGAGTTTCTAAGCGGTTGTATATCTTGTTTTCAGCATTCTCACGTATGCTACATGTATTCAAGAATATGGCATCGGCATCAGCCTCATTTTCGCATAGGTCGTAACCAGCCATTTTCATAATAGACGCCACTACCTCGGTGTCAGCCACGTTCATCTGGCATCCGTAAGTCTCTATATACAGTTGTTTCATTATCTTGATTTCTTTCTTTATTTATTTTCTGTGTTTAATTGTGTTCATGCTGCGCGAAACCGTCATGAACACCATAAAAAATACCGATCCCGTAACCAGTCCTGCCAATGCATCTATGGCATAATGAGCCTGAATATACACTGTGGCCAAACATAGAAATACGTAGAGCGGCAGCATACAGAGCAACATCTTTTTGCTGCGCATATGCCATAACAGCAGCATACACACGGTAGACATGCCTACATGCGAGCTGGGAAATGCCGCCGTTGGACGCTCGCCGGCTGCCTTGGCATCTTCTACCATCTGATAGAAAATGCCGTCGGTATATCCTGGAGTAGCAAGACAATCGGTATGGGTATTGAAGTAATGGCCTACGGCTGGAAATACACCGTCGGCAACATTGCGTAAGCCTATAGCTTTATAATAGAAAGTGGGACCAACCACTGGTACAAGGTCGAAGATTACATAGAAAGCCATAAACGATGCCATGATAACAAAGGCACAACGCTGAAACTCGGCATAGCGACGCACATAATACACCAAAGCCACGAATACTATCATAGGGTAATATGCAGCATAGCCAAGGCTCATCAACTCTGAAATTACCGCCGACGGGAAATTACGGGCAAAGGTCAATGCAGGTTGAAAACCAAACAAGCTCTGTTCCCATGTTGCAAACACGTGGTCTAGATTGGGCAACACGCGGTTTAACTCGTAAGTGTCGGGGTACCACCACGCCAACAGAGCCATCTGCACGGCCACTCTTGCCAGCATAGTAACCCTACAGGGAACTATGCGGTATACTGACCAAAGGGCCACCATAGTAGCTACTACTCGTACGCGGCCCCATATCATAGCATCTGGATTAGCCAGTCGGGTATAGACAAAAAGCATAAAGAGCAGCGTAAAGGCTAGATATGCCAGTATAGCCCACTCCATGGCAAGAAGTCCGCGGCGCGGTTGTTTCTCTATCTGAAAATAATCTAACAGTTTCTTCATCGTTGTTTTGGATAGTAGACGGATATTGCGATTGGCACTTTAACTACAAGCAGCGCAATCAGAGCCATCCTTCGTTCTTGTACCACGCTATGGTTTCGGCCACTCCACGCTCTAAATCATAATGAGGATGATAGCCCAATTCATCGGCAGTAGGCTCTATGTCGCAACGCCAGTTGCGCTGACGCAGAATATTAAACTTATCGCGGTTTAGGGCTGTTACCTTACCTGTGATACGCCCCACAAGTGCGCCCATACTAGTTATTACCTTAAGCAACCATACAGGGGAGGTAAAACGCAACACCCATGGATTGCCTATAGCATGACGCAGCAGGTTACTGAAGTCTGACGAGGCATATACATTACCGTCGCTCAAGAAGTACTTACGCCCGTTCATACCACGATCAAGGGCAAGAAATATAGCCTGCACCACGTCCTTAACATACACAAACGTGATATCTTGGCGCCGGAATCCTACGGCAAAGTCTACATGCTTCTTGATAGATTGCGCCATCATAAAATAGTCTTTCTCTCTTGGCCCATAGACGCCCGTGGGGCGCAGAATGATATACGGGAAGTTATTGCCAATAGAATCCATAAACCGCTCGGCCTTTAGTTTACTCTTGCCGTATACGGTATTGGGACGTGGATAGTCAGCTTCTGTAATTTCTTGATAAGGTTGACTCTCGCGAATGGCTCCCATCACACTAAGCGAACTGATATATACAAAGCGGTGGATAGGCATCTGCAGGTTAAGCAGAGCCTTAACAAAGCGCTTAGTACCCTCGGTATTTACCTCGTAAAAGATTTCCTCGCGCAAGCATTTGGTTACGCCTGCGGCATGTACTACATAATCAAAGGAATAGGGTTGCAGAGCCTCTTCCAGTTTTGCCTGCGAAGAGAAATCAAGTTCTATGAAATGTATGCGGGGGTCGGTAAGATATTTACGCGAACTCGATGGACGCACAGCAGCCCATGTCTCCATGCCCTGACGTAGGGCCTCTTCTACGACAAAGCTGCCTATAAAGCCGCTTGCACCCGTTATCAATATGTTCATTAATGGCGAAATATGTAATCAGACTGCAAAATTACATGAAAATAAGTGTATTACAAAATTATTGCAGTCGTTTTTACCAATTACCCTCAATGTTAACGCCTTATAGGTAGTTCTTACGGGGCTGCCAGCTTAGATATACTGCATCAAGATATCCCATACACATACTATATGGCATATCGAACCTACAAGAACAAAGAAGTGGAATACAGTATGGTTATACTGACGCCTGTGAAGGGTATAGAATACAGCACCGGTGATATAGAACACGCCTTCTGCCACAAGCCATACTACGGCCGACGTATTGACAGCAGCCAGCAGGGGCTTAAAGGCAGCCAACACCGACAGCCCCATCAGCACAAAGCACAGGGTTTCAAGATTGCTGTGTGCCTTGAGTTTGCGAAACGACATTATGGTTCCGCCTATGGCACACAACCATACAAAGGCAAACAGCCCCCACCCCCAGCCGCCTTCGCCGCGCAACGCCACGAGGGTAATGGGCGAGTACGAACCGGCTATATGCCAATATATGGCCGCATGATCCCAACGCCGTAATCGCTCTTTCCATACCGAGCGGGCACTCAAGGCATGATACACAGTAGATGCCGTATACGAACAGAGCATACCAAAGAGATAGAGTATCACACCAGCCGTGGCCCATCCATTATCGGCATGGGCACACCATATTAGAAAGATGATACCCATAACCACGCCAAGCAGTATGCCTCCGGCGTGGCTCCACGAATTCCATAACTCTTCTGTATGGGTGTACTTTATCTTCATTTGCGATGACGCATTTTTACTGCGGGTTTCTCAGGAACTATAGTAAAGTCGAGTTGTTTTTTCTCCAGATTAGTCTTGGCTACCTGTATACGTATAGGGTCGCCCAACTGGTATTTATGGTGACGACGCCTACCCACCAAGCAGAAGTTGCGTTCGTCAAAGTCGTAATAGTCATCGTCCAGGTCGCGCATAGGAATCATTCCTTCGCAGTGGTTCTCGTCTATCTCTGCATAGATACCATACGCGGTAATGCCGCTGATATGCGCATCAAACTGCTCACCCAAATGACTGCCCATAAACTCTACCATCTTATATTTTACTGAGTCGCGCTCGGCATTCTGAGCCACTTGTTCCATATCAGAGCAATGCTCGCATAGCTCTTCGCAATGCTTGGCATTGGCTGAGCGTCCACCCTCGGCATAGCGAGTAAGCAGGCGGTGTACCATAGTGTCGGGATAGCGGCGTATAGGACTGGTAAAATGGGTATAATAATCGAATGCCAACCCAAAGTGACCTATATTCTTAGTGGTGTACTTAGCTTTCATCATAGCTCTGAGTGCCACCTTCTGTATCAGGTTCTGTTCTGGATGCCCGGTGCAGTCGTCCATTAGGTGGTTTATACTCTTGGCCATGGCTTTCTTGGTTCCATCGGTCTTAACCTTGTAACCAAACTTCACAATAAATTCGCGCAGCGTTTCCATCTTCTGTGGATCGGGATTGTCGTGTACACGGTAAGGCAGTGTCTTTGCCTTCTTGCCCCTACCTACCTTGCCTACGCTCTCTGCCACGGTACGATTGGCTAGTAGCATAAACTCTTCTATCAGCTTGTTAGCGTCTTTCGACCGCTTGAAATAACAACTTAGGGGCTTACCCTTTTCATCGATATCAAAGCGCAGTTCTTCTGACTCAAACTTCACCGCACCATTCTTGAATCGTTCGGCACGAAGTTTCTTGGCCAGTCTATCGAGCGTTACTATCTGTTCGGCATTCTCACCGCGGTATTTTCCATCTTTAGGCTTAGGTGCTGGTTCGCCGGTACCATCAACTACACCATTATCTTCCAGAATCTGCTGAGCCTCCTCGTAAGTATAACGGCGATTAGAGCGAATTATGGTGTGTACTATGCGATAATTGCGCACGTGGGCATCTTCATCCAGATCGAATACAGCACTATAACACAATTTGTCTTCGTCAGGACGCAGCGAGCACACCAAATTACACAGTCGCTCGGGCAACATAGGTATGGTTCGGTCTACTAAATAAATAGAGGTAGCCCTTCGCTGAGCTTCGCGGTCTATGATGTCTCCCTCGTGTACATAGTGCGACACATCGGCTATATGCACGCCTACTTCCCACAGGCCATTGTCAAGTCGCTTTATAGACAGGGCATCGTCAAAGTCCTTGGCATCGCGGGGGTCTATCGTACAGGTCCACGTACTGCGGAAGTCTTCTCTTGCGGCCTCATCTTGGGGCGTTATCTCGCCCGTAATCTTGTCGGCAGCATCTTCTACAGCCTTAGGGTAGCGGTAGGGCAACCCATATTGAGCCAAGATGGTATTCATCTCTACATCGTTATCACCGCTCTGTCCAAGAATGTCTACCACCTCGCCTATCATATTGGTATGTTCCTCATCGGGCCAAGCGGTAATCTTTACTACGGCCTTATCGCCACTCTGTCCTTTCTTTAATCGCTTACGGGGGATAAGGATATCGCGAGCCAGATTATCGTTAGTCTTCAAGAAGGCAAAGTCCTTGCCTATCTGCAGCGTACCTACAAAGGTATCTTTCTTGCGCTGAAGTATCTCTATTACCTTGGCCTCTTTGATATGGTTCTGACGGCGAGCCATTACCGATACCTTTACCCTATCGCCATCAAGGGCCGAAAGTGAGTTGCGCTCTGAAACGAAGATAGGTTGCTCGCCCTCGTCGGGTATGAACGAATTCTTGCCGTTAGATTTGCGGCGAAACACCCCCTCTTGCACCTGGCCTTTGGTGTTGAGCTGATACGAATTGATAGAGGTACGTACCAAAAAGTCATCCCATGCCATCTCTTCCATAGTGTCTACCGCCAACATCTTGGCGGGATGGGTATCAAGGTGTAATGCTCTGAATATTTCTTTAAAACTATATACTTTGTCTGGATTTGCAGAAAAAAAGTTAACCAGCATTTCGGCCAACTGTCGCTTAGTAACGCGCTTTCCGCCTTTCTTAGCTTTTCCCATAATGGTAGTATGTTTAGATTTATATTTGCAAATTAAACCAAAAAAAATGAGATAACGAAGAAATTCGCAATAAATTTAGGTATGAAAAATGTGTAACACGAAAGCCCGTCAATTAAAAAATCACCAATTAAAAAATCGCTAAAACTTTGTGAACAAAGTATTTAGCGATTGAAGTACTTAAAAAGAGTACCCAGAGCCGGGGTCGAACCGGCACGGATTGCTCCACTGGTGTTTGAGACCAGCGCGTCTACCGATTCCGCCATCTGGGCATCTGTTTCCAATAATCGGATGCAAAGGTAAAACAATTTTCCGAATTAACAAACTTTTTTATAGAAAAACAAAAAAATGCTTGCGCCATTCATAGATAATGGCTATCTTCGCCCTATAAAATTATACATCATAAAGAACCAAAAATGACTAACATAGACAACAACTACTGCGTGATAATGGCGGGCGGAAAAGGAAAGCGCTTGTGGCCATGCAGTCGCGATAAGCACCCTAAACAGTTTATTGATTTCTTTGGCACTGGCCGCACTTTGCTGCAACAAACTTTCGACCGCATGCGCCAACTGTTGCCCATAGACCATATATATATTAATACCAGCACGATGTACCTAGACTTGGTGCGCCAACAGTTGCCCGAAGTAGAACCGAGCCACATCATGGCCGAGCCTATACACCGCAACACCGCACCCAGCGTGGCCTGGGCGTGTCACCGTATAAACCATATAAACCCAAAAGCCTGTCTGCTGGCAATCCCCTCTGACCAAATGGTACTCAACGAACAGCAGTTCTGCACCAACGTAGCCGAGGGTTTCGACTTTGTTGCCGCCAACGACTGTCTGCTTACTATGGGTGTAAAGCCTACCCGACCCGAACCAGGATACGGATATATACAGAAAGGCGAAGCCGCACGCGATGGAGTGTTCAGCGTACAATCGTTTACCGAGAAGCCCGACCGCGATTTTGCCCGCCTGTTCATGGAGAGCGGCGAATTCTACTGGAACACGGGTATGTTCTTGGCCAACACGCGCTTTCTCTTCGGCACCTTCTGCACCTTCTTGCCCAGCGTACTGCGCAATCTGGACAAAAGCAATCCACAATGGGACGTTATAGAGGAAAACCGCTTTATACAAGACAATTTCCCATCGTATCCCAATATGTCGATAGAACGGGGTGTGCTGGAAAAGGCCGACCGTGTATACGTGATGGAGTGCCGATTTGGATGGGCCGACGTGGGCACATGGCACAATATATACGAGGCTATGCGCCGCACCGATGGCGACAACGTAATTATAGACTCCGACGTGATGACAGAAGATGCCCACAATAATATAATACGTCTGCCTAAAGGAAAAATGGCTATAATCAATGGTCTCGACGGATTTATTGTTGCCGAAGAGGGCAACGTGCTGCTTATCTGCAAGAAGCAAGACTCATCGGCACTGATACGCAAGTATGTTAACGACATACAGATGAAGCGTGGCGACGAATACGTATAAGAATGGTTCTAAAAACACCGCCGTAAGCTAATTCTTATAACCAAAATACAACCAACAAGCAACCGCCCGCAAATCGTTTCCTCAATCATTGGAAAAAGATTTGCGGGCGGCTTTTATTCGCGAACTAAATAGATAATCTACAGTTTCTTAAATTCAGCGTAGATACGGTTGGCTATGCTCTGCATCTCGGCTTCATCCAGTTTAAGATGTTCCTTGCGGAAATCTACATCGGCCTCGGTATTGATAGGCATAAGATGGATATGTGCATGGGGCACTTCCAGACCCAGCACTACCTGTGCCACCTTCTTACAGGGGAATGCAGCGCGTATAGCCCCAGCCACTTTCTTGGCAAACACCTGGAAGGCTGCCAACTGGGCATCGTCCATATCAAAGATATAGTCAACTTCCTTGCGGGGAATAACCAGTGTATGACCCTTCACCAGCGGACTGATATCCAAGAAAGCGTAGAAATCTTCGCTCTCGGCACACTTGTAGCTCGGTATTTCGCCGGCAGCTATTTTAGAAAATATGGTAGACATAATAGTATCTTTTTAGGGTGATACTGGGGCTTATCCCAGCGAAATATTATCGATGCGCAGACGTACAATTCCATTTGGAATCTTAATCTCTGCCACATCGCCTACCTTCTTGTTAAGCAATCCCTGAGCAATAGGGGTATGTATAGATATCTTGCCCTCGCGCAGATTGGCCTCGCTCTCACTTACAATTGTGTAGGTCATCTTAGCCTGATTAGCCATATTGGTCATTTCTACCTTCGACATAATCTGCACGGCATCGGTGCTCAAGCGCGACATATCTACTATCTTGGCCTCGGCTATTACCAGTTTCATCTTGTTGATTTTGCTCTCCAGGTGAGCCTGAGCTTCCTTGGCAGCATCGTACTCTGAATTCTCACTTAAGTCACCCTTATCACGGGCTTCAGCGATTGCGGCTGATGCCTTCGGGCGCTCAATCGATTCGAGCCTGCGGAGCTCGGCTACGAGTTTATCGTAGCCCTCTTGCGACATGTAAGCCATAATTTTTTGATTTTAATTATTAAACATTTATAGACGACAATAAAATAAGGAATTCCAACAGCGCTCGGGTTGCTGAAATTCCAACTTCTATTATCCTCTACTATTATTACTTCTGCTGCAAAGTTAATGAATAAAGGAGATAAAACAAAAATAAATCGAAATATTTTTTTGACTTTCCATAAATTATCAGCTGAACTATCTAAGCATCAAAGGCATACATCCCATTGACGTATGTCAACAAATGCATATCTATACAAAGAAAAGAATAAAAAAATATTGCAATAACCTCACAAACCCAATACCTTTGCATCGTGTTTTTCATAGTATTAGATTTTAAGGTTAACTAGATTTGGGACTCAGCGGAGTCCTTTTTTTATTTTCACCAATTTATAAATTACTTCTATGATAGCCACACCATTTTCAGCAACCACCCTAAGCAGAAGCAAACTGCCGAAAAACCACTTACAGATTGTAAGCACCCAGTATCACAGATTTAGGATATTTAACAAAAACCAGACATTCTAAGTTAAGGAATGTTATTGATATTACTATTTTCGAGCCATTCATAGTTCTGAAAATATCAGCAAAACCAACCGAAAAATTCATAATTTGCACCAAAATTCAGTTCATTGACCACCCTCTGCTTCTCCTTTTTCGGACGAATGTCTATAATATTTGACCAATAATTGCGGCAAATGATAAAACAGGAGCAATTATTGGCTATTTTTGCACGATTCCTACCAACGCTAAAGACTACCTTTTTAAGGGCTAAAAACCATCACTACTATCCTAAAGATTAACTCTAGGATTGTAGAGCTAATCTTCACACCCAAAAAGGGGTCATTATAAATTGCATATTTGCCAACGAGTGGATTTTCATGTACAAATATCACAATCTTACGAAACTCACCGTTAAAACAAATTAACAGTTACAATTTGATAGTGCCGCCCCCAAAATGTATAGGCGTAAATGAAAATTTCAGAATAAACTATTTAAAATATATCACGCATAGCCACTAGTACATCTTACACACAAATCCATCCACATTAAGATATATAGGCCATAAACATACACATACATTATAAATATAATACAAATCACAATCAATATATTATACAAATCACACCAAGTTATTTTATCGTCACCAAGTGAAGGTAAAATAAATTGGTATAATTTGCGGTTTATATTTTTGAGATGTTGTTGTCTCTTGAGGAGGGAACATAGCGGGCTATGTGACCGATGAAAGAGGCGAAAACAGCCAAAAAGATGAGCCGGACAAACATACACATACATTATAAATATATTATGCAAATCGTACCAAGTTATTTTATCGTCACTTAACTAAACAAAACTTAAAAAATAGTAGCATAGAGGCATTTTTGTTTAATAATCGTCTAAACATAAGTGGTTTTTGAATATTTCTACTTAAATTTGCATCCAAAATTGTATAAAAATAGAGTGTAATGAAAAGAAAGTTCTTACCTTTCGTCTTATTGGTATCAACGATATTCTTTGTATCATCATGTTTGGGCGACGGTGACGATGGCGTAGTTTATTCCAACGAAGTGGGCATAACGGCATTCTCACTAGATACCCAAAAATACATACGTGACACCATTGCTTCTACCGGAGCCGACAGTACGTATCAAACCACATTAGACTGCAGTAGCTATATATTCTATATAGACCAAACCAAGCACGAGATATACAACCCCGACTCGCTGCCCGTAGGTATTGACAGCAAGAAGATAGTTTGCTCGGTAACTACCAAAAGCTCGTCGGTTACACTGATAAAGAACATTGACAGCGATACACTGCAGTCGTTCAGCAGTTCTGACTCTATCGATTTCTCTTCGGCTCGCACCCTACGCATGGTAAGTCTTTCAGGTCTTGCCACGGTAGACTATACTGTTAAGGTAAACATACACCAAGAGAAACCTGAAGTTTTTGAGTGGAAGCAAGTTACATCGTGTACCGACTTTGCGCTGCTTACCGGCATGCGTGCCTTATCTAACAATGGCAAGGTATACATCGTAGGGCGCGATGCCAGCAACCTGCATATCTACACCGCCGGCGAAGATCACGTAGTAAGTTGGACAGAAGTTACACCCAACGTAGAGCTAGATGCCAACTGCTACAAGAATATGACCGTAATGGCAGGGCAATTCTATACCATCTCGGGCGGAACCGTTTACACATCAACCGACGCATACACATG
This sequence comes from Bulleidia sp., assembly GCA_963659135.1. Taxonomy (GTDB): domain Bacteria; phylum Bacteroidota; class Bacteroidia; order Bacteroidales; family Bacteroidaceae; genus Prevotella. Next base: position 18,042 of record CAVKSZ010000003.1, on the reverse strand, counting down.
GACTCAGGTATCAAGTTCGCACAACTGCCCCAGCCAACTGTTAGGCAGTAGCGGCAAGAAGCTCTATGCGCTTAACGGCAATACAATTGTGTCATCTACCAATGGTTCTACTTGGGCAACCGAAGAGTTAGACACACCTGCAGACTCGCTGCCTACCGACAATTTCAACATGATTACTCGACCCATACTTACCAATCCCGGCACCAACCGTGTAACACTGATAGGTACAAGCGAGAATACAAGCAAGATATGGTCGAAGATAGAAGAGACCGAAGATGGTAGCGAAAACCAGGCTTGGACTTATATAGACGTAGCCACTGACAACCGCTTCCGTCTGCCCAACATGGCCAATCTGCAAACAACCTACTACGACAACTTTATGATGGCTATGGGCGGACAAGGCACTGGCGATAGCCAGGGTACAACAGCCTTCAGCTCACTATATGGTAGTACCGACGGCGGTATGACATGGCGCACAAAAGACTTGTACGTTCTGCCTTCGGGATTCAACACACAGAGCAACGTCTTTGCCTTTGTAGCCGATAGCAAGAACTACTTGTGGGCAGTAGACAGCACCGGAAAAATATGGCGCGGTCGTCTGAACCGACTAGGCTGGACTACCGACAAGACTTACTTCGGCGAATAAACCGGGCTAATATGAAACACGCCGCGCTGACACTTATTCTGCTCTGCGCCACACTAACCACCAGCGCACAGCAAGACGACCAATATCTTATGGAAATAGGATGCGGCGTAGGAATGATGGCGTATCAAGGCGACTTCAACGGCAAGATAACCGCTGGCATGCAACCCGCAGCAGCCATCGTATGGCGACGGGTACTCAATCCATACATGGGATTCAGAGTGGCAGCATTAACCGGCAAAATAAAGGGTAGCGCCTCTAATGTACAGACCTACTACCCCGACGCTGAAACAAGAGCATACTCGTTTAACCACTCGCTTACAGACGTATCGGTAACATACGAGTACAACTTCTGGCCCTACGGCACAGGGCGCGACTATCGCGGAGCCAAGCGCTTCACACCATTCATCTTCGGTGGAATAGGAGCAACATACGTGTCGGGCGGAGAAAAAAAAGTGTTTACAGCCAATATCCCCCTAGGACTTGGCATAAAATACAAACTAAAAGAGCGCATCAACGTAGGATTAGAATGGAGTATACACTTCTCGCTAAGCGATGAACTGGACGGCATAGCCGACCCATACGGCATCAAGAGCAGCGGAGCCTTTAAGAATACCGACTGCTACAGTGCACTGGCACTCACACTCACCTACAGCTTCAAGAGCAAATGTAGAACCTGTAACAACGACGATTAATGGCAATAGAAATAGATAAAAACCGCGTGCCGCAACATGTGGCAATCATCATGGACGGCAACGGACGCTGGGCAGCCGAGCGCGGCAAGCCCCGTAGCTATGGCCATCAGGCTGGGGTAGATACGGTACGCCGCATCACCTCTGAATGTACACGTCTCGGTGTAAAATTCCTTACACTCTATACTTTCTCCACCGAGAACTGGAACCGTCCGGCCGATGAGATATCGGCCTTGATGGGATTGGTACTCACATCGCTCGAAGATGAAATCTTTATGAAGAACGATGTGCGCTTCAGAGTAATAGGCGATACACAAAGACTGCCACTGGAAGTTCAGCAGAAGTTGCAGCAGGTAATGGATAACACCGCTAACAACTCTACTATGACTATGGTTGTAGCACTAAGCTACTCGGCACGGTGGGAAATAACCCAAGCCGCCAAGCAGATAGCCGCCGAAGCCATGCAGGCGAAAGGCTATACAACGGATAGTGCCATCATCAACGCCATAGACGAAAACACCCTAAGCCAGCATATGGCCACAGCATTCATGCCAGACCCCGATCTGCTAATACGAACAGGCGGCGAACTGCGCATATCCAACTATCTGTTGTGGCAGATAGCCTATTCTGAACTATATTTTACCGATGCTTATTGGCCCGACTTCAGCGAAGACGACCTGCATCAAGCCATTGCAAGTTACCAAAAACGTCAACGCCGATACGGTAAGACCGAGAAACAAGTAGAAAACGAAAAGTAGGATGAAAATGAATACTATAAATAAAGTATTGCTGGCAGCTATAGCCCTGGTGTGGGGAACTGCCATGCACGCACAAGACAAGATTGTATATCCAGAGGTAAGCTACGCTGGTACACCTCGCACAGTTACCATCGGCGGTATAAACGTGTCGGGCGTAGAGAACTACGAAGACTATGTACTCACTGGAATATCTGGCCTTAGTGTTGGCCAGCAGATAGACATTCCCGGATCGCAAATCACCGATGCCGTAAAACGCTACTGGAAACATGGTCTCTTTTCTCGTGTAAAAATATATGTAGACTCACTTATTGCCGACAAGGTATACCTACACATCAATCTGCAAGTGCGTCCGCGCGTTTCTACTATCAACTATGTGGGTCTAAAAAAGTCGGAACGTGAAGATATGGAGACCAAGTTAGGTCTGCTCAAAGGTATGCAGGTAACACCAAACTCTATAGACCGTGCCAAGATACTTGCCAAGAAATACTTCGACGAAAAGGGTTACAAGAACGCTGATATAGAAATCAACCAAAGAGAAGATATCGCTGCCAAAAACCAAGTAATTCTCGATGTAGTTGTTGACAAGAAAGAAAAACTGAAAATACGCAAGATATATATAGAAGGTAACAGTCAGCTGAAAGACAAAGCTATCAAGGGCGGATTATTCAAGAAAGGTGCCTTTGCCAAGACTCACGAAGCAGGGACACTTGCCAGCTTCTTGAAAGCCAAGAAATTCACCCCCGAGCGTTGGGATGCCGACAAGAAACGATTGATAGAGAAATACAACGAGTATGGTTTCCGCGATGCCGAGATAATATCTGATAGCGTATGGAACCACGATGATAAACACGTAAGCATACGCATCAAGGTAGACGAAGGTAAAAAATACTATCTGCGCAACATATCATGGGTAGGAAATACAGTTTATTCTACCGACTATCTTAGTAGGGTGCTTGGAATGAACAAAGGCGATATTTACAACCAAAAGTTGATGAACAAACGTCTCACTGAAGACGACGACGCTGTAGGTAACAACTACTGGAACACAGGTTACTTGTTCTATAACTTAGTTCCGGCTGAAGTAAACGTAGTAGGCGACAGCATAGACCTTGAAATGCGCATCCAGGAGGGTCCTCAGGCCCACATCAACCACGTACGCATCAATGGTAACGACCGTCTGTACGAGAACGTAATACGTAGAGAGTTGCGTACTAAGCCCGGCGACCTATTCTCAAAAGACGCTCTACAACGTTCACAACGTGAGTTAGCATCAATGGGACACTTTGAACCAGAAAAAGTATTACCCGATGTACAGCCCAACGTAGAAGATGGAACGGTAGATATCAATTGGAACTTGGAACAAAAGAGCAACGACCAAATAGAATTCTCATTAGGATGGGGACAGACAGGTGTGATAGGTAAGGTAGGACTGAAGCTTAACAACTTCTCTATGCGCAACCTGTTTAACAAAAACCGTGAGCACCGCGGTATTCTGCCTATCGGGGATGGCGAAGTATTACAATTGGGTGTACAGACTAATGGTACTTACTACCAGAGTTACAACGCCAGCTATTCTACCAACTGGTTTGGGGGCAAGCGTCCCATTCAGCTATCTGTAAGTGCCTTCTTCTCTAAACAAACCGACGTTTCAAGCACATATTACAATAGTGCCGCCTATACCAATTATTACAACTATCTGTATGGTTACGGCAGCAGCTATTACAACAACTATGAGAGCTATTACGACCCCGACACCTACGTCAAGATGTTTGGCGTATCGGTAGGATGGGGTAAGCGTCTGCGTTGGCCTGATGATTATTTCCAACTCTCTGTATCGCTTGCTTACACTCGCTACATGCTCAAGAACTGGCGCTACTTCTTGATGACTAATGGTAATGCCAACAACTTGAACTTGAACATATCACTTAGCCGTACATCTACCGATAACCAACTCTTCCCACGCCGCGGTTCAGAGTTCCTGGCATCGGTTACACTTACCCCGCCATGGTCTAAGTGGGACAACAAAGACTACAAGAACTTGGCTAACAACTACCAGTCGGCCACCTACGCACAGGAGCAACAGGAGAAGTACCGTTGGGTAGAATATCACAAGTGGAAGTTCAAGGCCAAGACTTACAGTGCCCTTACCAACGGTCAGAAGTGTTTGGTACTGATGACTCGTGTAGAAATGGGATTGCTGGGTAGCTACAACAAGTATAAGAAATCGCCCTTCGAAACATACTATATGGGTGGTGATGGTATGAGTGGATACTCGTCTGGTTATGCCGAAGAAACCGTAGGATTGCGTGGTTACGAAAACGGTTCATTAGCATACAACGGCTATGCTTACGACCGCTTCACTATGGAATTGCGCTATCCCTTCATGCTGGGCAACACTACCATCTATGGACTGGGCTTTGCCGAAGCAGGTAACGCTTGGACAGACACTAAGAAGTTCAACCCCTTTGATATGAAGCGCTCGGCTGGTATTGGTGTACGTATCTTCTTGCCTATGGTTGGCTTGATGGGTATTGACTGGGCTTATGGTTTCGACAATGATAACGTAAACGGAACTAAGGGCGGCAGTAACTTCCACTTCATACTTGGACAGGAATTCTAACAAGAAACGCATAAAAGAGGCGCATAGCGCAAGCTACGGGTGCCCTAACAACTATACAAGAACCAAGAAAAAATGAAAAAGATATTAGCTATATGCCTGTTTGTGCTTTCGGCTACAGCTATGCACGCACAAAAGTTTGCCCTAATGGACATGGAATATGTGCTCAAAAACATTCCGGCATACGAGCGAGCCAACGAACAACTTAACCAGGTAAGCAAAAAGTGGCAGGCAGAGGTAGAGGCACTTAATACACAAGCCGCCACCATGTATAAGAACTATCAGAACGAAGTGGTATTTCTTTCGAAAGAGCAGAAAACTGCCAAGCAGGAAGAAATAATGCAGAAAGAAAAAGAAGCCGCCGAGCTAAAAAAGAAATACTTTGGCCCTGAAGGCGAGCTGTTCAAGAAGCGCGAAAGTCTGATGTCGCCCATACAAGAAGAGATATATAATGCTGTAAAAGAGATAAGCGAGCTAAGAGGATATAGCTTGGTGCTCGACCGAGCCAGCGACAGCGCCATCATATTTGGTTCGCCTAAGATAGATATCTCTAACGAAATACTTCAAAAACTAGGTTACTCGAAATAATAATCAATAACAATTAAAAATAGAAAGAAATGAAAAAACTTATTTTGATGCTGATGCTTTGCGCACCTATGGCTGTTTTCGCCCAGAAGTTTGGCAAAGTTAACACACAGGTAGTGGTACAGTCGTTGCCAGACTATGCTAAAGCACAAGGCGAGATGGCTGCACTTAGCAAGCAGAAGGAAAACGACCTGAAGGCTATGCAGGACGAACTGAACCGCAAAGCTCAAGACTACGAGAAGACAAAAAGTGCTATGAACCCAACTAAGCAGAAAGAAACTGAAGAAGAACTGCAGGGCCTGAGCACCAAAATCCAGCAGGCTTATCAAGATGCTCAAAAAGAGCTGAGCGATAAGAACAACACACTGCTCGAACCCATCCTTACCAAGGTTCAGAACGCTATCACTGCCGTAGGTAAAGCTGGTGCATACACCGCTATCTATGAACTTGGCAGCTCTGGCGTAGTATACTTTGGCGACAACGTAAAGGATGTTACCGAAGAGGTAAAAGCCAAGCTTGGCAAGTAAACCAAAACAATATAACTATTATAGTAACGGGGCAGGCCAGAGTGCCTGTCCCTTTTTTCTCCTAATAAACACATATTGATATGAGAAAGTTGCTTTTTTCCTTAATTATGTTGCTGTTGCCTATGATTTCTGAGGCACAGACCACCGTAAAGTATGGCTACCTTAGCTATCAAGAAGCTCTCAAAGCGATGCCCGAGTATGCTACCGCCCAAGCCCAACTTGCCGATCTGAAACAGAAGTACGACAACGAGATGAAACGCGTAGAAGACGAATTCAACAAGAAGTACGAACAGTTTCTTGAAGGTCAGAAAGACTTTGCCCCAACTATTCTGCGCAAACGCCAAGTAGAGCTACAAGACTTAATAGCTAAGAACATAGCTTTCAAGGAAGAGGCAAAACGGCTTTTGGCACAAGCCGAAACCGAAACAATGGCACCCCTTAAAAGCAAGTTGGCCGAAACCTTGCGCGGCATAGGCGAAGCGCGCGGTTTTATGTTTATCCTTAACACCGACAACGATAACCTGCCCTACGTTAACAGTGTCTACGGCGAAGACATAACAACGCTCGTCAACGACTGTCTGAAATGAGCCAACTTTTGCCTACAGCCCCAGGCCCTATCGGAGTGTTCGACTCTGGTTACGGCGGGCTCACCATTCTTCACGGCATACGCCAGTTGCTGCCCCAGTACGACTATGTGTTTCTGGGCGACAATGCCCGTGCGCCCTACGGACCACGCTCGTTCGACGTAGTATACGAGTTTACCCGTCAGGCGGTACTCAAACTCTTCCGTATGGGATGCCAGCTGGTTATTCTTGGTTGCAATACCGCTTCGGCCAAGGCTCTGCGCACTATCCAAGAGAACGACCTGCCACAGTGGGACCCTGCCCGGCGCGTACTGGGTGTAATCCGCCCCACGGTAGAAGCTATCGGCCACCTTACCCAGAACGGCCACGTAGGACTCTTGGCCACCGAGGGTACCGTAAAGAGCCATAGCTACGATATGGAGATAAAGAAGCTTTGGCCCAACATACAGATTTCGGGCGTAGCTTGCCCCTTCTGGGTACCACTGGTAGAATACAACGAAGCCGACAGTCCCGGTGCCGACTACTTTGTTAAGAAGCGCATAGACGAGCTTATGGCTGTAGACCCCCAGATAGACAGTATCATCTTGGGATGTACCCACTACCCTATACTATTGCCCAAGATTCTTAAATATACGCCCCACGGCGTGCGCATAATACCGCAAGGCGAATATGTAGCAAGCAGCCTGAAAAAATACTTTACCAATCACCCCGACATAGAGCAACGCTGCACCCGCAACGCCACATGCCGCTATCTCACTACCGAGAATGCCGACAAGTTTGCCGATGGTGCACGCATGTTTCTTCACGAACAAGTAAAAATAGAACATATAGATTTAGAATAAATGCAAGAAACAAGACAGAACCGCATATCACGGCTCCTGCAAAAGGAACTCTCGTCAATATTCCAGTCGCAAACCCGCAAAACCCACGGCGTACTGATAAGCGTAACCCGTGTTCGCATAAGTCCCGACTTGAGTATCTGCACCGCCTATCTTAGTATATTCCCCTCAGAGCGCGGCGAAGAGATAATGAACAATATCAATGCCAGCGAAAAGAGCATACGCTACGAATTGGGAACCCGCGTACGCAATCAGCTACGCATTATTCCCGAACTGCGCTTCTTTATCGACGACTCGCTCGACTATCTCGAGCATATTGACCAACTGCTTAACAAGGAATAGTGAATTTCCCCTTATTCATCGCTCGGCGCTATCTATTCTCTAAGAAGAGCACCCATGCCATCAATATCATCAGCCTCATCTCGGTGGCTGGTGTAGCCGTGGCCACGATAGCACTGGTTATAGTGCTCAGTGCCTTCAATGGCTTTCACGACCTGGTAGCTACACTCTTTACCAGCTTCGATGCGCAGATAGAAATTACACCTGTACGCGGAAAGACTGCCCCTACCGACGACCCTCTGCTTACCCGCATACGCCAGTTGCCGTATGTAGATGTTAGCACCGAGAGTGTAGAAGACAATGCCCTTGCCGTATACCAAGACAAGCAAGCTATGGTTGTTATCAAGGGCGTTGACGATAACTTTAGTAGCCTTACCCGCATTACCGATATTCTATACGGCGACGGCGAATTCTGTCTGCACGCCGCCAATCTTAATTATGGTGTAGCTGGCGTACAGTTGGCACAACAACTGGCACTGGGTACGCGCTGGAACGGAGCGTTGCAGATATATGCCCCCGTACGCGAAGGCCAGTTAGACCTTGCCGACCCTACCAAGGGATTCGTATTAGATTCGCTCTACTCTCCCGGCGTACTCTTCATGGTAAAACAGGCCAAGTACGATGCCCGTTACATTATTGTTCCTATAACCTGGGCTCGCAATCTGTTTGGCCAGCAGGGCATGCTCTCATCGCTCGAACTTCGCCTGAAGCCTGGCACCGATGTGGCCACCGCCAAGCGAGAGATAGCCGCCATTGCCGGCGATAAGTATGCCGTAAAAGACCGCTTCGAACAGCAAGACGATACGTTCAAGATAATGAAGATAGAAAAGCTGTTTGCCTATGTTTTCCTTACCTTTATACTTATAGTGGCATGCTTCAACATAGTAGGTTCGCTGTCTATGCTTATTCTGGATAAGAAAAACGATGTAGTAACCCTGCGCAATCTGGGTGCCACCGATAAGCAGATAGCCCGCATATTCCTGTTCGAAGGCCGCCTTATATCGGTAGCCGGAGCAACTATAGGCATAGTAGTAGGCTTGTTGCTATGTTTCTTGCAGCAGCAGTTCGGACTGGTACGCCTGGGCGATAGCGATGCCTCGTTTATAGTAGACGCCTACCCTATCAGCGTACATTATAGCGATGTAGCCATAATTTTTATCACCGTGATAGCCGTAGGATGGACGGCCGTATGGTATCCCGTGCGCTATCTTGGTAGCCGTTTGTTAGGATAAAAAAGCATCTGCCCTGCAGGCAGATGCTTTTTTATTATATATCAGATGAACCTATAAATTGATTTTGGCGTATTTATTGAGCCATTTTCAGTTGTACTGCAATAGGCCGGTGGTCTGACGATACACTATCCTCTATCACCACAAAACCACTGGCTTCCACCTTCATGCCCACGGGCATTTTTACGGCTATATAGTCAAGCAGCGAGTCGGGCTTATCTGCCGGATAAGTAGCCTGCTTTACATCGTTTACTATCTGTAATTCACTCTTTATCTTCTTCACAAAAGCATCATCGGGCAGCGCGTTCCAGTCGCCAGCCAGTATTACGGGCTTTTGCACATTCTTTACATGCTTCATAATTATAGGTACCGATGCCAATTGGTCTTCTGGCGTAAGCGATAGATGCGTACACCCGAATACGTAATCTTCGAACTCTGCCAACAATAGCACCCGCGCTTCCTCTCTTCCGGGCAGACTCACCCGGCGTACCTCCAATGGCTTTTCTCGTGACAAGATACCTATGCCGTAAGCTCCGCCTTCAAAGTCGATAGCCTTGGCAAAGGTGGGGTAAAGTCCCGAACACGCTGCCAGCCGCTCCAGCACATAGGCCCCGTTACTGCGGCTGGTTGCACTGTCTACCTCTTGCACCGCCACCACATCGGCATTACGGGCGTTAAAGTGGCGGGCTATTCGCTTATAGTCGGTCTTACCGTCAATGCCCTCGCCATGGCGAATATTGTACGACACTACCGATATCACCTTCTGCCTACGCTTGGCATAGGCTACCGATACCGACGATATTACTACTACGGCTGCCATTATCAGCCCCACTGTACGTATAGAATATTTCATCATCTTAATAATTTTCGTTGCTGCAAAATTAGCCATTTTTGTGATAATAGTTGTAGATACGGCTGCCATAAACAGTTTTTTTGATTGCCCTCGGCCGTAAACCATATTGCTCTCGGCCGTGGGCAAAAGAGTTGACGGCCGTGGGCAAGTGTGCTTACGGCCGTAAGCCATCCACAAACCATCATTGCGCCTTCTGTTAAACCTGTATAAAAATTAAGAACGATGCGCTTAAAGATTTTAACTATAACAGAAATGATGAGTAACTTTGCACCCAAATTCAGGACAATACAATATGGCAAATAAAGATAGCATTAAACTTACTGGAAAGATATTCGCCACGGGCATCATGTCGTTCTGTGGCGTGGTTAGCGAAACGGCTATGAACGTAACCTTCCCTGCCCTGATGGGCGAATTTGGTGTAGGCACAAGTACGGTACAGTGGATAACTACCGGATACCTGCTGGTGCTGGCACTGGTTATCACCATGTCGTCGTATCTTAACCGCAACTGCTCGCAGCGCACGCTCTTTCTCCTGGCTATAGGCAGCTTTATGGCCGCCACGGTAGCGTGTTTCGTAGCCCCGTCGTTTGGAGTGCTTATGGCGGGCCGCATGATTCAGGGCATAGGCACGGGTATAGCTCTACCGCTGATGTACAATATTATCCTATCCGAATCGCCCAAAGAACGCATGGGTACATTTATGGGCATAGGCATGCTGGTTACAGCCGTGGCTCCGGCAGTAGGTCCGGTACTGGGTGGATTCATAGTCGATGCCTTTGGTTGGCGCTACATCTTCCTTTCGCTTATGCCCCTGCTGGTGGCTGCACTTATAGTAGGTTGGCAACTTATAGGGCGCACAGTACCTGCCGAGCGTTCACACTTTCATCTGTTCGATTATGCCCTTATCGTAGTGGCATATTCTACCTTTATCCTTGCGCTGGTACAGGCATCCGGGGCTGGCTGGGGAAGCATTAGCGTACTCTCGCTATTGGCCGTGGCAGCCGTGGCGGGTGCATGGTTTGTACACCAGGCACAAAGAGAGGAGCATCCGCTATTGCGAATAGAAGTGCTGGGGCACCGTAACTTTATGTTCGCCCTAACCGCTATACTGGTTATCCAGTTTAGTGTGCTGGCCTTGGGCTATGCTATCCCTAACTATTCGCAGATAACCAATCATACCAATGCCTTTACCGCCGGTGCATTGCTGGTGCCTGGCTGTGTAGTGGGGGCTATCCTTTCGCCGTTTAGTGGCCGACTGCTCGACCGCATAGGGGCCCGCCTGCCTATCGTGGGTGGTTATAGCTTTATGTTGCTTTCGCTGCTGCTCTTTGCATGGTACGGCCAATCGCTTAGCACCCCTATGTTCTACTCGTTCTATGTAATTTACACCATAGGTCAAGGATTGGCTTGCGCCAGCACCATCACTTTCGGCCTGTCGCAGCTTCCCCAACATCTTACTGCCGATGGCAATGCCCTGGTAAATAGTTTTCAGCAGTTGGCAGGAGCCATGGGCACTGCGGTGGCATCAACCATAGTGGCATCAAGTCAGTTGGCAGCCGGTGCATCACACTTTGCCCAAGCTACCGCTATAGGGTCGCGCAACGCCTTCGTACTGCTTGCCGCCATGATGGCCGTGGCGCTTATTCTTACAATTATCATGACCACCAAAAAGAAAGCTATCAGCAACCCCGTTTAACCCTCACCCATCGCACTGCGTTATCTACCGCAGTGCGTTTTTTTATAATGAATAAAAATATCATATTGTCTACAATTAACAAACAGAAACCACAAATTCTAGCCTAAAACCTAAAATATTTGACAATCTGTTATAGTTTCCTGTAAAAAGCTATTATCTTTGCACTATAGGTTCAGGACAACTATAATAGTAATATGCAGCGCTACTTAGTATCAAGTCTTGTTCGGCACCTCTTTCTTATAAAGTAGGCGCACTATAATGTTATGAAAAAAGCTGCATTAATAAAAACCACACGAGAGATGAAAAGAATTTTACGCTTACTAACTGTTGGAGCCGCACTGGCAGCACCCCTGGGCGCAGGCACAGTGTATGCCCAGAACGGCGAGCCCCACTCAGTTACAGCCAATGCACTCTTCGACAAGGTTACGGTTTCGTGGAAGAAACCTACCGATGCCATCAAGCTGCAGTGGCACAACGACGTTGACTACAATGGTGCCGACGGCAAGCTAACCAATCCAGAAGGAGCCGTTACCTTCTATGCCGGCGCCAAATTTACCGCAGCAGAACTGTCTAACTATGTAGGACAGGTAGTAGACAGCATAGCCATGTTTGAGTATCGACCCATTTACCGCGCCACAATATTAATTTACGAAAATGGCAAGGTTGTGGTAGAACAGCCCATGGACATGAGCAATTTCCAAAAGAATACTTGGCGCAAGGCCGGGTTAAACACTCCCTACACCATCAAGGCTGGAACCGACGTAATATTTGCCATCAAGTACGAGAATGGTCGCAATATGGACTTCACAGCCATCTGTGATAAAGCCGCCACTACAGGCAAGGGCAACCTATACTCTTACGACGGCAAGACATGGAACACCGATGCACCCGGCGACTTCCTTATCACCGCTTATATCAAGAATAGCGCAACCGACGAACCTACCGGTTACAACGTATATCGCAACAGTACGCTGCTCAACAGCGAACCACTGGATGCCAGCACCACTGAGTATGTAGCCAGCGCTCAGGCCGATGGCACCTATGCCTACAAAGTAGCCGCCATATATGCCAGCGGCGAAAAGGCATCGTATACCGTTAACGCATCGCCCAAGTCGGTATACAATCAAGTTCCACCCGTTTCATCTGTAACAGTTACAGCCAACGGAGTGGCCGACACACTAAGATGGACCGCTCCACTTAAGCGCGCAACTGAGATGACTTGGACCAACAAGGAATATAACCTAGCTATAGGAGGTACAGCCTCATCAAATACCAAAGTTTGGATTAAACAAGAGTTCGATGATACCGACATGGCAGCCTTCCCAAATCATCAGATCAAAGCTATCAACGCCTACGTAGGTCCTGAGGGCGGTATACTTACAGCCAAGGTATATGTAATAAAGAATGGCGTGATAGACTATAGCGAGGATGTAAGTGCCGATGTTGTGAGCGCAATTACTGCCGGAGGTTGGAACAAATTTACCCTTACCACTCCGTACAAGATGGAACTGGGCAACACCTACGCATTCGGCGTATACTATACACAAACGCCAAAATTGCATCCCGTAGGTGTAGACAACGGTACTGCAGTAGACGGCAAGGGTAACTGTTTCTCTGTTACCAGCCCCAGTTCAAAAGGCTTCAATCTTACCAATCCTTCGTGGAAGACACTGACCTCTGGAGGCATAACCGGAAACTTTATGCTTACCGCAGATGTAGAGGCGCTGAGCGACGAAGCCTCTGCTGCACAGAGCGTATCTTCGTATAAGGTATACCGAGATGGCACTCTGCTGGCCGACAACGTAACCGCTAACGAATATGCTGATGAAGTAGACAACTTAGGGTTGTACAACTACGAAATAGTAGCATGCAGTGCCGATGGAAAGACCAGCGTTCCCGTTGCAGTTGTAGCCCGCGCTTCGCTGCCAGCAGAATATACTGCACCGCTAATTATCGGCAAATCGCAAGAGGGTAAACAGGTCAAGCTAGAGTGGAGCTCTAACGCCTACGACATGCAGAAGTACTCTAAGGCGACCAATGTTACCGGTTTCCAAGAAGCCATGACAGTGCTATATGGTGCCAAGTTTACCAAGGAAGAGCTGAAGCCATACGTGGGATACAAGCTCTACTCTATGAAGTTTGGTATCTACACCAACATAGGTACCTTCAAGATGGAAATACGCGATGGTAACAACAACGTATTGCTTACCCGCACCTATACAGAAGACGACATTGAACCCGGATACCTATACAACACCACATTCGACGATGGCGAGAGTTGTACAATACCAGCCGACCAAGATTTATACATATGCTACAACGCCTCTCTTCCTGCTGGCGCAAATGCAATATTATTCGATAACGGTCCCGCAGTTGACGGTGGAGCCATGATAAGCCTCACCGATGGTTTATCGTGGATGAAATTCGGCACACTGGCTACTACTGTATCCAACTACAACCTGGTTATTGGCGCAATGGCTGTTGCCCCAGGCGCCGAGAGTGCTCCTGCCCGCGCAAAGGGTGTTAGCCTGACATCAGAGTCAATCAACAGCACTGAAGTAGACCACATGGAAATAGGCACTGTACGCCTTAACGCCATAGAGTTACCCTCTGAAGGTTTCGGCATAGAGGCCAACAAGCCATCACGTGTTAGCAGAGCTGTCGCTGCACCTACTGTAAAGACATACCGCGTATATTGCAACGGCGAACAGGTATACGAGGGCACAGCTACTTCGTACACCGCTACACTGGATAAGTATGGCACATTCAACTACTATGTTACTACCGTATATAGCAACGGATGGGAGTCTGAGGCAAGCGATGTAACTACCTTTAGCAACCAGATAAGCCAGAAGCTACAAGCTCCTTACGACCTGAAGGCCACTACCGACGGTTCTACTCTTAAACTTACATGGACCGCAGGCGACAGTGCTCCCGAATATACCTATCAGCACGACGGCGACGATTATGTTGTAGGTATGACCAAGACCTCAGGCAACTTGGAGGGTTACCACGCTATCAAGTTCAAAGCTGCCGAAATGGCCGACAAGGTTGGACAGAAGGTGGCTCGTATCAAGTTCAAGTTGGCCAGCAACGATCTGCTTACTGCATCGGTATTTGTTATGTATGGCGAAAACATTATGTACGAACAGGATGTAGACGTATCTACCCTGGTAGCAGGATGGAACACCGCTGTACTCAACACTCCTGTTGAGGTAGTTAGCGGACAGGATATAGCCGTAGGTTACCACATAACCTACAAGAGCGGCATCAAGCCTATAGTTCTTGACGACCAGGCTGCCGTAGCCGGCTATAGCGACCTTATCTCTTCATCGGCATCTTCTGGTTACTGGTACTCTTTGGCTACGAAGTACAAAGTAGACCATAACTACCGCATCTCTGCTGTATTAGAAACTGCCGACGCAGAACTGCAACCGCAGAAGGCAGCACGCGCATTGGGCGCAAGCGGATACAATGTATACTGCGACGGTACTAAGGTTAACACCTCTGCCGTAGAGAATACAGAGTATAGCGTGGCCAATGCCGCCTACGGAACATACACCGTAACCGCCGTACAGATGTCGAGCGAATCGAGCGAATCTAACAAGGTGGTATACAGCGAAACTACCGACATTACGCTGCCCGACAACAACCGCGTAGCCGATGGCAAGGTATACTCTATCGACGGCCGACAGATTAGCAATAGCCGCAATGGCAGCAATCTGCAGCCTGGTGTATATGTAACCAATGGTAAGAAGATAATAGTAAAATAATACTTAGAATAACTCTTATGCGGGCGACATCATGCCGCCCGTATAATTACAATAGGTGGGGTAAGAACCGTAGTTCATACCCCACCTATTTGTTTATATCACATTGACGAATAGCAGACTACCTACTGCCAACGCTTTGCTATTCGTGCTTCTTGCGTTCCAATACCTCGCGACGATAATCCTCAAGATGAGCCTTAGCCTTGGCTTCGGCAGCCCGGGCATAAGCATTATCGGGGTCTTCCTTTAGGTCTATGCGCATAGTGCTGGCAGCGTTAACCAAATCTTTAACCACCTCGCCACCACAGATAAGACCTGCCGTGCCTACTACCCACACTGCCGAACTGGGAATGGTGTGCCTATCGGTACAAGCGCGCATATCCTTAGCCGGACATATACAGTGGAACCGGCAGCTTATATCTTCTTGCTCGATACTCTCCAATGGCTCTTCCGGACTGTAAACTACCTTTAGGTGCTTGATATCGGTCTTGCGCAACTTCTTGCGTATAACCTTAGCCAAGGGGTCGTTTATGGTCTTGAATATATCGGTAACGCGCCACTGGGTAGCATCCATCTTGTAGGCAGCACCCATACACGAAATGAGGGGCACGCCCAGGTAGTGACAACGACGAATAATATCAAGCTTGGCAGTAACCGTATCTATACAGTCTACCACATAATCGTACTGCGAGAGGTCGAACTGGTCGGCATTAGACGGCAGATAGAAGCACTGATGCTTGCGCACTATGCAGCGCGGGTTAATATCGTGTATGCGCTCTTCGGCTATATCTACCTTGTGCTTGCCCACGGTAGACACCAAGGCTAGTATCTGGCGGTTACAATTGGTCAGGCACACGCGGTCGTCGTCCCATATATCTATATAGCCTACGCCCGAGCGGGCTAGCACTTCTATTACATAGCCACCTACACCGCCTACGCCAAACACGGCAACATGGGCGCCGCTCAACGTATCGATAGCGGGCTTGCCCACAAGCAGTTGCAAGCGCGAAAATTGGTTTTGCATATATCTATCCTCTTGATTTCAGTTGCAAAGGTACTTGTTTTTTCTGAGCCTAAGGGCCACCGTCGCCACCTTTTTGCCCTCACCGTACATGGTATAGCGCTATATCTAGGATAACAATCTTAGCTTTTGCGCCTCTGCAACTTACAGTTTACAATGCCGCAATGGTATTTTTTAGGTTGCTGACGGCCGTAAGCAATGTGGTTGACGGCCGTAGCCAGAAAGGTTGACGGCCGTAGACTGTCATGCCGACGGCCGTAAGCAATCAAGAAAAGAGCCTTCCTATCGGCAATATATACCACCTATAAGGGCGGTAACGTACCACCTTAGAACAACATATTGCCACCATAGAGCAACCTGTATACATCAAGCAAGCGGGGAAGATACGCTGTGTATCTTCCCCGCCCTATGGATAAAGCTTTAGTCAGAAAAGCTGCGACTAAAACTTATGTTACATCACCAATTTAACGGTCTTGCGAGAACCGTCTTTATAGGTTTTAACTACTACGTATACGCTCTTGCCATCGGCCTTAGGTGTAGCTACGCGCACACCTGCAGTGGTATAGTACTCGGTCTTTACCACGCCATCCTCGGCTACAGATGTATCTATGCCTGTAGATATCTGACTAACCTTACAGTCAATGGTTACATTGTAAGTGCATGTACCAGAGGCCATAGTTATGGTAAGTTCGCCCGTAAACGGCTTGGTGAAGTTAATGGTTTATTGCAAGAATGGTTAACAGATTGATAATTATTTTCACTTATTCTGTCATTTTGCTTGTTTTCTGCAATAATTTCTAATAAATATTCCAAAAATCAACTATAAACTATAACAACAGTGGGCTACGTGCCTCACGTAGCAACTCTCAAGCAAGAAACCATGGTAGTTGACATATTCTCAAACACTCGTTAACAACCACAAGGGTGCGGTGAGAACACCGCACCTACTACTATGCTGGCAATTGTTCTATCTACGCATTTCGCTGATGTGTCTAAATACTTAAATTATATTAACCACAAACACCAACAAGAATGCCGTTTTTCCGCACGAACATACCGTTGGTTGCATTTATGGGACTTAATACAACCCCAAAATGGGCAAAAAATGGGATAAAGGTTATCATCAAAACGCTAAAGACTATCTCTGCTATTCTAAAGACTACCTTTAGCACCTTTAAAGTGCCCGTTTGCGGGGGCGATATTTCAGAGAAAAAATGGGCAAAATCAGCCCCCGTTTTACCAAAAAGTGTCAGTATTTGTCAAAAACCAAAGGTAATCGGTAGAAAAAGCAGAAAACGGGGCGGGAGTTCGGCACCGAGAAACACAAAAATCGGTACATTTTTGCCGATTTTTCACGAACAAAAACGCACCGATTTTTATCTTAAAATTTAAGAGTATTTAACCGAAATCGACCCCGTTTTGGTTAACGTATGTTAATCACAATACTGTGTTTTGCAAACATTTATTCAACTTTCGCCAAGCCAAAAATGGCGGCATTTATTTAGTGACGGCGAAAAAATCACTTACCTTCAGCAGTACGCTTATATACCACTATGCCGTATACACGGCTTCTTACACAGTCTTGCGCATTAAGGCGGCGCATGGTAAGCGTATGCTGGCCGTCGGCCAAATCGAAGTTGCAGTAAATTTCGTTAGCCCTGCTATGCTTACTGGCTGGCATCTGTACGGTTTTTACCACCTTGCCATCTAGGGTAATCTCTACCAAGCCTACATAGTTGGCATCGTCGGCAGTAAGTTCGCCTCGCACCACTACGCCATTGCCCTCGAACGTTATTGTACCTACGCGGTCGATAGGCTTGTTGCCCAACGGGTGCTTATAGGCTACCTGCATGCCTTGAAACGACTGCTCCAGGCGCACGGGGCGCACG
>CAVKSZ010000002.1:14767-101025 GCA_963659135.1 Bulleidia sp. | reverse complement strand
CCATCAACCAACTTGCTTACGGCCGTGGGCAGTATATAAAACCTAAATTAAACTTTAACAAAAAAGTAGTCATCACACGATAAATACAAGCTCATATCATAACTCTTTTATATTTATAGTAATATTCTTGTGATGAATGTCTATTTTTACTAACTTTGCGTAAGAGTAATTATAATAGGTAAAGTTATGAAGAGAGCGTTCACAATATTCTGCCTGGTGCTTATAACAACTATGAGCGCATGGGCTGCCGACACATATACATCGCTTTGGCAACGATACAACAATGCCATAACCAAGGGGCAACCACGCACCGGTATCGAAGTGTTAGACCAAATAATACAAAGAGCTACCTCTGGCAAAGATTACGGCCATCTGGTAAAGGCACAGATAGCCAAAGGCAATCTAACCATAGAGATTTCACCAGACTCACTTACCCCCGTAGCCACACAGATGGAGAATACGTGGAAGAAAACAAAAGACCCCGTGCTGCAAGCCGTATACGCCACCGTGCTGGGCAATCTATACAGTAATACCTCGTTGTTCGACGACCAAGAAGATGCCGCAAAACGCAGCAAGGAATACTATGCCGCTGCACTAAAGAACCCAGATTTACTGGCCAAGACTCAAGCCAAAACCTACGAGCCTACAGTAGAGAAAGGATACATAGACAAGGCTTTCGGCGGCGACCTGCTGCACGTAATAGGATGCGAAACCAAGGCTTATGCTATGCTACACCGTTATTACGAAGCTCATGGTAACCAAAGCGCAGCCTGTATTGCCGCTTGCCTAGAGCTGCGCCAAATGCCTAAATCATGGCAGAATTCTACCAAATCACGCCAGGCGTATCAGCACAAGGCCGATTCGCTAATCAACGTATATCATGGCCTTGACGAATGTGGAGAACTGGCTCTGGAACACTATCAAGCCATAGAAAGTTACTCTGAAGATAACACCGAAGAGCGCATAAGATACATAGACCAGGCTCTTGCCAAATGGGGAGCATGGCCCCGCATGAACATTCTGCGCAACAAGCGCGCCGAACTTACCCAGCCCTTATTCAATATCAGCCTAAGGGGGCGAATACTGTTGCCCGGCAAAGAGCGAATGGTACAAATTAACTCGGTACGCAATATCCAGCAGATTACCATAAACATTTATCGACTAAACAAAAACTACTACGACTATACGGGCAATGCCAACGAACTATCAGAGAAAGAAGGAGAACAACTAAAACAAAACGCCCAAAAAACACCCGTACAGACTATAACTCGCCAGTATTACGGCCACGAAGACTATCAGTTACTCAACGATTCGGCATTCATCACGCCCCTACCCTTGGGCAACTATCTAATTGAGGCCAAAGCCGATGTAAAAGGGGTAGACACGCAATATGCCATACTGTCGGTAAGCGATATGTATATACTGGCACAGCAGCATCTGCAGAACAACTTTAAACAGACTCGTCTGGTAATAGTAAGTGCCACTACGGGCAACCCTATTGCGGGGGCTACCGTTAGGGTGAAAGAGAAGTTTAACAACAAAGAGACCACCGACACCATAATGAAAACCAATAGTAAGGGTGAGGTGACATATCAGGGTAAAAGGAGTTTCTACGTTTATGCCTCTTACGGCAACGATGTATATCGCCCGTACGCTAATATATGGGCATCGGCTTCGTATTATAAGCGCAATGCCTCTGAGCGCATCGACTTCTTTACCGACCGCAGCATTTACCGCC
Organism: Bulleidia sp.; assembly: GCA_963659135.1. Taxonomy (GTDB): domain Bacteria; phylum Bacteroidota; class Bacteroidia; order Bacteroidales; family Bacteroidaceae; genus Prevotella. The sequence goes on along the minus strand of CAVKSZ010000002.1, from coordinate 99,287 downwards.
CCGGACAAACCGTACAAGTGGCAGTAACAGCCACCATGCGAAAAAGTGCTACCGAGGCCGAAGTAATAGCAGGCCGTACACTTACCCTAAAGCTACGCGACGCCAACTGGAAGACAATAAAAGAACAGCAAATAACCACCAACAAATATGGTACAGCCCACACGCAGTTTGTATTGCCCACAACGGGTCTTACAGGCAACTATACCATCTGTTGCGATGGTAAATCGTCGGGGTCGGTAAGTTTTAAAGTAGAAGAATACAAACGTCCTACCTTCAAAATAGAATGGGACACCATACGCACACAATACGAAGTTGGCGATACCCTTACCCTTACTGGTAGAGCCATGACCTATGCGGGCGCTCCAGTACAACAAGCTAAAGTAAAGGCTACTGCCAACCGCCGTGTAGCCCTATGGTGGTGGCGTTATTTCTCCGACGACTATGCAGAAGAGCAAGATTTGGAAGATGCTACTACCGATAGCCAAGGACGCTTCAGCATCCGTCTGCCGCTAACCATAGACGAAGACAACTATAAAGACAAGATATTCTATAATTTCTACGTATCGGCCACCGTTACCGATGGTGCCGGAGAGAGCCAACAAGCGCAGACCTCAGTACCGCTAGGCACTTATCCTACTATGTTTGCTTGCGACATGGACGAGCAGATAGAACGCAGCAATATTCCAACTATCAACTTTGCCTACCGCAATAGTGCCGGTCAGCCCATCAATGCCACTGTAAACTACACCATAGATGGCCAAAAGTACGCAGCTAAGGCTAATCAGGATATAGACCTACACCCTATTCTTAAAGCAATGAAGAGCGGTAAGCACCAGCTTAATGCCGTATGCGGCAGCGATACACTTACGCATAGTTTCATACTCTTTAGTGCCACAGATACCCATGCTCCCATAGAGACTGCCGACTGGTTCTACCTAAGTAGCAACCAGTTTACCGACAAGGGCAAAGTACATCTGCAACTGGGTTCTTCGGCCAATGAGCAGTATGTAGTCTACACCATTTTTGCCGATAACCACACGTTGGAATGCGGAACACTGCCCCTGAAAGGCCAACTCTATCTACGCGACTTTAGCTATCGCAGCGAATACGGCGACGCTCTTACCCTAACTTACGCATGGGTGAAAGACGGCATACTATACCAACACTGCGAAAACATAACTCGCCCCTTGCCCGACAAGCAGTTAAAGGTACAATGGACAAGTTTCCGCGACCGCCTTACCCCCGGGCAGAAAGAAACATGGACTCTACACGTAAGCCGGCCCGACGGTAAGCCGGCCGAAGCACAACTTACAGCCACGCTCTACGACCATTCGCTCGATGCGCTATATCCCCATAATTGGCAATTTAGCAACAGCTATACTCCCGCTGTACTTTCCAATATATATTGGCGTTCTACCTATACCGAGCTGATAAACATGTACAGTTTCCAAGAGTACAAAACACTAACAGAAGATAAATTCACACTACCCAAACTTACCCCTTGGAACATTACACGGGCTTACATTTCTAACGGCCGTAGATATGTTACCGTGCAACTGGGGTCGCTGAACACCAAAACCTATGCAGCCGACATTGAGAGTATGCCCCTAAATGAAAACAAGGTAATATCTACTAAGAAAAATACAACAACGAAAAAGACTGCGGCAAACACTGATACCCAAGCCACCACAGATGCATGGGCTGGCATACGCGAGAATTTCAACGAGACAGCGTTCTTCTACCCCACGCTTGAAACCAATAGCAAGGGCGATATAGACATAAGTTTCACGCTACCCGAAGCGGTAACCACATGGCAATTTATGGGTCAGTTGCACGACCGCAACCTCAACGCTGCACAAGTTAAAGCCATAACCTTAGCTCAGAAGAAAGTTATGGTACAGCCCAACTTGCCAAGATTTATACGCAAGGGCGACAAAAGCACTATTGCCGTGCGTGTAACCAACACTACCAACCAAAAGCAAAAGGGTAAACTGCTAATGGATATCACCCCCACCACAGGTTCGCACGCTATTGTTAGCCAACAACAGAATTTCGAAGTAGAAGCCAATGCTACTGCCACTGTAACATTCAATGTAAACATAGATACAGACGAACCATTGCTAATATGCAAAACTATGGGCACGGGTACCGATTGGGCCGATGGCGAACAACACTATCTACCCTTACTGTCTAACTGTGAGCCAGTGGTAAACACGCTACCATTCACCCTAACCTCTGCGGGCAACCACACGCTTAACACTTCTGCACTATATAGCAACCACGCCACTAACAAGCAAACCATAGTAGAATACACAGACAATCCGGCATGGCTCATGATACAGGCTCTGCCTACACTGGCCGAACCTACGTGCGACAACGCCATCTGCTTGGCATCGGCATATTATGCCAACGCCATAGCCCGCCATATTATCAACCTCTCGCCATCAATAACTCAAGCCATGAAGTTATGGCAGCAACAACCCGACGAATCGCTTACAGGCATATTGGAAAAAAACGAGAGCCTAAAACAAACTATACTGGCTGAAACGCCTTGGTTGGCAACCGCCGCAAGCGATACCGAGCGCATGCGCAGTCTGGCACGCTATCTCGACATCAATCAGATAGACGCCGCTCAGCAGTCTATCCTTACCCGTCTTACCGACCTAAAGACCATAAACGGACTTACCGCATGGTGTAAGGGTATGAACGGCAGCATATATATTACAGCCTCTGTGGCAGAAACTTTGGCTCGTATAGAGCAACTTACCGGCACCGAATCCTCTGCACACAGCATACTCACCTCGGCCCTTGACGCCATGGACAAAGAAATGGCCAAACGGGTAGCAGAAATGAAGGAACGTTACGCTAAGAACCATACCATAGACCAGCTTAGCGATACCGAAGTAAGGTATCTCTACGCTTCGGCATTGGCAGGCAGAAAGCCTACATCTACCATCAACTATCTGCTCAACATACTGGAGAAACAGAAGACTGCCAGCTCAATACACGATAAAGCGCAGCGGGCAGTAATCTTGGCACTATACGGACGTACCGTCAAGGCTAAAGAATATTTGCAGAGTGCTCGCGAATATACCGTATACAAAGAGGGTATGGGGCGGTACTACGATACACCGCTGGCTACATATTCGTGGTACGATTATCGCATTCCAACCCAAGTGGCCACTATCGAAGCCATACATCTTACCGACCCTACCGACACGGTAACCATAAGCCAAATGCAGCAATGGCTTCTCCAAGAGAAGCGCACCACGGCTTGGAGTACTCCTATTAACAGTGTAAACGCTATATACGCTTTTATGATAGGTAACACAAAAAACTTCACCACCACCAATGACAAGGCACAAATTACCCTTAACGACAAGCAGATAGAGACTAACAGCTACTACACTACATTAGGCTATCAAACGTATCAAACCGATGGCGATGTGGCCAAGGTTAGCATCAATAAACCATCGGCTCACACCAGTTGGGGAGCAGTATATGCCTCGATGCTTATGCCTATAGACAAAGTAGAAAAAGCCTCATCAGGGCTTTCTATAGAGCGCTGTGTAATAGGTGCAAGCAGCAATCTGCGGGTAGGCGATAAGGTTACGGTACGTATCACTATACAGGCCGACCGCGATTACGACTTTGTAGAAGTTACCGACAAGCGAGCTGCCTGTCTGGAGCCAACCAATCAACTGAGCGGTTATCGACAAGGGTACTACGTTACTCCACGCGACAGCCACACTTCTTATTTCTTCGACAAGATGAGTAAGGGCAAACACGTAATTGAAACTACCTACTACATAGACCGTGCCGGTGACTACCAAAGTGGACAGTGCAAAGCTACTTGCGCTTACTGTCCATCGTTTGCTGGTCATACCACCGGAGCTACTTTACATGTAAATCCATAAAAAATGACAATAATGAACATATTCTCACACTCTTGCCGCATGGCTGCTATCCTACTTGCGTTAGGCATGGCTCCCATAGCTATTACAGCACAAAAAATAAGCGTAGCCCAACCTACAATCGACTGCGGACAAGTACAATACCGCCGACCCATAACCATACAGTTTGAGGCAAAGAACCAAAGCGGACGAGCCATAACCGTTACCGATGTACGCACCAGTTGCGGATGCACCGTAGCCAGTTTCCCAAAAGAGCAGATAGCTAATGGCAAGCCATTTAAAATAAGCGCTGAATACGACGCCAAACAAATGGGGCACTTCGAGAAGCAATTGGCAGTATACGTTGACAACGGCAGCAAACCCATTTACCTTACCTTGCGCGGCGTTGTAGTAGAAGAGGTGATAGACTATAAAGGCGATTTCCCTCTGGAACTGGGCGATCTAAGAGTTGACAACACCAACATAGAGTTTGATGATGTAAACCGCGGAGAGCGCCCCATTCAGCGCATCAACATACTCAACACCACATCAAAAGCCATTTCGCCACAGGTAATGCATCTGCCAGACTATCTACAAGCACAGGTATCGCCATCGACCATAGCTGCAGGCAAGCCTGGAGTAATCACCATAACACTACTGTCTGACCGTCTGCGCGACTTTGGACTCTCACAGACCACAGTTTATCTAGGCAAGAATCCCGGAGAAAGGGTATCGGCAGAAAAGGCAATCGATGTATCGGCAGTACTGCTTCCCTCGTTCAAAGAAATTACCGAAGAAACTCGCCAGTACGCCCCACGTATGGAGCTATCTGCACAACGGTTAGATTTAGGTAGCTTTGACGGAAAGAAAAAGAAGCGCGGCGAGATAGTAATTACCAATCACGGACGTACTGACCTTGAGATACGCAACATACAGATGTTTACAGCCGGTTTAGAGATATCGCTGTCTACCCGCACCATAGCTCCCGGATCATCGGCTAAATTACGCATTACCGCCATAGCCAACGCCATGCGCAAGGTACGTACTCAACCACGCGTACTGATGATTACCAACGACCCCGACAAAGCCAAGGTTGTAATAGCAGTAGACATTAAACAATAACTGATAGACATGATACAGATAGAAATAGACAGCGGCAGCGGCTTCTGCTTCGGAGTAACAACGGCCATACGCAAAGCCGAAGAAGAATTATCTGTTGGCGACACACTATACTGCCTGGGCGACATTGTTCACAACGGTATGGAAGTAGAACGACTGCATCAGCAGGGACTGCAGACCATAGACCACCAGCAGCTATCAGAACTACACGATGTAAAAGTACTCTTGCGCGCCCACGGCGAACCTCCTGCTACCTACGCCACCGCCAACAAGAATCATATAGATATTATCGACGCCACATGTCCGGTAGTGCTACAACTACAACGTCGCATTAAGCGGCAGTACGATGAGAACCCAAATGCACAGATAGTAATATTTGGCAAGAACGGTCACGCAGAAGTGTTAGGGTTGGTAGGTCAGACTGCCGGAAATGCCATTGTGGTAGAAAATATAGACGATGTAAGTCATTTAGACTTCAACCGCGATATTTATCTATATTCGCAGACTACCAAGTCGCTCGATGAATTTCACGCCATTATCGACTACATACAAGAACATATCACTGCAGGTACCACCTTTCGTAGCTTCGACACTATATGCCGCCAAGTGGCCAACCGAATGCCTAACATAGCCGCCTTTGCAGCTCGCCACGACTTGATACTTTTTGTTAGCGGTCAGAAGAGCAGCAACGGAAAGGTACTATTCAACGAGTGTAAGCGCGTTAATGCCAACAGCCATCATATAGAGCAACCCTCAGAGATAGACTTAAACTGGCTGAACGGCGTACAAACCATTGGCATTTGCGGAGCTACCAGCACCCCAAAATGGATTATGGAGCAATGTCGCAACCATATATTAAAAGCTTTAGGATAACATTCTTTTATTATGGCAAATATTGAAATAATGGTGATACTGTTCATCATTGTGGCTTTAGGCTATGTGCTTTGCAAGTTAGGATACATGGGCGACAAGCTAGACCGAAAACTTTCTCAATTGGTGATAGATGTTACTGCACCGGCACTTATCCTATCATCGGTAATGGGCGACGAATTGCCCGACCGTACCCTTATTCTGCCTCTTTTGGGTATTGGCTTTCTTACCTACATAATTCTCTTGGTATTCGGATTTTGGGTACCACGCCTAGTAAGCAGCAACCGCGATGAGCAAGGCATTATAGGCTTTGCCCTAATGTTTGCCAACGTAGGCTTCATAGGATACCCTATCGTATCATCTATCTTCGGACCTAAAGCCATATTCTACGCCGCACTACTCAATACACCCAATACATTTTTCGTATTTAGCGCTGGGGTAATGCTGGTAAAAGGCGAACGAGGCATCAAGAATTTCGATGCCAGCGTATTGCTTTCGCCCTCAATGATTGCCTCGCTCATAGCCACGCTACTGGTGGTGTTTGGCATACACACACCCAACTTTCTGGCGCAACCCATAACCATGGTAGGAGCCATTACCGTGCCTATGGCACTTATGATTATAGGTTCGTCGATGGCCCGGCTGCCCCTACGACAAATTCTAGGAAATACAAAGGTGTATATAACCTCTGCACTGCGACTCATTGTGGTGCCACTGGCTGTTTATTTCTTGTTCAAGATATGCGGAGTAAGTGCCGAGATTAACAATATCAATACCATAGTGATAGCTATGCCGGTAGCATCGTTTGGCACCATGTTCTGCCTAAAGTATGGACGTAATACGGCTATGATGACAGAGATAACATTTATTACCACAGTAGCCTCTATCATCACTATACCGGTAATCGCTACTTTACTCACATAGCTCTTTTTTTTAAGTTTATATTTATCGTGGGATGACTACTTAGTCTTCTTTCGATAAAGTTTAGGGTTTGTATACTGTCCACGGCCGTAAGCAAGTTGGTTGATGGCCGTAGCACAATTGGCTGACGAGTGTAAACTATATTGCTGACGGCCGTCGGCAATATAGAAAACATTACAATAATAGCCATAAAACCCATAAATATATTGATGAATTGTTATATCGGAGATAATCGTAGTATTTTAAATAAAAGAGCAGTGTGAATACTTACCGCCGGTAATTTCACCCAGCGAAAGTCGGCGATACAGTATGTTGTACATTTCGGTACTCTGGCTTCCCAAGCGGAAATGTACACCGCCATCTTCGTATATAAAACAGATATCTCCACCATCTATAGCCATGGTAGAATAAGCAGAATATCCAGAGGTTATCTGATAGCGGCTCCAACCATCAACCCAGTCGTGTGGGGAATTACACTTGGCGGCAGAGTCGAACACTTTCCAATAGATTGACACATGGCTACGACGCTCTAGATTAGTAGGATGATTACCAGGTGTACCTCTGGGCACTGACTGCAACGCTACATATACGTGGCGACCATCTACCGACATTGCCGGAAGCAAGAGTATCTCGCCATTGCAGTTATTGCCAATTGTAGCTATACCCCCATCGGGCAAAGAAGATACTACCGCACTGGCCCAAGAACCATTTTGCTTATCACGGTCGGTATAAGTAAATATATTGAATATACGCCCATCCTTCCCACTACGTCTACAACTTAACAGTACATTACCATTAGGCAACTCTTCTATCTTAGCCTCATCGCCTTCGGGTGCAGGGCGATCCGAAGCACCACCTAGAGCGTTCCATGTACGTCCGAAATCATCTGAATATACAACCACACTGCCCTCGTTGGTTACAAGTGCCGAGTAGATACGGTAATAAGAACCACGCTTAATTAGTTTACTCTGACAGATACGACCGCTAGTAAAGAACATACGATAGATATTACCACTACCTTGATAAATACTATACACTTGATTGGTAATGTCAGCGCCATTCCAAGTGTGGCCTTCGTCTATACTATAATAACGACCCACACGCAGTGCACCGCTATAATCACCCGGGACTGATACTGCCGAACGGCCATAACCCACACTACCCGAGGCACACATCATGAGCATACGCCCCGTTTCTCTATCGCGCACAACAGCAGCATCGCCATGCCCCTGGTCAAAGCTGCCACTACCAAAACCCATTGCCGCAGTCTGCGCATCAGTCCATGTTCTGCCGCCATCATAACTATGACGCACCTCTACACTGATATTCCCCACCGAACCAATATCACCCCAACTGGTAGCATCGGTAACACCCGAACGGTTATCGGCAAAAGCCACCACATGATTGTCATAAGCCAATATAGCCGGAATACGATAATAACTATGGCAGGCGGTATCTGTCTGCCATAACACGGTTTGTGCAGTAACTATAGAGGGCATAATAATAGCCACAAGTATTGCTAAAGAATGCTTCATTGTAATTGTTTTTAGTTTAGGTTTTAGGTAATTAATTTCTTGCCAAAGGGATATATAATGCAAATATTTTATTTATTACTACTAAAGAAGCGCAGTATGGGTTTCATAAAGGGAGAGAGGTACTGGACTTGGCGCATACCATGATAATCAGTACGACCACTACTCCATGCCACGCATACCCGGCGGCGAGCCCGGGTTAACGCCACATAAAGCTTGCGCTGGTCTTCGGCACACTGTTGCTGGTCTTCGCGACCGAAATAACTAGGGTAGCGACCGTCTACCACATCAAAAATAATTACATTATCAAACTCCAGGCCCTTAGCCTTATGCACCGTAGACACAAAGATACGTTCGCTTAAGATGTTAGACCCACACAGGTCGGCTTCTTTCAGTGTATTTGCCTCCATCAAGTGCCGTTGCAATTGTTCAGCAAGCGACGGGGTAAGCTTCACATCTACTATTTCGCGGGCTATATAGTTCAATACATATTCTATCTTGTGTTCCTGAGCAGGATTAAAGCCAGCTTCATGACAACAGTTGTATATAGCCCGCATCTGGGTAACCATAGTGGGTTCTTGGATAGAGTCAGAAGGGCGATAGTAGAGCTCGTTACGAGCCTTGAGATATAGTTCACCATACTGGCGACGCAACATATCGGCGGCGCGTACAACATTCTGACGCGACAGGAACTCTTGCTGGGTAGGAATGATATCGCGACAAGTCTTGCAGAGGTGGGTAATCACTCTACAAGTATCTTCAACATCCACATCGGCAAGATGGGCATTGTCTTCACTAAGTCCAAAAAGATGCTGGGCACGGAAGTAATCCAGGCGATAGCTTGCCAACTCAGGATGCAGCAACCTTAATAGTTTTAGAGTATCCAAGCACCGCTCGTGGCGAGGCAATTGTGCTTCGGGAAGGTATCGCTTCAGATTGTGGCAGAGTATCTGATAATCGTACTCTACATTATGGCCTACCAGCCTACAGTCTTCTATATAATTCATAAACTGTTGCAGAGCCTCGGCATTAGGCAACAAGCGAGCATTGTGCCGCTGGGCTATAATAGGATTAGGCGTAGAACCCAGCATAGTGGGTATAGGGCGGGTAGTCTGTATATGTACCACAAATTCTGAGTCCTCTACTACCCTACCGTGCAATAGTTTGACGGCGGCAATTTGCAATATATCGTCATCGTACACGCTTAGCCCTGTAGTTTCGGTATCAAACACTACTACAGGTTCGTTACCATCGATAGCGTTTACAAAGTCTTGCACATAGGTAGTGCCAACACCGTAAAACAGGAAATCTGATGGAAGGATAGCCCTATTTAGCATTTTACGCATAAACTCGCGTGCCGAAGCTGGTGCGGCAAACACACCTAAACCAAAGAGTAGCCTTGCCCAAGCCATAAAGTTAGTTTCTGAGGCAAGTACGTTAAGATGGGCAAGCATAGTTTTCACCTCTGCCGATGAAAATACATCTGCACCAGACACCTGAAAGAACGGAACCTCCATCTGTTGCAGAGTTTCACCTATCTTATCAGCATCATAGTTAGAACTTACTATTATGGCGGTAGTTTCATGTGGCGAGCTATTGGTAAGGGTGCGTGCCATTGTGGCTACGGCATGATACTCGCTGTCTATAAGCGGCGCCTCAAGAAGCGTCATTTCTGCCTTAATGCTTCCACCATCGTGCGCCACGGGCAGCAGAGCTGCATCTACGCCAAGTACCTGGGCGGCGTAGCAGTTAGTCATTTCGAGTAAAGCCTGTGGCGACCGATGATTGATATTAAGATGGTATATATGGTCACCGCAGCGCTTGCGAATCATAGACAGGGTGTCGCTCTTAGCACCCATAAACGAGAAGATGGCTTGCTGGGCATCGCCCAGATACATTACCATACCCTCACCATTATCTACCGCCGGGTGGGTAATACGGTCTACTATAGCCATCTGCATGGCATTCAGGTCTTGCACCTCGTCTATCTGTATCCAGCGGTAACGGTGATACTCAGTATCGGCACACAGAGCATCATAAGTAAGCAGCAGCAGGTCTTCAAAGTCAACCAATTTATTCTGCCTACAATAAGCGGTATAAGCATGGGCATAACGCATCTTGCGTAGCAAATTGGCAGCCAGTGCCTGTGTTCCCACATCATAGTCATCGCCTTTTACGGCATCGCAATAGTCATCAGTATTATTGTATATATGTATCATAGCCGCCGGGGTAAACGGCCGGTGCTCTACCTGGCAGATAGTTTTCATTACACGTACATCATCGGCACTCACACAGTCGGGATGTAGCCTAAGCTCGCGGGGATGGCTATGAATAATTTGATGCATGAAATGGGCGAAATGGATAATCTCGGCATACTCTCTACGACGTTTGTATGCCTTTTTTATTTCGCTTTCTTCTTCGTTCTGATACCGCGCCAAGATACTCAGTGCATCATCGTCGTCGATAACCGATGTTTCGGCCTCAACCAGATGGTTCTCAAACAGAAATTTAGAACAGAAACGGTGAATATTGCCCACATAGAGCTGACCCAGATCTACATCGTCTATATATTGGGCTATTCGTTCGCGCATGCCTCGGGCGGCCCTATTGGTAAAGGTAAGACATAGCATATCAGCATAATCTACACCCTGCTGATGGGCACGCTGAATGCGCAGGGTAAGTATCTGAGTTTTGCCACAACCGGGAGGAGCCAACACCAGATGATGTCCGCCCACTGGAGCCTCTATTACGCGGCGCTGACTTTCATCGGGCTGCCATGCACAAGTATCTGTTTGGGTCATAGTAATTTTGGGTCATAGTAATATAGATTCTGAAAAAGAAAAATCCATAACCACCATGCTCTATAGGCTACGGCAGTTATGGATTTTATGTATAATAGGGCATTACGCCTCTTTACGTGTACGAGTTGCTATTACAAAATATACAATGAGCAGCAGATAAGCTGCCAAAGACAGCAGTTCGCTTAGGTGGTTGCTCCACCAAGCATCGTAATTGAACTCTATGCCACCAAACTTGAGCAACGCACTTACCACACCCATCAGGGCTCCACCAGCAATAAATCCACTGGCAAGCAACGTTCCCTTTTCGCCACGAGCCTTGTTTACCTCGGCATCCTTGCTACGAGTAGTTACAAACCAGTTGACTGCGCCACCTATAAGCAGCGGTGTATTGAGTTCGAGAGGGATAAACATACCTAAGGCGAAGGCCAAAGCCGAAATCTTGCAACGATCCAGCACTAGAGCTATCACGGCTCCAATGCCGTAGAGCAACCAGGGAGCACCCTGCCCGTTCATAAGCGGAGCTATAACGGCTGCCATGGCATGAGCCTGTGGTGCAGCCAGTTTATCGCTTTGGAATCCGTAGGTCTTGTCGAGCACTATCATCACACCTGCCACTGTGGCTGCCGACACGATAGTTCCCAAGAATTTCCATGTTTCTTGCTTCTTTGGCGTAGTTCCTAACCAGTAACCTATCTTCAGGTCGGTTATAAAGCTACCAGCCATTGACAGTGCGGTACATACTACAGCACCCATCAACAGAGCTGCCAGCATACCTGCCTCACCTTTCAGTCCTACGGCTACCATTACTACCGATGCCAAGATAAGGGTCATCAGTGTCATACCCGATACGGGGTTGCTACCTACTATGGCTATGGCGTTGGCAGCTACGGTAGTAAAGAGGAAAGCTATTACTGCTACCAGAACGATAGCCACTACGGCATGGATAAGATTAAAATCCATTACGCCTGCATAGAAGAATACGAAGGTAAGTATCAGGGTAAATATCGAACCGATAGCTATAATCTTAAACGATATATCGCGCTGGGTACGTATCACCTCGGCAGAACCAGCACCCTTGCCCTTCATTTCGCGTGCAGCCAAGCTTACAGCACTCTTGATAATGCCCCAGCTCTTAATAATACCTATTACACCTGCCATGGCTATACCGCCTATACCTATCGAACGACCGTAGGCACGGAATATCTGTTCGGGGTCCATATCGCCTACGGCGGTAGCTATAGAGGGGTCCCACTGGTTAAGCACTGTATCGGGGAAGAGCAGAGCCATACCCGGAACAATGAGCCACCATACTGCCAGCGAACCGAAGCAGGTGATAGCAGCGTAACGCAGACCTATTATATAGCCCAAACCCATTACGGCTGCACCGGTATTTACTTTGAACACCAGTTTGGCATGGTCGGCCAGTTGCTGACCCCAACCTACTACGCGCGAAGTAAAATTCTCGTTCCACAAACCGAAGGTGGCTACTACAAAGTCGTACAATCCACCTATAAGTCCGGCTACCAACAAGGGCTTAGTCTGATTGCCACCCTTGGCGCCCGATACCAGCACTTGCGTAGTGGCGGTAGCTTCTGGGAAGGGATACTTACCATGCATATCCTTGACAAAGTATTTACGGAAAGGAATAAGGAACAATATACCCAATACACCACCCAGCGCCGAGGCTATGAATACCCGCAGGAAATCGGCTTGAAGGTTAAGCATATAGATGGCAGGGAGTACAAAGATAGCTCCGGCAACCACAGCACCCGAACAGGCACCTATGCTCTGTATAATTACATTTTCGCCCATAGCGTTGCGTCGCTTGGTGGCCGATGATACGCCAATAGCGATAATGGCAATTGGTATGGCAGCTTCGAATACCTGACCCACCTTTAGACCTAGATAGGCTGCGGCAGCTGAGAACAGCACCACCATAAGCAAACCCCATGTTACGCTCCACACGCTAACTTCGGGGTAATTCTTTTCTGGGCTCATCACCGGCTTGTACTCTTCGCCCTCACGCAATTCGCGAAAGGCGTTGTCGGGCAATTGCACCGTGTCTTTCTCTTTTTCAGTCATGTCTATATATTTAATAATGTGTATTTCCTTTCAACCTCTTGCAAAGGTAGTGCAAGCCGAGTGAAATACAAAATAAATTTTATTTATTTTTATGCCGAGGCGAAGCCTACCTTCATGCTGGAAAGCATAAATAGTGTAAGAAGTTTCGTCTGCAATAAACTTTAGGGGCTCACTGTGCGTAACAGCGAGCCCCTAAATAATTATACTATGCACTATCTTTATTTTACTAACACCTTCTTACCATTCTTAATAATCAATCCTTTAATACGTTACAAACGTAAGAAAAAAGTAGATTTATCGCTAAAAACGCATTATTTTTTTATCGTCACTTAAACGAAAAAAAACGTGACCTAGAATTACTTCCCAGCCACGCTAATCCTATCAATAAAAAAAGTATTACTTACTTTTGTTTTTCTGATAATACTCTAACCCCAGCTTAACATTCTTGGTTAGGGCGTTAGAGCTAAAAGTAGCACCGCTAACACCATCTACCTGAGCCTTGCGAGCTTTAGATACCGTAAGACCTTCGAACTGCTGCAAGACTGCTTTGGCACGGGCAAAAAAGCGAGGGGTCTCCTTATTGGGCAGAGCCTCTACCTTTACTACCTTGTTTTTCTCTATGTGTATCAGCACAGGAGTTGTACCCTTAAAGCCACGTACATCTGTGCCTAGGCTGGTGGTATTAACCACAGTAGTTTTGCCGCTATGCGATATAATTTCGTTAGCGGGGCAGGCACTGATAAGCACCGCTACCACTACGGCGGCTACTGCCGATACCAGCATAACGTACGTTTTACCATTCATCTTCTTCATTGTTTATAAATGTAGTTATACCAAATGACCGATAAGTTCTTCGCGGTCGCCGGGCAGCATATCTATAACGGGTATCTCGGGCATAGTGTAGCATCCGGGCTGCAAGCGCATTGAGGCGCGGGCCACATTGACCAATACCTGAGCGGTAAGAGCTGGGTTGTTAATGCTCATATTAAATTCGAAACGCTGGTTGGGGGTTTGTCCGCTTACACCCTTACGCACCAGATTTACGCCATGCCCCATATCGCGAACATCGTCTACCGACTCTACGGCAAACACATGAGTTTCATCGTTGGCAAAATAGGGGTCGGCCTTAATCTCGGCAGTTACCTGCTCTATGGTTGCACCCTCTTCTAGTTCTACATATACCATACGACGATGAATGCCTTCGCCCAAGGGGATGGTTACAGAAAGAGCATTCTTTACACCCTGCTTGCTACGCACGCATACCGAGTGTCCCATACTCATACCCGGGCCAAAGTTGGTATAGCTCAAACCCTTGGGGGCAAGACTCTCCATGAGCATACGTACTACCGAGTCAGAACCTGGGTCCCATCCGGCAGCTATCACACTTACCTTACCAGCCTTACGGCAGTTCTCCATCTGCTCGCGGCGATACTCTACTATGCTGGTATGTATATCAAAGCTGTCTACGGTATTGATACCTTTAGCCACAATACTGGCGGCATACTCTGGGCACGAACGTGTAGGGGTGGCCAATATGGCTACATCTACATCTTTAAGCTTATCTATGCTGTCTACTACCTGGTAAGGAGTAAGTTCTAAGGGGCAATCCTTGCTGCCTTGACGGCGTACGATGCCTGCAATTTCAAAGTCTTTTGAGGCCTCAAGTGCCTGAACGGTATAACGGCCTATATTGCCGTAGCCTACTACGGCTGCTCTAATCTTTTTCATCTGTATATCTAATGTTTATTTTACGGCAAAATTACGCTATTTCTACGAGAAAAGCCGCCATAGACCAGCTATTTTTAATATTTTTAGCATGGCTCTTTCATTTAAGGGTGGTTCTATAAATTACTGCCCACGGCCGTAAACAAGTTGGTTGATGGCCGTAGCCCAATTGGTTGACGAATGTAAACTATATTGCCGACGGCCGTGGGCAATAAAGAAACCATTATTTTTTTTACCGTCACTAATTAAAAGTGGCTCATCAGTTAAATGTGCAGACTGAAGAATTGTCAAGAAGGCAGTAGGTGCAGTGCCCTCACTGCACTCCTATAATAGTTAACTAGATGTTAGAGTGAAGACACGTCAACCACTACGGTTTCTTGCTCGAGTGTTGCAACATGAACCACGTTGCCCACTATTAAAAAGTCCCGATGGCCAGGAGAACCATCGGGACTAAATAGTAAGGTATAGGATATAACAACTACGTAATTATTCGGCAGAGTTATCGTAACCAAAGGCATCTATCTCGTTGATAGAAGAGCCGTTGCGGCGACTGTTCTTGATTACGAAGCAGAAGTAACGGAAGTTGAGCATCTGTCCTAGATTCCATGTAGCATAAGCCGTACCATTCCAGAACACCATAGTGGTATGGGCAAACACTGCATTCTGGAAAGCCGAGGTATTGGCATAGTCGGCACCGGCATTGATATCAAATTTTTCGTTACCGCAGTATAGCTCTACATTATTCAGCGTACGGGCGTTGTACCATGCAGCATTGTTCTGATACAGGGTAATCTTGTTGACATAGGTATCGTTGTTACCCAAATCTACTACAAATATCTTGGGATAAGTGCCATTATTCCACCACCAGCCATTGCTGAAGTTACCTGTTATTATACCGTCGATAGCATACTCGGGTGGATAACCATTGCTATAGCCTGGGGCTTCTACAGTCCACTTGGTATGAGCCAACTTACCGGCTATAGGTGTAGGTGCATCCATCCAATCATTCCATAGGGTATCAAGACCCTCGCTTGGACAGTATGACGAGCAGTACTGATAACGGCTACCTACCTTGGCATTCTCAAACACGGTGCTGGCCTGAGCACTAGGCACGGGATCGGTAACTACCCATTCGCCATCGTTGTTAAGATAACGAAACTTGGTAGCTATCATCTCGTTAGTACCGAATCCGATAGATATATTTGCCGATGTTCCGCTGGCTACCTCAGCCGAATTGATAGTGCGTTCGGCATGGGTAGAGAGCCACAACTCGCCATAGGGCGAAGCGGTATTCTCGCTCTGCATAGACTTATTGCCATCCTTATCGTAATTAATTACAGTAAAGTTATAGCTTTGCTCTTTGAGCTGGTTCAACTCTACGCAGATGCTGTCAACATCGGTAAAATCAGAGTAGTTAATCTCTTTGGTTTGGTCGCCATTATCCCATGTTATCACTGCCCTCTTCACTGCGGGGTCTTTAGGCGCTGCCCACTTGAGCTGCACGCGCTGATAACCCAGTTTGGCACTAAGGCCATTGGTTTTTTCGGGATATACACTTCCACCGGGTACAACCCATTGCTTGTAGATTTCGTCCTGGTCTTTGCACGAAGTGAACTGCCCTACGAGAGCGGCTATCAATGTGATATATAAAAATCTTTTCATTGCTGTATTCTATTAATGTAAACATTATTACTCATCATAAAGCTGGCCATAAGGACTAATCTCGCCAATGAACCATCCACCAGAGGTTTGATGATACTGCCATGAGTCGAAGGTATTGATTACCACTACACGCAGATACCTAATCTTGTCAAAAGCACGGGGAGTAAGCGGATTGGTATTGTCGCACTCGTACTCGGTATTGTTAAGATAATACTCGCGGTCTTCAGTGGTCCATCCGTCTACTGTACCATCGGGCGCATAGCCAGAGGGTTTATACTGCTCGCCCTTGGTAAGCAAGAACCATCCATGGCTAAATCCATGACGCTCGTCATAGTCAGCATCGGTGGAGCTACAAGGATTGTTGACCAAATCTTGAGCAGGGTCGTCGTAGATACCCCAGAACTCCCATTCACGTATATTACCGCTCTGGTAAACCATGTAATCCCCACGTGGATTGGTGGCTATACGACTGATAGAGGCAGTCTGGTTAAGAGCTATGGTAAACCATGTAGGAATAGGACATCCTTTGGCAGCAAGGAAGAACTTGCTCCAACCGCTAATCACACCGTCAAAGAGAGCTGGTATACCACCACCATTGGGGTCGTTTACAAAATTGTCATCACTTAATGGGTAATGCTTACACAGACTCTTATTTAGTGCCGTCTCTTCTTTAGGAGTAAGTTTTAGCAGTTGTGTTTCTGATACGTTACCAAAGTCGTCGCGGAAGTGGAAAGCAAACACGGTAGGTACAGCCTCTAATCCACGGCGTGAGAGCATAACCGAGTCGCTGGTAGTAAAGAGCGTTGATACGTCTTTCCATTTGCGCTGGTCGTAGGTAAGTTCTTGATCGGGGTTGTTCTGGTCACACTGTACAACCAAGGCAAGCTTAGCAAGAGTAGGATTCTTGGTAATCTTAATCTTAATACCACCAAAGGTTTCGAACACTTCGAACTGTACGGTCTTAACCGGTGCTTCCTCGGGTGTAATCTTGATTACCTGTCCGGCAGACTTTTCATCGTCGGCGTTGAACGTTTGTATGGTAACCTCATGTTCAGCCTCGTCGGCATAACCTTTCACCTCGAGCGTGTCAAGATAGCGCGATATGCGCGACTCTACAGTAGCGCCGTTGCGCACGTATGTTGCCACAACACCCTTGATATTGGGATCGTCGGGGATAGACACCTTGACCACCGCGCCACCAGGAACTGATTTTACGTTCAATATAGTTGGCTTCTGCGGAATGGCCAATCCACCCCTTTGGTCTATTCTGTCACCATCGCCGCAACTTACAAGAGCAGCAACGGCAATCAGCATGATGCTTAATGATAATATTATCTTCTTCATAATTGTATCAAATTATAAGTTTACCAACCTGTATTCTGGATAAGGTTAGGATTGTGTTCCATATTACTTGTACTTATCGGCCAGAAATAATCGCGCAGCAAGAACGATTGCTCAAAAACGAGCGTCTTCTTATAGTATTCGGCTGCTGAAGAAGCATTCAGATTAAAGCCATAGATATTCTTGGTATACTCTGCAGGAGCTTCTTTCCAACGACGCAAATCCCAGAAGCGCTGGCTCTCGAAAGCCAATTCTATCAAACGCTCGCGGTGTATAATATCGCGCATACCTATCTGGGTATTGTAATAACCGGGGTTGGTGCTATATTCGTCCCAAGCGGTCTTAACATCGGGAATATTGGCACGTTCACGAATGGCGTTGATATAAGAGAAGAGTGTGGCACTGTTAGGTCCATTTGGTCCCTCAACCTCATTTATACATTCGGCATAGAGCAGATAGAGGTCAGACAAGCGCATGATAGGATAAGGGAACCATGTAGTGCTAGAATTGTTGCCGGCAGCACTCACATAATTGTTATAAGGAATGGTCTTTTTAGGGAAGTAACCTGTTACAGGACCTTGGTTACCACCCAGCTTATTGGCATACTGACCATTACGGCATTTTACAGCTAGCACATCTTCTGGAGTAAACTGCCCCGGAGCCTTTTGATAAGTACCGCCAGGAATCTGGCCCAACCACTTGCCACCATCGAAACCTATGAAAGCATAGTAACGGGGTTCGCGGTCGAAGTTGAGTTTCACCGTTTCGTATCCTCTCTCCAGGTAATACTTGTGGGCTTCATCGCCTGCTTGTATATCCAACTCGTTCCAACCATTCTGGCGGTCTTTGTCAACAGTTATTGGCACACCATGCTTGGTGTAGAACTCTTCTGCTACCTTGAGAGGAACACCTATACAACGATAACCGGTAATAGAACCGCTCTGGCCGTACACCTGATTCTGCAAGTCTACACAAGCCAGCAATTGCCAGAACTGACGTTCTGTACTAGAGAAATTGGTCTGTGTGTTACCCCAGATAAGTTCGCTATTCCAAGGCTGGCACATAGTGCCTCGCAGGGTAAGGTCGGTCTTCAGTGTATCAATATCGCCAAGACGCCAAGTTATGTCTTCGCCATGATACAAATGGATGTTCACTTTTTCACATGCGTCAAGGGCTTCCTTGCAGGCTTCAAGTGCATACTTCCAACGCTCCAACTTCTGCTCGTCGGTCTTCGTTGGGAAGAGCTTTACGCCACGCTTGTCAATAAGATTCTTTTGGTCTTCATTGCCATTAAACAGCGGACTGGCTGCATAACAAGCTACACGAGCCTTGATAGATGCGGCAATAGCCTGGGTTACATATCCATATTCTGACTCATCGAACGACTCTGCCAAATCGGGTATTGCGGCGGTCATCTCTTCAAGAACAAAGTTGAAACATGAATCGATAGGGTCGCGGTATACACGGGCTTCGTCTACACTGGCATCCATAGGCAAACTGTGCTTAACAATAGGAATGGCACCCCACTTGCGGATAAGGCAGAAGTGATAATAAGCCTTAAGGAACCGGGCTTCAGCCTTCCACTGAGCCTTCTCTTCATCCTTCATATCAGGCACCTTATAGATATTGTCCATCAGGTTGTCGCAGTCGCGAATGGCTGTATAATAAGAACTCCAGTCATTACCGTACACATTAGATTTGCTCTGTAGTCCGCGGGCAATCATGGTCATGCTCTGACCCAAATATTTCTGGGTTGTACGGGGATAGAGGTCCCACATCTCGTCGCCACCCAGCATACCGGGATCTGAACTGGCGTAGCCATCGTTAGGCATATAAGAATAACATGTGCCACGATAACGAATGGCCACCGAGCGAAGGGCGAAGGCGTCATCGAGCGTAGGGTCGCCACCATCGGGAACCACATCCAGATAATCGTTGCATGCGGTAAGGCCCATCAGCGCTACGCCTGCAAGCAATACCGACTTTTTGATTGTATTGAATATCTTTGTCATAGTGATTTCGTTTTTATTGGAATGTAACATTCAGACCCACATTGATAGTACGCTGCAAGGGATAGTTAAGTGCCGAAGCTCCCTGCTCGGGGTCCCACATCTTGAAGCTGCTCCAGTTGATAAGGTTAGTACCCGATACATAGAAACGCAGACTATCCATGTGCCATTTCTTGGTGAGATTGCGGGGTACGGTATAACCTATTTCCATCTGCTTGAGACGCAAGAACGAACCGTCGCGCATCCACCATGTACTTGTAGCAGTATTGTTGTTATTAAGATATGTACTCAGACGAGGCCAGAAAGCGTAGAGGTTGCGGTTGTCCTCGCTCCAGTGATCGTCGGCAATAGCCTTAAGCAACTGGGTATGTTGGTAGAATGGAGCCATACCGCCTGTATTTTTACTGCTGTAACCGCTGGCGTTAATCCAGAACGATTCGTTAGCCAATCCCTGGAAGAATACAGAGCAATCGAAGCCCTTGTAACCTACTGAGAAACCGAAACCATAGATAAACTCTGGCGATGTGGGGTTACCTATTGGCACCATATCAGCTTCGTTTATCACACCGTCGCCGTTAACATCGGTGTACTTGATATCACCACCGCCATACTGCGAACCAAAGGCTGCCTGAGAAGGACTGTTGGCTGCTTCTTCGTCGTCAACAAACAAGCGCTCGGCAATGTATCCCCATGTCTGGTTAATAGATCTACCTATGTGCTGACGGTAAGACTCTGCATAGGTTGGCTCTTCGTAAACCTCGTACTTGCTACGGGCGAAGGTAAAGTTACCGCGAGCCGATGTCCAGAGGTCTTTATTCCAATTCTTCTTGTACTCTAGTTGGATATCTACACCGTGGGCAGAAGCTTCGCCAATGTTGGCACTGATAGAAGTCTGCAGACCCATAGTAGAAGGTATGTCGGCACGGGTCATATAGATATCGGTACGCTTCTCGGTATAGTACTCGGCTATGATATCAAGGTCTTTGTACAGCTGCAGTTCTACACCAAAGTTCTGCTTCTTTGACCGTTCCCAGGTAATAGAAGAGTTGGCATAGCGTTTAAAGGTTATACCGTTGTATATTGTACTGTGATCTTTGCCGAAATAAGACCTACCAGAATCCGTATTATTCATATTCATTTCAGAGAGATAGAAGAAGCGGTTGGTTGCTTTACCAATATTATCGTTACCCACAAGTCCGTAAGAGTAACGCAGCTTGAGTTTTGTGATAATGTTCTGAAGAGGCTTGAAGAACTTTTCGTTAGAAACCATCCAACCAAAACTCATTGAGGGGAAGAAACCCCAACGATGCTCCTTAGAGAAACGCTCTGAACCATTGTAACCAAAGTTAAGCTCAGCAAAGTATCGGTCGTCGTAACCATAGGTAACACGACCTGCAAGGCTCACATTGCGCGATGGCAAAGAGAGTTGCAGCGAACCTGCATTGGCATTGCGCTCTTCACGGGTAGTGAATACCATCAAGGCTCCTAACGAGTGTACACCAAAGTGACGGTTCCAGTATAGGCGGCTTTCCCAATACATGGTATTGGTTACGTTCTTCTTTCCTTCGTTATAGGTAAGATAGTCTGTACCGTCTTCGTTGATGCGGTTAATATGATACTCACCCGTATAAGAGTCATAGCTTCCAAGTTGATACCAATAAGGCTTGTAGTAGCGCGATGTAGTAAAGTCAGAGAGGCGGGTAAGGTTGAACAGAGTAGTAAACTTCAGTCCCTTGGTGATAAAGCTCAAATCCTGGTCTAACTGCAAGGCGGCTATCATCTGCGAACGCTGATAGTCTTTGTATCCGCGCACCATCTCGGCGTATGGGTTGATATAGCTGCCATCCTCGTAGTTACCAAACATGATGTGCTTGATACCTATGTGATCGTTATCCATAGGATAGTATGCAGGGAAGAGTACGGGGTCTGAGTGCATTACATTGACAAACATATCGCTACCCGATGTCATCGGACCTGTATAATCGTCAAAGTTACCCGTAAGGCGCAGACCTACCTTGGTAGTCTTGGTTACGTTAACATCTACGTTGGCACGCATGGTGTACACCTTGCTGTCTATATTGTTATTGAAACTGTTGCGGTGGTCTACCTTCAGAATACCGCTATCCTGAGTAAAGGCTCCAGATATATAATAGGTGGCCACCTTACCGCCACCACGGATAGACACGTCGGCACGGGTACTCTGGGCCACGTTCTTGAACAGCATGTTGTACCAGTCGTTGGCTGGATAGATAATGCGGTTGGCATCGGCTTTACCGGTATTCTCTATCTTGTCTTGACTATAGATAAGTTCGTCTATATCGCTGGGATTGCGCGAGAGCAACGCCTCGTTGTAACACTGCATATAGGTAACGGGGTCGGCTAATTCTACCTTGCGGGTAGGACTCTGGAACGAGTGCTCTATACGACCGAAGATCTTGGCCGGACCTTCTTCGCCTCGCTTGGTAGTTACCAGAATTACACCGTTGGCACCACGGGCACCGTAGAGAGCGGCTGCCGAAGCATCTTTAAGAATAGAGAAACTCTCAATATCATCAGGACGCAGACGGTTAAGGTCGGTAGTGGTAAGTTCTATGTTATCGATAAGGATAAGCGGGTTAGAGCCGCCCTCGCCAAAGGTGGTAACACCACGTACAAAGAAGTCGGTATTATCTTGACCGGGCTCACCCGAGCGGGTATAAGCTATCATACCGGCTATATTACCTGCAAACGAAGAGGTAAGACTGCTCGATGGCACACGCAGGTCTTTGGCGTTGACCGTAGTGATAGAAGAGGTAATACTCTCCTTCTTCTGCTTGCCATAGGCTACAACGGTAACCTCGTCAAGCTCGTTGCCCTTAGGAGCAAGTTCTACATTGATAACTGTTTGATTTCCCACGGTAATTACTTGGTCTTCCATACCTACGTACGAGAAGACAAGTTTGTCAGAAGGTTTTACTTTGATTTCGTAGCCTCCGTCGATGTCTGTCATAACACCCTTTGTGGATTTCTGGATTATTACGCTCGCTCCCGGCAAGGTTTCTCCAGTACCTTTCTCAGACACTTTTCCTTTTACCGTTATCTCTTGTGCCAAAAGAGACAATGGCATGAAAAGCAAGAAAAAGAGCAATGATAATCTACATTTTTTTCCCATATATTTATAATTATTAAGATGAAGCTGGTACAAATTTACGATTATTTACAACTATCAAAAAAAATAGCGTATTAAAATTATGTTTAACGAGTGTATTTTTGCGCAAAATTTGTGCAAACTTTATTAAATTATTTGTATATTCCCAAAAAGTGTTCTAAAAGTCGGCTGTTATAATATGCATGGACATAACCACGGCTCTTTCATTTAAGGGTGGTTCTAAAAATCACCACCGCAGGTTAATTCCTTATTATTGACAGGCGTTTTGTCTTCTTTCGGTTTCTTTTTGGTTCAAAGCGTAAGTTGGCTCAGTCACAATGCCCGCATTGTTTCTTTGCTTGCTTCCACTTTGCTCTCAAAAATAATTCCGAAATCAGCCAAAGCTAATTATTAGAACCACCCTTAAAATACCACACTTATCTCCGGCATAGCTATTCTTCAACATATTTGCGGGTTCTATGGTTATTATTGTAAGGTTTTCTATATTGCCCACGGCCGTCGGCAATAAAGTTTACGGCCGTCAGCCAATTGGGCCACGGCCATCAACCAACCGGCTTACGGCCGTGGGCAGTATATAAAACCTAAATTAAGCTTATGTAACGTAAAACTCAAAATAAACTGATAATCACTGATTGTGTGGATTTACACCAACAAAGACATAACATAGCAATCCCCTATAACGGCCGTGTGTAGCCATTATAGGGGATTGGTTGTATAGTTAAGATTTATAGCTTACCGAACTACGGATTACAGAGTGCCTCGCACACGCGGTCTTGAAAGGTTCGGGCATCGCGACCGCGCATTACCCCCTGGTTTAATATAGCAAAACACAACTGGTGACCATTGGCGGCAGTGCAATATCCTGCCAGCGAGAACACGCCGGTAACACTACCCGTCTTGGCGCGTACATTGTCTTTGGTAAAAGTGCCGTGCATACGCTTGCGCAGTGTTCCGTCGACACCGGCTTTAGGCAGCGAGGGGTACAGATGGATATAAATATTCTGATAACGGTAGGCGTAGCGCAGCAGAGCCACCTCTAATTGGGCGGTAACATAGTTGTAGAGCGACAAACCCGACCCATCGGCTATCTTGTATTGCTCGCTACGCATACCGGCCTTGTCAATAAGTCGGCGTATATACTGCCGGGCCTGTGCAGCAGTGGCTGGGCGGGCACCGCCTGATGCGGCAAGCTGATAGAAAAGCGATTCGGCATATAGATTGTCGCTTTCTTTCATCATGCGCATAAGTATCTGGTCTATGGTATGGTATCGGGCGCATATACAGTATGCCGTATCGGGCTTTACGCCAGTGGCCGAGAAGGCTTGCACTATAAGTCCAGACTCGCGCAACATGGTTTCAAAGCGGTCCATAAACTTGTCTTTACGGGCAAAAACCAGCGGCGTAAGCACGGGGTTGTCGTCGTCCCAGCACCAGCCTTCGCCCAGCAAGTTGCCGTCTTTCATACTCTTGTCGGCATACAAATGGCCACGAATGGTGTCTACCCCCATCTTTCGAATACTCTCTACAAAGGCCGCCATATCGTCGGCATTGAAAAGGGGGTCCATGCCGCCTACACAGTACACGTCGCCCTCTAGGGTGTGGTTGTCTATACGCCCGGTGTAACACAGTTCGGTCTTAGCTTGATACGAACCGCCTAACCTATCGATAGCAGCTATAGCGGTAAGCAGTTTCATGGTAGAGGCGGGGCGCATTAGCTGCCGCTCGTTATGGCAGTAAATGGCTGAGTCGGCAGTTAGGTCGTATATCATCATGCCTACCTGCGATGTATTAAACATATCGGCCTTGAGCAATCGGTCTATACGGGTAACGGCACTCTGGGGCCAGGGCAGAGATAGCGTATCGCGCTCCAGGGTATCGGCGGGCTGCGTTTCTTCGGTATCCGATGGCTCGGTTACTTCTGTTTGTGCTTGTACGGGTGTAACGGCCAGCCACAACAGTAGCCAACCTATTATATATATAAAGGTACGTGTCATATAATATTTGTTATTCTTTTATTCATCTCGGCTATAAACGAGGCTGAGTTTTGTGGTTTTACGCTCAGCGTGTGACCCGAGCCATACTCTATCAGTATATAGTGTACCAAACCTAAACAGTTAGACATTTCACGATACTGTATTATATCAGCATAGCTAACCAAGCGGCGGCGAGAGAAGCGACCACAGCATACTTCTATGCCATCGGGGGTAAAGGTATAGTACGTATGCAGTATGCGCTCTATCACCAGTATCCATACAGCTGCTACGGGCAGAGCTACCAGCAGCATTTTAGTCCAAAAGTAATAGAAGGTAAGCGCCGAGAGCAGCAGCACTGCGCACACGTCTGAAAATGAGACCTTATAATGAAATATCCTATTCATATCTGCGGTGCAAAATTACTAATTTAATCGGCAAAAAATATATGATTGTTAATATTTTTAGTATATTTGCACCGAAATTAAAAACAACATGGTTTACAAATACGATTTTCTCATTATCGGCTCAGGCGTAGCCGGTATGAGTTATGCGCTTAAGGTAGCGAGGGCACATAAAGGAAAGGTCTGCATGATATGCAAGACATCGCTCAATGAAGCCAACACCTATTTCGCCCAAGGCGGGGTGGCGTCGGTAACCAACATGATGATTGACAATTTCGACAAGCACATCGAAGATACCATGATTGCCGGCGACTACATAAGCGACCCTAAGGCCGTAAATCAAGTAGTAACCATGGCACCCCAGCAGATAAAAGAGCTGGTAGATTGGGGTGTGAATTTTGACCGTAAAGAGAACGGCGACTTCGACCTGCACCGCGAGGGCGGACACTCTGAATTCCGTATTCTGCACCATGCCGATGATACGGGTGCCGAAATTCAGCGTGGCCTGATGGAAGCCGTACGCAGCAATCCCGATATAGATATTCGCGAAAACCACTTTGCCGTAGAGATTATTACTCAGCATCACCTGGGCGCACGTGTAACACGCCGTACTCCCTATATTAATTGTTACGGTGCCTATGTGCTCAACCCCGACACACAGAAGGTAGACACCTATCTGAGTAAAGTTACGGTAATGTGTACAGGTGGTTGCGGCGCTGTATACCAGACTACTACCAACCCCGTAATAGCCACTGGCGACGGCGAGGCCATGGTATATCGTGCCAAGGGCACCGTGCAAGATATGGAGTTTGTACAGTTCCACCCCACAGCCCTCTATCACCCGGGCGAAACTCACCCTGCATATCTTATTACCGAGGCCATGCGTGGCTATGGCGGCATACTGCGCTTGCCTAACGGCGAAAGCTTTATGGAGAAATACGACAAGCGCCTTTCATTGGCTCCACGCGACATAGTAGCCCGTGCCATTGACCGCGAAATGAAGACTCACGGACTAGACCACGTTTGTCTTGACGTTACCCATAAAGACCCCGAAGAAACCCGACACCACTTTCCTAATATCTATGCCAAGTGTATGTCTATTGGTATTGATATCACCAAAGATTATATACCCGTTAGGCCGGCAGCCCACTATATGTGTGGCGGTATAAAGGTAGACCTCAACGCATGTTCTAGCATCAACCGCCTATACGCCATAGGCGAATGTTCTTGCACGGGTCTGCATGGCGGCAACCGATTGGCCAGTAACTCGCTCATCGAGGCTGTGGTATATGCCGAGACTGCTGCACGCCACAGTTTAGAGCACATTGACGAGTACGACTTTAACGAGAAAGTGCCCGACTGGAACGACGAGGGTACGCTAACCAACGAAGAGAAAGTGCTGATAACCCAAAGCGTAAAAGAAGTGGGCGAGATAATGAGCAACTACGTAGGTATAGTACGCAGCGACCTAAGACTGAAGCGCGCTTGGGACCGCTTGGATTTGCTCTACGAAGAAACCGAGAACCTGTTTAAACGTGTAAAGGTAAGCAAAGAGCTCTGCGAGCTGCGCAACATGATCAATACGGGTTATCTTATTACCCGTATGGCTATAGAGCGCAAGGAGAGTCGCGGTCTGCACTATACTGTAGACTATCCAGCTCATGCCTACGATAAAGACAGATAATTATTCCACCTTATATAATATATAATAGGCGGCAACCAATGTATGTTAGGTTGCCGCCTATTATTTTTTCTACCCTATTCTGCTAAGCCCTAATTATCGGGTAAGACTAAACTTGATACTCAATCCAAAGTCGCGCGTGGTAGTGGGGAAACTATTGCTTGCCAAGAGTGGCGTATTGGTCTGACGGTCGTAGTAGAAGCTAAGCGTAAGCAATCGAGTAAGGGTATAATCGGCCATAAAACTCAACTTGAACGCTGTGTTACCACTGCTGGCATAACTGCTAACCGTAGCAATATCGCGACTAATGCTTGCCTGGCGGCGGTAACTCAAGTCGAGTCGTAAGTTAAGGTCGTTGTTGGTACCACTGGTACGGCTCACCGCTGCCGTAGTAGCCGTTTGAGCGTTAGTCTTACCGCTCTTACTACGACTCTTCACTTTATGGGAATTGCGGTCGCCAAAGGGCTTGAAGTTATTGATACGGTACGACAGACCCAATACCCAGTCGCGACTTAGTGCCTCGTTGAGTTGCACACTGGTCATACTCAGATTAAGAACACGCGTGGTACGATATTCTAACTTGGCAATAAGATTATTCTGGAAGGTCATATCAACACCCAAAAGTGGCGAGAATGTCTCGTTAACACTTACACTCGACACATTAAACATGCTACTGGGTGTGGGGTTGCCCGTAGTAGTTTCGGTAACAAATCCCAATCCATTCATAAACTCCTGGAAGGTACTGTAAGTACTATACGAACCCACGGCGTATACACTGCGATAAGCGTGGTTAATATTGAAGCTCTTAAATACATCGCGGAACCATGGCAACTTAGACAGTCCACTGTATTTTACTGTCCAGTTGGGCAGCATGCGTGCCAACGATGGGAATATATCCAGTCCGTTACCCATGCTGGTATAAGTAGAAAGGAAGGCGGGCACCATAACGTCGGCACAGTACTTATCGATAGTACCGTTTGTAGGGTCGAAGGGTTTTCCGGCGAACGTAGAGCCTTGCGGGTACACGGCATTGGCATACTGTGCCTCTACCCTATCACGAAAACCATCGAGCGACGCACAGAACTTCTCGAATACTGACGAATGGAAGCCGTCGGTAGCAGTGCCTATACCACTGAGAGCGCCCTTGAGCGATATGGTAGTCATCGAGAATGTTCCGCTCTGCGTGGTGGGATTTCCATTATACATATACTGTATACTCTTTGAGCGGTTTTCGTTGCGAGTAGCCACAAGGTCTATCTTCAGATTGGTAACAGGTTCAAGGGTTACTCTTAACTGCAAATCGCGGGTAAGACTTGTTGTGGCGGGGGTAGCTACCGAATCGTTGATAAGTAGCCAGTCGTTGCGTTTGGCCTTGTCTATATAGCTATCATCTACCATACCAAAAGCAAAGTCAAGACCTGGCGATAGCAATCCGTATCCGCGTGTTTGTCCGAAGGCATTGCCCACCGACGGCATAAAACCGGGCAACGACAACGAGTAGTTATCACGATAGGTAAGACTAACATTGCGCACCATCATCAGCACTCGAGCTGTAGATTGGGCTATTTTGTACCATTGTTTGTCTTCCAATGGTTCCAGCGGAGTAACGGTAATCTTTACCTTGGTGGCAGAGTCTACTTTACTTAATAGTTTTATTTTGTTCTCGTTTATTTTCTTGAATTTTATGGCAAACGGTTTACCGTCTTTGGTCTTTGCAGTAACCTGAATACGTTTGGTTCGTTTGCCATGCGATATAGTGAGCACACTATCGGGCATCAGCGTAACCTCGCGCTCGTAACTCTTCAGGTTCTTAGGCAATTCTTTCTTCTGTTTCTCTGCTTCGGCATCCTTACCAGAAGCTGACTGTTTAGTACTCTTTAATTGCCGTTGTTTAGAATTCTTCTGCTGCGTGTTGGTTTGCGTCTTGTTTTTGTTCTTGTTGGTGTTGCTATTGGCCTTCTTTAAGAATGGAATATGGTTGTACAAGGTTACCAAATTGAAACTACCGTTTACATTCAAATCGCGATTACTTACTATATTGTTACCCAGCGAAGTACCATCGTCGAGAGCCGTACCACGCACCCAGTTGTAAGTAGAACTGTAGGTAGCATTGATGCTGGTCCAGTCAAAAGCAGGAAGAAGATTAAGGGGCACTTGATACGAAAGCGTAAAGCTCTGGCTATAGTCGAGCGGTGTACCCATGTGGCGCAAGCTGGTCTTTACAGAGTCTTTCCATTGTGCATATTCGTCGGGATATCGTTCCTTGTTGACAGGAGCATTCGGTTCTTCTATCTCGGCATGAGTAGCACTTTGGAAATTCATATGGATGTTCTTGGTAAGATCCCATCTAAGGGTGAAATCACGATTCCAGAGGAATTGCGAACTATAGGTAACGGGCAGTTGTCCCACACCAAGATCGTCCATATCACGTTCTTGCAGTTCGTAGTAGCTTCGGGTAATCTCGGTATTAAAGCCAATATTCTGCGGAAGCCAGTTCAGACCAAACCGCTTGAGTATATCCAGCCACTTAGATTTATTCTTTATTTGCTTAAAGGGTTCCCATGCCTTGAATATGGGTGTCCAGTTGTAGTTGAAAGCCCCTCGCCAGTTGTCTTCTTTCTCGTACACGGTAGTTTCGCCACTGGTCTGACGGTGGGAATGACTGTACGAGAGCGAGAAGTTTGCTGGGTCTATGGGCAGAGGGTGTCGCTTGTTTTGGATATCCACCTTCACATTAGACAACGAGAAGTTAGTACTGGTGGTCTTGGTTACGGCAATGCTATTGATAGAGTCGCGTTCCTGCTTAGAACCTGCGGCATCGAGAGCGTCTTGCAATAGCATATCGGTATCTAGCGGATTGTACTTTGGCGACGTCTCTTCTTTGGTTACCGAGTAATAAAGCGGTGCGCTTACCTTAGCTTTATCGGGGAAGAATTTACCCAATTCCAGATTGGCTGTAACGCTGTAAGTCTTGTAATTATCGGTAGAACGCTGGCTTACGCCTTCTTCCAAGCCACCGAAACCTTCGGTCATGTATTTGCCCTGCATGTTAACGCTACCCATATCAGAGAGTTGAACGTTCAAGTTGCCTTGGGCAGCCCAACCACCACTATTATTGTATTCTTGCAGTCTGAGTTCGTTAACCCATACCTCAGCCGACTTACGCTGACCAGCCTTGTTGCGCACGCCTATCATCATTGTCTTCACTTCGCCCAAGGTAGGATTACCCACAATGCTCACGCGGTTAGCTGGATGATCTGCATCGTATACCGAGAATTCACGCGAGTACGATGCAGTGCCCTGCGCCTTGGCTATATTGCGTTCTTTCTTTACACGGGTAAATATGCTCAAGGGGAAGTTTAACATATTGTCTTCGGGCCAAACTCGCTCACAGTCAGAACGTGAGTAGCGGTCGTAGTGTCCAGCCTCGGTAAGCTTTAGGGGGATTTCGTACTCGTAGTAGTTAGTCTTGTAATCGCTTCCCACACGAATAAACACCGCCATTTGGTTATCGGCAAGCTCGGTAGTATTCTGCTCCATGGCGTTGGCATGAACAAACATCTGCAGACGACGGTACTGGCGCAGATCGAGGCTAGTATTCTTATAAACGGCCTTCGACTCGTTAGGCCCGAGGTCGGTTACTACCATATTGAGAGCCTGCTCGTTAGCCTCAACCAACTGTGGCTGCGTGGGGTCTTGCGAACGGTTGATACCTGGGGGCAATACATAATTTACGGGGGTCTTGTCGTTGTTCTCTTCTATGTTTATCGAACTGGTTTCCAATTTTCCCGATGTAGAGGCTGCGGCATCGAGTGGCTGGTCGTAGGTTCGCCATTCGCCCTTTACCAGGTCGAAACTACCGAAACGCAGCACTATGGGATGAGCAAAGCCTTTAAGGAACACCCGCATGAAGCGCATGCTGGTAAAATCGGATATACTGCCTACTCGCTCTTCGTAGTCGCTCAAGGGTATACGGAACTGATACCATGTAACTTTCTCTGATGTACCGTTACGCAGAGAGGCGGTGGCATCGCGACGGTCTACTATATAGTTACGGCCTACTACCATATCCTGTGGGCGCATAGACACACGGTACTGGTAGTATTTTTCGTATTCATTCAGCGTATAGTCTTGGTTGATGTCTTCTACATCGGGGGTAGTTTTATACGATGTATCGTAACTCTCGGTACGACTCTCTGAGTCGGGCGAGTTGCCCTGTGGATTATTGATGCGCTTGTAGCGGTCAAGAATAGAGGTCTTTGCCAAATCGAAATCTGACCCGCGGAAGTAGTGGTAATCATCGTTAGCTGGGTCGGCTTGAATAGAATCGTACACCTCTGCCCTAACCTTAGCCTTGGCTGCTTGCAAGAACTCTTGATAGCTCTCAAACTGGCGTTCTTCTTCATCGCGCAGACCATTGAAGCCTACATCTTGCAAGGCTCTACTGCCCGACGAGGTAGCAAAGGCATAGGTAACATTACCCTGGGTGGGCACTTTACCCCACTGTGTGGTAACAAACGATTGCGACCCATCGACTGGCATACCACTCTCGTAGAATTTCTTACCATCGCGCAGTATATCCTCGCTTACTTCCCCCAGGTTGATATACATATCGCCACCATACTCACTGGCATCGGCCTGCTGGTTAGTATAGATAAAGGGGTCCATCAACCAGAACTCTACGTACTCTATATTGGCAGCCTCAAAGTCGTTGGTATTCAACTTGCGCATCATACCTCCCCAGTTGTTCTGCGGATTACGAAGTTTACCGTCTACGGTCAGGTCGGGATTAAAGTTATAAGGACCGCGCTCATCGGGATAAAACGCCAAGTTAAGCACTGAGAGCGTAGAAATGGCGCCATTGTAGCTACTTTGGTCGCGGTTGGGATAGAGTTCGTTAACCAATACTTCGCGCACATAGTGGTTAGATAGCTGTTCAAGGTCGCTCTTGATATGTGCGGGTGTAAGCGAACTGCTACGGCGGGTAAATAGCGGGTCTATATTGTACCATGCCAAGAGCGACCGTTCGTATCCACTTTTCAATGAAGTTTTGTCGTTGTAGTTGGCTATCATCGACGGCACGCTCGATATAATCCACGACGAGGGGGTAGATACATCTATCTTGCTGGTAGTATTTTCAAAGTCGTCTATATACGACGCATTGTCTTGCGTACCGTGGCTCTGCCCGGCTATAAGCTGGGCAAACTCGGCGTTGAACGATATCTGCGAGGGCTGGGTAAGATGCAGAAAGGGCAACTTATCGAGCATATTGGTAAGCCACTGGCTCTCTTTCTTCCAGTTTAGGTTTACACCCCAAAGGGTATTATTAAGCGGCTCAGAGCCCATATTCACCTTGGTGGTGAGCGACTGTTCTGACAGATGCTGAATAGTACCGCTTAGTTGCAGATTCTTTGAGAAATCGTACTCCCAGTTTAAGCCGAACATAGTTTTGCGTTGCTGCCCATAGTCCGATTGACTCTCTAACGATACGTTAATCTGCGTTCCGGCGTCTATCAAGCTTTGGTTGAGTATGGTTACTTCGCCTGCGCTATAGTCTACAGTATAGTCGGTACCCTCGGTAAGCGTTACTCCGCCCGCCGTAACCACTACCGACCCTTGAGGCACATTGTATGCGCCTAGCGATATTACCCCCGAGGCACTGCCCTTGAACTGTCCTACCAGCATATACTTGTTTTTCTCGGCTATCTGCTTGGCTACGGTCTTTGTAGTATCATACAGTTCGGTGAAGGCATACCGTTGGGCGCGGTCGTCACTAACCCCTTTCGAAACCAGGTAGTTGTAGAGATACGAACCGAAAGGCTCGGTACAGGGGAAGAATACCCTACCATTGCTTACGGTATATCCGTCTACGTAGTCGAAGTATCCGTTGGGGTTGGGCTTGTTGTTGTTATCCAGACGGTCGGCTCCCAGCACGCGAATAATGGGTGTTTCCTTGACCTGGGCTTCGGGTATGTAGTTAAGATATACGCCGGCGGTATCGCTTTGGAACTTTACATCCAGGCGGAACTTCTCTTTCTCTATGCTAGAAGCTAGGCTGTACACGTTTTTCATCATCAGGTCCCAGTTACCTTGGCTGGGGTTGTTGCTGGTGTTCTTCAGCGACTTTACAAAGAGGGCTTTGCTGGTATCGGTGATATCAGATGCAAACTCGCCTACCTGATAGGTAACTCCCCCGTAAGTATACTCGTATGCCACGGCCAGCACCTGGTCGCTCTGCAGCGTAGTGCGTAGCGACACGTAGCCCAATGCCGAGTTAAGAGTATACTCTGACGAACTAAGCAGCCGGGCACTCTCCAGTTTTTCGTAGTCTACACCGCCTACCAGACCTGCCCCGTCAAGGGTAGAGTTTACCGCATCTATATCGCGGGCAGCGGCATAAGCGGTGGTCATGGTTTGATACTCGGTATTGGCGGCATTGGCTGGCACGGGCTGTCCGGTAGAACTCCACATAGAGTTGCTTACTTTCTGGTTTTCACCCAGGTCGGTAAGTGCCACTATATTACGGGTATTGGTAGCCACTCCGCTCTTATTGGTTACCCATATCTCTATACGGTTAATCTTTATACCGGTAGTAATATTGGGCAGCGTACGCATAGCGGCATCGTACTTACCCCGGAAATACTGCGAGAGGAAGAAGTGCATATTCTCCTCGTAGTTGGCTACGTTAATTTCGAACGGAGTGAGTTGCAGTCCGCCCTTTGACGATACGCTGGTAGACGAACTCTTCTTCTGCGAGGCCACCATCTGCAACTTGAGTCGGCCAAACTGCAAGTCGGTACGCAAACCAAAGAGCGAACTTGAACCCTGTATAAGCGACGAATTGGACGGGAACGATATGTTACCGGCTTCTACCAGTTTTACTATCTCGTCTTCCTTACCCTCGTACTTGAGTTTAAGGTTCTGGGTATCAAAGTCAAAGGTAGCATCGGTATTATAGTTCAGGTTAAGGTTAACCTTATCGCCCACTTTACCGTTAACGTTCAGATTTATTTTCTCGTCAAAGTCTATGGTGGTAGTCTTGCGGTTACGTATGGGCAAACTGGGGTTGTCTATGTTTTTAAGCGTGGCGCCCAACTTAAGTTCGGCGCTTCCCTGGGTCTTGATACGCACGCCACCAGGACCAAATATTTTTTCTGCCGGACCCAGGTCGAAGTGCATATCGGTAAAGTCGAACTTCTCTTTACCCTTGGCCTGGTATATCTCGTCGTTCTTATTGCGATAGAACTGGTTACGGGCTTGTCGCTCGCTCCAGCGCTGGTACTCTTCGGGGGTCATTATGATAGGAGCAGAGAGCCATACGCCGCCAATGCGCGTGCCTATCATATAGCGGTTAAGGGTATCATTGTACACCACCTGCTGACTCAGATTGTCGGGGCGTTTCAGGTCGGCAGCAGGCAGACGGTAATCGTCTAAGGTAAGGGCGGTAGTGCGCTGTATTTTCCAGCGTGGATGCAACAGCGAGTCGGGTATAGTATCGTCGTAGATAGTTAGTGGCTGGGCTGCCACGTTCATCTTTTTCAGCGTATCATTAGCTGCTTTCTTGGGAGAAGTGGTTGCCTTCTGTCGCTCTTTACGGGCTGTGATGGCGGGCTTTGTTTGTGGGGTTTGCGGGGCGGTCTTTCGGTCTTGCAGACTGGGCACAGCGGCATAACCTATGGCCGATGCCATAAGTATAACTGCTACCGCCAAGGGCGTAAAGTGTCTTGTCGTAGACCGGCGCATAGGTTTATTTTATCTGTTTTAGGGCTAGCTTTACCACCTGTTCTACGGGCATTGATGGGTCTTCTTGCAGAATGGCTGCCACAATTTTTGCCGATGGTGCGGGGGCAAAGCCCAGCATGGTAAGTGCGCTCACGGCTTCGTCTCTTACCCCCATATCTATGGTGGGAGAGGCAGAGGCTGTGGCGTGCAGTTCGTTGGCAATTCCGGTTT
Source organism: Bulleidia sp. (assembly GCA_963659135.1). GTDB lineage: Bacteria > Bacteroidota > Bacteroidia > Bacteroidales > Bacteroidaceae > Prevotella. The sequence goes on along the minus strand of CAVKSZ010000002.1, from coordinate 64,176 downwards.
GTACTATCTTGTCTTTCAGGTCTACTATTATGCGTTGGGCGGTTTTCAGACCAATGCCCTTTACGGCCTTCAGCATGCGCTCGTCGCCGGCGGCGATGGCATTGCAAAGTTCGGCCGGACTAGACGCCGAGAGTATCATGCGGGCAGTATTGGCACCCACGCCAGAAACTGTTACCAGCAAGCGATACAGGCCGCGTTCCTGCTTTGAGGCAAACCCATACAGGGTGTAGGCATCGTCGCGGCCACCCGTAACCAGATTTTCGTGTACGTAGAGTTTAACTTGCTTTTTACCCTGAATTGCAGTATAGGTATTGAGCGATATGTTAAGCGAATATCCTACCCCTGCGGCCTCTATCACAGCCTCGGCTGGGGTAAGCTCGGCCAACTCGCCCTTGATATAATCTATCATTGTTACAGTATTATATTATAATATATATACTACAAACGCTGCCACACCACTTTTTATTATATATGCCGCCCATTATTTTTACTTACGGTGGGATAATGGTGGCAATTAGCCTGTGGAAGAACCATATTTATTTGCGGATTACAATGTGCGCAAAATGCAAATTCACGACCTTGTAATCTAGTCATATTACAATTAGCATTCATTAACTAAATCTGAATGGCTTTTAGTTAACATATATTAATTTTCAAGATAAAAACACTTCCGGTTTTCTCCATCAAAAATCTGGAAAATGGCAATATTTTTGCAAATTGCCGGCCGCAAAAAAAAACTATTTTTCGTTTTTTTTGTGCGATTGTCTTTGGTTTTTGACAAATAATGATAATACTTGGCAAAACGGGGCTTAATTTTGTTGACTTTTCTCTGAACTTTCACACTGACAGAGACATCCTTTCCGGGGGCTAATAACCATCATTACAATTGTAGAGATAGTATTTAGAGTTCTAATAATGGTATTTCTGCGATTTTATACCCGTTTTAGCGTTCTGTGAAGGGCCGAATTGGCAACCGAACATGATTTCTGGTAAAAAAATGGCCGTAATTTTATAGTCAATAATTAACAACGGTTAACAATCAATAATTCACAAACTGTACCGTAAATTTATTTTTTTATCGTCACTTTAGTGTTTTTCTCGCAAAAACTTGCGAGTATCTTATTAATTGACGAAATTTGCCATTAATACAAATATATTCATAAAAGGAAGACTCTTACAACCACACAACCAAGGCTGATAGCCATATATATCAAGTAGCATGACGAAATACATAAATATCCCCTATATACCCAAGGGCTTTATGCGCATAATCTACACCATGATTCTGGTGCTGATAATGGGCGTGCAGTGTATACCCGCCAAGGCTCAACAGACGTATAATATTAGCGATGTAAAGCAGAAGTTTACCCGATGGTTTAAAACCATGGACCACAATCGCAGCATTTACAACCGCTACAACGACAGTATATTTCTTATTCACGACCACGACCGCTGGGTAAAATTCTTCTACAAACGCGCCCGCATAAACACAGCCATATACAATAGCAACAAGCTGTGTACAGACAGTATTAAAGCCATAATCCAACAACCATGGGCAAAAACCGATACGGCCGTATGTAGAACTTTCTTCAACGCCTTCTTCGACAACTACGTTAAGAACAAGAGTACCGATCCATTTGAATTAATCGACATGTGCGACCGTATAGAATCTATACAGTCATCGTTGCCAGATTCTCTTAAATTCACCAACTATCTAAATGCATGGCGTGGAGCATCGTATTTCCAAATATGGAACATAACCAAAGATAGAGAGCATCTACAGAAGTCGTACGACTATTATAAAATGTGTACCATGCCAGAGGCTAAACGTTATGCCAACAGTCAGAGCTTCTACATTATGTGTATGGCTGCACTCTGTATTCATCACTATACTATTAATGGCATAGAAACCACAACAGATCTGCGCCACCGTATAAGGGATTTAAGAATATACATAAAGCATCACCATGACTTTTTTGACCAAAACCCCAAAAACTACAACAGTGTGGTAAAGCGACTAAATGCGGCCGATGAAAACCTAATACGTAATATCTACATGGTAGACACCACAACGCTACCCAAAAAGACTGCCAACCGCATGATGAGAAAGTTAGTGGCCGCCAACCTGCGCAACCTAAACCTTACTGATCAAACCTTTCTGCGCACTGCACTTATGCGGATACACCTTAACGAAACAACACCCAAAGAAGTGCTTGAACAATTCTTACCCCGTTACAAGAAAGCTATGGCCGAAATGCAGGGAAAACGCTTTAGTTCATCCGAATTTTCACAGCATCTTACTCCCTACAGCACGCTATTCTATCTTAACGACATTGCCGATATTCCGTATAGAAAAAAGCGCAAGAATGTACTCATGATGTGCCACGATATAGAAACGGCTTTCCAACACCGCTCTGACCAACAGGCTGTGACCAACTTTGTGAAAGACCTCAACATATACGTTACCTATAGCCGCATAACCAAATATCTGAAGCCCAAAGAGCGTATAGACTTTCTTACCAACCTATCGGTTTCTACCAGCGTAACCACCTATGCCCACTTGGTACATGTAAGCAAAATAGCAACAACCCTCACCGCCAGCATAATAGACCATCAGCCCGAACTGCTGACAGGATATCTGGGCTGCAAAACAGCCAATAGCGTAAAGCGCCACAAACAGCAGATATTAAACTATGTACGCAAAGCCGCCATCTATCACGACATGGGTAAAAACGCCATCATACCCGTGGTAGATAACGACTACCGTCCCATTACCGATATGGAGTACCAGATAATTAAACGACACCCAGAGATGGGAGTGAAATACCTAAAACTGGACCAACAGTTGGGAAAATACCACGATACCACACGGGGGCACCATAAGTGGTACAACGGCAAGGGGGGATATCCCGACAACTTTGACAACACCACTTCGCCCTATCGCATAATGATAGACATTATCACCCTAAGCGACTGTATGCAAGCAGCTACCGAACGCATTGGGCGAAACTACAAGAACCAAAAAACACTAGAAAACGTCATGGGCGAATTCAGACGCGATGCCGGAACAAGGTACAACCCCAACCTAATAAAATTTATTGATACCAACCCCGAGCTGGCACAAGAACTCAACAACCTACTGAACGACGGATGGGTAGAAATATACTATAATATCTATAGCAAATACTTTGTACAAGGCAAGCAAAAAGGAGTAAGCATATAGCTATCCCGCTATGTTACAAAACGTATAAAAACAGCATATCTATCAAAAAAACAGCAAAAAACCGCCCGTAAGCACTGATAATAATATAACTTTGCATCCCAGAGAGTAACATATTACATCAAAGGCTGGCCATACAAGCCACCCTAACACATCACTAATAATACAAATGAGGAAAAAAATTACCCTAATGGCCATACTGCTGCTTGCCGTAATCACCGCTGCAGCCGTACCGGCACGCCCTAACCAGTGGCGAACAATTACCCTTACAGACGGAACCCAAGTTAAAGCCACCCTGGTAGGCGACGAACACAGCCACTGGTATCGCGGCGAAGACGGCAGTACCTATGTATCAGCCGGCAACGGCACCTACAACAAGGCTGATGTAAGCAGCATTGTTGCCCGTGGTGCCCAGCGCAGGGCAAAGGCTGCCAGCCACTTTGCCAATCGTCGCAAAGTAGATATATCTGGTAATCGCGGTAGCTATCTTGGTACTAAGAAAGGTATTATTATACTAGTAAACTTTAAAGACCAGCAATTCCAAGCAAGTCATAACCAAGAGCTATACCAAAAGATAGCCAACCAAAAAAACTATACCGACGGCGACTTTCAAGGTAGCTTGAACGACTATTTTACGGCACAGAGCGACGGTCGCTTCACTATAGATTTCGATGTAGTGGGTCCTGTAACCGTATCGCAGAAAACGGCTTATTACGGTGGAAACGACTCTTACGACAACGATAAAGCTCCCGAAGAGATGATAGTTGAGGCCTGCCGCTTGGTAGACGACCAGGTAGACTTTAGCAAATACGACTGGGGCGGCACTGGCGAAGTAGACCAAGTATACGTAATATACGCAGGTAAGGGCGAAGCCAATGGTGGCGACGACGATACCATTTGGCCCCACGCATGGAATCTTAGCGAAGCCAACAAAAGTCTTACACTCGACGGAGTAAAAATCAATTCTTATGCCTGCTCTGCCGAGTTGGCAAGTTCTTCTATCGATGGTATAGGTACTATCTGCCACGAGTTTTCTCACTGTCTGGGCTACCCAGACCTGTATGACGTCGGTTACTCGGGTAATTTCGGTATGTCGAGCTTCGACCTTATGGACTACGCAGGCTACAACGGCGACGGTTTCTGCCCCGCCGGCTACACGGCTTATGAAAAGTGGATAGCTGGATGGTTAGACTACGAAGTTCTTGATGCCGACGACGTAGCAGTAACCAATCTAAAGCCCACCAACGAGGGCGGCAAGGCATATGTACTATACAACAAGGGTAACAAGAACGAATATTTTGTTATAGAAAACCGGCAGAATAACAAGTGGGATGCCTACATCGAGGGTACAGGTCTACAAGTAATCCACGTAGACTACGACGCTACCTGCTGGACAAACAACGTAGTTAACACCTATGGTACATTTACAAAGGCCAACGGCTATACCGCCAACTTTACTAACAATCACCAGCGTCATACCCTGGTACATGCCGACAACGATGACGACAGCAAATACTGGGACGACACCTGGAAGTACTACAAGAAGACCACCCTTGACGGCGACCTGTATCCCTACAAAACCAACAACAAGCTTAGCGATTCATCGACACCAAACTTCGGACTGTACAACAATAACGCTGACGGTACACGAAAAATGGGCTGCGCTATAACTGATATTACAGCCAATACCGACGGCACCATAAACTTCAACTACACCGCCAAGGTAACTACCGAACCTACCCCCGAAGGACAGATATTCTACGAAAGCTTCGATCAGTGCGATGGTACAGGCGGCAACGATGGTGAGTGGAGCGGTAACATAGCTAGAAGCAACTTTAACGCTGATAATGACGGATGGAGCAGCACATCGGCTAAAGGAGCTAACCAATGCGCCAGGTTCGGAACAAACCAGAAAGTAGGTACTGTAACATCGCCCGAGATTAACCTTACCGGTTCTGCCACAGTAACCTTTAAAGCGGCACCATTTGGAAGCGACGGCAAAACGCTCAAGGTTGCTTTCGACGGAACAACTGTAGGCACGTTTACTATGAAAAGTAGCGAGTGGAGCGAGTTCACTGTTAACATCACCGGAAATGGTTCTGGCAAACTTACCTTCACCCCCAGCAATCGTTTTTTCCTTGATGAGGTACGTGTAGTGGCCAACGGTTCGTCTACCGGGATAGACACTATTAAGCCCACGACCACAACTACCACTGGTCGCATATACAATCTGCAGGGCCAGTATGTGGGCAGTAGCGTAGACACATTGCCCCAAGGCATATACATTATAAATGGAAAGAAAGTGATAAAGTAAACTGCGGTAATTATAGCCCCCACATAAAAAACAATAATCCCTCCCATCAAGATATAGTTCTGATAGGAGGGATTATTGTTATTACCTCTCTTTTGGGCGGCACTACGCTGCCACGGCAGATTAGTTACTAAATGTTATGTGGTCAGCATCGGCATCAATGGTTATGGGCTTATCTTTGCTTACACGTTCAGCCAAAAGCATACGACTCAAATCGTTAAGCACATAATCTTGTATGGCGCGCTTTACGGGGCGTGCTCCGAAGGCAGGGTCGTAACCTACACGTGTCAGGAAGTCTACTGCGGCAGGTGTCCAGCAAATGGTTACACCCTGATCGGCCACCATCTTCTTGAGCTTATTAAGCTGCAACTCCACTATCTGCGATATCTGCTCCTTGGCCAATGGATGGAAGGTAATGATATCATCTATACGGTTCAAGAATTCAGGCCGCATAATCTTGCTGAGCGTATCACGCGTAGCGTTAGAAGTCATTATAATAATGGTGTTCTTAAAGTTAACCACCCTACCCTTGTTATCAGTAAGGCGTCCATCATCGAGAACTTGCAGTAGTGTATTGAATACGTCGGGGTGAGCCTTTTCTATCTCGTCGAAGAGTACTACAGAGTAGGGTTTGCGCCTTACAGCTTCGGTAAGCTGGCCGCCCTCGTCGTAACCTACGTATCCCGGAGGCGCACCGATAAGACGGGTAACGCTGAACTTCTCTTGATACTCACTCATATCAATACGCGTAATCATATTCTCATCGTTAAACAGATATTCTGCCAATGCCTTGGCAAGCTCTGTTTTTCCTACGCCGGTAGTGCCTAAGAATATAAACGAGGCAATAGGTCGCTTGGGGTCTTGCAGGCCAGCCCGCGAACGACGAACGGCATCAGCCACGGCAGTGATGGCCTCTTGCTGACCTACAACTCTATGGTGTAGTTCGTCTTCCAGTTGCAGTAGTTTTTCGCGTTCGCTCTGCATCATCTTGGCTACAGGTATTCCTGTCCATCGACTTACTACCTCGGCTATATCGTCGGCTGTAACTTCTTCGCGAACCATGGCATCGTCGCCCTGAGCCGTGCGCAGTTGGCGCTGTATACTGTCAATATCGTCTTGTATACTCTTTAGTCGGCCATAGCGAATCTCAGCCACACGACCGTAGTTGCCTTCACGCTCGGCCTTATCGGCTTCAAAGCGCAAGTTCTCTATTTCCTGCTTGTCTTGCTGAATCTTGTTGACCAACGCTTTCTCTGATTCCCACTTGGCACGATACTGGCGTTCGCGTTCGCTAAGGGCGGCTATCTCTTTATCCAGACGGGCTAGCGAATCGTGCAGATTGGCCTGCGAGTCATTGTCTACGCCGTTACCCTGACGATGGTTTATTTCACTTCGAATGGCTTCGCGCTCTATTTCCAACTGTTTAAGATGTCGGTCTATCTCGTCTAGGTCTTCGGGCAGCGAGTCGCGCTCCATACGCAGTTTGGCAGCAGCCTCATCCATCAAGTCAATAGCCTTATCGGGCAAGAAACGGTCTGAGATATACCGTTCAGAGAGTTTCACGGCAGCTATACAGGCATCGTCCTGTATACGCACTTTATGGTGATTCTCATAGCGTTCCTTAAGTCCACGCAGTATGCTTATAGCATCTATCTCGTCGGGTTCGCCTACCATCACCGTTTGGAAGCGACGTTCCAATGCCTTATCTTTCTCAAAGTACTTCTGATACTCATTGAGCGTGGTGGCACCAATGGCTCGCAGTTCGCCTCGAGCAAGGGCTGGTTTAAGTATATTGGCTGCATCCATAGCTCCTTCGCCGCCGCCAGCTCCTACCAGGGTATGTATCTCGTCGATAAAGAGAATGATGTTTCCGTTGGCCTGAGTTACCTCTTTGATAACGCTTTTAAGTCGCTCTTCAAACTCACCCTTGTACTTAGCACCGGCTACCAATGCGCCCATATCGAGAGAGTATAACTGCTTGTCCTTTAGGTTCTCGGGCACATCACCGCGCACTATACGCTGGGCCAAGCCCTCTACTATGGCCGTCTTACCCGTACCGGGTTCGCCTATCAGTATAGGGTTGTTTTTGGTTCGTCGCGAGAGTATCTGGAGCACGCGTCGTATCTCCTCATCACGACCTACTACGGGGTCGAGCTTACCCGTACGGGCACGGTCTATTAAGTTTTGGGCGTACTTAGATAGAGCCTGATAGTTTTCATCAGCTTGGGCCCCGTCAACCTTCTTTCCCTTACGCAGTTCGGTCACTGCCCTGTCTATACCGTCGGCAGTTATACCGGCGTCGCGCAGTATGCGAGCTGCAGTGTTCTGCGTTTTGAGCATTGCTGCTAGCATAGGTTCTATGGCTACGTAATCGTCGCCCATACGGGTGGCCTCTGCCATAGCTTTCTGCAGTATCTCGTTGGTGGCATTGGTAAAATAAGGCTCGCCGCCCTGCACTTTGGGCAGACGGTTTATCTCTGTAGCAACAATGGTTTCTATCTGCTGCGGGTTGACACCCAACTTCTGAAAGATGAATTGGGTTACGTCTTTACCCTTATCCATGATACCCGCCAAGAGATGCACAGGCTCGATAGCTTGGTTTTGTGCCATTTGCGCCTTGTTGACTGCACTCTGCACAGCCTCCTGCGCCTTGATTGTAAATTTGTCGAATGTCATATTATTTATCTTTTTTATTGTTTACATGATTGCTTTTCTACCATAGAGAAGCAAACAGCGTTCCTAGCCATAAGAAACTGACAATTTGGCAGATATAACGCATCTTTCTGCCACAATGTCAGCCACTTACACCGATGGTCTACGCGCGCAAGTACTATTAATAATAGGCCATAAAAAACGCATATTTGCCCACAACTAAACTTTATGGCACAAATATGCGAATTGTTCCAATGGTTATATATAACAGCCAATAACCGTTACAATCTGCTTATATACGGTAATGCTACTCCAGCGTATACTCTATGGTGCTCACTACACGCACACGCTTGATATAAGGCGTATTGGCATCGCGGTCGTCAATGGTAAACTGGCCTTGCGTAGCAGTACGTATGCCTCCTATCTTGCTATCAGAGTCGGCGGCAAACTTCTCGGCTGTAGAGCGAGCATTCTTGGTGGCCTCTTCTACCATGGCGGGCTTAATGCTATTGAGTTTGGTAAACTCGTACGATATGGTATTGTCGCCATATTCGCCACCAACAATAGCTATACCCTGCTTCATCAGTTCGGCAGTACTACGCATTAGTTGCCGAACCTTGTCTACATTGCCCGATGTAACGGTTATTACGCTTGTAGCCTTGTAACGATAATTCATTATCTCGTTACCATAGTTATCGGCCTGACGGTCGGATATAAGCGGGGGATTAACGCTTATCTCTTCGCTAGTGATACCTGCCTTCTTTAGAAAAGCCACTACCTTGGCATTCTTGGTTTCAAGGGTAGAGTACATGGCCGACGGGTCGTTACCCAGCTCTTTATACGTAAGCGGCCAGGTTACCTTGTCGGCTTTAACTTCGCGTTCGGCAAGGCCTTTTACCGATACTACACGGTCTAACTGCTTAAACTTTATGATTCCCGAGCGCAGACTTACGCCCAAGAGCACCAGTCCCAGTGCCACGATTGATGCCGACAACACACGTGAATTAATAGTTCTTTCTGTTTTCATACTATATTTATTAGGTGATGATTAAAAAATATGATTTGGTACGATTTGTATCGTATATATATAATATGTGCCTAGTCGTCCGGCTCATCTTTTTGGCTGTTTTCGCCTCTTTCATCGGTCACATAGCCCGCTATGCTCCCTCTTTTAGAGACAAAATCATCTCAAAAATATAAACCGCAAATTATACCAACTTATTTTTTCACCGTCACTAGGTTATTCTTTCACAAGCATTACAGGGACCAAAGTTAGATAATTAAATATAATTACCATCATATATCTGCATTTTTTATTATCGATAAGACTCCACAAGTTTCACCACTACTCACTCCAACCTAACATACATTAAAATTCATGCTGAATACACCAATAATATTACCATAATAGGCTTTTACGGGTTGCCCACGGCCGGCAGCAACTCGGTTTACGGCCGTCAACATCTCTGCCCACGGCCGTAGACAACTTGGACGGCGGCCGTAAGCCATCAAGAAACCTTTGCCTGGGAGTCGCAACTAAGTAGGTGTTCAAAATTATTTGATATGGATATGTGCCTTATTTTTGTCTGTATTTTCGGATTGAAGAGGGAGTGTAGCGGGCTACACGACCGATGAAAGCCGGACATATAGGCAAAAAGAAAGCGCAGAGACGTATCAAAGAACCAAATCTGTTGACATGTTATTTATATACGAATAATTTTAAATACCTACTTATCATAATTAACATTATTTATTAGGGTTTATACAAAGGCAGTGTTTAATTCTTGTTAATTTTGTACTAAATAAAACATATATAATAACGACAATGAAACGCAATCTATTATTCTCGGCCTTTCTTGCTACTGCCATGCTGTTTACAGCAGGCATCTCTCTTACCGCCGAAGCTAAAGCAAAGCATACCTTTAAGATAGAAGGAGGCGACTTTGTATACGACGGCAAGCCCATACAGATTCACTCGGGCGAAATGCACTATACTCGCGTGCCTGCCGCCTATTGGGGTCATCGCTTCAAGATGATGAAGGCCATGGGTCTTAACGCCGTTACCACATACGTATTTTGGAACTATCACGAGACAGCTCCCGGAGTTTGGGATTGGGAAACGGGCAACCACAACCTGCGCGCCTTTATCAAGGCTGCTGCCGACGAAGGACTGATGGTAATACTGCGTCCCGGACCATACGTTTGTGCCGAATGGGAATTTGGCGGTTACCCCTGGTGGTTGGTAAAGACCCAAGGTATGGTAGTTCGCACCATGAACCAACCTTTCCTCAGCGCTTGCAACAAGTACATCAACCAGCTGGCTGCTCAGGTTAAAGACCTGCAGATTACCCAGGGCGGACCCGTTATCATGGTACAAGCCGAAAACGAATTCGGTTCGTATGTAAGTCAGCGCAAAGATATCCCCATGGAGGTACACAAGCAGTACAGCAGCGCCATACGAGAGATGCTTATCAAAGCCGGATTCGATGTACCTATGTTTACATCAGACGGCAGCTGGATATTCAAAGAGGGGCACATCGATGGCGCTCTGCCTACCTGCAACGGCGAAAACAGCATAGAAAAAATCAAGCAGGTAGTAGACCAGTATCATGACGGAAAGGGTCCCTATATGGTAGCCGAATTCTATCCCGGATGGCTAGACCATTGGAACGAGAACTTCATGAAGATTTCTACCAAGCAGGTAGCCGACCAAACCAAGAAATACCTTGACAACGGCATCAGCTTCAACTACTATATGGTACATGGCGGCACTAACTTCGGGTTTACCGCTGGTGCCAACTATACCAAGAAAATAAAACTGCAGCCCGACCTTACCAGCTACGACTACGATGCACCTATCAGCGAAGCCGGATGGGCTACACCTAAATACATGGAGCTGCGTAATCTGCTAAAACCATACTGCAAGGATATGCCCGAGATTCCCGCACGCATACCCGTGATAAGTATCAAGGACATAAAACTTACCCAGACGCGCGACCTGTTTGAAATGGTAGAAAAGATGACCCCCGTAGAGAGTGATACACTGTCTACCTTTGAAGACCTGAACCAAGGCCACGGATACGTACTCTATCGCCGCCACTTCAACCAGCCACTTACCGGTGTATTACTGGCTAAAGGCTTGGCAGACTATGGTATAGTATACGTAAACGGTGAAAAGGTAGGCGAACTTAACACCGTAACCGGCAAAGACAGCATTGAAGTAGAGATACCATTCAACAGCACCCTCGACATATTAGTAGAAAACATGGGGCGCATCAACTACGGTGCTCGCATAGTAGAGAGCTACAAAGGCTTTACCCAGCCTATCACCATAGACGGCAATCCCATCGAGGGCGAATGGAAGATGTACCGCTTGCCTATGAGCGAAGCTCCCGTACTGGCCAATGGCGAGAACAGCTACACCAAGGGTCTGCCCGTAATCTATCAGGGCGAATTCAATGTTACATCGGTAGGCGATACATTCCTCGATATGGAAACCTGGGGCAAAGGCATAGTATTTGTCAACGGCATCAACTTGGGCCGTTATTGGAAAGTAGGTCCCCAGCAAACGCTCTACCTACCCGGCTGCTTCTTAAAGAAAGGCAAAAACACCATAGTAATCTTTGAGCAGCAGAACGATGAGCGCAAAGACCACGTAGACGGTATAGACACACCCAAGCTAGAACTGCTCAAGAAGCAGTAACTCCGCTTAATTCTATAGAACACACTCTCTCAATAATAAAGATTAAGTTAAATAATTATTTCATAAGCTCATTCCGCTCCCGTTGTGAAACGCGAGCGGTTTTTATTCACCCACCATCGCTAACAAACAGGGATGATACAACATTCTGCTATTGCCACACGATGGAGCGGGTAATCACTATAGAGGGATGTTATAAAATAGTAAGTGTCGTGATGCGGGTGTTATTGCCACTACATCACGACACTTTTTCTATATACAATCAGCTACAGATGCTATTCGTTTAGGATAGGACGCAAAGCCAAAGCGATAGCCTTATTATTAAGACTTAAGAAAATAAGAACGTCACCATCAGAATAATATATAGCGACATTTCGGCCATAATCTTTTTCATCCTCTGAAGAAGTCCAATAACATACCTCACCATAAGTAGAACTGCTACCCGACTCGGTAACGGGCATAAATATACTATTGGCTGTATAACCTAGCTGCACACCAGAAAGCAAGAAGCCCCAAGAGCCGTCCTGCTGACAATAGGTAGCCTTAAGCAGATTGGTATTAAGTGTATATCCGGTTGTGTTAACGATTTTACTAACCTCGTCTTTGGTAGGTGTACGCCAGTTAGAGCCCCATACATAATCAGTACCGGTCTTAGCGGCCTCTTCCCATGTTAACTTATTGGCTACATTTTCTGTAGCAAACTTGGGACCACCAGCCCAAAGTTGCACCCAGTTCTTGCTAACCTCTGTATTATCTATGGTAGCGGTAGCAGTGCCTGTTGTGGGTGCTGTAGTGATGGTATAGTATTTACCAGCAGAGAGTCCGGATGCCTTGGTAGACTTGAGTTTGGTGTCACCGTTGTACACACTAAGTTGTACGCCAGCCGGCACTACTATATAGTAAACGCCAGGTTCGGTTTTAGTAAGCAGTATAGATTCGTTGTCGGTAGTACTTACCGTGAAGGTTGGGGCATACAGATTGGCCGACAAGCCATCTATATATTTACCATCGGCAGTACGTATGTTTATGTTGCAAGCCGTGGCGTTATTTTCTGCCTTTACTATACGCAGGATAGCTACTTGCGGCTGTAAGGTAATGGTAAGTCCGTTGGTACCTGTGGTTGCCTCAGCGGTCTGTCCAGCCGATGCATAATATCGGGCAACGTCACTGAGCGTTCCCTCTTGATACTTCAGCACCACATTGTTACTAGGGTAATGGGCGTACCATGTAGTTGCCTCGGTGGTAGGCTGCGCATCGGCAGAAGAGAATTCCTCTCCATTATAGGTAAATAAATCCCAGCTTGCGGTAATACCATTGGTAACATACAACTGGTCGTTGGCAGTAAAGGCAAAGGTATACTTACCATTGTAAGCATCGTCGTAGGTACCGTCGGTTCCATCCATTGTGGCACGCGTAGCGGTCTGTTCTACGGTGGCGCGCAGCGTCATGCCCTTAGATGTTATAGTCTGCTCGTCGTCGGTACATCCTGTAAACACGGCAGTAAGCACTGCCGATATAAGCAATAAAGTCTTTTTCATTTTCTTTAATTCATAGATAATAAAAACATCATTGATTGGTGGGTAAGGGTTATTCCCACACATCTTCGTCATCGCCACTGGTCACTGTATCAGGACCTTTAATTACACCCGTAGTACCACTACCGGCAAGAATAGCCATAGGAGCCACTGCACAAACTGTCATCTGTGGCTTAACATAAATCTCTTTCCTCATAAAATTAATAAAAATGTTGTTTGTTTGTATTATAATAAAATAATGTGTATCCTGTAAATATAAAGACAATCGTTATAAAGGTGGCTGCAAAGTTAGTAAACTTTTTTTTACCCCCCGACTTTTACAGGTATTAACCAATGTAAATTATCACGAATTAGGTATATAGTAATAATTATACCCTAAGCAAAAAGACAAAAAAGGCAACCCTTACTGCCCAGCCAACGGCTATAACAGTAAGGGTTGCCAAGATATTAATGGTAAGGAGGCGATATCGAATCGCCATCCTAATGAATGCTTTAGAGAGGCTTGTACTCTACAAATGCCTCCATGGCCTCGTAGCAAGCCAATCCTAGCGAATTGTAGAGAGCTGCTGTACCACGGTTGCGGTCTTCGGCACGTTGCCAGAACAGGCGTTCGTCGTTGCCCAAGAAGGGAGCACTCTCCATCTGCGACGAGTGCTTGAGTATAGAGTTACGCTTAGCACGCAATTCCTCGGGGCTCATAGGTACACACATCTCAATGTTCTCTATTTCCCACTCAGCCCATGCGCCGCGATACATCCATATACGACAGTCTTTGAGCCATTCGGCACCAGCCTTCTTTTCTTCATCGATAGCGGCAAATACAGCATCGGTACACTTACGGTGAGTGCCATGAGGGTCGGCCAAGTCGCCAGCTACGAATACCTCGTGAGGCTTAACCTTACGCAGCAATTCGCGTACTATTTCAACATCCTTTTCGGTCATGGGCAGTTTCTCTATCTTACCGCTCTCGTAGAAGGGCAGATCGAGGAAGTGAACATGGTCTAGCGGAATATTGTTGTATGTGCATGCGGTGCGAGCTTCACCACGACGGATAAGGCCCTTGATGGTGCGCACATCGGGAGTATCGATATCGCCCTCTTTCTTGTTTTTCAGCACATCCTTGATTTCCTTATACATACGGCTAATCACTTCGTCTTTGCTATCCATAAACAACTGGTTGAAGCCATTAACGAAGTGCATGAAGCGAGTTACCTCTTCATCGCCTACGGCTATATTACCGCTGGTTTCGTAAGCCACGTGCAAATCGTGTCCCTGCTTTACCAGTCGCTGTATGGTACCGCCCATTGAGATAACATCGTCGTCGGGGTGAGGCGAGAATACTACCACGCGCTTGGGGAATGGTTTGGCACGTTCTGGGCGATAGGTATCGTCGGCATCGGGCTTACCGCCGGGCCATCCGGTAATGGTATGCTGCAGGTCGTTGAATATCTTAATATTGGCATTGTATGCCGAGCCATACTGAGCCAACAGTTCTGACAGGCCGTTTTCGTTATAATCCTTATTGGTGAGCTTCAAGATAGGTTTGCCGGTAATCTGGCAGAGCCATACCAAGGCGGCACGGGTGAGCTTATCGGTCCACTTGCAGCTTGAAACCAACCATGGATGGATAATACGGGTAAGCTTGGCGGCGGCAGGAAGGTCTATTACTATGCGGGCTGCATTGTGAGTCTGCAAGAACGAAGCTGGGATATTGTCAGATATCTTGCCCTCTACCATATCGTGTATAATGTCGGCTTTCTCTTCACCCCATGCAGTTACAAACACCTTGCGGGCTGCCAGAATATCGGCTATACCCAATGTTACCGAGCATGGAGGTACTGGCTCTTGCGAACTGAAGCTCATGGTCATTTCCTGACGGCTAATAGAGTCGATAAGGATAAGACGTGCTTGCGAGGTAATAGTAGAACCGGGCTCATTGGTAGCCACATTACCCATACGACCTACTCCCAGCAGCATAATATCGATACCGCCAAAGGTCTGTATGCGCTGTTCGTAGAGGCGGCACTGGTTCTGCACCTCTTCCTGAGGAATACAGCCGTCTATGGTGTAGATATTCTGCTCGGGAATGTCTACATGCGAGAGCAGACGGGTACGCAACTGACTGATAGTGCTATGCTGAGAATTGGCCGCCAGTGGGAAAAATTCGTAGGCATTAAACACTACTACATTGCGAAAGCTTACCTGCTTCTGCTCGTAGCGGCTGATAAGTTCGTTGAACACGGGTGTAAGCGACTGGCCCGTACCCATACCTATTACGCAGTACTTACCCAGCTGCTCTTTGGCCTTGATTTCGGCTACTATAGCATCGGCTATCTTGCGTGCTCCATCTTCGGCAGTAGGATAAATATCGGTGGGGATATGCTCGTTGCGGGTTATCTCAGAGCGTTCTACGGCTGTCTTTGGATTATAAAACTCTTCTGGAACTGTATTGAATACAATCTGTGAACTTAAGTTAAGTCTCATTGTCGTTCAAGTTATTTATGGGGCGGCACTCTATATAGGCCAGAGCCGTTATAGAGTGCCGCCTCGAAGTATTTTATAGGTTATCTTTCTCTATATCTTTGAAGTACTTGTAGGTACCTACTTTCAGCTCGTCGGCGGCAGCCTCATCGGCCACGATTACGGCATGCTGATGCTGCTGCAGGGCACTAATAGTCCAAGCCTGGGTTACAGGTCCTTCAACGGCAGCCTGCAGAGCGCGAGCCTTGTGGTGGCCGTTAACCAGAATCATTACCTCGCGGGCAGCCATAACTGTACCTACACCTACGGTGAGGGCGTGCTTAGGCACCTTGTTAACATCGTTGTCAAAGAAACGACTGTTAGCTATAATGGTATCGGTAGTAAGCGTCTTTACGCGAGTACGCGATGTGAGCGAAGAGAAAGGCTCGTTAAAGGCAATGTGGCCATCAGGACCAATACCGCCCAAGAAGAGATCTATACCGCCAGCCTCTGCTATCATACGTTCGTAGTTGGCACACTCGGCTTCCAAGTCTTCGGCGTTACCGTTAAGAATATGTATATTCTCTGCTGGGCAGTCTATATGGTCAAAGAGATTGCGACGCATAAACGAGTGATAACTCTCAGGATGACTCTCAGGCAGACCTACATATTCGTCCATATTGAATGTAACCACATGCTTGAAGCTTACACGGCCGGCCTTGTAAGCCTCTACCAGGCAACGATACATACCCTCGGGCGACGAGCCGGTGGGCAATCCCAGTACAAAAGGCTTTTCGGCTGAAGGTTTGGCAGCGTTAATACGCTCTACTACATGATTGGCAGCCCATTGTGACAGCTGCGCATAGTCAGGTTCGATAATTAATCTCATTACTCTGTTGTTTAAGTTTTATTTTTTACATGACAAAGTTACTTATTATAAATAATAAAAGGGTAAAGAAACATAACAAAAAACGTGGTCCGTCCCTGTTTTTTATCTTTTTTTAAGGGTGGTATTGCCCAACCGTATCACGGTGAATTGCCGAGGCGCGTATTTGTTAATCACCGTTAATTAGAAAACACTACGAGAATGTAATTTTTTCAAACAAAATTGTGTTTGGTTGTATTTTCGGCCCTTCACAGAGCCCTAAAATGGGTCAATAATGGGCTAAAGATAGTCATTAGAATTGTAGAGATAATCTTTACAATTGTAGAGATAGTCTTTAGACTGCTGGAGATAGACTTTAGCACGCATAAAGTGGCTTTTGTGGAAGCAGATTTCGGAGAAAAAAATCGCCAAATCCCGCCCCCCACTTTACCATAATTTACCAGTATTTGTCAAAAATCATAGGTGTTCTTTCGGGAATACAAAAAACAGGATAGGCATTTACCCTCAGAAACGCTAAAAAATGCCACATTCCCGATGATTTTTGACGAGTAAGAACGCAGTTGTTTATATCACAAAAATTAATATCGTTTAACTAAAAACCTCTCTGATTTGGTTAACTTCCGTTAAACCCTGACTAAAATATTCTACATGGTTTATCCCTCCTTTATATCTGCAAGATTTGCCCTAAACCTAAGTCTCAACTAAAAAACATAAACTAATGCGCTCTACTCTCTGCCATTTTTCGTAAATTTGCAGATTGAAATAGTTATAATACAACTAGTTCAGAAAGGAACTACTATAAGCGCAATTTCATTAAAATACAACCACCAACCCAATTACACATACATAGGATAACGCAACAAATGAAACAAACAATACCCGTTGTAGGTATGGCTTGCGCTGCATGCGCTGCCAACGTAGAACGCAAACTTAACTCGATAGAGGGTGTAAACTCGGCATCGGTATCGCTCGTAGGGCGCACCGTACTGATAGATTACAACCCCAACCTGGTTAGCCCCGAAGATATGAAGCGCCAAGTAAGCCTGGCGGGCTACGACCTTGTAATAGAACCTGGAAGAAATGCCGAAGAAATAGCCAGCAGAGCATACGCCGTACTGAAAAGGCGCACCGCCTTATCGTGGGTGCTTGCCATACTTACTATGGGCTTTGACATGGGATGGTTCAATATGCACGCTGCCACAACAGCCATGCGCGACTTGAACAACCAGATGGCGCTAATCATGGCACTTGCCAACATGATATGGTGCGGGCGCAGCTTTTACACATCGGCATTTACGCAACTTAAGCACGGTTCGGCCAACATGGACTCGCTGGTGGCACTTAGCACCCTAGTGGCATTCCTCTTTAGTACCTTCAACACCTTTTGGGGCGACAGCGTATGGGGAGCTATGGGCATGGAATGGCACACCTATTTCGACTCGTCGGTAATGATTATCACCTTTGTACTTACCGGCCGGTGTCTGGAAGAGAAGGCCAAAGACAGCACCGCCAGCAGTATTCGCCACTTAATGGGCATGCAAGCCAAAACAGCCCTACTGGTTACAGACAGCAAGGTGCAGCAAGTGCCGCTATCTACCATAGAACCAGGCGACGTGATAGAGGTGCGCGCCGGAGAGAAAATTCCGGTAGACGGCATTGTTACTGAAGCCGAAAGTTTTATGACCCCCGGCACGGTATACATAGACGAGGCCATGATTACGGGCGAACCTACCCCTGCCGCCAAGCGTCAGGGCGACCGTGTAACGGCTGGCACCATACCCAGCCAGGGCAAACTGCGCATGCGTACCACGCAGACGGGCGAACAAACGGCACTGGCACAGATAATACGGGCTGTACAAGAAGCCCAGGGAAGCAAAGCGCCCGTACAGCGCATTATAGACCGCGCGGCAAGGGTATTTGTACCCATCGTAGCCATTGTAGCCTTGGCCACATTTGTTATCTGGTGGGCAATAGGCGGCACCCAGGCTATTCCCCAAGCCATTATCTCGGCCGTATCGGTACTGGTTATAGCCTGTCCGTGCGCCATGGGACTGGCCACGCCTACGGCTCTGATGGTGGGCATAGGCAAGGCTGCCGAAAAGCAAATTCTGATAAAAGACGCCACGGCACTGGAGCAACTGGGTAAGACCACGGCTATAGTAACCGACAAGACCGGCACGCTAACCATACCCAACCCCAACGTAGACTTTACCAAGGCTGGCGAGGAAGACCCGGAGTCGCGCGAAAAACTAAAGCCCAACGCCACCCAAGCCATAACAGAACTACAGGCAAAGGGCATTGAGGTATGGCTAATGAGCGGCGACCGCGACCAAGCAGTAAGCTACTGGGCCAAGAAAGCCGGAATACAGCATTATCATAGCCAGACTAAGCCGGGCGACAAGCAGCAACTGGTAAAACAACTGCAGAGCCAGGGCAAACGGGTAATGATGATAGGCGACGGAATAAACGATACCCAAGCTCTGGCCTTGGCAGATGTAAGCATGGCTATGGGTCGCGGCACCGATGTAGCTATGGACGTGGCCCAAGTAACCCTAATGGGCGACGACCTATCTGCCATACCCGAGGCCATAAAGCTTAGCCAGAAAACCACCAGCATGATATGGCAGAACCTATTTTGGGCGTTTGCCTACAACATAGTTTGCATTCCGCTAGCTGCCGGCATACCTTATCTCCTAGGCATCAGCTTCCAGATAACACCTATGTGGGCCAGCGCACTAATGGCATGCTCAAGCGTAAGCGTAGTGGCCAACTCGCTGCGGCTGAAACTGGTGAAATAAGTAATTTGTTATAGAAAGTAAAACATATAACCATATTATATATACAACACTATGGACAAGATAAAACAACTATGCAGTCTGGTAACGGTTCTGCTCATCTTAGCATCGCTCGCTATTGTAAAGCACGGGCAATGGATGGGGCACAGTTTCATTACCCATACCGCTGACAGCGCCACTACATCGGCAGCCGCCGACAGCACACTGCGCACCCTGGCTGATGGAACAGCCGTGGTAAATACCCAGAGTATAGGCAGCAGTATCACCGGATTTGCCGGAAAAGTGCCGTTGGAAATATCATTCAAAGCGGGTAAGATAACCGCAGTGAAAGCACTGAAGAACGAAGAGACGAAAGACTTCTTCGACGAGGCTGCAACGCTATTGGATAAATGGAACGGAAAGACCATAGACCAGGCTTTATCGCTACAGGTAGATGCCGTATCGGGGGCCACCTACTCGTCTAAAGCCATTATAGCCAATATGCAAGAAGGTTTGAAGTATGCCAAGGCAAACCCCGCCATATACTCGGGCAATAGCACAGGCAACGAATCGACTAATACTTTGGGCGCAGCCTCAAGTTTCGACCTCTCGGCAAAAAACATTGCAGGACTAATAGTAGTGCTCATGGCAGCCCTGTTACCCCTATTTATCAAGAATCGCAAGTACCATATTGTGCAGTTGGCACTCAACGTAATCGTATTAGGATTCTGGTGCGGAGCATTTATCTCGTACACCTTGCTCACAGGCTATATGGCTCACGGCATAAACCTTCTGGCTGCCGTTATACCTGCGATAATGCTGATAACGGCATTCGTATACCCTATCTTTGGCAAGAAGACGTACTATTGCACCCATGTATGTCCGTTCGGGTCGTTGCAACAACTGGCAGGCACTTGCACCAAGCATAAAATCAAGATGAGTACAGCCACACAGCACCGCTTGGATATACTGCGACAAGTAATTTGGGCTGCGCTGATGCTGTGTATATGGACCGGAGTATGGAGCCAGTGGGTAGACTACGAACCCTTCTCGGCATTTATATTCCAATCGGCATCGTGGATAGTTATCGCCCTGGCGGCAGTATTCGTTATACTCTCTTTCATAGTAACCCGCCCGTATTGCCGGTTTGTATGTCCGGTGGGCACACTACTCAAGATAAGTCAATCATCAAAATAAACAATACAACATATGAAAACAGCTAAATTACTAAACATAGTACTGGCCTTGGCGCTGGTAGTAGTATCGGTACGCCTGGCCATGACCGCAAACACAAACAACTCTGCCAACGATAAAACACCAGAAAAGACAGAGACCGAGACTGGCTTCCACGAATTTGATGTAAACAGCGAGTTCAGCGGAAATCCCTTTACTTATTTCAAAGGCAAAGGACTCTTATTGGCAGTGGGCAACAAAGCCGACTATAACGAGATGACCATAGGATGGGGCGCAATGGGCAACATCTGGGAGAAGAATATGGCCATGATTACCGTATTTGTGGCTCCGGGTAGATACACCTTTAAATATATGGAAAAGGCCAAATACTTTACCGTAATGGAGTTCGACGACAACCATAAGGATATACTGCAATACATGGGAACTCATAGCGGTCGCGATGGCAACAAGGCCGAGGCTTTGGGGCTGCATACACTCTATACCGAAAACGGTACTCCCTACTTTGAAGAGGCCAAGACCGTATACGAGTGTGAGATGATATACCACGCCCCATTCGACCCTAAGGGATTTGGTGATATGCCCAAGAATCTGTATGCCAACTTCCCCGCCGGCATACACTCAATGTACATGGGCAAGATAATAAAGGCCATTACCCGAAACTAAAAAAATAGGGCTAAACACTTTGCATTATTTGCCGTTTTAAGTACCTTTGTCTATAACGATGGCCATATAACGCCATCACGTAATAGGAAAATAAAACCATGGTGATATATTAAAGAACCGCTGATAAATACATTTGATGAAAGAATTTGTAATTTCTGAAGTAAAAGCAGAGACTGCCATACTGGTAGGTCTTGTTACCAAAGAGCAAGACGAAGAGAAAACCAAAGAATATCTTGACGAGCTGGAATTCCTTGCCGACACGGCTGGAGCCGTTACCGTAAAACGATTTACCCAAAAGGTAAACGGACCCAGCGCAGTAACCTATGTAGGCAAGGGAAAGCTGGAAGAAATAAAGCAATATATAAAAGACGAAGAAGACAACGACCGCGAGATAGGTATGGTTATCTTCGACGATGAGCTTACAGCCAAACAGATTCGCAATATCGAAAGCGAGCTCAAGGTAAAAATCCTCGACCGTACCAGTCTTATCCTGGATATTTTTGCCATGCGTGCCCAGACAGCCAATGCTAAGACTCAAGTAGAATTGGCTCAACACCGCTACATGCTTCCACGTCTGCAGCGGCTGTGGACTCACCTTGAGCGTCAGGGAGGTGGCTCAGGCTCGGGCGGCGGTAAAGGAAGTGTAGGTCTGCGAGGCCCTGGTGAAACTCAGTTGGAAATGGACCGTCGTATTATCCTGCAACGTATCACGCTGCTCAAGCAACGTCTGCAGGAAATTGATAAGCAAAAAACTACGCAACGCAAAAACCGCGGTCGTATGATTCGTGTGGCACTGGTAGGATATACCAACGTAGGCAAATCTACCATAATGAATCTATTGGCCAAGAGCGAAGTTTTTGCCGAAAACAAACTCTTTGCCACACTCGACACCACCGTGCGCAAGGTAGTGATAGAGAATTTGCCCTTCTTATTGGCCGATACGGTAGGATTTATACGCAAGTTGCCTACAGACTTGGTAGATTCGTTCAAATCAACCCTCGACGAGGTACGCGAAGCCGACTTGCTGGTTCACGTGGTAGACATTTCACACCCCGACTTTGAAGAGCAGATAGAAGTAGTAAACCAGACTCTCAAAGACCTTGACGCTGCTAACAAGCCCATGATGATAGTATTTAACAAGATAGACAACTATCACTGGACGGATAAAGAAGAGGACGACCTGACGCCCAAGACGCGCGAAAACATCACTCTCGACGAACTCAGGCGTACCTGGATGGCAAAGATGAGCGACAACTGTTTGTTTATCTCTGCCCGCGAGCGCGAGAATATCGATTATTTCCGCGATATCCTGTATCGCAAGGTTCGCGAACTGCACGTTCAGAAATACCCTTACAACGATTTCTTGTATCCTACAGAAGATTAATGCTCGCATCCATAGCCCTTTGAAAATTCAAAGTAACGCATTGGCAACAGCGTTAAAGTAGGTTAAACTCATTACAAAAATCGCTGCGAGTTCGTCTATATAAAAAAGAACATTTATTATCAACACAAAGACATGAATAAAACAGGTAGAAAAATGCTGGGCTACGGCCTGGCGCTTATTCTGGCATTCTTTGTTCCTGCCATGCACACCCTGGCCAAGGAATACAAGTACCAGACAGTAAAGGGCGACCCCATGCAAGCCCGTATCTACACTCTAGACAATGGCCTGAAGGTCTATCTAAGTGTAAACAAAGACAAACCACGCATTCAGACTTACATTGCCGTACGCACAGGTTCACGTAACGACCCTGCACAAACTACAGGTTTGGCTCACTATCTTGAGCACCTTATGTTTAAAGGTACCCATCAGTTTGGTACTACTGATTACGCCAAGGAGAAGCCTTATCTAGACGAAATAGAACAGCGTTACGAAAAATACCGCTTGCTAACAGATCCAGAGCAACGACGCAAAGCATATCACGAGATTGACTCGGTATCGCAGTTGGCAGCCCGTTATAATATTCCCAACGAATACGATAAACTTATGGCATCTATCGGTGCCGAAGGAACCAATGCCTACACCAGCAACGACGTTACCTGCTACACTGAAGACATACCCTCTAACGAAGTAGATAACTGGGCCAAGATTCAGTCTGACCGTTTCAAGAATATGGTAATACGTGGCTTCCACACCGAGCTCGAGGCTGTGTACGAGGAGTATAACATAGGCTTGGCACAGGATAACCGCAAAATGTGGGCAGCTATCTACAAGATGCTCTACCCCACTCATCCTTATGGAACTCAGACCACTATTGGTACACAGGAACACCTAAAGAATCCATCGATAGTTAACATCAAAAACTACTTTAACCGCTACTACGTACCTAACAACGTGGCGATATGTATGGCTGGTGATATGGATCCCGACAAGGTAATTGCCACCATAGACGAATACTTTGGCGACTGGAAGGCAAGCGCCAACCTTACCCGACCTGAGTATGCACCCGAGAAGCCTATCACTGCTCCACGAGATACTACAGTTATAGGTCAAGAAACCGAAGTGGTAACTATGGCATGGCGTATGCCTCAGGCCAACACAGCCGCTGCCGACACATTGCGCTTGCTTTCAAGTCTACTCTACAACGGCAAAGCCGGACTCATTGACCTTAATTTGGTACAGCCTATGAAGATAATGGGGGGAAATGCCGGTTACCAAGGCTTGCACGATTACGGCTCTTTCTTACTTATTGGTGTGCCTGTTAAAGGACAAAAGTTGGAAGACGTACGCTCACTGATGCTCGAGCAGGTTGAAAAACTTAAGAAAGGAGAGTTCGACGACAACCTGCTAACATCGGTTATAAACAACTACAAGGTTAGACAGTACAAAGAATTGGAAGACAATAGCTCAAGAGCCGACAAGTTTGTTAACGCCTTTATCAGCGATCAGAAATGGGAGGATGTAGCTACAACAATCGACCGCATCTCTAAGGTCACCAAGGAAGAGATTGTAGCTTTTGCCAATCGCTATTTCTCGCCAGAGAGTGTCGTTACCGTGTACAAGCGCCAAGGTGTAGACTCAACTCAAAAGAAGATAGACAAGCCTGCCATCACTGCCATTCCAAGTAACCGCGACTATCAGAGCAAGTTTGTAGCTGATATCAAAGACGCTAAGGTTGAGCCTATCGAACCACAGTTTGTAGACTTCAAGCGCGACCTTACCTTTGCCAAAACCAAGAAGGGACTGCCCGTAATATACAAACAGAACACCGAGAACGGTCTAAGCACACTGGAAATGCGTTGGAACTTCGGTACAGCTGCCGACAACCGCTACCCTATAGCTTCTGACTATCTTGATTACATTGGTACCAAGACCAAGACACTGGCCCAAATCAAGAAAGAACTCTACCGACTAGGTTGTAGTGCACACTTCAATTCAAGTTCATACTCTTTTCAAATTAGCATAAGTGGTCTCGATGAGAATCTGCCTGAAGCTATGGCTGTAGTTGAAGACTTGATTCACAACGCTAAGGTAGACCAAAAGGCTTACGATGATATGGTAGAACTCTACGCTAAAGACCGCGAAGATGCCAAGAAAGAGCAACGCATCAACTTCTCTGCGCTTAGAGCATTGGGGGTATACGGCACATACAATAGTCAACTCAACCGCATGAGTATAGACCAGATGCGCAATACCAATCCACAAACACTGTTAGATCTTATTGAAAATCTGCCCAGCTACAGTCACGAGATATGTTACTATGGTCCGCGCTCGGTAAAAGACTTGATTAAAGTGGTTGACAAGCTGCACCAGACTCCTAAGAAATTGGCAGAGCCACTCAAGAACAAAGAGTATATGGAGCAGACCACACCGAAAAACGAAGTTTGGTTAGCCCCATACGAAGCCAAGAACATCTACATGATTATGTACCACAACGAGAACAAGCCATGGAATGCCGAACAATCGGCCGTAAAAGCCTTGTTCAATGAATACTTCGGTGGTGGCATGAACACCATAGTATTTCAGGAACTGCGCGAAGCTCGCGGACTGGCATACAGCGCTAGCGCATACTACTCAGGTACTCCTCTGAAGGGACACCCAGAGAATGGCAGTACTAACATTATCTCACAGAACGACAAGATGATGGACTGCATACGCGTATTCAACGAAATACTGGACACCATGCCTCAGAGCGAAAAGGCATTTAACTTGGCAAAGCAGAGCGTAATGAAGAGAATGGCTAGCGAACGTTCTACCAAGTTTGATGTTATAGAAGACTATCTTAATGCTCGCTTGATAGGTATTGACTACAATCTTGACGAGAAAACTTACAAGGCTCTGCCTAGCGTAACGCTGCAAGATGTAGTTAACTTTGAAAAGCAGACTATGGCTAACAAGCCTTACCGCTATCTAATCCTTGGCGACGAAAAGAACCTTGATATGAAGGCTCTCGAAAAGATTGGCCAGATACGCCGCGTAAGCACCGAAGAAATCTTTGGTTACTAATAGCACATTCACCTAATTATTATATTGAGGCTATACCGCATGGTGTAGCCTCTTTTCGTTATTATAGCTATCTGCGAACGACACCTCAACAAAGCAATAACAAAAAAACATGCGTTTTCCTTTGCTTTGCATTCGGTTTGCATTACCTTTATAAATACATGAAGATAGGCTGCACCGAGGAAATAAAAATAAATAAATTTATTTTGTATTTCTCTCGGTTTGCACTACCTTTGCCATGAAAATAATATACATATATATAATATACAAAACAATATGGCAACTCCAGATTTTAAGTATGCTCCCATGTTCCAACTCGGACCTGACACTACGGAGTATCGACTGCTCAGCAAGGAAGGCGTGAGCACCGGCGAATTTGAAGGTAAAGAAATTCTGAAAGTAAGCAAGGAAGCGCTTACGCTGCTGGCTCAACAGGCATTTCACGATGTAGAATTTACACTGCGTCGCGAACACAATGAGCAGGTAGCTGCTATCCTTACCGATCCCGAATCGTCTGAAAACGATAAGTATGTAGCCCTGCAGTTCCTGCGCAACGCCGAGACTGCCGTTAAGGGTATACTACCCTTCTGCCAAGACACGGGTACGGCCATTATCCATGGCGAAAAAGGTCAGCAGGTATGGACTGGTTTTGAAGACGAAGAGGCTCTTAGCCGTGGTGTATACAACACCTTTACCGAAGACAACCTGCGTTATTCGCAGAACGCTCCGCTCAACATGTACGATGAGGTAAACACTCGTTGCAATCTGCCCGCACAGATTGACATTGAAGCTGTAGAGGGTGCCGAATATCGCTTTGTTATGGTAGCCAAAGGTGGCGGCTCGGCCAACAAGACCTACTTCTACCCCATGACCAAAGCCACCATCCAGAACGAGGGTACACTGTTGCCTTTCTTGGTTGAGAAGATGAAGAGTCTGGGTACAGCTGCCTGTCCGCCATACCACATTGCCTTTGTTATTGGTGGTACATCGGCAGAGAAGAACTTGCTTACTGTTAAGTTGGCCAGCATTAAGTACTACGATGCACTGCCCACCACTGGCGACGAAACCGGACGTGCATTCCGCGACATAGACCTTGAGCAGAAACTGCTTGACGAAGCCCACAAGATAGGACTGGGTGCACAGTTTGGCGGTAAGGCTTTGGCCCACGATATCCGTGTAATACGCTTGCCACGCCACGGTGCAAGCTGCCCCATAGGTATGGGTGTAAGCTGCTCGGCCGACCGTAACATCAAGGCTAAGATTAACCGCGACGGTATATGGATAGAGAAGATGGACACCAACCCTTCAGAACTGATACCCGAAGAGTATCGTCGCCCCGGCGAGGGAGCCAAAGGCATAGAGATTGATCTGGATAAGGGTATCGATGCCGTACGTGCCGAACTTACCAAGTATCCC
The DNA here is from genome assembly GCA_963659135.1 of Bulleidia sp. GTDB lineage: Bacteria > Bacteroidota > Bacteroidia > Bacteroidales > Bacteroidaceae > Prevotella. Next base: position 36,921 of record CAVKSZ010000002.1, on the reverse strand, counting down.
GTTTCTACCCGCGTAAACCTGAAAGGAACTATTATTGTGGCTCGCGATATTGCCCACGCCAAACTTAAAGCCCGTCTGGATGCTGGCGAGGAGATGCCACAGTACTTTAAAGACCATCCTATTCTGTACGCCGGACCAGCCAAGACTCCCGAGGGATATCCCTGCGGTAGCATGGGTCCAACTACAGCCAACCGTATGGACCCCTACGTAGATGAATTCCAAGACCATGGTGCTAGTTTGGTAATGATAGCTAAGGGTAACCGCGGCCAAGTAGTAACCGATGCCTGCCAGAAGCATGGTGGCTTCTACCTGGGTACTATCGGTGGCGTAGCTGCTGTACTCTCACAGAGCAGTATCAAGAGTATTGAGTGTGTAGAGTATCCCGAACTGGGTATGGAGGCTATCTGGAAGATACGGGTAGAAGACTTCCCCGCATTTATTCTGGTTGACGACAAGGGCAACGACTTCTTCAAGCAACTCAAGCCTTGGACTCCTTGCAACTGCAAGAAAGACTAATATAGAAATTAACTCTATACCAAAGAGGCAAACACGGCACTAACGCCGGTGTTTGCCTCTTTTTTTGTGCTACACGATAAAGCCGTATATTATTCTCGGCTTATCTGGATTATAAAACCATTGCCACTAAGAAAACGGTCGTAAAATATCTTGTACCCGTGGTCGTTAGACATCTCTGCGCCAGTGCCCTGAAAGCCCAGCGTACCCATCTCATGGATAAGCTGTTGCCATACGCCCTCGTTGGTCATTGATATACTTACCAGCGCAGCGGTGGCGGGCTGACCTTTACCGGCTATAGCCACCAGCGTGGCCTTGCTATCGGTAACGTTGGTCATGCTGCCCATGCCGTCGGCCTCACACCCCTGGGTGTATACCGTGGCATAACCTACTTGGTATATTTCGTCTACACTACTGCGACTATACCCCATAGCGCGCATAGTAGAGTCTACCCTACTGGCTTCTGTCAACCCCATAACCACCGTACCTTGTATCTGTACAAGTTGGGCTATGTCTATGGCGCGCTCTATAGATATACACTGGTTCTGTTTCTCTTGTTCAGTAGAAGGTTGTACCACGGCTGCCGACGGAGCTGCGGTATGCCCAACCTCTGTGGTAGCACTATTCTTGGGCTTACAGCCTACTATCATTATGGTTGCTACCGCGGCAATAGCCATGAGGGCAGTAGAATGTTTACAAAAAGATGTTTGCATAATGGTACTTTAAGATTAATAGTGCGAAGATAAGCAGAAAAAGCGAGAAACCGTCACCGAGGGGCGAAAAAATGAGTAATTTTGCCCCCGTGGTTACCCCCCCCACAACCTTTCAACAACAATAGTATATGGACAACAAAGCTTTTTCTGCCACACTATTTGAATGGTCTAAGCGCCACTGGCGCGAAATGCCGTGGCGTGGATGCGGCGATGCTTACGCTATATGGCTCTCTGAGATTATTCTACAACAAACGCGGGTAAGCCAAGGCACTAAGTACTGGCACAGCTTTATGCGCGCGTTCCCCACCGTTAACCATCTGGCCAAGGCCAGCGAAGACCAGGTTCTTAAACTGTGGCAAGGACTGGGCTACTATTCGCGTGCAAGAAATCTGCATGCGGCTGCCCAGCAGATAGTGCAGCGTGGAGCATTTCCAAATACTTACGAAGAGATACGCCAACTTAAAGGCGTGGGCCAGTATACCGCTGCTGCCATAGCGTCGATGGCGTTCAACTTGCCCTGCGCAGCAGTAGATGGCAACGTATACCGTATTCTGGCCCGCATCTTTGGCATATATACGCCCATTAACTCTACTCTGGGCAAAAAAGAGTTTCAACTACTGGCCAACAATCTGTTAGCACCCAGCGATGCCGGGCATTGGAATCAAGCCATGATGGACTTTGGGGCGCTTCAGTGTACACCCAAGAGCCCCAAGTGTGGCAGTTGCCCCTTTGCTGAGATATGCCAGGCTTTCCGTACAAACGCCATCAGCGAACTGCCCGTAAAAGATGCCAAGATAAAGCACCGCGACCGCCACTTTACCTATTATTATATTACGCGCGGGGACGATGTACTATACCACCGCCGCAATACCTGCGATATATGGAACTCGCTATGGGAACCGGTATTGGTAGAAGAGGCCTACTCTACAACCATAGACCCCACACCAGAGATAAAACACGTACTTACCCACCAAACTATCTACGGCCGAATGATACACATCGATGCCACAGAGATAGCCCCCAACGAGCCACTGCCCTATGGTCTGCCACCAATTAATACCTTGTTGGAAAATTACCATTGGGCCACGGCTTCAGAAAGAGCCAGCTACGCCATACCCCGCCTGGTAGAGAAACTACTATTGACCATGCCGGGTGAGAACCGCGAACATCAAGGCAAGCGCATTAAAAAATAATGTGCGCACCAATTATTTTACCCAAATATCAACACAAAGAATAGGGCGCGCAGAGTATGCGTCAATTGCAAACAACCGTTAAATATAGAAAGCCAAAATACGGCTATATTTTCGCACTAACTTATGTTCGGCTGCGCTTACTGCCCTTTATAGGGTCCTAAAATGGGTAAAAAATCGGCTAAAGCTAATCTTCAGAGTTGTAGAGATAAACTTTAGAAAGCCAGAGTTAATCTTTAAACCTCTAAAGAGCGTCTCCTCGGCAACCAAATTTCGAAGAAATAACGGCAAAACTCACCCCAATAACGCCAAATATTATTATAATTTATCAAAAAACATAGATAATCGCTCAAAAACTGAGAAAATGGGCGGGCGTTTACCAAATAAAACCATCAGAATTAACATATTTTCATCTAGTTTTCGCCAACAAAATCGTACCATTTTCAGCCTCTAATTTTAATATATATTAACTAAAAGGCAATAGTATTTAGTTAATACAGGTTAATCCCCGACTTGACATTTTTATAGGCACCGCCACTAAAATATATATACAAAGCGTAGGTATTTAAAATATTGTTATTACCTTTGCCAAATATGCCTATGGTGGTAATAACAGAACCACCCTTAAAACTAAACAGAAAAACCTACAAACATCATGAAGAAGAATCATTACAAAGAAGAAGCTGCCCGATGTCTACTATGTGAGAATGCCCCCTGTAGTGCAGCATGCCCCAACGGCGACCCAGCACGTATGCTGCGCGCCATACGCTTTGACAACAGTGAGAACGCTGGCAAATGGATAGCCCAGTGTACCGATAGCGACTTGGAAGCTGCCGAGCAGGCCTGTATACACTACGACCGCCCCATAAGAATAAGAGAGGTAGCTGCCTGTCTGCCCGAAAGCCACCAGGTAAAAACCAAACCCAGCTTGGCCATAGATTTCTGCGGACTGAAATGCGAGAATCCTTTCTTCCTGGCATCGTCGGCTATTTGCACCAACTACGAGATGGTGGCTCGCGCCTTTGAAGCCGGTTGGGCAGGCGTATACTACAAGTCAATATGCCTGGAAGATATTCACGAGGTTTCACCCCGCTTCGATTCGGTAGGCGAACAAGGCGAGCAAGGCCGTTTCTACGGTTTTCGCAACATGGAACAGCTAAGCGAAAATCCGGCTGAAGTAGACTTTGACATACTGCGACGCCTAAAACAAGACTATCCCAACAAGATAGTGATAGCCAGCATTATGGGCCAAACGCTGCAAGACTGGGCACAGTTGGCCCACATGGCCGAAGACGCCGGTCTGGATGCAGTAGAACTAAACTTCTCGTGCCCACAGATGGGGCTCGAGGGCATGGGCAGCGATGTAGGACAGAACATAGAACTGGTAATGCACTACACATCGTATGTAAAACACCGCGTAAACATACCCGTAATTACCAAGATGACGCCCAACATTACCCATATCAGCGCACCGGCAATAGCCTCTTCGCTGGCTGGAGCCGACGCCATATCGGCCATCAACACCATCAAGAGCGTTACCATATCAGACCAGTCTATGGTATCGCACCAGCGCACCATATCGGGCTATTCGGGCAGAGCCATCAAACCCATAGCACTGCGCTACATACTGGAAATGGCCAAAAACCCCATACTAGAGTACACCCCACTAAGCGGTATAGGCGGTATAGAGACATGGAGAGATGCCCTGGAGTTTCTACAACTGGGCTGCACCAACCTACAGGTATGCACGGCAGTAATGCAATATGGATTCCGTATAATAGACGACCTGAAAGAGGGACTTGAGACCTATTTGGAGCAACGCGGATTAGACTGTCTGGACAGTATTATTGGCGAAGAGCTGTCTAACTTTGTGCTACCCTCGGTTATGGACCGCAACACCATTGTTTACCCACACGTAGACAAAGACCTGTGCATAGGTTGCGGCCGATGCCACATTTCGTGCGAAGACGGTGGTCACCAGGCTATCGTTATAGGCGACGACCGCAAACCGCGCATAAACGGAGCCAAGTGTGCCGGCTGCCTGCTCTGTATGCACGTATGTCCTAACAATGCCATCACTCTATCTAAGCGAGTAAAGAAGCGCGAATCATAATAATGATGAACAACAGCACCGATACACATAATACCGATGTGCGCAGTATAGTAACCGCGCCCGAGCCATACATAGGCAATGTAACCCGTATACCGGCAGATATACAGCAAAAGGCCCGGAAGCTATGCTGGCAGTATAACACCACAGACCCCGATGACACCCCGGCACTACACGCCATACTCGGCCAACTGCTGGGCACATGGAGCAAGAATGTGACCATAATGCCACACATACACTTCGATTACGGTATCAATACCCACTTTGCCCAGGGACATTTTACGTTTGTAAACTTCGACACCGTATTTCTCGATACGTCGCCCATACACATCGGGGAGAACGTGTTTATTGGTCCTAAGTGCGTATTGGCTTGCCCGGGGCATCCGCTACATTCTGCTCAGCGCGTAACCCAGCCTCTAACCACCAGCAAGCCTATCAATATAGGCGACGGTGTATGGTTAGGCGCATCAGTAACCGTGGTAGGCGGTGTAAGCATAGGCCAAGGGTCGGTAATAGCTGCCGGGGCTGTAGTAACCTGCGATATTCCGGCCGGAGTGGTAGCCGGTGGCGTACCCTGTAAGGTGATTAGACCAATAACCGAAGCCGACAGGATAAAGCCAGATGACATAGTATTCTGATAGACTATGATGACACTAAAAAATAGGAAACACAAAATCATGCCATTTTATTTTTTCATCGTCACTTGTAATCAGAAAATTTGTTAATCTCGTTTTTTTTTACGAAATTTGCAAACCCAATATTAAGGGGTGGTTACATAAACTACCACCCCCGATATAACACACAACGAGGGGAGGGGCTTACCCCATCTGTAATAATAAAATACAACAGCGATAACGTAGAGTTTTCTACAAGATATACTGACTAATGAAAATGACTCCTGACAAACGTTGGGACGAGGTGCTTGCGCTAATTCGCGACAATGTTACCCCCCAGCAATATGCCACATGGTTTAAGCCGATAGTCTTTCTCCAGTACAAGGAGGCAGACCGCACGGTTATTATCCAGGTGGCAAGCAGGTATGTTAGCGAATATCTGGAAGGCAACTACGTAGAACTGTTTCGCCACGTACTGCGACAAGTATTTGGCGAACATACACAGCTACAATACTTTGTACCCAAGACGCTGAGCGAAGAGATAAGCAATCCGCCCCTAACTCAGCCCGAGACACTGCAAACCGAAACAGCCGCACAGCCGCAGCAGGCTACACGCATACAGAAAGAAGATACACAAGCCGTTCAACGGCTCGACCCACGGCTCAATCCACGGCAAACCTTTGACAACTATATAGAGGGAGCCAGCAACAAGTTGCCTCGCTCGGTAGGTGCCTCAATAGCCGACCATCCCAATAACAGCAAGTTCAACCCTATGTTTATCTATGGTCCGCCCGGATGCGGCAAGACCCATCTGATAAACGCCATCGGTGTACAAGTATACAACCGCTATCCCAACAAGCGTGTGCTCTATGTTACCGCACGCCAGTTTGAGGTACAATATACTAACGCCGTGATGCGCAAGAACATCAATGACTTTATACTGTTCTACCAGACCATTGATGTGCTTATAGTAGACGATGTACAGGAATGGGAGGGGAAACCCGGTACACAGAATACCTTCTTCCACATATTCAACCACCTATTTAAGAACGGACGCCGCATTATCATGGCCAGCGACCGCTCGCCAGTAGATCTAAAAGATATCAACGAGAGACTGCTCTCAAGATTTTCGTGCGGACTCATTGCCGAACTGGAGAAGCCCAACGAAGAGTTGTGTATAGATATATTAAAGTCTAAGATACGTCGCGATGCTCTAAAAATACCCGACGATGTGATAACCTTTATCGCCAGAACAGCCAACAAGAGCGTGCGCGACCTTGAGGGAGTTATCAACTCGCTATTGGCTTACAGCGTAGTGTATTCGTGCAATATCAATATGCGGTTGGCAGAGCGCGTAATACGCCGTGCGGTAAAGATAGACGACCATCCATTAACCGTAGACGATATACTGGAAAAGGTATGCAACCACTATGGCGTAACCCAGGCAGCCATTAACGGCAAGAGTCGTAAGCGCGACTATGTAGTACCCCGCCAATTGGCCATGTATTTTGCACAGAAATATACCAAGATGACTGCCGCACGTATAGGCAAACTTATAGGCGGGCGCGACCACTCTACCGTAATACACAGCTGCACACAGATAGAAAAGCGGCTAAAGGTAGACAAGGCCTTTGAAGAAGAGGTAACAAGCATAGAAAACTCGTTTAAGTTAAAGCAATAATCACCAACCCACACATACAATTAGAGGAAGTTTCGCTCACAGGCAAAACTTCCTCTTCTATTTTTAATTAGGTTTACTTATTTAATATGTATACTTGCACCAGCCATAACCCAAAGCCCGGGCTGAAGTACGCCACCAAGGTCGTAATAGCGGTGGGCAGTTAGATTATCGGCTTTTACAAATAGCTCGTAAGCAGGTTTCTTCCAAAGCAGTTTGGCATCAACCTTAGCATAAGGGTGATAACCATTCATACGCTGTTGCCAACGCATAGCCCACTGGGCAGACAGTGCGCTCCATATACGGTGCGACAACGAGGCGGTAAACTTATCGCGCAGATACTCTAAAGCATAGAGCGAACGGTAGATAGGCTGGTCGGTATCGTGGCGCTGGTGTATGCGGGCATAGCCCAGGCTTACCTCTGTAATAGGCGACGCGGCCATCCACTCTACAGGGTGCAATTTTACCTCTACATTATACCCCATATTGGTAAGTTTACCTATATTCATAGCTTGGTATCGGGTACTCTCGGCAGTAGAATATACCCAATCTATCATATCCTTACCCCTACTATAGAAGGCACTGACCATAGCCTCCACACCGGTATAACGGCAAGACAGGCCAGCCTTGTAAGTATCATTACGTTCGGGACGCAGAGAACGGTCGCCATGTTGCACGCTATTATCAGTATACAGGTCGGTATAGGTAGGCATACGCAGAGCTTTATTCCACGAGGCATATACTTTCCACGAATCTGACGGGCGGTAACTCAAGTCAATACCCGGATAGAAACGAAGACGACTATCAAGTCCCGTATTACGGTTGGCCAGCACGCCGGCTGAAAGGGTAAAGCCCCCAAGTATTACATTGTGTTCGGCAAAGAAACTGGCATTGGTGCGGCTACCCTTGCGGTTGTACTGGCGGTCAGAGCCATGTATACTCTCCCAATCTTTCTCTGCCAAGAGTTCGCCATAGGCAGTACTGAGTATATGTTCATGGTGCAGTTCGGCACCTATAGCCGTCTTGCCTAACGCCCAACTGATATGGGCATTAACAGAGGCACCTACTACATCCAGGTTGTGATAGTTTTCACCAGCCTGGGCACCGGTTTTACCATGAATAAGCTGATAATGGTCTAAAAACTTGTTGTAATACACCATGGGTTTGATTTCCAAGTCGCGGTAGAAATTCTTAAAGGTAGCTCCAAACGAAGTTACCAATCTACCTGTCTTTTCCCACTGGTCATTGTACTTGGCTGAATAGAACGTGCTGGCACCATAGTCTTGAATGCTCATACCAGCCTGTAACGTAAGGTCGGCATAACGCGTAGAGAGCGAAACATCACCAAAAGCATGTCCTTTGTCAAAGTAGCTATTCGCCATACCGCCATCACTGCGGGTATAACCGCCACTAACATGACCCTTCAGGCTTCTACCCCCCAGCGTAGCACGCGCCTCGCCACCCACTGTGCCATACGAACCGCCCTGAAGAGTTACATCAAGGGCTTTGGCAGAATCGTTTCGCGTAACAATATTGACCGCCCCGCTGAAAGCCGACGTTCCAAACACGCGCGCAGCTGCGCCTTCGAGAATTTCGATACGCTCAATGTCTGAAAGAGAAACTGGGAAATCGGTGGCGTTGTGACCAGTCTGCGGATTAGAAATATTAACTCCGTTAAGAAGAACGGTAATCTGGTCGAACGTTCCGCCGTTGATAGAAATGTCCGTCTGTACACCAAAGCCACCGCGCTGACGGACATCTACGCCCGTGGCTAATTTCAACACATCGTTAACGGTTTCGGCCGCCGCACGATGAATGTCGTCGGCAGTTATAACCTTCACGATCTTCGCCGACTGCAATGCAGTGAGCGGCGCTCTTGAGCCGGTAACTACCACCTCATCGAGCGACATCTCCTTACGCACCAACGTATCGGTCTCAACCTGCACCTGCTGGGCAAGTGTACCGGCCTTGGCGTGATTAAGCGTGGGCACGGTAAGAACACCTACCAGCACCACGCGACCCAGACAGGCAAAGAGCGCATAGCTCTTATTAGAGAACCGTCGGAAACGCAAGGAAGATTGCGAATTAAACTTATTTTTTTTCATATCGCGTGCAAAGGTAATGAAAAGCGACAGAAGAATAACTACTTAAAGCAATGTTTTTATTCTTCTGTCGCTTTTCACTACCCCAGCAGCGGTTAGGATATCAGTCTATATGTACATTATCTATAAGGTACATAGCTGGACTTATGCGCTCGTCACAACCTGGCAGAGGTGGACACTTCTCCTGATTGGGAGTCTGACGGTTAGGCAGGTCACGATATTTACCCGTACGCAGACTCAATCGTTCAGGATTCTTGGCACTATGAAGAGGCGTTACCTTGCATTGGTTAACCTTAATTTCACCATTATCTATACGTATATTAAGGGTTAGCCACTGCCCCTTAGTATATCTGCCAACATTGGTATTATTGGCCACAATAGTGCCACCATGCAAACTAACACAGACAATGCGCTCGCCATGACGGTCGGTAACATCTACCTCAAATGGGTCGTCGTTTTCTGCCGTAACCTGTACATCAAGAGTTATATTCGTGTTGGGTTTTGCCTCGAATACACGTATGGCGCGGGCATAGTCGTATTGGTCAGAATCGGTAAGACACAGTTGGTGATTGTTGTTTACATAGACGTCAGCCCAACGCGGACGGTAGATATTCCAGTTGGTTACAGCAGCATGGGGTTGTATATTATCAAAGTTATCGTTAACCGGCCCTGTCCACACGGTACGCACTGGAGTAGGCACACGAGAAACCCAAACATCCTCTTTGTTTACAGTATAGGCCAACCACATATCGTTACCCGGAGGAGTGGTCTCGCCCTCGGTAATACCACGTACGTAGCAAGGACCAAAGTCCTTATTCTCGCCCATAAAGCGACGAGGCGGCACTTCACCATGAACTACACACATAGAGTCGAACGTTATACCGTCGTCGCTGGTTATGGTTACTAGCGGATAGCGGTAAGGTTGAGTTTCTATAGGGTTATAGCAGATAGCGTATCGACCATCGGGAGTGCGCTGTCCCCACTGTTTACCACCAGCCATGATAAGCGATGGAATGCGTACTGGCGTACTCCACGTCTGACCGTTATCGGGCGAGAGAGCGGCATACGACCATTTCCACAACGCTACTGTAGCTCCGTCTTTGCGGTGGTAATATGACGTAGCTTGCACGCGGTTGATAGAATCTTTAAGATTATAGAATCCATCGAGTCCGCGGTCTTCATCTATCCATTGCAGCGTTTTGAGTTTATCGTTAAGCAGTGCCTGACAAGCCTCGCGAAATCCGCGATCCTTACTTTTAGTGTAGAAGGGATAGGCGGTATTTGTGGCATTCCAGGCAGCATGAGATGAATATCGTATAAAGTATATCGGGCCCATGGTTCCATCGGCTTTCATCTCTCTAACTACACGACCAATGCCGCCCTCTTTGAACGGATTATAGCTGTGACCATAGAAGGCTACCACTAACAATCGTCCGTTGGGCGCAGTATAAAAGCCCATACGCTGGTGCATAATATAACCGTAATAGGGCTTTGGTATGGTTACGCCCTCGGGAGCTTTGTAAGGAGGAAAGGCTACTACGGGCTTTCCCCAATGGCGCCCGTCGGTAGAAGATACTATCAGCGTCTGCCCAGGAGGTTGCTGTTCATCAACGGGATTTGACAGATACTCAAGATAGAACTTACCCCGCCAGTAAGTAATATTAGCTGCATGATTGTATGTCCAGCCATAACCGTCGGCCTCATCAGGATGGGTACGGTTGGCACGCATTACCTGTACATTCTCGGTACCGATGGCATAGCTAAAGCCACCATCGTGCAGGCGCGGATTACATATTTCACCGCCTATATAACTTACTGGCTCATTGGCTGTACCCGTCTGCGCCGATGCAGCGGTAGACACCAAGGCCATAGAAAGCATAAAAAAATGTCTCATCATAATTCTTTATAATTTTGATGAGACAAATTTACTAAATTCTTATGAGTAGGGCGTGTAGCCGCTACTTTTTTTTCATTCTTGTTTGGTTACCGATGGTGTCATCATACGCTTCCACCTTAGATATCCGGCTATGGCTATCACTACATACAGTCCATAGAGACTTGCCTTGAAGGGTATATCCTTGTAGAAGTATAAGGCGCATGTTACCACGTCGACCGCTATCCAGATAAGCCATTGTTCCAGATACTTGCGAGCCAACGCCCAAATGCCTACTATACTCAGTGCGGTAGTAAAGCTATCGGCCACGGGTACACGCGAATCGGTATGATAAGCCAGCATATAGTATATGGCACCCCAGATAATCAGTGTTATCACCGTCCAAGGCAATATGAGTTGGCGGTCGAAGTGGGTTACTGGCTTATCTATCTTCTTCTTGCTTTCACCATGTCGACAGCGAGTCCAAGAGTAGAAGCCGTAACACGTCATGCAGATATAGTAGAACTCCATGCCGCAATCGGCATAGAGTCCTTTCTGATAATAGAGCACAATACCCAATGCCTGCATCACAAAACCAACGGGCCACAACCATACCGAAGCTCGGTACTCAAAGAGTATGTAAGCCAAGCCTAGCAGTGTAGTGGTAATGTCGAGCCAATGGTTTATCAAGAATGTCTCCATTGCATATATCTTATTAGAAACGCAGAGTTACCGTACCCATCATAGTAAAGCCAGCCATAGGCATGTAGCCTATCTGGGTATAGCGATTGTCTACAGTATAAGTGCCGTAACCTACGGCATTGTAAACCCATCCGCTGGCAGCATAATGACGGTCAAAGATATTGTAAAGGTTCAGACCTATCACTGCTTCTTTTAGACCAGCTACCTTCTTCAGTGTATAGTTCATATTGACATTGGTCTGCGAGTAGCAGGGCAGCGAACGCTGAGCCGTCTCTGTATTGTCTAGATACTGGCGGCTTACAAAGTTGGTATGCCATACAGCCTCGAAGCCTTTATGATGAACGCTTACAAAACCATTGAGCAATGTTGTGGGCGAGAATGCCAGGGTAGAACGGTTGTAGTGTACGGTTGCGGGTTTGGTATCATCGTCCCAGTTTTCGATATACTCGGTAAAGTCTTTCAAGCGGTTAGCCGAAAGCGATGCGTTACCAGCCAGAGTTAGCCACGACAGTGGAGTCCAGTCGGCAGTAATCTCGATACCAGTACGATAACTCTTATCTATATTGGTAGTAAGGTTCTCGCCTATATCGCTCTGTGCGCCAGTCTGAACAAACTGGTCTTTATAGTCCATATAGTAGAGATTAACGCCTACATTCCAGTTGCTGGCAGAATAACTGTAACCCAACTCAAAGTCTAACAGATGCTCGGCTTCGGGGGCAGCGTAGCTACCATTATCGGTAAAGTTGTTACGCTCGGGTTCCCGACTGGCATAGGCTACTGAGAAGTAAGCCTTGTGCCCATCCTGATGATAGCTTATACCGGCCTTAGGATTAACAAAGTTGTATTGCTTATCGATATTAAGTTGCTGGTTACGGTAAGTACCATCGGTCTGCTGATAGAACTTATCGTTACGACCGTCGGTCTTATAACCTACATGGCGATACTGCACATCGGCAAATACATCCCAAAGAGTATTAATATGAAGAGTAGCCTTAGCAAAAGCAGAGTAATCGTTCTTGCGGGCATCAGAATCGTAGTACTGATAATCGCCGTTGCTACGAAACTTGGCATTAGCACCTTCGTTGGCAATATAGGTAAGATAACCAAAGTGGTTGCCACGGAACTGCTGCAGATTAAGTCCACCTATTACGTCCCAACTCTCATCCTTATAATTGGCATTGTATACCACGCCGTAGGTATGCTGGGTAAGTCCCTTCTTGCGAATAAAGTCAGACCGCTTAACAAAGTTGCCTGCTGCATCGTAATAAGTAAGACCAAACTTGCTAAACTTATTGTTAGGACGGAACTCTGAGTAATAACCATAACCGTAAGTATAATGCAAGGCTACGTTATGACTCCAGTGAGCCGATGGAGTAAAGGCTGCCGAAAGGATGTTGTGGTTCTGATAGAAATTATCTGTGGTCTTGTCCCAGTACTGGCCATTGTTCAACTTGTAGCGATAGGTGCTATACTTGCCGTTGGCATCAACGGGGAAAGCATACGCATTATCGTCGAATACCAATGCCTCGTACAGAGAGTTGTACCGCCCCAGTCCCTTATTATACATATCTTTATAGGTATACACACCGTTGGCCATCAGTGTAGCATCGTCGTTACCACCGGTAGCACCGTTCCATGCCTGACCCGTCTTTTCAAAGTTACCCACATTCTTGTAACTCAGGGTGAAGTTATCGCCATAATAAGTAAGAGCACCCAGGTAAGAACCCGAACGGCCATCGGTACCGTGCATAAATCCATCGGTACGACTCTCATGATAAGCACCGTTGAACACTACACGATTCCACAACAGACCTGAAGAGAAATTTGCACCTACATTATAAGAATTGTACGTACCATAACCACCATTCACCTCGAGCGAAGGCTTAATACTTGGGGCAGCTGTAGCCAGCGATATAGTACCGCCAAAAGCTCCGTCGCCATTGGTAGAAGTACCTATACCGCGCTGAATCTGAGCCGAGCCCATAAGAGCGGCATACGAATTCATATTGGCCCAAAATACACACTGGTCTTCGGGCGAATTGAGGGCCACACCATCGAGCGTAACGTTGATACGACTATCAGCCGCACCACGTATACGTATATGACTGGTACCAATGCCAGTTCCGTTCTCGCTCCATGCCATCACTCCTGGTGTATTGGCAAAGAGAAAGGGCAACTCGCGCCCAGTTTTACCAAAGCCCTGTAACTCGGCTTTCTTAAAATTGGCCACCGCAAACGGTGCATTCTTTTGGGCGCGTACGCCCTTGACTACCACCTCCTGCAGATTAACCATCTTCAGCGAGTCGGCAGTTTGCGCATTAGTGCCGGCTATGCCCAAGCATACGGCCACCATGCAAACAATCTTTTTCATGTTCTTAATGTTATAAAAAACAAATACAAGGGGATAGGTTCCCTGCGCCGGCATTACCCGTTTCAGGTTCTATGGGTATAATCTCAGCCTGGACAAGTGGTCCAAGCACCCCTTAGAATGCACTTTGCATTCCGAGTGCAAAGTTAGTAAAAGACAAAGAACTAAGGAAACAAATCTTAAGAAATGTGCATAACCAACACGGCTCTTTTATCAAAAACTGCATACTGCCCACGGTCGTAAGCAAGTGAGTTGACGGCCGCCGTACAATAGGCTGACGGCCGTAAACCTTATTGCCCACGGCCGTGGGCAATAAAGAAAACGCACTAAAGGTAGTTCTTATAATTAGCCAAAACGCCAGTCAATAATAAGGGATTAACCTATGGTAGTAATTTTTTGAACCACCCTTAAATGAAAGGGCCATATATAACAGGGCATGTATTTTAAAATCTAGAGAACCAATTTATCAATTCCTTTTTCCTTTTTTATTGATTTTCAACAAATAATTCGTTATTATTTTGACAGTTGCATAAAGAATCTATAATTTTGCAAAAAACAGAACTACTAAACTCCTTAATTAACAAGGATATATCATTTTAACATTTAATTTCAAACATTAAAAACCACAGCATTATGAGACGGATTCCATTATTGTTCATCGCACTGATGACAGTTGCAACCATCTTTTACAGTAGTTGCCAACAAGAGGAGAATGTTGAGATTTCTCCTAAAGTAGAGTATCTTACTATAGATCACAATATCGTTTTCAACAAACTTACCAAAGATGAAAAAATCATTCTACAAAAAGCCATCTTAAGATTGAATTTTATCAAGACCGAAGATGGCAGTGGCAGTAGCACGTGGAGACACTGGAACTACTTATATTCTAGACTATGACAATATTTTCTCGATTTACAGACTAACAACAAAATAATGAAGACAATATGAAAAAAATAGTATTAACATTAATAGCGTTTACCTGTCTGGTAAAAGCTAATGCAACAGATTTGTCACTTTACGAACAGACTGGTCTTATATCAGAAAAATACTTGGGTATACACCAACAGTTACCCGAAGGATACATAAGAGAGAATCTTAGTAAATTCCGGGTAGTTACATTAAATTGTAATAGTGAACAACTGAAGAATCATAAACTTCATTTTGGCTTCGCTTATTACGAGTTTGCCATTAGTAAAGATGGTGAAAGCAAACTGCTATATCCGTTTTTTTCTATTTTGTCTATTGGAAAAACATTTCTATACAGCCGTAAGAATCTGTCATTCAACGAAGCCAAGAGGCAGAGTCTTGGCGAAATACAGGCAGCACAAAGTGGCGGATTATCTAAAGATGAGCAACTATACCCGGAAAGCCATTGGGGAAAACAATTGCTAATACTAGGCGGAAAAGAAGCCAGACAATGGGGAGGGGCAGACTCTGTATTCATAACAGACATCAAACTAGATATTCCCTTCCAAGAACGATACTCCCACTGTATATGCATCAATATGGCTAAAGAGGGATATACGCCACTTTTCATCAAGCTGATGCTTACAGACAAGGGATACGCAGAAAAAGAGGAACGTATGCAGGCCATAAGAAACTGCCTTTCGTACATCAATTCACCATGGAAATATGATAATGTAGAAATTAAAAAGGCATATGGAATAAGATAAGTAAATGTTAAGTAGGTGTACTTTTGAACCACTACTTAGTAGAATACTGATACAATAAAGCAAGAATTAAAATCGCCCGCATACTCTTATACTATTGAGTATGCGGGCGATGGCATATATTAGGTAAGCCTTGAAAATCTGTTATGCAATAAGAGCCTTACTTATCTTTTTTTCCAAAGAGCGAGAAGTGAACATAGCGTTTTGGATGCTCACGCAGATTATTGAGCAGTGTATCGGCACTTACCATAGTCTTATTCAGATTAAGATAGAGCTGCTTATCGTTAAGCAACAGTCCCAAGCTACCCTCGTTGCTGTTAAGCTTGGCGGTAAATTGCTCTACATTGGCAAGGGTATTGTCTACTTTAGCCATAGTGCCGGCCACATCAAGCGCAGCCAGATTACCTGTAAGACGCTCTGTATTATCCAGTACGCCATTGGCCTTAGCCATCATACCGGGCACATTCTTATTGAGCGTACCCAAGAGAATGTTGAGTTCTCGGGTAGAGGTATTCAAATCGGCCGTAACTCCCTCTATATTATGCAGCGAATTAGCTATAGCCGGGTCTGCCAGCAATGTATTCAGACTGGCCATGATAGAGTCTAGCTTGGGCAACATCTTGCCTATAGTGGGAGCCAATTCACCTACGGTGTCGGCCAGTCCGCCATTTACCTTACCGGCAATGGTATCGCCGGGTTGTATGGTAGCCGAAGCATCGGTGCCCAGTATAAGGTTAAGCTTAAGGTTCCCCATCATGTCGCTTTCTATCTCAGCAGTAGTGCCGGCAGGGATAACCAGTTGCTTGGCTGTTCCTATTGCCACGATAATACTTCCACCCCTAGCATAGTCAAAGTCTATTGACTTTACAGTACCTACCTTGTAGCCGTTTACAAATATAGGGGTAGAAGCAGAGAGTCCGCCAATATTATTAAACTTGGCAAAATATACGTTGTCGTTAGAGAAGAGGCTCTTGCCTTTCAGAAAATTCATGCCGAAGAAGAGCAATATGATGCCCATGATGGCCACCAGTGCTATTCTTACCTCTTTAGTAAAAAATTTCATTGCCGTTATTGTGCTTATTAGTCTTCTATCTATTGTTCTTAAACTCGCGTATGGCTTGGTTCACGTTCATCTTCTTGCCGTCTTTAAAGGCTATAATAAAAGCCTCGGGAAACGTGTCAAGTATAGTCTTGCGTAGCCTGTATATCTCGTTATAGTCTGCCGAAGCACCGTAGGTATACTTGTACCACTCGCCCTCTTCGTAGCAGTCTACTGGCGTTAGCCCCTTAAAGTGCTTGTCGCCAGCTTTCAACTTGGCCGAACTGGTAAGTATCTGTACTTTGAACACGGGCTTCCCTGATACGGGCACGTTTTCTGCCACTTTGGTCTGAACCATAGGTGCCGAATCTTTAACTACGGCTTGTGGCTTAGTGGTGGTAGATGCCACCGTGCGAGTTGTGGTAGTTGGCTGAACCACGGGAGTGTCCTTACGGGTTTCGGTCTGAGCCTTGCGATATTCATCGGGTACTATCTGCGGTATAGTCTGCAGCGAATTATCGTCTGTCTTATAAGGCACCGAAATCTTGTCAGAGTAGCGCATCTTGTACTGTAAGAATGCGTTGAATATACCCTGCGTATACAGAGGCAATGCCTCGTTGGAATTCAAGAAGTTCTCTTCTTCTGGAGTAGATATAAAGCCCAATTCCAACAAGCAACTGGGCATTGACGATAAGCGAAGCACTGCCAAATTATTCTGATGGGCACCGCCATTAACACGCCCCGTAGCCCGGCACACTTCTTTCTGCATAAGTTTGGCTAGTTCTACACTGCGTTCACGGTTCTTATCAGCTATAAATTCGAACATAATATCGCTCTCTGCCGAGTTTTGTTCTATACCCTTATATACCTGTTTATAATCTTTCTCCATATAGATTACCGAGTTCTCGCGCTTGGCCACATCCAGGTTCTCCATAATTCCCTTGTTGCCCGTGCTGCTGCCACGGCCCAACGTCCAGGTCTGAAACCCATGGGCTGCACGTTTACTCTCTACGGCATTGATATGGAAAGATATAAATAAGTCGGCCTTGTTACGGTTGGCTATTTCGGCGCGTTCGTACAACTTGATAAACACATCGGTCTTGCGGGTATAGATTACCTTTACATCGGGACAACGGTCTTCTACCATCTTGCCAAATGCCAAGGCATAGCGCAGGGTAAGCGTCTTCTCGTTAGACACGGCTCCAGGAGCACCAAAGTCGTGTCCACCGTGTCCTGCATCGATAACCAAAGTAAACTTACGGTTAGCTGCCGACATTGCCACTACGGCCAGCAGTGCCGTGATTATCATTATATACCGTTTAATCATATATGTATGAGTAGCCATGCAAAATTACTGATTATTTACGAAAACCACAATATTGAATTAAGTTTTTTCGTTCACAAAATGCATCTCTACGCCAGCTTCACCGCAATGGGTACCCATAGGCGGATTTAGCTTTGACAGACTTATATCTACAGTATCTACAAAAGAAAAGCGGCGGAAGATGCGGTCGGCCATACGGTATACCACGCGCTCAAGCAGACTTGCCGGAACCTGCATTTCTTGTTCCAGTATGCGGTATACATCGGCATAGTTTAGCGTATCCAGCACATTATCGCTCACCATAGCACCATCCAGCGGATATTGTATTTTTACATTCAGTGTATATTGGTTGCCTACCGTGCGTTCTTGCGGTTCTACACCATGATAGGCCGTAAAGTGCAAGTCTTTTAGGTAAATATATCCGGCACTAAGTTTCATCTTATTAGCTTTATACCTTATTATATATTATCCACACCTACTGGTACCACAATTGGTACAGATAAGACACCCTTCTTGATAAACTAGCGTTTCCTGGCCGCAGTTGGGGCACTTCTGTCCCTTGGCCTGAGTACCGTCGGTTACATATTTCTTTAGAGCTCGCTCTACGCCGTTCTTCCAAGTATTAATGCTCTCGTCGCTCAACTGGAGCGAACCTACAAGTTTGATAACATTATCGATAGGCATACGGTAACGCAGTACGCCCGAGATGAGTTTGGCATAGTTCCAATACTCGGGGTTGAACTTCTCTGACAGGCCCTCAACGGTAGTCTTGTACCCACGTTTGTTTTCAAACTGGAAGTCGTAACGGTGGGTTCCGTCGTTGTTAGTCTGCTTGATTATCTTACCGCGGGTAACGTTTTTGGGCAATACTATACCCTCTTCATCGTCTTGCAGACCGGTAAAGATTTCGTAGGGATAACCGTCTAACAGTCCTACAAATGCCACCCATTTCTCACGATTATTCTGGAAGCGTACCACATCGCACACCAGTTCTTGTGGGCGCACCTCGGTTACTGGTGGACGCATACAGGGTGTAGATTGCTCTGCCGAAGGTGCCTTGTCTTTATCTTTTTTCTTGTCTTTCTTACTTACCGCTACCATTACACCACTACGACTGCCATCGCGGTATACGGTACAGCCCTTGCAGCCCGAACGCCAAGCCTCTACATACAGGCGGTTTACCAACTCCTCGTCTACATTGTTGGGTAGATTTACAGTTACAGATATAGAGTGGTCTACCCATTTCTGTACGGCGCCCTGCATTTTTACCTTCATCAGCCAGTCTACATCGTTGGCGGTAGCCTTGCCGTAAGGCGACCGTGCCACCAGGGCATCTATCTCGTCTTGGGTATAGTTCTTGGTTGTGTCTATACCGTTAACGCGCATCCAGGTAAGGAAGTTATGGTGGTATACTATATACTCTTCAAAGCTGTCGCCTACCTCGTCTACATAGTCTACTCTTACGCTACTGTCGGTAGGATTTACCTTACGCCGGCGCTTGTATACGGGCATAAATACAGGTTCTATGCCCGATGTGGTTTGGGTAAGTAGCGATGTAGTGCCCGTTGGGGCTATAGTAAGACAGGCTATATTGCGACGGCCGTATTTTACCATATCGGCATACAGCCGTTCGTCAGCTTGGCGCAAGCGTTGTACAAAGGGGTTAGCCTCTTCTCTATGGGCATTGTAAACAGGGAATGCTCCACGCTCTTGCGCCATGTTTACCGACTCTCTGTATACGCCCAGTGCCAGAGTGCGGTGTACCTCTACACTGAAGTCGGTAGCCTCTTGCGTACCGTATCTCAGCCCCATGGCTGCCAACATATCGCCCTCGGCGGTTACGCCCACACCTATACGGCGCCCCAGGCTACACTTGTTGCGTATTTTTTCCCATAAATGATACTCGGTAGCTTTCAAGTCTTCGGCCTGCGGGTCGCTCTCTATTTTGTCCATTATGCGGTCTATCTTCTCCATCTCCAAGTCTACAATATCGTCCATAATACGTTGTGCCATACGGGCGTGACGCTTAAAGAGGTCGAAGTTGAAGCGAGCTTCTGCCGTAAACGGATTTTCTACATAGCTATACAGGTTTACGCATAACAATCGACAACTGTCGTATGGACATAGAGGAATCTCGCCACAGGGATTGGTACTTACGGTGCGAAAGCCTAAGTCGGCATAACAGTCTGGTATACTTTCTCTTATGATGGTATCCCAAAACAGTACGCCGGGTTCGGCACTCTGCCATGCGTTGTGTATTATTTTCTGCCATAGTTGTCGGGCATCTATAGTTTTAGATACCAGCGGTGCGGGGCTGTCTACGGGGAATTGCTGTACATAGGGTGTTCCGTCTACGGCAGCCTGCATAAAGTCATCGTCTAACTTTACGCTTATGTTGGCACCGGTAACCTTGCCTTCGGTCATCTTGGCATCTATAAATGCCTCGGCATCGGGGTGCTTCACACCAACGGTAAGCATCAGCGCACCGCGACGTCCTTCTTGTGCCACCTCGCGTGTAGAGTTAGAGAATCGCTCCATAAAGGGCACCAGTCCGGTAGAGGTAAGTGCCGAATTATTTACCGCCGTACCTTTGGGGCGTAGTTGGGTAAGATCGTGCCCTACTCCGCCGCGACGCTTCATAAGCTGCACCTGCTCTTCGTCCATGCGCATAATGGCTCCGTATGAGTCGGCATCACCGTCTTCGCCTATCACAAAGCAGTTGCTAAGCGATACCAGCTGCAGATTATTGCCTATGCCCGCCATGGGGCTTCCTGCCGGAACAATATAGCGGAAGTGGTCTATCAGGCCGAATACTTCGTCGGCACTCAGCGGGTTGTTATATTTGCTCTCTATGCGGGCTATCTCGTTGGCTATACGCCAGTGCATATCGGTAGGCGTAAGCTCGTAATAGTTACCCGATGCGTCTTTCAAGGCATACTTGCTCACCCATACGCGGGCAGCCAGTTCGTCGCCATCAAAGTAGGCAAGCGTGGCGCTGTAAGCCTCGTCGTAAGAATAGGTTTTCTCTTTGCTCATAACAAGTTTCGATATATTAAGGGTGGCTTATAACAACCACCATGGGTTTACACTTTTACGCTGAGGATGGCTTTTCTACAACCTATATAACCATCTCAATATAAGCTACAAAACTACTACTTTTTTTTGACTCTGCCGAGCCTTTTACACTATTTTTTGCCTACGCATTACGCTTCTTTCTTGAATGTTTACTTTTTTACGAAAGAATAGGGCAGATTGCTTTATAGTTCGGAAAACTTTGGATAACTTTGTCATTAACAAACTTTTTTTAAGAACAGATGACTACATTTACTTCGCGCCGCTCTATACGGCGTTATAGCAAGAAACCCGTTGACGAAGCCCTACTCTACCGCTTGCTGGGCGATGCAGAGCGCACCCAGACCATGGGCAACCTGCAACTATACTCGGTAGTAATAACTCGGAGCAACGAAATGAAAACCCAGCTGGCTCCCGCCCATTTCTTGCAACCTATGGTTATGGGCGCACCTGTGGTACTAACCTTCTGTGCCGACTTTCGCCGTACTACACTTTGGGCAAAGCAGCGCAAGGCGCACCCGGGATATGATAATATTCTGAGTTTCTTCAACGCTGCCACCGACGCCCTACTCTACTGCCAAACTTTCTGTAATATGGCTGAAGAAGAGGGGCTAGGCCTGTGCTTCTTAGGCACTACGGTTTATAACCCCGAATCGATTATAGACACGCTGAAACTTCCGCCACTGGTTTTCCCCGTAGCCACTATCACGCTAGGATGGCCCAACGAATGCCCCGAGCAGACCGACCGCCTGCCACTGAGTGCCATCATACATCAAGAAACATACGCTGACTACTCGCCCGAACGCATAGACGAGGCTTATTACGAGAAAGAAAACACGGCAGAAAACCGCCACTTTGTAGAGATTAACAACGTAGAAACTCTGGCACAGATTTTTACCGACATACGCTACACCCGGAAAGACAACGAGGCCATGAGCGAAACGCTAATAAAAGCACTGCAAAGACAGGGATTTCTTAACAACGATGATAAAATATTTTCCTACGCCGCAATAACCAATATCTTGAGTTAACAACTGTTAATTACAACATGCCAAATTACGCCCATATTTTCGCGCGAAGTGATGGCTGGTTGCATTTTCAGCCCTTCACAAAGCCATAAAATGGGTCTAAAATTATAAAAAGACCATCTTCAGAATGCTGGAGATGGTATTTAGTTAACTAGAGA
>CAVKSZ010000002.1:0-14757 GCA_963659135.1 Bulleidia sp. | reverse complement strand
TAGCTAGAGATAGTCATTAGCGTTCTGGAGATGGTATTTAGCGTATCAAAAGTTCACGCTCTAAAGTGACAACTTTTCAGAGGAAACAAGCAAAAATCAGCCCCACCTTGCCATATATCATCAGTATTTGTCAAAAAATAAAGATAATCGTACAGAAAAGTATTTTTTGGAAGTAGCGTTTATCATCAGTTTTCATCAAAACAGGCGTATTTTTATTATTTTTTCTTGAAAAATTTCGTTCCTATTTTTATCCCTAAATTTAATATATATTAACTAGAATCGATTGTATTTAGATTAATGTATGTTAATCGCTAAGATTTCTATTTTTCATACATCATCCAAATAATTCGGTTAAAAATGCCGGTTATCTGCAAATTAGCCTTAACTTTGCAACATAACCACTAACATCAATAATACCCTTATGAAAAAAGCTACATTTTTTACTGCGTTGATAGCCTCTGCTATATTTGCCTCGTGCAGCGACCACGGCAGCGGTGCAACACCCACCGCTACCATAACCGGCTATGTAGCCGAGGTAAGCAGTTACGGACAGATAGTGCCTAACTTTACCCCTGCCGATATGAAAAAGGCTGGCTTTGAATATGCCGACCTGATACATGCCACCATAGGCGATAATATAGATATTGACAACATTCCGTTTATTACTTCGTTCAACGAAGCGGGCATCCTGGAAATCGCTTACGTAGACTACAACGCTGCTGGCAACGACTATGGATTTGGTATGCTAAACGGCAACTTTTACCAATATATGGGCGGAGAAGCGGGCGACAAGATTACCATTACGCTAAGCAAAAAGGCTGGATACAAAGAGCAATACGAAATACTAAAATCGGTATATCCAGTAGAGCGCCGCAGCGGCGAAACGGCTGAAGAATATGCCAACTTTCGCATGATACAGACTACGGGTATAGCCCCTAACACGATATACCGTTCAAGCAATCCGCTAAACAGCGTAAAAAACCCTGGGCGATACCGCGTAGTAGACAGCTTGGCGCAGGTTGTGGGCATCAAAGCCGAAATAGACTTGGCTGATACCCAAACGGCCATAGAGGGATACATGGCATCCGAGGGATATGCCTCTACACACTGCCCCGAGCTATTCAGACAAGGCAACGTTATAGCTTGCGGTTTAGATGCCAACTGCTTCAGTTCTACTTTCAAAGCCAAGATAGGCGAAGCCATTAAATTCATGATAGCCCATGAGCCGCCCTACCTTATCCACTGCAACGAGGGCAAAGACCGTTGTGGTTTCGTATCAATGCTATTTGAAGCACTCACGGGTGCCAACGTAAGCGAGCTACGCAACGACTACATGGTGACTATGAAAAACTTCTACAAAACCACAGAAGGCAGTACAGAGTACAACCTGCGACAAAATATAGCAATAGACCGGCAAATATGGCTATTCTGCAACGAAGAAGCGCTGAACGACTTTAAGAATATAGACTGGAACAACATTAATGTAGATAATATCAGTACCCTAGAGCTGCAAGCAGCTGCCAAGAAATATATTAAAGAATGTGGGGTAAGCAATGAAGAATGCGCCACACTTATAGGTATCCTCACAGGAAAATAAAAAAAAGGGGGCTTACCTACAAACCTTATTGACAAGGGAGCATAGAATCAATACATAAAAAAGTTGGTATGAATAGCGTTATTGCATTCATACCAACTTTTTTACCGCCTATCAAGGTCGTACCGATAAACTATCATTATTAGCTACGACTAATCTGCAAACCTTTATCGCTAAGAGACATATCAACAAAGCGGGCATTGGCATTGATACGGTTCTCACGCAGCGTTTGCTTGATACGGGCTGCAGCTTCGGGGTCTTTAGCCACCATATACAGATATCCGCCACCGCCAGCTCCGGGCAACTTATAGCCCAAACAAAGATCGTCTATAAGCGATGTAAGGCGGGCCACCTCGGCCGGATTGGTACCACTATCAAGTAACTGATTCTGTTGCCACGTTTTGCGTACCAGCCGGCCCATCTCGTCAAAGCGTTCGCACTGTATAGCTTCAAACATGTCTATTGCGTGCTGCTTCATATCACGCAGCAACGCCAGTTCATCGTGCTGATTAAGGAACATACGGCGCACTATCTCTGCCAATATCTTCTTGGCGGTGCGGGTAATACCCGTATAATACAACAAATGACAAGCGCGGTACTCGGGCTGTGTATAAAGCGACGAGGGCATCCAACGAACCACCGGATTTTGGTCAAATCCCTTACCGGTTTGCAGCAGTTTAACACCCTGTAGCAATCCGCCAAACTGGTCTTGCCATCCACCACCGGTGGTAAGCAGTTGCTCGAGCACCAGTGTACGACGTCCTATCTCGTTACGATCCCACATAAGTCCGCAGAAATCATTAACCGCGCCCAGCACGGTAGACGCCAGCAAGCTACTGGTTCCCAGCCCAGAGCCAGCCGGTATGGCTGAGAGCAGAGTAACCTCGATACCACAACCAAACGACTGTAGTTGCTGAGTAAGCGAGGGGTATTGCTCGGCCGAATATTCGGGTAAGAATCCGGCAAGGGCCAACGCTGCCTTGGGGATAGAGAACGGACTGCCTACCTGGTGGAAATCGCGCAACTCCTCGAAAGTATCAATGGTTTCTGATGCACCAAGGTCGATACTGCGTAAAATAATATGATGCTCCTTACAGGGTTTGATGTAAGTTTGGAGTGGTGGCTGACCGTTAAGCTCAATAGCAAGATTAACTACATTACCGCCTTCCATAAGACAGAAAGGAGGAGTATCTGTCCATCCACCGGCAATATCGATACGTACAGGACTGCGTCCCCAAACTATTTGGTCTGAATATACCGAGAGGTGGGGCTGCTGTTTCTGGGCAAGAACAGTTTGAGTTAGCCCTTCGCGCAACAAGCTAAAAGCAGTACGTTCGCACACTGTGCCATCACCGCCATTGAGTCGCTTTAACTCTGAACGGAACATGGCATCATGAATACGGGTAAGCAGAGACTCGGAGGTGGGCAATGGCGCAGGTTCGGCTATATGGAAAGCCGAAAACTCGCGTGCGGCATCATCAAGGTCTACCTGATAAAACACGCTATGAGCATAGTTATGCGACAGGAACGACCAGTTGAGCGCACGGTTCTCACGGCGTTGCTCTACCAGACGGCGCAGATTGGCTTGGGCAGAAATCTCATCGGCGCTCAACTTATGACATTCATTCCACAACATACGTCCACCCTGTTGACTAGGTTCGTTAAGCATCCATCTAAGCACCAATCCGGCATCGTTCATATTGTCTACTACCGGGAAAATTCGGGCCGACTGTAAATCGGCTTTGCCCTCAATAGCCGCAGCGTCAACGCCACGCTCTTCGGCCCAACGGGTGAATGGGGTTCCTATAAATTCGGTTATGCCATCGGTTATATCACCCCGGAACTTATCATTGAAGCCATACGGGCGCACCGCATACTGGTTCTCGCCTATGGGAACAATGTCTACACATTGTCCGGGATTGAGTTGAATCTGCCATTGATTGCGTGGCACGCCGGTAATAATATTCTCGTGGGCTATCTTCCAACGAGCGCTCACACAACTGTTTTCTATCCAAAGATTTTGGTTTTCCTCAGTGATTTTAATTTCAACCTCAGAGTTTTGGGTAAACATCGACGGGTGCGGTTTTAACGAGTGATGCATTATCTCGCGTTGGTCGTTAACCAGATTTTGGATATCAAGCATCGAAGAAACTATTTCGTGCGAAGTGCCGAAATGATAAAACTCGCCACCGGGAAGAGGTAGAATGGCTACCTTTAGAGCGTTAACTTCGGGGTCAGTGGTAGTAGGATTTGTACCAAGGCAACATCCAAATTCGCCATACATATCATAATTGGTTACCTCGCCATTGTGTATCGAACGGTTCATAAGCACCTTGACTGCGCGATCTGACAGTAACCATACACCGATATCGGTTAGATAAAAATGTTCTTTCTGTAATTGCCCGAGAGTCTGCATCGACGGTTTCTGAAGCATGCACTTCAACTCTGACGGCGTCTGCTGTGAAGATACAAACACCCCGTGGTCTTTGGCTATTTCAGGTCCGAGCCACAAACCATAGCATACTACATCTACATCGGGTATTGGCTGCAGAGCCTGGGTAGACCGTATGTACACATCGCCACTCACTATCATGGTATGTAGACCCTCGGGGGCTTGATCCATGATGCGCTGATAGAGGGGAACCTGCAACGAAAGAAGGTCTTGCGATAGGCGCTGTCCACGTTCCCATCTGAACACCGGAACGGGAGTTAGTATCTTACCCGAAGGGGCATAGGCAGGAAGGCGACGGCTCTGTCCGCCCGCGTGTAATAATAGTCTTCTGTCGGCTGATAACCATTCGTCAAAGCTACGATTATCACCATGAGCCTCGTAACAAGCCTTAAGTAACCAGGCCGTACCTCCACCCGAACCGAGTTTACGTCCTATAGGGTCGTTGGTACAGAACCATTCAGTCTCTGGCAGACCTGTTATATCATGAAAGCACCCTACAAGATTGGGAGGGAGCGAAAGCAGTTTTTTCATTTCTCAATGTTTTATTTTTTATTCTTCCGGCGATAGGTATCATAAGCTCCACCCACTACGATGAGCAGCAACAACACATAGGCTACGTAGGCTATAGTTTCGGTAGTATCTACGCTCTTGGGGAAGAAGGCCAACTGCACCTTGTGCTTTCCTGCTGGCATCTGCAGCGCACGCAGTATATAGTTTACACGTCCCAGCTCGGCTGGTTGTCCATCAATAGTGGCAGTCCATCCAGGGTAATAAATCTCTGAGAATACCAATACGCCACCCTTACTTGAATTAACCTCGTAGGTAAGTTGATTAGGCTCGTAAGCCACAAGCGTAGCTGTAGACTTACCATCTTGTTCTACTGCACTGCCCAGTACATCTGCAAAGCGCTTGTCTGCCACGGCCTCATGGCGAAGGTCTATCTGCCCTATCCGGTCTATTTCTTTATTGGCATTGTCTGCATATGTAAGTCTATCTACAAACCATGCATTACCATAAGCATAAGGATTGAGCAAGGGAACGGTCTGTCCATCCTGCAGAGGCACAATAATATATTTGGCATTGAGCATATTGAGTACGGGGAAGATGGAGTCGCCATTTACACGAGTCATATCGCCGTTACTTTCTGCCACAGCCTTCATAATGCGCGACATCTGCGGGTTAATGTAAGCATCTATCATTTCTTGATATCTACGCAATTTGGCTGCATGGTAACCACCTATACTCTTATGATAATAAGAAGTTTCGTTCTCGTTGAAAGTATTGGTAGCCAAGTTGAGCACACGGTAATCCAAACTCTTGTCTTTCAGTATCTGCTGGTCGGTATGACTCATAGGTTGAGGAGCTTCGCGCACGCTCTTTTCTACAAACATATCGTCGTTAAGGTAACGTTTATTCACCTGCCACATATCAGCCAAACAGAGCACGCCTACACCGGCTATCATGTAAGTAGCCTTAAGTTTATTGAAGCGATAAAGCAGCAGCAAGACCACTCCTATAGTGATAATCCAGAACGAGCGCCAGCAGTCGGCTGTCATAACAGCCTTACGCATATCGGTAAGATTGTTAATTAGCGACTGACGATATTCGTCGGGTATCTGATTAAGCGCCAAACGCTCTGAAGAAGAAATAAAGTCGGTAAAGAAAGTTCCGGGCATGAGGGCAAATAGCAGAGCCACGCCAGCTGTAAGAGCAAAGCTTACATATACCCAACGCATATTGCGCGTCAATACGGTTGGTTCTTCTACTATACGGCGCAGCGCCATCATGGCCAACAATGGTATAGTAAACTCGGCTATTACAAGGATTGACGCCACTGTGCGGAACTTGGCGTAGAGGGGAACATAATCAAGGAAGAAATCGGTAAAGGGCATAAAGTTTCTACCCCAAGACAAGAGTATTGACAAGATTGTGGCAGCTAACAAAGCCCACTTCATGGGACCCTTTACAATAAATAATCCCAACACGAAGAGCATAAGTACAAATGCGCCAACATATACAGGACCGCTGGTACCGGGCTGTTCGCCCCAGTACTGACCTATCTGTTGATATACGGGATAGAACTGTGGGTCGGCTTTCTCCATAGCGGTCTTGCTGGCAGACAATGGTACCGATGCGCCACCCTTTATATTGGGCACAAGCAGAGTCCATGTTTCGTCGACCCCATAACTCCATTGGGTTATATAGTCACGGTCTAACCCACTAGAAGTCTGATTAGCAGCGTTCTTTTTTACCAGTTCGCTCTTACCACGCATACTCTCCTGTCCATACTGCCAAGTATGATACAGGTTGCTAAGGTTTATACATACACCCAGCATTGCGCCCACAAAGCAAGCCGCAGTAGCCTTGGCAAAGCGATCCATACGGTGCTCACGAATAGCCTGAACAAGGAACGCCAGCACCATAAAGATGATAATAAACAAATAGTAATAGGTCATCTGTACGTGGTTAGCCTTCACTTCAAAGGCTGTGAAGATGGCAGTAAGCAACAATCCACCCAAATAGCGACCACGATAGGCCATCACCACGCCGGCTATCATCGGAGGCAGATAGGCCAATGCCATAACCTTCCAAATATGTCCAGCAGCTATAATTATAAAGAAATACGATGAAAACGCCCAAATAATGGAACCCAATGCCGCCAATTCTTTTCTGAAATCGAAAGCGCGCAATAGAATATAAAATCCTAACAGATAGGCAAACACATACCATACATTTTCAGGCAACCAAAGATGATAGGCATCCATTACCTTCTGCAAACCATTGGTGCTTGAGTACGAAGGAGCAGTCTGGTAGGTAGGCATACCGCTGAAAGTTGCATTAGTCCAACGCGAATACTTACCCGTGCGGGCATGATATTCTGACTGTTCCTGACCGGCTCCACGACCAGCCGACGAATCATGGCGGTAGAGTATTCGCCCATCAAGATCGGCGGGCATAAAATAAACAAACGCTATCAGCGCAAACAAAACTACCGCAGCCACATCGGCCCAATACTTTTTCAATGTTCCCATTCCTTGTTGTTTTTTTCTTAGGATATACGTATACTAAAATGCCTTGCAAAGTTAGTGCAAATATAGAGAAACACCAAATAAAACAACTCTTACTTTACCATTAACATCTTGACTGATAACGCTCTGCAATACAGACTAAACACCATACCGACAAAAACTATATTATCATTATTTACCGAGAACAGAAAATGCCTCATCTTAATCACGGCTCTTTCATTTAAAATACCAAGTTTATCTACGATATAGCTATTCTTCAACATATTTGTGGGTTCTATAGTTATTATTGTAATGTTTTCTTTATTGCCCACGGCCGTGGGCAATAAAGTTGACGGTCGTCTGCCAATTGTGCCACGGCCATCAACCAATTTGCTTACGGCCGTGGGCAGTATACGAAATCTAAATTAAACTTTATCGAAAGATTACAAAGTAGTAATCCCACGATAAATACAAACTTATGTCACGTAAAACTTAGAACAAACTGATAGCCACTGATTGGGTGGATTTACACCAACAAAGACACGTGTATTTAGATCATGTTGTGTCATTAGTACCATTGGGCTGTTTCTAAATGCCTAGAAGCCACAAAAAAAATAAAATCTCAAAGCATTTTTAAATGAAAGAGCCGTGCATGTTAAGGATATTTAACCGTGGGAACAACGCTGATATAGCCCGATTGGCGTAATTTTGTATTTTAAGAATAAAGAACTATAATATATGAAGATAGGAATTATCGTAGCTATGGACAAGGAGTTTGCCCAACTGATAAAACTTCTAGACAACGCAACGACAACAGAGCACAACCACAAGACTTTTGTAACCGGACGCATGGGGCAGCACACGCTCATAATACAGCAGTGCGGCATAGGAAAAGTTAACTCTACCATAGGTGCAGTAGAAATGATAGACCAGTATGAGCCCAACTTGGTAATATCTACCGGTGTAGCTGGCGGAGCCGACCCCACGCTTGAGGTGCAAGACGTAGTGATAGGTACCGAATATACCTACCACGACGCATACTGTGGCGATGCCAACGCCTACGGACAACTACAGGGCATGCCAGCACGCTATACTGTAGCCCAGTGTGTAACCGATGCTATAGAAAATACTATAGCCGAGAGCAGCGTAAACATCAGGAAGGGTCTTACCGTGAGTGGCGACTGGTTTGTAGACAGCCGCGAGAAGATGAGTAAAATAATGGAGCAATTCCCCGAGGCCCTGGCCGTAGACATGGAAAGCTGCAGCATAGCCCAAACTTGCTACGTATACGGAGTACCATTTGTATCGATGCGCATTATTAGCGATGTACCGCTGCGCGATACCAAAGCTGCCATGTACTTCGACTTTTGGGACCGATTGGCCGACCAATCGTTTGGTGTAACACGCCTTTTCTTAGAAAATATCAAAGACTAAAACCACCTTATTAAATATAAATATGGAAAAGATACCAAGCTTCACTATAGACCACGAGCAACTATTGCGCGGCATATACGTTAGCCGTAAAGACACCGTTGGTGGCGAAACCGTAACCACATTCGACATTCGTATGAAGGAACCTAACCGTGAACCAGCCCTGCACATTGGCGCCCTGCACACCATAGAGCATCTGGCAGCTACCTACCTGCGCAACGATGCAGAGTGGCGTCAGCGGGTAATATACTGGGGACCTATGGGGTGCCTTACCGGATGCTACCTGCTACTGCGTGGCGATCTGCAGAGTAGCGACATAGTAAGTCTGATGCAGCGCACATTTGAATTTGTTGCGTCGTTTGAGGGCGATATACCAGGTGCGGCTCCACGCGACTGTGGCAACTATCTGTTGCACGATCTGCCTATGGCCCGTTGGGAAGCACGAAAGTTTGTTGATGAGGTTCTTACTGATATAAAGCCTCAGAATATGCATTACCCCGAAAAATAATATAGCTATTGATAATGCAAAAGGCTTCGGTACATACCGAAGCCTTTTGCATATATAAAAAATGCGATAATCAAAGTTCTATATTCAACTCTACCGGGCAGTGGTCGCTACCTAATATAGCGGTGTGTATCTTAGCTTCAGAGAGTTTATCTGCAAGCCTACTTGACACAAGGAAATAATCTATACGCCACCCCGTATTCTTCTCGCGGGCATGAAAGCGGTACGACCACCAACTGTAAGTAACATCTTCGGGATGAAGATAGCGGAAGGTATCTATAAAACCACTGTCAAGAAGATTGGTCATACACTGGCGCTCTTCGTCGGTAAAGCCAGCATTGGTGTGATTGGTCTTGGGATTTTTAAGGTCTATCTCTTGATGGGCCACATTCATATCCCCACATACGATAACGGGTTTATGCTGGTCTAAACTATGCAGATACAATTGGAAATCACGTTCCCACTGCATACGGTATTCTAGTCTACGTAGCCCATCCTGCGAGTTGGGCGTATACACAGTAACTAGATAGAAGTTTTCCGTCTCAAGAGTAATTACGCGACCCTCATGGTCGTGTTCTTCTACACCTATGCCATAGGTTACGCTTAGCGGAGTATGCCGCGTGTATATAGCCGTACCCGAGTAACCCTTCTTTTCGGCATAGTTCCAGTACGATTGATATCCATCGAACTGCAAGTCTAGTTGTCCGGCTTGCATCTTGGTTTCTTGCAAGCAGAAGAAATCGGCATCCAGTTGCTTAAAGCTATCTTCGAAGCCTTTTCCCACACAGGCACGTAGCCCATTTACATTCCATGAAACAAGTCGTATCATTGTCTTATAATTACAGTTTAAGTTAGAAACTACGTTTCTCGCCACGTAGCAAATTCATAAACTCTTCGCGTGTCTTGGCCTGATTAAATGCACCACAGAAATCGCTGGTTGTGGTGATAGAGTTCTGCTTCTCTACGCCACGCATCTGCATACACATATGCTTGGCCTCTATCACTACCATTACGCCAAGCGGATGCAGCGTCTGGTCAATACACTCTTTTATCTGCTGGGTGAGCCGCTCTTGTACCTGCAAGCGATGAGAAAAAATATCTACCACACGGGCTATCTTGCTCAACCCTGTAATATATCCGTTAGGGATATAGGCTACATGGGCCTTGCCATAGAAGGGCAACATGTGGTGCTCGCACATAGAAAAAAAGTCGATATCTTTGACTATCACCATCTGACTGTATTCCTCGCGGAAGAGAGCATCGGTTAGCACCTTTTGCGGGTCTTGACTATAGCCGCGTGTAAGTACCTGCATAGCCTTTGCCACACGCATGGGCGTTTTTTGGAGTCCCTCGCGCTCGGGATCTTCACCCAAGAGTGAGAGAATATCGTGATAATGACTGGCCAGCTCGTCAAGCCCTGGTCTGTATTCTGGTTCGAGTGTCATTGTAATTTTAGTCTATTGGAAATCAATATTGAACTGTAATCTTCCCCTTTACTACGGTGGCTGCCTTATAGCCCATCTTATGCAGCTGACCTAACATCCAAGCTGCCTCTTCGTAAGTACGATAGTTGCCCACACGACATATCCAACGGGGCGAATAGAAGTGTACGTACACGGGCTGGTCGGGAAATTTCATCTTGATAGCATTGCGTACACGTTCTGCCTCAAGACGGTCGTTGCGGGTATTGCCACCGGCATAAGCCTGTACACGATAACCGGTAATCTTATAACCGTTGCGCATAACCTTCTTGCGCATATCTACCACGGGAATATCCTCGTTATCGTCATTGCCGGTCGACGCACCAGTATGGGCAGTCTCTTTATGAGCCGCGCCACTATGGGCAGCATCAGTTTTATGCCCGTCCTGCAGGTTATTACCCTGTTTGTGATTATTATCGGGTGTTGTTTGGGTGTTCTTGTTGGGTTGCTTGGCATCGGCAGCGCCTGATTGACCATTGCCGTTTACCAGCTTGTCTATCTCTTCGCTCTGAGTAACAGTAATAGTACCCTTTCCCGCCTCGGTCTTGCGGATATGCTGCATAAACGTCTGCGCACGGGCTGTGGTTAACTGGCCCATGACGACAACGAGAATTATGGTAAGTATTCTACTCATTATGAGATATTAAATTAATAATAAGGGCACCTACACTCCACTGCCCCTTTGGGCAATGGAGGTATGATGTCCTGATAAATTATCGCTTTATTATTTCTTCCAAGCGTCGATGATACCCTTGAAATCGGCTGTCTTGAGCGAAGCACCACCGATAAGACCACCGTCAATATCGGGCTTAGCAAACAGTTCGGGAGCGTTAGAAGCCTTGCAGCTACCACCGTAGAGGATAGATGTTTCTTCGGCTACTTCCTTACCGTACTTCTCAGCTACGATAGAACGAATGTAAGCCAGCATTTCCTGTGCCTGATCTGATGTAGCGGTCTTGCCTGTACCAATAGCCCAGATAGGTTCGTAAGCCAAGATGATGTTCTTCCACTCCTCGGCAGTGAGGTTGAATACAGAACCATCGAGTTCGGCCTTAACTACTTCGTTCTGGCGCTCTGCCTCGCGCTCTTCCAGAGTCTCGCCACAGCAGAAGATAACCTTCAAACCGTTAGCCAGAGCCAACTGTACTTTCTCTTTCAGTATCTCGGCTGTCTCGCCATAGTACTGGCGACGCTCTGAGTGACCCAATATTACATACTGTGCACCAGTAGACTTAACCATAAAGGCTGAAACCTCACCTGTGTATGCACCTTTCTCCTTGTCGGCGCAGTTCTCAGCACCCAGACCTACTACGTTGGCATCGAGTACCTGAGCTACGCTTGCCAAATGTACAAACGGTGTGCAGATTACTACATCACAGTTAGGTTTGTCTTGTGCCAAAGCTTCGTTAATCTCTTTTGCGAGAGCTACGCCCTCCTGCAGGTTCAGATTCATCTTCCAGTTACCTGCAACGATTTTCTTTCTCATTGTTTTGTTCGTTTTATATAAATTAAAGTGTAATGCTTTCTTTTCGCGTTTTCTCACCCAACGGCTCCATGCCCATAGGCGGTCGGCCAATACCAGCAGTGCCAACGGCAACACAAACCATAAGAGTACCGCAGTCATTTTGCGAGGCACACTATCTTTTGGCATCTGTCCTATCTCTAACTGCGCAAGTGGAGCGGTAAGCTCTTCTGACCGTGGCAGACTGTTGTGGCTCCATTTGTTGATTACTACACCATCTTTGAGCAATATCAGCCCGGGATTGCTGCGTATAATGGTCTTTAGCGTAGTTTCGTCGCTAGTACAGAAAGGGTATTCTGCCCCTGTAATATCTCGCCAATGGTCTATGGCATCTTCACCGCTTGCAGTAACTCCATAGAAGGGTATACCTTGGTTCAAACAGTATTCGTATAGTTGGTCTATATTGCCAAAGTTTGCATCGTCTGCATTCTCCAGATGGGGCGATATAAGCAGAAAGGTATATCCCTTATCGCTCAGTATCTGCTGGGTAATGTCTTCACCCGTAGCATTGCTCTGAAGGGCAAAATCGTGAATAGGCGGCTCATAACCTTTCTCTACTAACACACTCTTGCGGTCAACGAATGTCCAGGTAGAGTCTGGATAATTGTCAAGGGTAAACTCGCGGCATGTTCCATTCTTCTCCATCACAAATGTATTTTCGTAACGGGGTAGCTTTGCACCAGCGGGTATCTCCATTCCCTTACGTATATTAGCACCTATATGATAGGGGCGAAAGTCGAACTGTGGCAACAGATACAGACTGTATACACTGGTAGCAAGAATGTATAGCACCGTATAGTTGATAACTATCCACTGGTTGCTCTCTGACACAAAGCGAAACATGCGCTTATAGCCAAGCAATACCGCCACGGCACACGCTGTAAGCAGTAGATTTTTAAGCAGAGTCTGCCAGTTGGTCAACTTTATGGCATCGCCAAAGCATCCGCAGTCGCTTACCGGATTGGCTATAACTATCCACACCGTGAATAGCGTCATAATGGTCATCAATACAACCATTACCATACTGGTAAAACGCCGGCGAATAGCAAAGAGGATAAAGATACCCAATGTAAATTCGAGCGCTGCCAATAATACCGACGATAGGAGGGTAGCCCAATCGGGCACTATATCGCTCAAGGATAGAGCCGTAAGGTAATCGCGTATCTTATATTGTGTACCCAATGGGTCAATGGCCTTGACATATCCAGAGAAGATAAATGTCAAAGCCAACAGAGCGCGGCTTACGTTTACAAGTATAGTTTTAAGCCTATTCACTCTCCTGCAGTTTGATGGCCCCAAACACGGCATAGTTTACTACATCCATGTAGTTGGCATCAATGCCTTCTGATACGAGCACTTGGCCCTGTAGGTCTTCTATCTCCTTTATACGCTCTATCTTGGTAAGTATCAAGTCGGTATAACTGCTTACACGCATCGAACGCCACGCCTCATCATAGTCATGATTCTTGCGTATCATTAGTTGTAAGGCGTCGGTGGCATAACAGTCGTATAGTTCCAAGGCTTCGGCAGGAGTAATATCTACACTGTCTACGTAGCCTCGGTCTAACTGTATCAATCCGATAATACCATAGTTGATAAGGGCTATAAATTCGGGACGAATACCCTCGCCTACCAGCGATTCCTGCTTTATTTCAAGCGAGCGTATACGCTTGGCTTTGATATACAGCTGGTCGGTAAGCGACGATGGGCGCAGTATACGCCAAGAGGCTCCATAATCGTGGAGTTTCTTTTCGAAAAGCGAACGACACTCGCTTATAATCTCCCTAAACTGGTCTTCTGTATTTTCTGCCATATATATTATATAAGGTGGTACAAAGTTACTGATTTATCAATAAATAGCAAAACTTTGCCCATAGGTTTTGCCCTTGAGAATTATTTTTCACTCTGCCGGCGGTGTATCACCCGCACCGTACCTACCAGCACGTCGTAGCGCACCTGTAGCGAGTCGCGGCGCATGCCTATCCGGTTGCGTTCGCGAATGGTCGTTGCGGCATTCATCTCGGCTATGGTGGCTTGCAGAGCCGAGTCTGTACGGCCAATGTCTTCCTGTGCTTGTTTAAGCGAGGCATTCTGCCATACCACTAGAGCCTTTCGGCGCGCCTCTACCGCTTTAGGAAAGCGATGACGTAGCGAGGTAATAGAATCGAGTGCCTCTTGATAGCGCCCCTCATCGTATAGTTGTTCTATCTTGGCTACCAGCGTAGCAACCTCTTCCTTATCGTTATCACCACACGACACAAAAGTGAGCAGAACCACAAATGCCGACAGTAAAATTATCTTTGTTTTCATGCGTGCAAACTTACTCATTTTTTCTGATTTTACGAAATAATCGGCAGCTATCTAACCATAGTTTTTTCAGAAACAAACGCGTATTTGGCATATTTATGTTTAATAAGGCAGGATAAAGTATACAAAATTGTTCAAAATCACGACTCTTTCATTTAAGGATAGTTCTAATAATTAGCTTTGGCAGATTTCGAGGTTATTTTTAAGAACAAATTGTAAGTGAATGAAGAAGTAATGCGGGCATTGCAACTGAGAGAACTTGCAATTTGAACTAAAAAGAAGCCGAAAGATGGCAAAACGCCAGCCCATAATAAGAAATATACTTACGGTGGTATTTTTTTTAGAACCACCCTAAGGGTGTTTCCTATATTGCCGACGGCCGTCAGCAATATAGTTTACATTCGTCAGCCAATTGGGCCACGGCCATCAACCAACTTGCTTACGGCCGTGGGCAGTA
>CAVKSZ010000001.1:0-124969 GCA_963659135.1 Bulleidia sp. | reverse complement strand
GCCTAGAAGTCACAAAAAATGAAATCTCAAAGCATTTTTAAATGAAAGAGCCGTGACCCTTAAACCATCAGGGCCGACATTCCATAATGGAGTGTCGGCCCTGTATAGTTTTATGTTATTTTTATTCTGCTATATAATGTCCGTCAGAATCTTGATCGGGTTGTTCTCCGCCATCATCGGGAGATCCGGGCAAAAGCGAGCCTGACCCACTAAGTATTTGCTGCGCAGCTACATGTACTGTTGTAGTCTCGGGGATGATATACTGTTGTTTCTTCATAACGTTTATTATTTATTCTATTACTTATTTTACTATTATTTTTCTTGTCTTGTTACCGGTCTTTACTATGTTGATGCCCTTTTGCAGTCCGCCGATACGGCAACCGCTCATATCGTAGTATTCTGTGGCAGTATTGTTCAGTGCATCTATAGCGTCGGTGACGTTGATACCTGTGGTGCTACTACCATCAACTATACTCAGCATTGGGGAATGGGTTGCTGTGTCGCTGGTCTGGATATAGGCATGGAAGGGGATTACTATTACGCCCTCGGTGGCATAGTCGGCTATGCTATAAAACTTGTCTTTGGCTATAAAGTAACCGCCATCGCTGGTGAGTATATTATCTGTGAAAGTTCCTACCAGGCGGTTGGCTTCGGTAGAAGTAACGGGAGCTTTTACTACTGCGGCATTGGTAGCGGTGATAGATATATCATATGCGCTTTCGTCTTTCTTGCAGATTATTACAGGTGTGCCTGCCTCTATGGTTCCCGTTTCTATCTGTTGTAGACTTACACTCTCAGCATCTACGCTCTTCAATGAATAGAAGTTGCAGGTGTTGGTATCAGATGCAGCATTGATAGCAAATGGTAAGCAGAGTGTGCCCCAGGTAGAGGACATATAGCGACTGTAAGAAGCTGTGGCAGCCAGGTACTCTTCGTCATCAATCAACACGTAGGTCTTGCTGTCGTCTATTGCCAAGTTTTCTATTGTCAATGGCGAGCCCGTAGCGGTTAGCATGTCGGTGCCGTTGGTTCCCGCTTTCTTGGTTAAGTATCCGGTATAGTAATTGGCTTGTTCTGCATCTTGTTCGCCTGAATTGAAATTCTTAGCGCCCTTCAACTTATTACAATCCCTAAACATGTCAGTGCCATTGCTGGCCGTAAAGTATTTGGATACATAGATAGTTGTCAGTTCGCGACATGTGCTAAACATATATAGCATCTCGGTTACCTTAGAGGTATTAAATGATGAGAGGTCTAACGTTTTTAGTGTTGTACAGTTATAGAACATTGCGTTCATATTGGTTACCTTATCGGTGTTAAAATGCGAGAGGTCTACCGATTTTAGGTTATTGCAAGCCTGAAACATTCCTGCCATATTGGTAACTTCAGAGGTGTTGAGATTCTCCACACCCTCTATACTTTCTAATGCCGCCAGCCGAATGAACCAATTTAATGTGGTTGTGGGGCGAGCCTTACTAAAGCTCTTGTCGAATACTACTTTGGTAATATCTCGGTTATATGTTTGGGAATCAGACCATCCAGGGGTACTTGAAGTTACCTTATAGTCGCCATCCTTATAGTCGCTATTATAATAGAAGGTTAAGGTGCCGTTTGCCTTTCGTGCATACATAATTCCCCCATAGCTTAGATAGCCATCGGTGTAGTTGGCATAAGTAGCATTGTTGGCGTTTTCGGCGTTATACTCTACAGCGCCTATAAGCGATGTACATTCGTCAAACATATCGTTAGAACTTGTAACTGCCGCTGTAGTAAAACTGTCTAAAACCATGATAGTAGTAAGAGCGGTACAGCCAGCAAACATGCTTGCCATACTGGTTACCTTGGCGGTATTAAAGCTTGCCAGATTGAGCGTGGTTAGCGACTTACAACCCGCAAACATACTCCCCATATCTTTTACCGATTCTGTGTTAAAGTTAGAAACATCGAGCGTTGGCAGTGATCGGCAATCTTGGAACATGCCATACATGTTCTTTACCTTGGCGGTGTTGAAATTGGTTATGTCGAGTTCTTCTGTAAGTGACTGGCAACCTTTAAACATTTCTGCCATATTCTCAACATTGGCGGTGTCGAAATTAAAATAAGGGTATAAAAGACTTGTACATCCTCTGAACATAGCAGACATATCTTTTACTGCCGATGTGGAAAATTTGCGTATATAGAATGCTCTAATCTTCGTACAACCATCGAACATACCATGCATATCTTCCACCTTGCTAGTGTTGAAAGTACTAATAGAACCAAGAGACTGTAGCCCTGTGCAACCTGAAAACATTTCAGACATATCAATCACATTCTCTGTGTTGAAATTTGATAGATTAAGTTCGTATATCGTTGCACAACCAGCAAACATACTACTCATATTGGTAACTGCAGCCGTGTTGAAATTCGATACATCGATCCCTTTTAGCTTCGTGCATCCAGAGAACATGCCGCTCATGTCTTCTACCTTTTCTGTATTCAGGCCAGATACGTTAAGTGTAGTTAGCGTACAGCAACCCCTGAACATATTTGACATGTTGGTTACCTCTGCGGTATTCAGATTTTCTATACCTTCTATACTGCTAAGCGTACTCATGCCGTAGAACCACTTGTAACAGGTGGTAGGGGCGTAGCTCTTAAAACTCTCGTCAAATTTTACAGTAATTACCTGGTTGTTGTATGCATTCCATTTCGGGTCTTCAGTTCCGGTGTTAAGGCTAAAGTCTTGCGTGCTCTGCTCCTTGTTTTCATCGTAATAGAATGTAAGTGTACTGCCGTCTAGGCGAGCGTAGGGCTGGTTGGTAGCCAGTGCCTGCATAGGCATAGCCCCCAGTAATACTGTAGTTATAGCCATAACCACAATTATGTGCACCCTACGCAATAGGTGTAAAGTTTTATTCATATCTTATTTGTTATTTCACTAATAGAGTATGGCTTGCTGCGAAAGCAGTAAACCCGTTTACATAGCTGCAAAGATACCCCAAAAGTATGATATACAACTTATTATCTGCTATAAATTTATACATAATTTATAGCATTACCCTTACCATACTTGATGAATTTACTGGCAAAATGTATTTTTCTATTTTTTTTCGTCTTTGTTTACAAAAAAAATTAGTTAATTTGCAGCCACAATTTTAAGTACTCAACACATGAAAAATATCTTAGTCATTGGCTCAACAGGACAGATAGGCTCTGAGCTCACACGCGAATTAAGGAAAATCTACGGCAACAACCATGTAGTGGCTGGCTATATCAAGGGCGCTGAGCCTAAGGGTGAACTGCTGGAGAGCGGTCCGTCGGCAGAGGCTGATGTTACCAACGGCGCAATGATAGCTGCTGTGGTTAAGCAGTATAATATTGATACTATATACAATCTGGCTGCCCTGCTGTCGGTAGTGGCCGAATCGAAGCCCCAGTTGGCATGGAAGATAGGTATCGATGGATTGTGGAATATTCT
The DNA here is from genome assembly GCA_963659135.1 of Bulleidia sp. Lineage (GTDB taxonomy): Bacteria > Bacteroidota > Bacteroidia > Bacteroidales > Bacteroidaceae > Prevotella. The sequence continues at coordinate 121,509 of CAVKSZ010000001.1, read as the reverse complement.
CGAGGTGGCTCGCGAGAATGGATGTGCCGTATTTACCCCAAGTTCTATAGGTTCTTTCGGCCCGTCTACCCCTAAGATGATGACTCCACAAGATACCGTACAACGCCCCCGCACCATGTATGGCGTTACTAAGGTTACTACCGAGTTGCTAAGCGATTATTACTTTAATAAATATGGCGTAGATACCCGTGCAGTGCGCTTCCCTGGTGTTATATCGTATGTAACTCCTCCCGGTGGCGGTACTACCGATTATGCAGTAGATATATACTATTCGGCTGTGCGTGGCGAACGCTTTGTGTGCCCTATCAAAGAGGGTACACTGATGGATATGATCTATATGCCTGATGCCCTGCAGGCTGCTATCGATGTGATGGAGGCAGACCCTTCACGCTTGGTTCACCGCAATGCCTTCAATATAGCTTCGCTTAGTTTTGGTCCCGAAACGGTATATCAGGCCATCAAGAAATACAAGCCAAACTTTGGAATGGTTTACGATGTAGACCCACTGAAGCAGAGTATTGCCGAGAGCTGGCCCGACCGCCTAGATGACACTTGCGCTCGTGAGGAATGGGGCTGGTGTCCACGTTACGACCTTGATGCAATGACCCGCGATATGCTTGAGAAGCTTGCCATTAAGTTGGGCGTATAAGAAAAATAATAAGATTGAATATAAAAAAGAGATGCGCTTAGGTTTATGCCTGTTGGCGCATCTCTTTTTTTAGGGGGTGTATATGGTTATAGGTTACGCTCGGTAATACCCTGATAGGTGTTAATGCGTATGGTTATTTCGCCGGCGCGAGCTCTGTCGTCTATCGGGATACTGGCAAAAGCCGTAGAGGTATAGTACTGCGGCACTCCGTTCTGGTTGTGCAGCAAGGTAAAGGTAAACTGCTCGTGTCCGTTAACCGTTGTGGTGTCACATTTTACCCCTATGGTCTGTATGGCGGTCTCTCCATCGTCGGCAGTTCCAGTTTTTACGGCCAGTCGCAGGTTGATGTATTTGCCCGATGTGCTGCGCCATGCACTCTCCAGGGTTAGTGGGTCGGTGTGTAGCGTGTCGGGACGTGTAGTCTGTACGGGGCGGAGTACCGATACCGGGCTTGCCGTTCTGGGCTTTACACTGATAGCCCCCTCGCTATAGTCGTAGTATAGCCATGCCCTATAAACGGTGTCGGCCTTTGCTGCCCATTGGGCGGTAAACGATGGTTGTAGTTGTAGCAGCTTGCCCTCGTCGGTAACTACACGGGTTATTACATACTTATCGGCCGTGTATGCCTCTACCATCTCTGCCTGTAGGTACGAGTATCGCCCGTCGCCAGTCTTGTAACTGTCGCTTTCACAGGCTGTAAACAGTAGGGCTACAATAGCCGGTAACCAAAGTTTCATATTCAGTAGGTATTCAAAATTATCTTATATAAAGCAGGAATTCTCACTATAAATTATCTGTTATATTTATTACAATCTCTTTTGCCCATCTGCTTCCCTTATTTTTCAGTCACAATGTCCACATTGCTCCATTAAATAAAGAAAACACTGTATCAAAATAGAGTGCAATAAATATAAAAATAATTATGAACACCTACTTATAATCCCAATTTATTTTTTGCAGGATTGGCATACATAGTAAGTAACTGCTGGCGCAAGAAATTCTCGTCTTTGCCTTCGATCTCTATCTTGGCCAACTGACGGTTTATGTAAGCCTCAAAGGTGGCTTTGTCTTGCTGGGTGTAGTGGCTGGTGTAAGCCTCGGTGCCCTGCAGCAAGTCTATCGCTACGTAGTTGCCCGGGTAGAGTTTGTAGCCCGCAAATATCTGGCGGTCTATATGTTCGGCTATAATGCTGAATATCTCTGTCTTGGGCGTATCGGTAGGCAGCGAGTCAAGATAGCTGTCGATACAGGGAGCGCACTGGTAGTGTATGCAACCTTTGTAGCCCATAATGCCCGTCTGCATGCTTACAATATCGTCGGTAGGACCCTTTTTCCAATTAGGATTATCTCTACGCGCTTGCAGCTCGGCTGCTTTCAGATAGTCGCAAGGATCGTACTCGTAGCTTATAGATAGCGGTGCTATATGCAGTTGCTTCAGTCGGTCGGTAACAGAACCTTCGCCACCCATAGCCATCATTTTGAGTATCGATTCCTGGGTTCTGTCGTTGCTGTCTTTTGCTCTGCCTTCGCGTTGGGCTATCCATACGTTGTCGTTTTTCTGGGCTATCACGTAGTGCATATATTCGCTCAAGCGCTTGCTAGACATTAGCATTTCGCGCATGGATAGTGCCCTTTCTACTATGAACGACTTGTTTACCCTTACCAGGTCTTTTACCCAAGGCAGACTTAGCAGGTTGTCGCCAATGGCTATTTCACAGGTGGTATCGAAGCCGGCGTCTACCAATAGTTTGTCAAGTAGGGCAGAGTCGAGAACTATATCGCGGTGATTGCTGACAAAGGTGTAGCGACGGTTGGTGTCCAGATTGGCTATATCTATATCGCAACCCGTGCTTAGTTTTGCCAACAGTTGTTCAAGAAAACCATAACAGAAAGCCTTTTGAAAGTCTAGATTGGTTTTGCAGGCACGCATCTTTGCCTCTATGGCTTCGATGGGAGTGCCGGGGTAGAGCATGGCTACTACTGTGCGAAACTGACTGTTCTGCAAGAGTCTGTCGTATACGGCGGGCAACTCTTCGGGTTCAAACGGGCGGATAGAGTCGAACTGTTTAGGAATGTCCATAAGCGATGGGTAAAGGGGTTAGAACTGGTTTTCTACTATCTCGCTCAGCACTTGGGTAATATCCAGTCCGGCGGCACGTACCTGCTGAGGTATAAAGCTGGTGGCGGTCATACCCGGAGTGGTGTTAATCTCAAGCATGTTGATGCGGTCGTTGCCCTGGGCATCTTTGCTGATAATATAGTCTATGCGTATGATACCGTTGCAGTGCAGCAGGTCGTATATTCTACTGGTAAGCTTAGCCACGGCATCGGCTGTGGCTGGGTCTATGCGGGCAGGAGTTATCTCTTGTACCTGGCCCTTGTACTTGGCGGCATAGTCAAAGAACTCGTTGTTGGTTACCACTTCGGTAGCGGGGAATACCACTTGTTTTTCTTTAGTCTTGTAGCATCCTATGCTTATCTCTGTGCCTTCCAGATAGCTTTCTATCATTACCTCGTTGCTCTCCATAAAGGCTACGCGCAGAGCGGCAGCCAGCTGGTCGGGTTCTTTTACTTTAGATACACCGAAGCTCGACCCGTCGGCAGCGGGCTTTACAAAGCAGGGCATGCCCAGACGTTTAGCCACTTCGTTTTCGTCTATATTGTCGCCACGGCGTACCAGTATACTGTCGGCCACGTTTATGCCAAATCCGCGCAGATAATTGTTTAGCACGTACTTGTCAAAGGTCATGGCCTCTACCAGAACTCCGCTGGTAGAGTAGGGCATATGCAGCAGGTCGAAGTAACCTTGCAAGAGTCCATTTTCGCCTGGAGTACCATGAATGGTGATATAGGCATAATCGAACTCTATCATCTTGCCATCTACGGTAAAGCTAAAGTCGTTTTTGTCTATCTGTGCCGTAGTATGGTTGTCTAACTGTACTTGCCAGTTTTGTCCTTTTATGTCAACAATATATACGTTGTAACGCTGTTTGTCGAAAAAAGAATAGAGTCCTTGCGCTGAACGCATAGACACATTGTGTTCTGACGAATCGCCACCGCAAACTATGGCGATATTTCTTTTCAGTTCTTTCATTTTATCTTTGTTTAATTGTCTGCAAAAGTATTTCGGGTGGTTCCGGCTATAAATGCGCGCCACTTGTCGATAAGCTGCTTAAAGTCAGTGGGCCATTCTGAGTCGAAGTCCATTTGCTGCCGGGTTAGGGGGTGTACAAACCCCAGGGTCTTGGCGTGAAGTGCCTGTCGGGGGCATAGTGAGAAGCAGTTTTGTATAAATGCCTTGTACGATGCACTACGCTCGCCACGCAGTATCTCCATGCCTCCGTAGCGTTCGTCGGCAAACAATGGGTGACCTATATGCCGCATGTGGGCACGTATCTGGTGGGTGCGCCCCGTTTCCAGTATACATTCTACCAGCGTAGTGTATCCAAACCGCTCTATTACACGGTAGTGGGTTACGGCAGGCTTGCCTATGCCCGAGTCGGGCGAATATACCGTCATGCGTAGGCGGTCTTTGGGGTCGCGGGCTATGTTGCCCTCTATGCGCCCTTCATCTTCGGTAATGTTGCCCCATACCAGGGCGTTGTAGCTGCGGTGGGTGGTTTTGTTAAAGAACTGCAACCCTAAGAAGGTCTTGGCCAGCGGCTTCTTGGCTATTACCAGCAGTCCGCTGGTGTCTTTGTCTATGCGGTGTACCAGTCCTACTTCGGGGTCGTTGGGGTCGTAGTCTTTATTGTCGCGCAGGTGCCAAGCCAGTGCGTTTACCAACGTGCCAGTAAAATTGCCTACACCGGGGTGTACTACCATTCTGGCTGGCTTGTTGATTACCATCAGTTGGTCGTCTTCGAACACTACATTGAGCGGTATATCTTCTGCCTCGATAGAACTGTCGTGACGCGGACGGTCGAGCATAAGCGTTACTACGTCGCCGGGACGCACGCGATAGTTGCGCTTTACGGGGCGGTCGTTAACGTGTACAAATCCAGCATCGGCGGCTTTCTGTATGCGGTTTCTGCTTGAGTGTTGCAGTTTCTCCAGCATATACTTGTCTATGCGCAGCGGTTCTTGATTGCCGTCTACCTCAAAGCGAAAGTGCTCGTATAGTTGAGGCTCGCCTTCCAGTTCGTCTATATCTTGCCGTTCTATGTCTTCTATGGTTGCCATTCTTGGGTATATGCGTTGTGGTATAAATAATAAATATAGTGGGGTATTATTCACCTGCCGGGGCAGCGGTAACTTCTTCAAACTCGTCTACATCGCCGCTTTCCTCTTCCTCAATGGGGCTTACGTAGTTTATCTCGTCATCATTTTCTACCTGTCCGTTGCCCACCTGTATTATCAACTTGTCGTTAACGGTTACGCGGTCGCCGGCATTCACCCTATGTCCGTGTACGGTAATGCCGTATACCCAGTCTTTCTCACCGGGTATGTGTACTGGAGTGCCCAACTTAAAACCCATAGCCGAGAGCTTGGCCATAGCTTCGCGCAGCGAACTATTGTCTATAACATCGGGGATGATAAGGGTGGGAGTTTGAAGTGAGTTGATGGTTACGTAGATAATATGTCCCGATTTTACCTTTTCGCCGGCGGCTGGCGACTGACTCAAGATGCAGTCGGGCGGTAGGGTTTTTATGTACCCGGTATCGTTGACTACCATCTGTAGTTCCATATCTGCCATTATCCTGTCGGCGTCGGCAAAGCGCTTGTTTTTCAGGTTGGGCACGGTTAGTGTCTCGCCGTGGTGGGTATAGGCGTTAAGAGCTATGCCGGTGCCAATTACCAGCGCAACCACTACCAGCACCATGGCGCAGAGATTGCCTATGACATAACGGCTACTTGGTTTATGTAGAAAATTGGATAGACCCATCTGTAGTTGTTTTAACCGCAAAGTTAGCGCAAACCGAGTGAAATACAAAATAAATTCATCTATTTTTCCATCGCTCCAATGGCTGTTGCCCGAGCGGTGATAAGCATTGTGGTGCCTGTAAACTATTGTGCTTGTGGTTCCTGATTTGGGTTTCTACTGTGGCATTGGTGTTTTCTGGGTTGTCTGCGGCCGTCGGCAGGGTTGCCTGCGGCCGTCACCCCATCGGCTTACGGCCACCAGCCATATTGCCCACGGCCGTCAGCGTATGTGCATGGCAGTTGTTACACTTGTCTTTCATAGCATAGGCTAAGGCTTTGGAAAAGGTATGGAACAAGGTTGTGAAGAAAGTCGTGCAGATATGGTAAGAGTAATGTTACAGAAAGGATTAGATATAAGTGTGATGGCCCAGATATCAGACCTTTCGGAGGAAGAAATCAATTCCTTTATGAAATGCTAATAGGTGGTTCTAATAAGATGCAGATCATTATAAACGGATTTTAAGCGAATTACACTCTAATTGTACTATTACGTAGCACTCTGAATTGATGAGATTAGAAAAGCCGCGATACTCATGGTGAAGTATCGCGGCTTTTTACTATCTTCTTTTGTGTTTACTTGTAATGTATTCAATTATTCTATGTTTACTTGCCCATTACAAACTCAAGAGTGCCTCCCTTCATAATATCATCGTAAGTAATGTAGTTCTTAGAGTACTTTTTACCGTTAAGTTTAACTGACTTGATATAGCAGTCGGTAGCTCCGCGGCGGTTGGTCTTAACGGTGAAGGTATTGCCGTTGGCTAGGGTTATTACAGCGCTACGTAACTGAGGCGAACCAAAGTTGTATACGCCCGATGCAGGGTCTACGGGGTAGAAACCCATGCTTGACCAAATGTACCACGACGACATCTGTCCGCAATCTTCGTTACCCGAGTATCCGTCTATACGGTTAAAGTACTGTTCGGTCATTACCTTGTTGGTGTAATACTGAGTTTTGCGGTCGGCACCCACCCAGTTGTATAGATAGGCACAGTGGTGGCTGGGCTCGTTGCCGTGGGCGTACTGACCAATGAATCCGCTGGCGTTACCACCGCCATCAAGGTCTACACGGGTGGTGTCGGCAAATAGGTGGTCGAGCGACTTTTCAAAACTCTTGTTTCCTCCCATCAGGTTAATCATGTCGGGCACATCTTGTGGTACAAAGAAGTTGTACTGCCAAGCGTTGCCCTCGGCATAGGGATGCATACCTTTGGGGCGGTATGTGTAAGGATCGAAAGGCTCCATCCAATTGCCATTCTCGTCTTTGGCGCGGAAGAATCCGGTTTTACTATCGTAGAGATTGCGGTACAGGTGAGCCCTGCGGTTAAAGTACTCGTAGTCTTCGGTTTTGCCTAAGTATTTGGCCAGGCGAGCCACGCAGGCATCGTCGTAGGCATTTTCGAGCGTGATGGATACTGACTCAATCTGTCGGGTCTCGGGTAGATAGCCATACTGTTCCAGTAGTTTCCAGGGCGATTGGCGGTGTTCTCTTAGCGAAGTGCCTCGTACTGCCTGGTATACACGCTCGGCATCTACACCGGGCAGACCCTTAAGGGCGGCGTCTACCATTACAGGTATGGCGTGGTTGCCTATCATACAGTAGTTTTCTGATCCCCATAGTTGCCATATAGGCAGATAGCCGTATACATCGTACTGGCGCAGCATGCTCTTTACCATATCGCCTACGCGTTCGGGCTTGAGTAGGGCGTAGAGCGGGTTGCAGGCACGGAATGTGTCCCAGAGCGAGAAGGTACTATAGTGAGTTTCGCCCTCGGGGAGCTGGGCGTCGCTGAAATCGGAGCGTGTGTAGGCTCCGTTTACATCGGATATTATGTTGGGCTGTATGTATGCGTGGTATAGACCAGTATAGAAAATGGCTTTTTGGTTGTCGGTGCCGTCGATACGTATATTGGCCAATTCTTTCTCCCAACTGTTTACGGCCTGGCGGTGTATGGCTTCAAAATCCCAACCGCTATTCTCGGCCTCCATGTTATGCTTGGCATTTTCTATGCTTACGGGCGAAAGGGCCACTTTTACTATCAGCGGTTCGGCGGCAGTACCAAAGTCAAGGAAGCAGCGTGTATCGCGCCCATTGGCTATGTCGCCATCGGTATAAATCTCTTTGCCTTGGCGGAAAGTCTTGTTTACTACCGGGCGAGAGAACTGTGCATAGAAATATACCTTGCGTGCCTTCTGCCATCCACTAAGCATACGGTAGCCAACTAGTGTGGTGGGGTTGACAAGGCGCAGTTGCGAGTTGAAGATGATAGTCTTGCGGTCGCCACCACGGTTCTGCCCAGCATGACTCATATCGAATACTAATGTTTGCGCGCTTCCTGCGGGATAGGTTATACGCGTCATGCCGGTGCGGGTAGTGGCGGTAAGTTCGGTGGTAGGGCCGTTGTTGTCGAAGGTTACCGAGTAGTAGCCCACTGTGGCTTTCTCATTCTTGTGGTCAAAGGTGGCGGGGTATAGGTCTTCGCCCTGCAGTTGGACAATGCTCTTAACCGATGGTTGCATCATTACATCCAGCAGGTCTACACATCCTGTACCGCTCAGATGGGTGTGGGCAAAACCGTAGATGGTATTCAGGCTGTAGTCGTAACCCGATGCGCCGTCGCCATTGGGACATACAAATTCTTCTGGACTAAGTTGAACCATGCCAAAGGGAGTGGTGGCTCCAGGAAAGTTGCCTCCCTTAAGACTGTTGGCGTCTACCTGGCCAGTACCTATAAACGGGTTTACATAGCGGGTAACGCCCTCGTCGGCATAAGCCCATAGTGGAGCTGTAGCCATTGCCAGCGCCAACATGCAGTACTTTATTGTTTTCATAATGGTACTATATTAATTAATATGTATATATGGCACAAAATTATGAAAAAGAGCCTATAGCCACAAAGAAACGGGTAAAAAACAGCGTATTATGCCAAATATTAAAGGCTATCTGCTTATTGCAAATAAAAAAAAGCAGGATGCCAATCCTGGAATTGGTATCCTGCCATTCTTAATGCAAATTCTAAAATAGCTTATTCTTTGAGCACGGTTCTTTCATTTAAAAATGGTTTGAGCCAACGCCGCATTAGTATTCTTTCGATATCTTTTTATTAAAGCTTAATTTAGGTTTTATATACTGCCCACGGCCGTAAGCCGGGTGGTTGACGGCCGTGGGCCAATTGGCTGACGACCGTAAACTTTATTGATGACGGCCGTCGACAATATAGAAAACATGATAATAGCCATAGAATCCATTAATATATTGAAGAATAGCTATATCGGAGATAATCGTGGTATCTTAAATGAAAGAGCTGTGTTCTTTGAGTTCGTTGGGCAGCGTAGGCATAGCACCATTCTGCGTGCATACATATGCCGATACGGCAACGGCTTTGTGGTGAGCCTGGTGTATACTCTTGCCCTTGATGAGCGATGCTACGAAAGCAGCGGTAAACGAGTCGCCAGCCCCTACGGTATCGGCCACTTTAACAGTAGGCGTGGGTAAGAACGATTCTTCGTTTGGCGTAAACACATAGCTTCCGGCTGTGCCACAGGTAAGTATCACCATTTTCAAGTGGTAGTTGGCCATCAGCTGGCAGCACACGTTCTGCATAGACTTGCCCTCCATGTCGAAAAGAGGGCCTACTATGCCCGCTTCCTCATCGTTTATCTTCAGAATGTTGCTCCGGCAGAGAGAATCGTGTATCACTTGCTTATTGTAGTAAGTCTGCCGCAGATTGATGTCGAATATGCGGTAGCTATCGTCGCCTTGGGGCATGGCTTCTAGAAACTTTTGAATGGTGCTACGCGACTGCTCGCTACGCTGGGCAAGCGACCCGAAGCATACGGCTGCCGTATCGCGTGCAGTGGCTTCAAGAGCGGGCGTAAAAGGCATGTTGTCCCATGCAGCACCCTGCTTGATATCGTAGCAGGGTACTCCCTGATTGTCGAGAGTTACGTCTACTGTACCCGTGGGAAAGTTTACTGTTTCTATCAGATACCGCATACCGCGGGCATCGAGTGTTGACAGGATTTCGCGTCCCAAAGCATCGTTGCCAATAGCACTTACGGCACGCCCCTCTAACGAGAACTGCGAGGCGTGATAGGCAAAGTTGGCCGGCGCACCGCCCAACTGCTTGCCATGGGGCAGTACGTCCCAAAGTATCTCGCCTAATCCTACAATGATATGTCCTTTAATCATAATGTTACTTTTTAGAGGATTGTTGTTCAAGGTCAATGATTACCTTCATTGATGTTTCGCGGTGAGCGTCAATAAACTGGTATGCCTCGTCGTACTCTTCAAATGCGAAACGGTTGCTTACCAATGGCTCTAGATTAACGATGCCTTTGGATACATAGTCTATGGCGGTTTGATAGTCTTCGTGACGGTACATCATAGAGCCAACCAGTCTAAGCTCGTGCTCGCCTAGGTAGAACATGCTTAGTGCAGGGTCTTTGGCAAATACAGCTACCACTACTATGTCGCTTCCCTTCTCGATTGTTTCCATCAGCGAGCGGATAGACGACTCTACTCCGGCTACTTCGAAGCCAACCTGATAGCCCTCTTCTCCGAAAACTTCGGCTACGGCATCCTTGAGCGATTTCTTAGTTACATTCAGTGTGCAGTCGATGCCACATTCGCGCGCCTTGGATAACCTTAGGTCGCTCACATCGGTGATAAGTACGCGCTTGGCACCGCGCGCCTTGCAGAACTGGGCCACTAAGTTGCCTATCGTACCGGCACCGCTTACCACTACGTTCTTGCCTTTAACGTCGGTGCGGTTGCTGGCGTGCGCACCTACGGCAGAGGGTTCTATCATGGCTCCGTAGTCAAGACTCATGCCTTCGGGTAATGGTACTACACGGTCGTCGTCAACTACAAAATAATCTTGGGCGCATCCATCGGCTTGGAAAGCTTGTACACGTAGATGTTCGCATACGTTATATTGTCCGCGTTTGCAGGGGTTGCATTCTCCACAAACCAACTGTGGACGAGCCGTAATATTGTCGCCCTTGCGGCATACGGTTACTTCGCTGCCACAGGCTACAACTGTACCTGAGTATTCGTGGCCCTGCACTACAGGATAGAAAGTGGCAGGGTGCTGTCCGTGGTAAGAGTGTATCTCACTGCCACATATACCTATGCGCTTGATGTTTACCAATACTTGGTGTGGCTTCAGGTCGGCTTCTGTTGGAGCTTGTACATCTCTGAACTCAATGTGCTTTGGTTCTATTAATACTGCTTGTCTCATAGTTTTTTTGTATTAAGATTGTTTTCTATGTTTTAGTTCTTCTACAATGCGGTTGTATACCTTTCGGTGCAGGGTGTAAAAGCACAGACATGCAGCTGTTACTATCCACAGTACACCGGGAATGGTAGAGAATATATGGCGCATAATAGAGAGTACACTATCGTTTTGTACGGCATTGGGTACATATCCGGCTTTGTCGAGAGCCAAGGCTACCATGGCCGTACCCAGTGCCATACCCAACTTGTTGGCCAGTGATACAAAGGCGTATTGGAATCCGTCGTTGCGAATACCCGTCTTCCACTCTCCGTATTCTACGCAGTCGGGGATGATGGCGTAGATGGCTGTGTTGAAACCCGAGAAGAAGAACCAAGCCAATGCCGAGCAGATGTAGAATTCCTTTGGCGTTGTGTTAGGGCTAAACAGATATAACGCTCCCATGAATATACCCGTAAGTAGGGCGAATATGGCCGCGGCGTGTCCCTTGTTGCCCGTCTTGTTAAACATCCAAGGGAAGCAGGCAGCTCCGGCTATCGAGGGGATAATAATGGCCATAGAGTAATAAGAGAATAGCGTGGCAGAGCCTTCTACGTAGGTAAAATAGTATAGTATGTCGGCATTGCGGCCATACAGTATGAATCCAAAGAGAAACTGTCCTAACAGAGCCAACATGTATGGCCGATTCTTGCTTATGGCGCGAAGTTGTGTAGTGATGGGTAGCTTTTGGCCTATGGGTACTTCTACTACTTCTTTGGTCTTGCTGAAACAGAAAAGATGACATGCCGCGAAGATAATACCATAGATGATGGCCACGGTTAGGTATCCGGTGGCGGAATTGCCCTTGCCCAAGTAGGTTACCAACGGCATGGTTATGATATTGAGTACGCCTATGGCTATCATGGCACTTACCGAACGACTGGTGTTTAGTTTGGCTCGCTCGTCAATATCTTGTGTCATGGCACCGCATAGTGTGCCGTAGGGAAGATTTACGCAGGTGTAGCCCAGTACCAATATGCTGTAGGTAATGGCCATATACACAATCTTGGCAGTTTGACTCCAACTAGGGTGTGCCCAAAAGGTGAGCATAAGAATCACGGCAGTTATGGGAGCTCCAAAGAGCAGCCATGGGCGGAAACGTCCCCAGCGAGTATGCGTCTTGTCGGTCAGTGCGCCTACTATGGGGTCGTTTACGGCGTCCCATATGCGCGAAACCAGCATCAGCGTGGCCACGGCAGTCATTCCGATGCCAAATACATCGGTGTAGAAAATCATTAGAAAGTTGCTTACAAACATCCAACTGAAGTTGCAGCCTACATCTCCCATGCCGTAAGCCAGTGTGCTTATGAAGGGTACTTTGCTCTTGATGGTTTTTGTGTTCATGTCTATTGGTTTTAGGTTAAATATGATATTCTTCGGGTAGATTTTTGGGGGTGTTCGGGGTAGATTGGTGGGGCGTTTTTATAGGTTTTGGTGGCGGTTTCAAGGTTATTCCTTGAGTACGCGCCTGTATACATCGAGCATTTGTGCACCTACGTTAGTCCCTTCGAAACGGGTAACGTATTCCATGCTACGGGCTATGCGCTCTTCGCGGCCTTCGGCTCCTACGAGAACTTTACTAATGGCCTCGGCCATGGCCTTGTCGTCGTCGGGGTCTACGTAGATACAGTCTGGACCGCCTGCTTCTTCCAAGCAACTGCCCGTGCATGCCACTACGGGCAGTCCGCTCTGTATGGCCTCGATAATAGGTACGCCGAAGCCTTCGTAACGTGATGGATATACACAGGCCTCAGCCATTTGGTAGAGCGATGGTAGGTCGGCATTTGGTACGCCACTAAGCCAGCATACACGGTTGGTAAGTCCGTGCTGGGCTATGTATTCTTTTACCTCGCGGGTGTATTCGGTTTGTCTGCCAACGATTACCAGCGATATATCGTCTATGTGTTGCAGCGCTTTTATGGCCAATAATATATTTTTACGACGCTCTACCGTGCCTACATTAATAATATATCGGCCCGGCAATAGGTATCGAGCGTGTACATCTTGCTTCTTGGCATCGCTTTCGCGCATCTTGAAGTGGGTACTGCAACTTTGATATATTACGTCGATGCGGTCTTCTGCTACGTGGCCATAATGCATTATGTCGCGCTTGGTACATTCGCTTATGGCAACTATACGGTCGGCCTCGGCTATGGTGTGGTAGAATTTCCAGGCGTATATGCGGGTGTCTATCCAGTGGTAGTATTCGGGGTGGCGAAGAAATATTAGGTCGTGTATAGTTACCACCGAGCGTATGCCGCTACGATGTATGCCTATGGGCAGTTCGCCCGAGAGACCATGGTAGAGGTCTATGCCGTCGCGGCGCAAGTTGCCAACTATGCCGAATGTACGCCACAGACTTTTAGGCATACGGCTCTTGGCAAAGCTGAATGTCATTGACGGCGTAGTATGTACCTGGGTACGCAAATCTTTGCGCCCGGCATCGGGGGCGTATAGGCGTATCTCGGTATCTGAGGGTATTATGCCTGCCAAGTCGTTGGCTAGATTTCGGCCGTAGCTACCCAGTCCGGTTCCGTTGCGTACTATTCTTTTGGCGTCTAATCCTATCTTCATAGCGAGGCGATTTATAGCAATGGTACCAGTTGGGATAGATGTATGCCGTTGCTTCCCTTTATCAGGATGTAGTGGTTGTGGGGCTGATTGTTCTCTAAGGCGCGCTTTACTTCTTCTACATCTTTGAATTTAGGGAATGGACAGGCAGTTTGTCCAAACTCTGGACCTACCAGCCATACGTTTTCTAATCCCAGTTGTTGCAGATAGTCGGCTATGCGCTGATGTTCTTCGTGCGAGGCATTGCCCAGTTCGCGCATGTCGCCCAGTATGGCGGTCTTGTTACTTACCTGCATAAACGCAAAGTTATCTAGTGCGGCCCGCATGCTGGTAGGGTTGGCGTTATAGGCGTCAACTATGAGGCGGTTGTGTGTTGTTACGGTAAGCTGAGAACGGTTGTTGCTGGGTATATAGCTTTCCAGGGCGAGGTTTATCTGCTGGGGTGTTACGCCGAAATGCAGACCTATGGCCACGGCTGCCAGCATATTGGTTATATTATATGTACCTATCAGGTGAGTATGCACGGTATAGGTGTCGTTGCATGTCCACTCGAAGCATAGAAATGGGTCGCTGCTAATGGCTCGGCCCTCTACGCGCGACTTGCATCCAGTAGCGGCAGCATAGGTTATAGCGTCTGTCAGATTGCGCTGGGCTGCCATAGCGGTAAGGTGCGGGTTGGCAGCGTCTATGAATACTGGGCAATGGTGGGCCGACAGATAATCGTAGAGTTCGCCTTTGGTATTCATTACGCCTTCGAACGAACCAAAGCCTTGCAGATGGGCTCTGCCTACATTGGTTATTAGTCCGCATGTGGGCTCTACATAGTCTACCAGTGCCTTTATGTCGCCGGGATGCGATGCGCCCATTTCAACTACGGCTATCTGATGTTCGGCGTTAAGTCGGAGTAGGGTTTTGGGTACTCCCACATCGTTATTAAAGTTGCCCTCGGTATGCATTACCGAGTATCGCTGAGCCAGTACGGCCGATACCAGTTCTTTGGTGGTAGTCTTGCCGTTGGTTCCGGTTATTCCTATTACGGGTATATTGAATTCACGGCGATGCCAGCGGGCCAGTTCCTTAAAGGCTATCAGCGCGTTGTCTACCAATATATGCCGCCCGTCGTCTTTGTAATACTCGGCTTTGTCTATTACGGCATATGCGCAGCCTTTGTCCAGTGCGGCATCGGCAAAGCGGTTGCCGTCGAACGAGTCGCCCTTAAGGGCTATAAATATGCTGCCTTCCGGGCAGTTACGACTGTCGGTAGTTACTGTAGGGTGTTGTTTGTACAGCTGGTATAATTGTTTGCTGTCCATAGCATTGGTGTTTAATATACAAACATTGTGTTTTTATATACGCAAAAGTACAAAAAATATTAGTACACACACGGTTGTTTTATTTAAAAATGCTTTGCGATTTCACTTTTTTGTGCCTGATAGGCATTTAGCAGTAGTCCAACGTCGCTATTGACAATAAGTTAAATTTAGGTTTTATATACTGCCCACGGCCGTAAGCCGGGTGGTTGACGGCCGTGGCCCAATTGGCTGACGACCGTAAACTTTATTGCCGACGGCCGTGGGCAATATAGAAAACATTATCTGCTTAGTGACGCTGAAAAACATTCAGATAGCAAGAGACTTTGTACAGAAAAGTGACAAAAAAGCAAAAACTGCTTAAATAAAGACTAAAAAGGTGTACTGCATGGAGAATTCTTTTTAAATTTGCAACCGATGGCATACAGTTTGCTGTTATATAAGTATAGAAAACTATTAAGACAACAATTATGAATATTAACGATTTAGAAGAAAAAATCAGACAGAGCGAGAGTATGTCGCTATCGGCAGCATTCCCGATATTGATGCGCAAAGTATATCTATGGATGGCTATGGCCCTGGCTATAAGCGGTATTACGGCTTATGGCGTGGCAGAGTCGCCAGGACTTATACAACTTATATTTAGTAGTAAGTTGGGTGTTTGGGCCATTATCATAGCCGAACTGGTGCTGGTATGGAAGGTATCTAACAGTGCTTATAAAGAGCGTCGCTCGCTGGCTGCAACCACACTTATGTTTATTCTTTTCTCGGCACTCAATGGCCTTACCCTCTCTACTATATTCTATATTTATGAGCCTATGGCCATAGTAAAGACCTTTGCGGTAACGGCAGGAACCTTTGGTGCTATGGCAGCTTATGGATATTTTACCCGCCGCGACCTAACCCGACTGGGCGGTCTGCTTATGATGGCGCTAATAGGTGTAATTATAGCCGGTGTGGTAAACATGTTTATGCAGAGTTCGCTACTTGATATGGGTATAAGCGTGATAGGTGTCTTGATATTTGTGGGACTTACTGCGTGGGACAGCCAGCAAATAAAGATGATGCTAGCCATGGCTCCCGATATGAGCGAACAGAGCCAGAAACTGGCTGTGGCAGGTGCGCTGAGTCTGTATCTCGACTTTGTAAACCTGTTTCTCTATCTGCTCCGCTTCTTTGGCGGCAGTAGTCGTGACTAATTAGAATATCGTTCAAAGAAAAAATAGGCCAGGGATTAAACCTTGGCCTTTTCGATGCGTCAGAAAATCAAATCATTATATAAATATAAAGGAAAAAGTGAAAATAAAAAAAACAAGTTTTCTTGCAGCTATAGCATGTGGTGTTATGCTCAGCAGCTGCGGTACATTGGGTAACACTACAAGTTCGTCAAGCAGCGCCACCAGCGTGCTGGGTTCTATCTTAAGCTCGGCTGCAAGTGGACAGAATTTGGGCAATACCCTAAGCAGTATCTTGGGTACCGACAAACCCAGCGAGAGCGACCTCGTAGGTACATGGAAGTATCGCCAACCTGGAGTAGCTTTTACCTCGTCTAACTTGCTGGCCAAGGCCGGTGGCGAGACTGTAGCTACACAGATAAAAGAGAAATTGAGCGACAGCTACACCAAGGTAGGTTTGAAATCGTCTAATACCTATCTTACATTCAATAGCGATAAAACTTTCAGCGGTAAGATTGACGGTAAGTCGATAAGCGGCCAGTGGACCTACACCGAGGCCGACCAGAAACTGGTGCTGAAAACTCTGCTCTTAACTCTTAACGTGTATGCCAAGAAGACTACAGGCGGTATGAGCTTCTTGATGGAATCAAAGAAACTGCTTACTCTGCTGCAAACAGTAGCTTCGCTGAGCGGTAATAGCACTCTGCAGACTGTAGGCGACCTAAGCAAGAACTACGACGGTGTGCGCATAGGTCTGGATATGAATAAATAGAGATAATGTAAATATGGAATCATGAGCCACACTTAACCTTAATTATAAGGTAGGTGTGGCTTTATTGGTTTTATAGATGTCTTTATTACCTATATAAATAATGAAGAAATTTTGGCTTTGGTTCAGAATTACTCGCCCGCAAACCCTTTCGGCATCATTATGCCCGGTGTTGGCGGCTCTGTTAGCCATGCCCTCTCAGGTACAGTCGTGGTTAACGGCTACGCTTACGCTGGTTTGTGCATTGGCGCTGCAGATATTATCGAACCTTATTAACGACTATTACGATTTTCTGCGCGGTACCGACAAGAAGGGACGTGCCGGTTTTAAACGAGCCTTGGCCGAAGGCGAGGTGAGTCGGCGTCAGATGCTTGCAGCATGTCTTATAGCTGCCGGTATAAGCGTGGCATGCGGGTTGTATTTAGTTATCGTGGGCGGATGGGTAATTCTAGCCATAGGTCTGTCGGCACTGCTCTTTGCTTGGCTTTATACCGCCACCAGCCATTCGTTGTCGTATTTGGGTATAGCCGATATATTTGTATTTCTCTACTATGGCGTGATAGCAGCCTCGGGCACATACTACCTGCAATCGGGCGAGTTTTCGTGGATCGTCTGGTGGGCAGGGGCAGTAAGCGGACTGATATCCATGTGCGTGTTGCTTATCAATAATCTGCGCGATATTGATACCGATCGCCTTGTGGGTAAGCGAACTATCCCCGTAAGATTTGGGCGAAGCGCAGCCTTGATACTTATGCTCATTGTGGTGATGCTTATGCCTGTAATGGCGTATCAGGCATTCGGTTGGAGCATAACTATGGTGGTAGTAGTTCCGGCATTGGCTCTATTTGTAGCTACAACCAGGGCTAAAGGCACTACCTTTAACAAACTATTGATGTGTGCCGGACTCATTAATATACTATATGTATTGCTGATAGCAGTACAATTATAACAGTAGGCTATTTATGTTGTTGTATAAAATACTGCATAATTATACGTATATGCGGTATTTTATACAATTTTTCTTGGTGTATATGCAAGTATTTTGTATATTTGCAGCCCGAAATGTATAAATATACACTCTATGAAAGCAAAGAAAGACCGTATAGAAGCCCTAAAAATGCTTATCTCAAGCAAAGAATTTTGCAGTCAGGAAGATGTGCTTAATGAACTGGTACGCGAAGGCTACGAGGTAACTCAGGCCACGCTGAGCCGCGATATGAAACTGCTTAAGATAGCTAAGGCATCGAGTATGAACGGTAAATATGTATACGTGCTGCCCAACGAAACTATGTACAAGCGCGTTACCACACCCAAGACCGCGCGACAGATGCTTCAGGCACCCGGATTGGTTTCGATACAATACTCGCAAAACATAGCTGTAATTAAAACTCGCCCCGGTTATGCCAGCGCCATAGCCTACAACATAGACAACAGTCAGATTAGCGAGATACTAGGTACTATAGCCGGCGACGATACCATAATAACCGTACTTACAGAGCATGCCGACCATTCCCAGCTTGAGCGTAAACTGCTGCAGGTTATCCCCAATCTGGTATAAGTTATCACGCTACACTAAACTAAGAAATATTAATGACTGGCGGGATACCTTCCGGCCCCACCATAAAAGAATAAAGACGACAGAATAATGGAAGAAATTAAAGTAATGGTGGCCGACGCTTCGCACGAGAAGTATGTTGACACTATATTACAGACCATCGCTGACGCTGCCAAGGTTAGAGGAACCGGCATAGCCAAGCGAACCCATGAATACCTGACTACCAAAATGAAAGAGGCCAAAGCTGTGATAGCCCTATCAGGCGACCGTTTTGCAGGATTCAGTTACATCGAAACCTGGGGTAACAAGCAGTATGTTACTACATCGGGTTTGATAGTTCACCCCGACTTTCGCAAGCATGGAGTTGCTAAGCGCATTAAAGATCTAACCTTTACGTTGGCCCGTACACGCTGGCCCCACGCTAAGATTTTTAGTCTTACCAGCGGTGCTGCCGTGATGACTATGAACAGCCAGTTGGGCTATCAGCCCGTAACCTTTGCCGATCTTACCGACGATGAGGCTTTTTGGCGTGGATGTGAGGGATGTATTAATGTAGATGTGCTCAAGCGTACTGGTCGTAAGTACTGCATCTGTACAGCTATGCTCTACGACCCCGAAGAGCATCTGCCCGTAAAACTCCCCCAAGAGGTGATAGACCGAATTAACAAGATTGAGAAGAAAAATATAGATTAAGCTGGAACCAACCAGCAGTTTAAATACAGCATTATTATGAGCAAGAAGAAAGTAGTAGTAGCATTCTCTGGCGGTTTGGATACATCGTACACCGTTATGAAACTTACTGAAGAGGGATACGATGTATATGCCGCATGTGCCAATACTGGCGGATTTAGTCCCGAACAGTTGAAAGCCAACGAGGAGAATGCCTATAAGTTGGGCGCCGTAGAGTATGTAACACTCGACGTAACACAAGAATACTACAACAAGAGTCTTAAGTATATGATCTATGGTAACGTGATGCGTAACAACTGTTACCCCATAAGCGTTTCGTCAGAGCGTATATTCCAGGCCATAGCCATAGCACGCTACGCCAAAGAGATAGGTGCCGATGCTATAGCCCACGGCTCAACGGGTGCTGGTAACGACCAGATTAGATTTGATATGACATTCTTGGTAATGGCTCCAGGTGTAGAGATTATCACCCTTACCCGCGATAAGGCTCTATCTCGCCAAGAAGAGGTAGACTATCTTAACGCCCACGGTTACTATGCAGACTTTACCAAACTCAAATACTCGTACAACGTAGGTATCTGGGGAACCAGCATCTGCGGTGGCGAACTTTTGGATTCGGCTCAAGGTCTGCCAGAAGAGGCTTTCCTTAAGCACGTAACCCGCACAGATGAGAGCCAGCTTAAGATTACCTTTGAAAAGGGTGAGATAGTAGCTGTAAACGACGAAAAGTTTGACGACAAGATAGCCGCTATACAGAAGATAGAAGAGATAGGTGCAGCCTATGCTATAGGGCGCGATTTCAATGTAGGCGATACTATCATAGGTATAAAGGGACGTGTTGGCTTCGAGGCTGCAGCTCCCAAGCTTATTATCGAGGCTCACCGCCTGCTGGAGAAGTATACCCTTAGCAAGTGGCAACAATATTGGAAAGAGCAGGTGGCCAACTGGTACGGCATGTTCTTGCACGAGAGCCAGTATCTAGAGCCAGTTATGCCCGATATCGAGGCTATGCTTACCTCGTCGCAGCGCCACGTTAACGGTACGGTTATCCTAAAACTGCGCCCCTTAGGCTTCGAGACCGTAGGCGTAGATTCTCCCGACGATCTGCTTAAGAGCAAGTTGGGCGAATATGGCGAGATGCAGCACGGATGGACTGCCGAAGATGCCAAGGGATTTATCAAGGTTACCTCTACACCGCTGCGTGTATTCTACGGTATTCACCCCGATGAGCAACGGTAAGCTATAGTCCCAGCTAATAGTATATATATTATGGTAAGAATAGGAATTTTGGGCGGTGCCGGATATACTGCCGGCGAACTGATACGCTTGCTTATCAATCATCCCGAAGCTGAAATAGTATTTGTAAATAGCAGCAGCAATGCCGGTAATCTGCTTACCGATGTACACGAAGGTCTTTATGGCGAGACCGATATGCGCTTTACCGATGCGATGCCTTTCAGTGAGGTAGATGTTGTGTTCTTCTGCTTTGGCCATGGCAAGAGTCAGGCTTTCTTGGCAGAAAATACCATACCCGATACGGTGCGCATCATAGACTTGGCACAAGACTTTCGTATAGCTGCTCCGGGTAACGACTATGTGTATGGTCTGCCCGAGATTAACCGCCAGGCTATAACCCAAGCACGGCATATAGCTAATCCGGGATGTTTTGCTACATGTATACAGTTGGCTCTGCTGCCCGCCGCCAAGATGGGGCTTATTACGCAAGATGTAAGTGTTAATGCCATAACGGGTTCTACCGGTGCGGGACAGAAACCATCGGCTACCACCCACTTCTCTTGGCGTAACAACAATATGAGTATTTACAAGGCTTTCAACCATCAGCATATAGCCGAGATACGCCAGAGCCTTACTCAGGTACAAGGGCATCTTGAGGCATCTATCGACTTTATTCCATACCGTGGCGACTTTGCCCGCGGTATATTTGCCACCAGCGTAGTGCGCACCGATGCCGATGCCGAAACTATATTCCAAGCCTATCGCGACTTCTATGCCACTGCCGCCTTTACCCACTATGTAGACAAGGCTATAGACCTGAAGCAGGTAGTTAATACCAATAAGGCGCTGGTACACTGCGATAAGTATGGCGACAAGCTGCTTGTTACCAGTTGTATAGACAATCTGCTCAAAGGTGCCGTAGGACAGGCCGTGCAGAATATGAATCTGATGTTTGGTATCGACGAGATGGCTGGACTAAGGATCAAACCATCGGCGTTCTAATGTAATCAAAGGGTGGCAACATCTCTATGTTACCGCCAAAAAAAATATAGCAACAATGAAACTGTTTGATGTATATTCACTAACTGATGTAAATATAGTTAAGGGCCAGGGCTGCCGTGTGTGGGACGACCTGGGGCAGGAGTACCTTGACCTGTATGGTGGTCACGCTGTGATAAGCATAGGTCACTGTCATCCCCACTATGTAGAAATGATGACAGCCCAACTGCAACAGTTGGGTTTCTATAGCAACTCGGTTATCAACCGTTTGCAAGAGCAACTGGCCTACCGACTGGGCCGTGCCTGTGGATACGAAGACTATAGTCTGTTCTTGGTTAACTCGGGAGCCGAAGCTAACGAGAACTGTCTTAAGTTGGCATCGTTTAAAACTGGGCGTACCCGCGTGTTGGCTGCCGGTAAGGCCTTTCACGGCCGTACATCGCTGGCGGTAGAAGTTACCGATATTAATAAGTATGTGGCACCTATCAATGCCAACGGGCATACCACCTTCTTGCCTCTAAACGATCTGGAAGCATGGGAGGCAGAGCTCTCTAAGGGCGATGTGGCTGCCTGTATACTGGAGTGTATCCAGGGTGTAGGCGGACTAAATATGGCTACTGCCGAATTTGCACAAGGTCTGCAAGAGGCATGCCACCGCTATGGCACAGTGCTTATTTGTGATGAGATACAGTGTGGTTATGGTCGCAGCGGTAAGTTCTTTGCTCACCAGTGGTTGGATATACGTCCAGACCTGATAAGTGTGGCTAAGGGCATAGGCAATGGTTTCCCTATGTCGGGTGTTCTTATCTCGCCCGAGTTTGAAGCCGTTAAGGGACAGTTGGGTACTACCTTTGGCGGTAACCACTTGGCTTGTACGGCAGCGCTGGCTGTGCTCGATGTATTTGAGCAGGAGCATATAGTAGATAATGCCCACGAAGTAGGCGAGTATCTGCTATCTAAATTGCACTGGTTGCAGACACAGACTACACATATCACCGAGGTTCGCGGGCGTGGACTCATGGCAGGCGCCGTGCTCGATATTCCGCATAGCGAGGTTCGTAACCTGCTTGTACACCAAGAACACTGCTTTACAGGTTGTGCCGGCACCAATATACTGCGTATACTTCCGCCGTTGTGCTTAACTCGTGAGCAGGTTGACGATTTTATAGTCCGCCTGAGTCGCGTACTCCAGCAGTTGTAATAACTAAGTGACGGTAAAAAATAATGGGCCATCAGTTAAATGCGTAGATAGAACAATTGTCTAAATAGTAGTGGGTGCAGTGTTTTCACTGCACCCTTGTAGTTGTAAACGAGGGTGAGGTCACGTCAACAACTATTGGTACGATTTGTATCGTGTATTTTGAATAATCACTGACGCGTTTAACGGTGTTTAACTAAATGCGGGTAGTTGTTGGTTAACAATCCTTAATTTTAGTGACAGATTTCGGTGCGGTTTTGTTCATGAAAAAATGGGGAAAATCGGTGCTTTCGACGATTTTCTACAGCCAATACCAATCTGTGATTTGACCTTTTTTGCTCGATTGCCAGTGATTTTTGATAAATAATGAAGAAATGTGGCAAAACGGAGAAGAATTTAGCCCATTTTTCTCCGATATTTCGCAGCTGTAGAGATTAACTTTAGCTGTATTAAAGGCCATCTCTAGCCGGCTAAAGACTATCTCTACTATTCTGATGATGGTCTTTGTGGCATTTTATACCCGTTTTAGTGCTGCATGAAGGGCAAAAATCGTAACTAACCATGACTCCGGTCGAAAATATCGCCGTAATTTTACGTTCCGTATTTAACGCTAGTTAACCATTGGCGTGCGCCCATCAGGCTATTCATCCAACTATAGTCCTACACAGAGTAACAAATTGTTGCAAACTGCGTGTTTTTAACTATGAAATGTGCGAAAATGATTTTTTTACCCTCAATTTTTGGTAAAATTCTATGTTTTTGGGCGTTGGGGGGTAAAAAATAAGCTTTTGATTTGTATCTATATTTATTTTTTATACCTTTGGCAACTCAAAGAGATAATAGGCTGTGTTATATGCATTTCTCCCGGCATGGGCACAGTTTTATGATATGGGGGACTAAAAAATACAAACACTATTTTATGAAGAAAATTTACTTAATGCTTTCGCTGTTGGCAACAACAGTAGTATCGGCGTATGCTGTAACCAAGCCTACCGTTGGCTACCCAGAATTCTATACGGGTACCTCGTTCAAGGCTACATGGTCTGACACGGGCGCTAGCAAGTATCTGCTTAGTTTGTACACACTGGGCGACAACATGATTTCGTACAATGCTACCTTTGCCGATGTAAATCAGACCGATGGTAAACTGGATACCACCAACCCTAATATTCCTGCCGGATTTGATGTAGACATTGCTACCAACGGCAGCAAAGAGGTGGTATACTATAACGACCGTAACCACATTCTGCTGGATGCCAGTGGCGATAAGGTATCTACTACACTTATGGTGGGCGGCAATATGTCGAACTGCAAGATTAACGCCAATCTGGTTAACGCCGAAGGCATAACCAAAGATAATTCAAGTATCTTCCGTATCTCTCGTTACGACAAAGAGGGACAGCTGATAAGCTACGGAGAGGTAGAAGCCTACTATTTCTATCTGAAAGAAGAACTCGATATAAACGAGGCCTTCGGGTACAAAGCTGCCAACGTAGGTAAGGTAGTATTCGAAATTGTCAAGCAAGATGGTCGTAGCACGGGCGATATAGCTATCAACTCTATCCAGTACGACTATACCGAACCTAAATTCGTGTTCCAAGACAAGGAAGTAACCAATACCTTCTATATGGCTGATGAGTTGGATGCCGAGAAGGTGTACTATTATTATGTAAAGGCACAGGATGGCACCGAGGTTTCAGATATGTCGTACATTATGTATGTAGACGGATTCTTGAACGTAAATGCGCTGCCTGCCACCAATCTTACAGCAACATCTTTTACCGCCAACTGGGATTATCTGCCTAAGGCTTTAGGCTATTATCTGCAGCCTTACCGTTATGATGTAGAGGCAGAAACTAAAGTAAAGACCATTTTGGCAGAGACCTTCTCTAAGTCTACCCAGGGTACTATGGCCTCGCCTGTATCGGTAGATTCTCCTGCCGACGATTATACCGATAACCCCGGATGGACAGGTGCGCAAATGCTGGGTGCCAATGGTATGTTGGGTGCCAATAACGGTAGCCGCTTTGCCTTGGCTTATGTACATTCTCCTATTATGAATCTATCTGCACAGGGCGGCAAATACAAGATTCACTTCAAGGGTCATGGTACTGCTGGCGACAATATAGCAGTGTACCACTATGGTAAGGCTACCAGCCAGGCTGATATACATCGTACTACCATTGATGCCGACGGCAATGCCGAAGATACATGGGAAGTAAGCGATGGCGATTCGCAGACCATGCTTTCGTTTGAAGAGAACAAAATGAAGAAATTCTTCCTCGAAGAAGTTACCATAACTCAAGAGGTTAAGGCTGGCGATGTAACTACCGTTACTCTGGATATGATAGATGTTACCGACCCCAAGACTACATCGTATGCCTTTACTGGCTTAGACGAGGGTAAGAAGTATGGTTATACCGTAACCGGTAAGCGTAACAACGACCTGGGTCAAGAAATTACCTCAGAAACCTCGCCTGTAATCTATGCCGATCTGGGTGAAGCTACTGGTATCAACAACAATGCCGTAGCCGAGGGTGCACAGGTAAGTCTTAGCGGCAATACCGTAACCGTAACTTTGGTTCAGCCTATGCCGGTATATCTGTTTACACTCGATGGTTGTACCCGTCAGATGGTAAACGGCAAGGTGGGCGTTAACACCCTTACCCTTACAGCTGGTCAGGTATATATTGTAAAGGTAGGCGGTCGTGCCTATAAGGTAATGGCTAAGTAATAGATTTATAACTTTAGGGTGGGCTATAACCACCCTAACGCCATAAGCAGCGGAGTCTGTAATCTATAAGTGATGCAGGCTTCGCTGTTTTTCTTGTTGTTGCATAGCGTGGGCATAGCTTGTACCGCAGGCTTTGTATATAAAAAGTAGAAAAGTGAAGAAAAAAAGTGTCAAAGCTCGTAGCGTCAGCGTTTTTTTCAGTATTTTTGTAGGGTTGTGGGCTTTAGGTTTTTTTATCGTAATACCAAATAGATGGTTGCCGATGAATAGCTGGAGTACTAAAATACTGAAATCAATAAAAAGAATATAAATATGAAAACATTTTTCAATGTTGAAGACCTGGGCGACCTGAATAAAGCGCTTGCCGAGGCACAAGAGGTAAAGGCTAACCGTTTTGGTTATCAAGAGTTGGGTAAGAACAAGACGCTGTTGATGATATTCTTCAACAATAGTCTGCGTACTCGCTTGTCTACCCAAAAGGCAGCCATGAACCTGGGTATGAATGTGATAGTACTCGATGTTAACGCCGGCGCATGGAAGTTGGAAACAGAGCGTGGTGTAATTATGGATGGCGACAAGAGCGAGCATCTGCTCGAGGCCATACCCGTAATGGCAAGTTACTGCGATATAATAGCCGTAAGGTCGTTTGCCGGTCTGCAAGATCGTGATTTCGACTATGCCGAGACTATAGTCAATCAGTTTGTACGCTATAGCGGTAGACCCGTAGTGGCTATGGAAACGGCTACGGTGCATCCGCTGCAAGCTTTTGCCGACCTTATCACTATCAATGAGCATCGTGGCACTGCCCGCCCAAAGGTAGTACTCACGTGGGCTCCCCACTGCCGTGCTCTGCCTCAAGCCGTGCCAAACAGTTTTGCCCAGTGGATGAATGCAGCCGATGTAGACTTTGTTGTTACTCATCCCGAGGGTTACGAATTGGATAAACAGTTTGTTGGCAACGCCCGTGTAGAGTACAATCAGCGTAAAGCCTTTGAGGGTGCTGACTTTATATATGCCAAGAACTGGAGTTGCCCCGGTGTAACTTGTCCCGAAGACTATGGAAAGATACTCTCGAAAGATATGTCGTGGACGGTAGATACCGAACATATGAGTTGGACCAACAATGCTTATTTTATGCACTGTCTGCCCGTGCGTCGCGGCCTTATTGTTACCGATGATGTAATAGAGAGTCCACGTTCGTTGGTAATACCAGAAGCTGCCAATCGCGAAATAAGTGCCCAAGTGGTACTCAAGCGTGTGCTGGAATCGCTCTGATCGTTGCCCAGCATTGCAACTAATCGCCGAAACGCCAAATATCACGCCCCCACTTTTGGGGCGTTTCGGTAAATAATTACAATTAAAGGGGTGTATACAAATATAAAAGGCGGATAACCATTACCAGTTATCCGCCTTTATAATGCTTGGTCGGGATGAGGCGACTCGAACGCCCGACCCCTACGTCCCGAACGTAGTGCGCTACCAACTGCGCTACATCCCGATTGCGCTGCAAAGGTAAATGAAAAAAAACGAAAATCTATCAAAACAAAAGAATTTTAATGTAAAAATGGTGTTTTCTTGCTGATATCGGCAAGAAAACGGCTATCTTTGCAATGGTTAATCACTGTTTTTATGCCGATAGAAGTGGAGTTTGTATTAACAAAACGGCATGCAATAATATAATAATAAAACCTACTGTGGTTATTATAAAGCCACCAAAAACCAAAAACAATATGAAAATAAATTACAGACTGGGACTGCTGGCCGCACTGGCAATGGCCACATCTACCACCTACGCCCAGATGACCCTGGTAAAAAAGGGAAAGGCTAAAGCACACATAGTGCTGGCCGAAGACAATGCCATTAACCGTGAGGCTGCCGACATGCTGAGCCGATTTGTAAACAAAATCTCGGGTACTACGTTGCCCGTAACTACAACTGGCTCTACCAAAGGAGCCATTGTGATAGGCGGCACTACAGCCCAACCGGCAGAAGATGCCTTCAGCATAGAATGTAAAGACGGTGGCATGAGCATAACTAGCGGTGGCGGCAAGGGTGCTGTATATGGGGTAGTAACACTGCTGGAACGGTATATGGGTGTAAACTACTATGCCTACAAGACCTACACGCTAACCCCGTCAGAGAATATCGAACTGCCCCAGATACACCTTAGCGACAAGCCCGCATTCCGTTTCCGTCAGACACATAGCTACGGTTGTCAAGACCCTGACTTTGAACGGTGGTTCCGCTTGGAAAACAGCCACGAAGAGTTTGCCGGTAACCTATGGGTACACACCTTTAACCAGATTCTGCCGGCTGCCGTATATGGCGAAACACACCCCGAATATTACTCGTATATCAATGGTAAGCGTCGCCCTGGAAGTCATAGCCAGTGGTGTCTTACCAATCCCGAAGTATTCGAACTGGCTGCCCAGAAGATAGACTCTATCTTCAAAGCCAACCCCGGCATGAAGATGATTAGTGTAAGCCAGAACGACGGCAACAATACCCAATGCCACTGCGAGGCATGTGCCAAGGTAGACGAGTATGAGGGTGCACCGTCGGGTAATCTTATTCGCTTTGTCAACAAACTGGCTGAACGTTTCCCTGACAAGCAGTTCTCTACACTTGCCTATCTGTACAGTATGCACCCACCAAAGCATACCAAGCCGCTACCCAACGTAAATATTATGTTGTGCGACATAGACTGCAAGCGAGAAGTGCCACTAACCGATAACGAGTCGGGACGCGACTTCATGCGCGCACTTGAGGGATGGAGTAAGATATCCAACAATATCTTTGTTTGGGACTACGGCATCAACTTTGACAACATGGTATCGCCCTTCCCCAACTTCCATATCATACAGAAGAACATGCAGCTCTTCAAGAAGAACCACGCTACCATGATATTCGAACAGATAAACGGTGGCAACCAGCGCGGTACCGACTTTGGTGAAATGCGTGCCTACATGATGGCCAAGCTTATGTGGAACCCATATCAGGATGCCGACTCGCTTATGAAATCGTTTATGAACGGATACTATGGCGCAGCTGCACCTTATATATATAAATATCAGACATTGATAACCGGAGCCCTGCTATCATCGCACACTCCGCTATGGATATACGACTCGCCCATATCGCACAAGAACGGTATGCTGAACGATAATCTGATGAAAATGTATGCCGAGATATTCGACAAGGCCGAAGCCGCAGTAGCTACAGATAGCACTCTACTGGCACACGTACAGACAGCCCGCCTGCCACTGCGCTACAGTGAGTTGGAAATAGCCCGCACCAAGAGCGGACAAGATGCCAAGGAGATAAGCAGCAAGCTGGAAATATTTGGTAAGCAATGTCAGAAATACGGCATCACCAGCCTGAACGAGCGCAATAATCGTGCCGACGACTACTGCAAGTTATACCAAAAACGCTTCTTGCCCCGCGCCAATACCAATAAGGCCGCTGGAGCCAAGGTAATATGGAACAGCGAACCTAATCCGGCCTACCGTCCAATAGCCGACAAGGCACTAACCGACGGACTGTATGGCGGCACATCGTATGTAGAAAGTTGGGTAGGATGGGAAGGCCGCAATGCCGACTTCATACTCGATATGGGCGAAGCCAAGACCTTCAGCACCATAACCACCGACTTCTTGCAGCAGTTGGGTGCATGGGTGCTATTGCCCAAAAGCGTAAGCTACGCCTACTCTACAGATGGCAAGAAGTATACCGATATGGGACGGGTAGACTTTGCGGAAGACCGCGACGTATCGGTGAAGTTCATCCCTGGTACAGTAACATCGGCTACACCTGTGACAGCCCGCTATATACATGTAAAGGTAGAAACCATAGGTCTGTGCCCAACATGGCACTATGGTGTAGGCTACCCTGCATGGTTCTTTATGGATGAAGTTAGCGTAGAATAAAGGGCTGTTAAGAGCCGATTGGTTTAACAGAAAATAAAATAACCGTCAGAATTTGCAGACATACAGAATATTATTGTATATTTGCATAAATTCTGACGGTTATTTATCATACTGAATGGTACACTGTCAAAGAGTGAAGCTATGTGGTGGTAATATAATACCAACCAAGAAAGGATGGATTACTCCGAAAAACTGATTATAAACGGACTACAGCAGGGCGATTCAGAGGCGTTTAAATACATCTTTGATACCCACTATCAGGTACTCTGCCACTTTGCCAGTCGCTATCTGCGCGACGACTATCTTGCCGAGTCGGTAGTAAGCGATGTAATATTCCATCTTTGGGAAAACCACCAACGCATAGATATCGACTCTTCATTGCGTAGTTACCTTATACGGTGCGTGCGTAACAGTTGTCTTGACTTTCTAAGGTCGAATCGGGAGAAAAAAGAAATAGCCACAGAAACTATGCCGGCAACAGCCGACAGTAGTGTAGTAAACGGCATAGACATGCAACCACTGGATCAACTACTTGACAAAGAGCTGGCAGAAAAATTAGACGAAGCTATAGCCGCCCTGCCCATAGAGTGTCGTACGGTATTCGAGTTGAGTCGATTTGGTGGTAAAAAGCATGCCGAAATAGCCCTTGAACTGGGTATATCTATAAACACCGTAAAATACCATATCAAGCGTGCGTTGCTGTTGCTCAACGAAAGTTTGGGGCGATACATCATTATGCTATACCTTATAATAAATATATAACAAACACAACACATGAAAAAGTATGGAATACTATTGGGTCTGTTGGTAATCGCTATACAGACCGTAGCACAAAAGGCAGATTACAGTAGACTTGTCACCCAAGGAGTAACCTATACGGGGCGTACACTAACAGACAACGATGGCAGTGTAAAGTTCGACTGGATAGGCACTTACGCACAGACTACCTTTACCGGAGGATGTATAGCTGTAGAGATGAGCAATACCCGCCCCTGCTACTTCAATGTATTCATAGACAATGAATGGGTTAAAAAAGTATATGCCGATAGCACCCAACATCAGCGCATAGTTTTGGCTGAAAAGCTAAGCAAAGGTACTCATAAACTGCGCTTACAACGGGCATGCGAGGGCAGTAGTATAACCACTATTCATGGTTTCTATGGTGCTAAGGGTGCCAAACTGAGTCCCGTAGAGCGCAAAGGACGTATGATAGAGATATTCGGCGATAGCTATACCTGTGGTTATGGCTCAGATTCGCCTACGCAGACCGAACACTTCAAAATAGAGACCGAGAATGTAGATCACGCCTATGGTTGTATAATAGCCCGTTACTTTGATACCGACTATGCTATTGTAGCCCACTCCGGACAAGGCATGGTGCGCAACTACGGCGACAAGAAGCAGCGTTCTAACTACAGTATGCTAGACCGCCACGTAAAGACATTTGATAACGATACCAGTGTAATCTATAACTTTAAGGCTTATCGCCCTGACTTGGTTATCATCAATCTGGGCACCAACGACTTTTCGCGCGAGGTAACTCCTACGCCCGATCAGTATGTAGGCAACTATGTAAAGATGATTAAGAACCTGCGTAGCCACTATGGCGATATACCCGTGCTCTGTATATTGCCCCACTCGGCTCGCAAATACCTACAGGCATGTTTTCCATTGCTGCGCGAGCGGTGTTACAACGACCGCCAGGTGTATTTTGCCGAACCTATGTTAGAGATTCTGCGCGACGGGCGCGACTATGGTGCCGACGGGCATCCCAACTATCAGGGCCATCGCAAGATAGCTATGAAGCTGATACCGCAAATCAGTAAAATAATGGACTGGAAAATGGAAGATAAAATAGTAAAATAACCTAAACAAAAAATTAATGAGAAAAGTTATGATGACACTGGCTATCGCCCTTGGTCTTACGGCCTCGGCTGCCAATGCCGACTACAATGTAGTTCCGTTACCTAGAGAGATTAGCAGCAACAAGGGTAACGCCTTCTGCCTGAGCGTACAGACTATGATAGTATATCAAGGCGATGCTAATATGGAGCGCAATGCCAACTTTCTGGCAAGCTACATAGCCGAGAAAACCCACATCATGCCAGCCACCGCTGTAGCTGGAAAGAAAAACCTTAAGGGGAATATTCTGCTATGCATAGACTCTAAAATAAAAGAGGAAGAAGGCTACCGCATAGCTATAACCGAAAAGAGCGTAACCATAAGTGGCGCCACTGCCAAGGGCGTATTCTATGGCATACAGACACTGCGCAAGAGCCTGCCGGTACTGTCCTCCGCCGAAGAGATAACTCTACCAGCCGTTACTATAACCGATGCTCCACGCTTCGGCTACCGAGGTATGCATCTCGACTGCTCGCGCCACTTCTTCTCGGTAGATTTCGTAAAGAAATATATAGACCTACTGGCACTGCACAATATGAACCGCTTTCACTGGCATCTTACCGACGACCAGGGATGGAGCATAGAAATCAAAAAATATCCAAGGCTTACCGAGGTAGGTTCTTGGCGCACCGGAACAACCATTGGTCGCAACTCTGATTTAGACGACCATACTCGCTACGGAGGTTTTTATACCCAAGAACAGGTGCGAGAAGTGGTACAATATGCCGCCGACCGCTATATAACCATAATCCCCGAGATTGATATGCCTGGCCATATGCTGGCTGCACTTACTGCCTATCCCGAGCTGGGATGCACTGGCGGTCCGTACGAAGTAGGTCACTTCTGGGGCGTATACCGCGACATACTCTGTGGGGGCAATCCTAAGGTGTATCAGTTTGTAAAAGATGTTCTTGATGAGATATGTCAGCTTTTTCCGTCTGAATATATACATATAGGTGGCGATGAAGCTCCTAAGATGAAATGGGAAAAATGTCCTAAATGCCAACAGATGATTAAGTCTAAGGGTATCACCGCAGGAAACAAACAGAGTAAAGAAGATAGATTACAGGGCTATTTTGCTACTGAAATACAGAAGTATCTGGCAGCAAAAGGCCGTAAGATAATAGGTTGGGACGAGTTGATGGAATGCAACGTAGACCAGTCGGCAACTATTATGTCGTGGCGCGGAGCTGAGCCAGGAGCACAGGCAGCTACCGAGGGACACGATGTGATTATGACTCCAAATACCCACGCATACTTTGACTACTACCAGACGGCAGATAATAACAACGAACCACTGTTTATTGGTGGTAACCTGCCTATTGAGAAGACATATAGTTTTGAACCTATACCCGAAGGTACATCGGTTCAAGCTAAAGCCCACATTCTGGGTGTGCAGGCCAATTTGTGGAGTGAATATATGGTTTCAGAACAACTGGTAGAATACCAGGTGCTGCCTCGTATGGGTGCCCTAAGCGAAATACAATGGATGCAGCCCGAAAAGAAAAACTTCAAGAACTTTGTGGAACGCGTAGCATGTCTGCGTGCCATCTATGATCTAAAGGGATATGCCTACGCCAAACATCTGTGGCCCGAAGAATATCGTAAAGCTTCGCGCGACTTGTAAAGTGGCAATACACAAAAAAGAGGATGCTAACTCACTGTAGAGTTATACATCCTCTTTCTGCAAGTGATCCCGCCGAGAATCGAACTCGGATCAAAGGTTTAGGAAACCTCCGTTCTATCCATTTAACTACGGGACCATTGTGGCTGCAAAGTTACGCATATTAATCAGAATATCCACGTAGTAGTGAATATTTTTTTGGTGCTGGTCACGGCTCTTTCATTTAAGGGTGGTTCTAATAATTAGCTTTGGCAGCTTTCGGTATTATTTTTGAGAGTAAAGCAGAAGAAAGACGACAAAACGCTTGTTCATAATAAGGGATAAACCTACGGAGGTAATTTTTAGAACCACCCTTAATATACTATGATTATCTCCGATATAGCAATTCTTCAACATGTTTATGGATTCTATGCTATTATTGCTGTTAAGCAAATAATGTTTTCTTTATTGCCGACGGCCGTCAGCAATATAGTTTACGGTCGTCAGCCAATTAGGCTACGGCTATCAACCAACTTGCTTACGGCCGTGGGCAGTATACAAAACCTAAATTAAACTTTATCGAAAGAAAACTAAGTAGTCATCCCACGATAAATACGAACTTTAAATAAAAGAACCGTGGGTGATGGTAATAATGTAAAACAAAAAATAAAAATTTTTTATTAGTGCATTAAACCTTTGAGGCACTAATTAATCATATATGTGAATGAAACGCATTTTATATATGCTGCTGTTTGTTATTACAACAACGAACATTATGGCACAAGGTGTAGTCAAAGGTCTTGTTTTAGATAAGGCCCAGAGTACTCCGCTCGAATTTGTAAACGTTCTGGTGGTTGCCAAGAGTGACACCACTAAGATTATAGGCAGCGCCATATCAGATGCCGCTGGAAAGTTTGTTGTGCGCAATCTTCCCGACGGAAACTATATGGTTAAATTGTCGTTTTTAGGGTATAAATCCTTGACTCGCACATTTGCCATCACCCCCACAAATAATACCGTGTCTTACTCGGTACTCTATATGGCAGAAGATGCCCATATGCTGAAAGAAGTAAAGGTTACAGGGCAGCGTTCGGCTATGAAACTCGAAGTAGACCGTAAGTCGTTCGATGTAAGTCAGTTGGTATCTAATGCCGGCCAGGCCGCCTCTGATGTGTTAGACAATATCCCTTCGGTAGATGTAGACAATGACGGTAACATCTCGCTACGCGGAAACGAAAGCGTAGAGGTTTGGATTAATGGCAAGGCAAGTGGACTGACAAGCGATAATCGCGCCCAGATACTTCAGCAACTTCCCGCAGAAAGTATTGAGCGCATAGAGATAATTGATAATCCGTCAGCCAAATTCTCGGCCGAAGGGTCGGCAGGCATTATTAATATAGTGCTAAAGAAAGACCGAAAGGCAGGATATTATGGCTCTGTAGAAGCTGGAGGCGACACCCGAGGAGGTGCCTTTACAAGCTTTAATATCAATATGAATAGTTCAAAGTTTGATACATATCTAAATATAGGATATCGCCATCGTAAAGACCGTGGTCGCACAGAGAGTGAACAGAATTTTCCGCTTACCTCTCAGTATCAGCGTTACGCAGCCAGTAGCGATAATATGGGTAACAATCTCTTTGCCCGTGCAGGTGTTACATGGCATGCTACAAAGAAAGATGATTTCAGTGTGAGCGGTATGCTTATGGATGGTCGTCATAAAAACTGGTCGCTCACCCCATACCACTATGGTGCTACAGGGGCAAGCACTGATGATCGCATGATGACACGCCGTACCACAGGGGTAGGCGATATGACTATGTACTATGGTGAGTTCAACTACCGTCATAACTTTACAGACAAACATTATTTGGACTTTACCGTAGGCTACAACAAGTGGAAGAGCGATGATGATAACACTTATCAAGACTCTACCGCCTACTTTGCCAGCGATACGCCTACTGCATACAGTTATCAGTACCGCCCTATGCACATCAATAACCGCGACTGGACTATAAAACTGGATTATGAGAACCCTATAAGCGAACGCTTTAAGATACAAGCTGGCTACGAAGGTAAATTCTCGAAAGAGAATACGCCACAGGAATCATGGACCGATGTAACATGGGGTGGTCAGAACAAGACAGAAGATCGGGCTTACTTCAACCGATTCATTTACAAAATGGACTTGCATGCCTTCTACCTCACCGCTCAATACCAACTGGGTAAGCTGGGCGTTATGGGTGGTCTGCGTGGTGAATACTGGCACGTAAACACAGAGAGTTATACCTGGGAACAAGAGCGCGATCCAAATAAGCGTGACAAAGCTTTCGATAAAGATTACTTCGAACTGTTCCCAAGTCTGTTTATGAGTTACCAGCTTACAGAGAACGATCAGCTGCAGTTGAACTATACTCGTCGTTTGCGTCGTCCTTGGGGTGGACAGCTCAACTCATTCCGCGATACACGCGACGCTACATCTATCTCGTTTGGTAACCCCGAGCTTACGCCAGAGTTCTCGAACTCGTTCTCGTTTAACTATCTGCGTACATGGACAGAGCACTCTCTGCTGCTAAGCGCTTACTACCGTCCTACTACCGATGTAATGCAGCGCGTAAATTGGCACGAATCTGCTACTGGCATTATGTATCAGACTACTAAGAACGTGGCCAAGAGTCAGAGCGAGGGTATCGAGGCAACTCTTAAAAACAAGTTGTTCCGCATACTCGATCTCACTACCAATATTAATGCCTATTACTATAAGCTTAACGGCTTTAGCTACGTGATAGACGACCAGACTATTACAGGGGAGGGCAACTCTAACTTCAGTTGGAATGCCCGCATGCAGGCCAGCCTGATACTGCCTTACGATATTTCTGTACAGTTGGGCGGTCGTTACCGCTCGCGTCAGGTTATTACACAGGGATACCGTAAAGGAAACTACAATATAGACTTCGGCATACGTAAGAACTTTATGAATCGCAAGTTCACAGTTTCTATCAATTGCCGCGACGTATTTAACACCCGTAAATGGGAAACTTTCACCAGTAGCGAATCGTTTACTCGTCACCAGATAAACAAGCGTGGCGGTAGAAAGGTGAACCTCACACTAACTTGGAACTTCGGACAAAGTAAGAAGAAACCACAACGGCCAGACGGAATGGATAATATGAATCCATCTGAGCAATATTCAGGAGGTGAGGAAATATAATAGCAAACATTCTTTTATAAATAAGCGTTAATTAGGTGGAAAGGGTCTGACTCCAGGCGTGGAGCTCCGGGCCCTTTCGTTTTTATTGCCTTTTGGATTGCTGTTGTTATTCTGATAAACAATGCTTAACAATTAAAATGAATTAAGACGAAATAGAATTAGAAAATTGATAAGGCATTCGGCGATAGACTATATCATCTTTTTATAATACCTACTATATTGTATTTAGCTAGGGGAAATGTCTGTGTGGATGTTAAAAAAACTTAGGCATTTTCTTTGCTTTCTCTAGTAGTTACATTATCTTTGCATAAACTTAATATCATCGCATATGCAAATAAACAGTCATCTTTCGGTGATTATTCACGACCTTGCTGCAAAATACGGAGATAAGACGGCGCTTACTTTCCAACGGTTTGGTGAAAAGCAATGGCGCTCGGTGTCGTGGAAACAGTTCTCGCTGCGTGTAAAGCAAGTTAGCAATGCTCTGCTTAATCTTGGGGTGAAGCCACAAGAAAATATTGGCGTGTTCTCGCAGAACTGTGTGCAGTATCTTTATACCGACTTTGGAGCCTATGGCGTGCGTGCGGTGACAATCCCTTTCTATGCCACCAATAGCGAACAACAGATACTCTATGTACTTAATGATGCGCAGGTGCGTTTTCTTTTTGTGGGAGAGCAAGACCAGTACGATAAGGCCTTGCGCATATTCCACCTCTGTCCTACGCTTGAGCGTATCATAGTATATGATGATAGCGTAAACATAGATACCCGCGAGAATAAGACTCTTTACTTCCGCGACTTTATAAAATTAGGTAAAGACCTGCCGCGACAAACAGAATTGGAGGCCCGGTGGAAAGATGCTTCTTACGAAGACTTGTGTAATATACTCTATACCAGCGGTACTACCGGCGAGAGCAAAGGTGTAATGCTAACCTACGGACAGTATCATGCCGCATTGGCTGCCAATTACGAGTTTGTAAATGTAACCGAGCACGACCGTGTTATTGACTTCCTGCCCTTTACCCACATCTTTGAGCGGGGGTGGGCCTATCTTAGTTTGTCGGTAGGAGCCGAACTCATAGTGAATACCCATCCGCAGCAGATACAGCAATCTATGCGTGAGACTCACCCCACGTGTATGTCGTCGGTTCCACGATTTTGGGAGAAAGTGTACATTGCTGTAAAAGACCGTATGGACAATGCCGGAGGTTTGCAGCGACGGCTATTCAATAGAGCTCTTAGCGTAGGTCGTAAATATAATGTAGAGTATCTGTCACACGGACGCCGTCCGCCTCTGTCGCTCACAGCCGAATACAAGTTCTTCGACCGTACAGTGCTGGCGCTGGTGCGTAAGCAGTTGGGGTTGGAACATCCCAATATATTCCCCACGGCAGGTGCAGCCATCTCTACCGAGGTAGAAGAGTTTGTACACTCTATAGGTATAACTATGATAGCCGGTTATGGTCTTACAGAGAGCTTGGCTACAGTAACGTGTGACCATAAGAATAAGCCCTATACCATAGGATCGGTTGGTCGCCCATTGTCGGGTATTGATATAAAGATAGGTGATAACGACGAGGTATTGCTCAAAGGTCCTACCATTACCAAGGGATATTACAAGCGCGACCAGGCTAACGCTGATGCCTTTACTGCCGACGGATACTTCCGAACAGGTGATGCGGGCTATATGAAGGATGGTGAACTCTTCTTAAAAGAGCGTATCAAAGACCTTTTTAAGACCTCTAACGGCAAGTATATTGCTCCACAGATGATAGAGTCGCTATTGCTGGTTGACAAATATGTAGATCAGGTGGCCATTGTGGCAGACTGTCGTAAATTTGTATCGGCACTTATCGTGCCCGACTTCCGTCTGCTCGAAGCCTATGCTCATGATAGTCATATAACCTTTGATTCGCGCGAGCAACTCTGTGCCGACCAGCGCATCAATGCTATGATGGCCGAACGCATAGACACCCTACAGCAGACCCTTGCCCATTATGAAAAGATTAAGCGGTTTACGCTGCTGCCTCATGGTTTCACCATGGATAGTGGCGAACTTACCAGCACACTCAAGTTGAAACGGCCTGTCGTCTACAAGAACTACAAAGAGACGATAGACAAGATGTACGAAGAATAAATGATAACAAGTGATCAGTTGAAGGATGTACTGGAGCGCACCGATGCATTGGCACGCTATCTGGACATCGACAAAAAGAAAGTGGAGTTTGAAGAGGAACAACTCCGAACGCAGGCGCCTGATTTCTGGGAAGACCCCAAGCGCGCACAAGAACAAATGAAGAAGGTAAAAGGCATAGAGCGCTGGCTAAAGGGTTATAAAGAGGCCCGAGAGTGTGCCGACGAACTGCAATTGGCCTTCGATTTTTATCATGACGAAATGGTTACCGAGGAGGAGGTAGATGCCGACTATGCCAAGGCTGTCAAGATAATAGAAGAATTGGAATTGAAGAACATGCTGCGCCAAAAGGAAGATCCTATGGACTGCGTGATGAAAATCAATTCGGGTGCCGGCGGTACCGAGAGTCAAGATTGGGCATCTATGCTTATGCGTATGTACATGCGATGGGCCGAAGCTCATGGATACAAGGTACGTATAGCCGATCTGCAAGACGGCGATGAAGCAGGCATTAAGAGTGTTACCATGGAGATAGAGGGCGGCGAATATGCCTATGGCTATCTGAAAAGCGAGAATGGTGTGCATCGCCTGGTGCGTGTATCGCCCTTTAATGCTCAAGGCAAGCGTATGACAAGTTTTGCCAGTGTATTTGTGTCACCCTTGGTAGACGATACCATTGAGGTGGTAGTAGAGCCTGCTCGCTTGTCGTGGGATACATTCCGGTCGAGTGGCGCTGGTGGACAGAACGTTAACAAAGTAGAGTCGGGCGTTCGCCTGCGCTATCAGTACGAAGACCCCGATACCGGCGAGAAAGAAGAAATTCTTATCGAGAATACCGAGACGCGTGACCAACCTAAGAACCGCGAAAATGCTCTTCGGTTGCTCAAGTCGCAACTCTATGATAGGGCGATGAAAAAGCGTCTTGAGGCAAAAGCCAAGATAGAAGCCGGAAAGAAAAAGATAGAGTGGGGTAGTCAGATACGTAGTTACGTGTTTGACGATCGCCGTGTGAAAGACCACCGCACCAACTTCCAAACGGGCGATGTAGATGGTGTGATGGATGGAAAGATAGACGGTTTCATTAAGGCATTCCTCATGGAATTCCCTATGACCGACGATGAAGATTAAATAACTAAGGTTGGGCTTTGGCTTGACTTTGTGTTATTAGCAAACATAAACATTAACTTAAAAACATAATAGCTATGAGCGAGAAAAGTAAAATGCGCCGCGCCAAGAAGGCAGCCCAACAAGAAAAAGAAGGCAAGAATGTAATGAAGTGGTTGGTAATAACCATGATAGTATTGACACTTGCCGTGATAGGTTATACTATGGTAGTGCTGTCATGAGTGGTGTAGAGATAGAACGTAAATTCTTAGTTAAGAAAGGCGACGACTATAAGCGTGTCGCCTTTTCTTGTAGCCATATTCTGCAGGGATATATTCCTGCCGAGGGTGCTACCGTGCGTATTCGCGTGCGCGACGATAAGGCTTACCTTACTATCAAGAGCCGTTCTGCCGATGGCGGACTAAGTCGTTATGAATTTGAAAAAGAAATAACCCTTGATGAGGCCAGTAACTTGCTAAAGCTTTGTAGGGGTGGTGTTATTGACAAGAATCGCTATCTGGTACGTAGCGCTGATGGCCGTCATGTATGGGAAGTTGACGAATTCTTTGGCGATAATCAAGGTCTGATTATGGCAGAAGTTGAACTTTCCAGTGCCGATGAACCCTTTGAAAAGCCCGAGTTTATTGCCACCGAGGTTACTGGCGACCGCCGTTTCTATAATTCTAATCTGCTGCGTTCGCCTTTTTCCACTTGGCGAGACACACTGCCACCAGAATACCGATAGGTTGTCCTATAATAACGCCCAGCGTATCGGCAGCCCAGTCAAGCCATTCTCCACTGCGCATACCTCCTGTGCAGTAAGCTTGTGCCAGTTCTATTAGTCCGCCCATAATTATGGGTAACACTACGGCGTATATTGCCATTCCTTTGCGGTTGTAGGTTAGGCCCTGCCAGGCTCTATCTGTCCAAATTACGGTGCAGAGGCCTCCATACATTATTAGGTGTGTCCATTTGTCTATTAGTTTAACCTGCGATAGCGGTGTTTCGGGTATGGGCATTAGGCAGAGTACCCATATTGCTATTATGCACAGTGCTGAAAGTGGATATTTACGGCATAAAAACCATAATTTTTTCATATTCTTCGTTGATTTGCTTACAAAAGTAAATAAAAAACGCTAATTTTGCATCAAATTAGAATAAAAAAGTATGTAGGGCTTAGTTTTTTATCGTGAAGGTAAAAACGGCGTTAATAAATTTGAGAGAAATGGAAGAAAAGAGAGGAAACTTCGGAAGTGAATTGGGAATGATACTTGCCACAGCTGGTGGCGCAGTAGGATTGGGCAACGTTTGGCGATTCCCCTATATGGCTGGCGAGAATGGTGGCGCTGCCTTTATATTAATATATGTATGCTGTGTATTGGTGTTGGGTATTCCCTGTATGCTATCCGAATTTATTATAGGTAGGCATGGTGCCTCTAATACTTATCGCGCTTATTCCAAGTTAAGCGGAGGCAATGCTTGGAAATTTGTGGGCTTGCTCGGCGTAGTTACCGGATTTCTTATTATGGGCTATTATGCCGTTGTGTCTGGTTGGTGCTTGCAGTACGTTTACGCCTCACTTTTTGGAGATATCTCGGGCAATGCGGAGTATGTGTCTCAGTATTTTGCCGATTTTTCTTCCAGTCCACTGCGCCCGGTGGTTTGGACAGTTGTAGTCTTGGGCATAACCTTTCTTGTTATCAATAATGGAGTGCGTAGCGGCATTGAGCGTGCGTCTAAAATGCTTATGCCTACGCTTTTTGTGTTGCTGCTAATAGTAGTGGTAGCCTCATGCTTATTGCCCGATGGCAGTAAGGGATTGGCTTTCTTGTTCTATCCCGATTTTAGTAAGGTAGACCGCAATGTATTTTTGGGTGCGCTCGGACAATCGTTTTATTCGCTCAGTATAGCTATGGGTTGTATATGTACCTATGCGTCGTATTATAAACGGCAAACCAATCTACTGAAATCGGCCGTTCAGGTATCATTAGTAGACACTATGGTAGCCATATTGGCTGGCATGATGATATTCCCGGCAGCTTTCTCGGTGGGCGTTAACCCCGGCAGTGGCCCGTCGCTGGTTTTTGTCACCCTGCCTAATGTGTTTAACCAGGCGTTTGCTGGTTTGCCCGAGGTAGGCGTGTTGGTGTCGGTTATGTTTTATGCCTTGCTATCGCTTGCCGCCATTACGTCGCTTATGTCGCTTCACGAAGTGGGTACGGCGTTTTTGATAGAAGAGATGGGCGTTTCGCGTAGTAGGGCAGCTCTTAGTGTTACCCTTGGCGGACTGGTAGTAGGCGTGTTCTGTTCGCTGTCGTTGGGCGATTTTTCATGGCTGAGTTTTGGCGGTCGAACATTGTTCGATTGGTTCGACTTTGTTACCGGGCAGATATTCCTTCCTCTGGGCGGATTCCTTACTTGTATATTCTTGGGATGGTTTGTGCCACGTCAGCTGGTTTACGATGAATTTACCAACTGGGGCACTGTGTCGCGGTCGGCATTCGGCATATATTATTTCTTTGTCAGAGTGGTATGCCCTATATCCATTCTTGCCGTGTTTCTACATCAGCTAAAGTTAATTTAAACCGTTGGATTCTACCTTAAAATACCTATAATAGAACTATATGTCTAATAAGTTTCAGCGCTCGTATTACCTTGGCAAGGCCGACCGTATCACGTTGCTCTTTGTGCTGATTGTTGTTGCCCTGGTGGTTATAGGCGTACACTGGTATGGCAGAGATAAACTCTCTACCCAGACTATTGCCGACAGTACGCAGATAGATAGTGTGCAGGCTTACCGCCGTTATTCCGAGCGTTCGTACACTTATGCCACCCCTTCTAACCGTGTACGTTATGTAGACTTCGACCCCAATACTGCTGATAGTACCCTGCTCTTGGGGCTTGGTTTGCAACCCTATCAGGTTAGGGCTATCTACCATTACCGTGCTAAGGGTGGTGTGTATCGTCGCCCTTCTGATTTTGCCCGCCTTTATGGTCTTACCGCCAAGCAGTATCGTGAGTTAGAACCTTACATACATATTTCTGCCGACTATCTGCCGGCTTCCGAAGTGTATGGCGTAACAGAAGAACGCACCAAAGCATCTGCCGACACGCTGCGATACCCTGTAAAACTTAAGAATACAGAACATGTGGCGCTAAATCTTGCCGATACTGCGCTGCTGCGCCGTGTGCCGGGCATTGGGACTTATTACGCCCGCCGGATAGTGGCATATAGACAGCGACTGGGTGGATATGCCAACGTGAAGCAGCTACTAGAGATCGACGACTTCCCCGAAGAGGCACTGCCGTTCTTCACGGTTGATGCGGCACATATTAATCCACTTGATATTAATAAGCTTTCGCTTAACCAACTTAAACACCATCCCTATATCAATTATCTCCAGGCCCGAGCCATCTGTGACTATCGCCGGCTCAAGGGCTCGCTTACCAGCCTTGACCAACTGCGCTTGCTGCGCGAGTTCTCCTCCGACGATATAGATAGGCTACGCCCCTATGTCAAGTTTTAATGGCATTACCGTTGTTATCGCTATGCCGGCATCTATGACTATCATGGTTAAAAAAAGATGGCCTCGTGCAAATTTGTGGCCGATAACAATCTGTATACTAACCTACACCTTTCAAAATGTAACCGTTAAACATTGCTAAATCCATGCGCTATGTTACACGTATATTTGCTCGCAAAAATCCGTTTGGTGGCAAATATGCTATTTATAGTGCCTCTTTTTCTGGGCTAAAGATTAACTTTACAACAGTAGAGTTATCCTTTAGCGAGCTGAAGTTGGTTTTTAGCACAAAAAATGACCATCTATAGCGACGCGAAATTTCTC
Organism: Bulleidia sp.; assembly: GCA_963659135.1. Lineage (GTDB taxonomy): Bacteria > Bacteroidota > Bacteroidia > Bacteroidales > Bacteroidaceae > Prevotella. Next base: position 78,696 of record CAVKSZ010000001.1, on the reverse strand, counting down.
TCGGAAACGCACAAAATTATCGCTGTTTTTGCCAAATATTATCATTTGTGGGACAAAAATCTTGGCTTGTACCATAGTTTTAACTATCGGGAAACCGGTAAACCACGAAATTTTTGCTGGATTAGCCCCGAGAACGGCCAAATGTTCTGCGTGTTTCGTAACGCAGAATCGGGCAGAAATAGTCATTGCTATAACATTTGTTAGCTATACGACTCTCTAATTTGTTAAACTTCTAAAACGCACAATGATGTGTGCTTACAAATTGTTATTACCCCGTTTTTGCAGGCACGAAAAAGTTTTAGTGCATATCCATTAGTAGGTGCAGTGCCCCTGCACCCTTATGGTAGTTAACGAGATGTTGACGACACGTCAACTACTATGTTCTTTCAATTCACCGTTACTTACCCCGAAAATTATCGAAATTTTACTTTTTTTGAAAAAAGTTGCATTTTAGACTACCCCATAATTGTTTTTTTTCGTCTTATTGATATAAATCAAATTGCGGACGTATGCAAGACGAACATATTTACGACCTGCTGGTAGATTATTTCTGCGGAAATTTGAGCACAGATGATGAGGCTCAAGTTGAATCGTGGCGTGACTCAAGTCAGACCAATGGTCGTATGTTTCGCCAGTTACGCACCATCTGGATGTCTATACCCGATATGCACCAGTTGGCCCGCTTTGATAAAGAAAAGGCTTACCGCCAGTTTATGGATAGGGTTGAGGCTCACCGCCGTGCCCGCAAGAACCGCAGGGTAGTTCGTATGATGCGCTATGCAGCTGTGTTACTGGTGCTGGTAGGTGTATTCTCGTGGGTATTCTATATAGGTGGTCAACACAAGTTGGAATCGCGCTTTGCAGATATTACGGTAGAGGCTCCGCTGGGGTCTACTACCCGTATGGCACTGCCCGATGGTACGCAGGTATGGCTCAATGCCGGTTCGCATATCACCTATTCACAAGGCTTTGGTGTAACCAACCGTAATGTACGCCTGGTAGGCGAGGGCTATTTTGAAGTGGCGCATAACGAGCAGCTGCCTTTCCATGTGTTATCGGGAGCTCTTAAGGTAAGAGTGCTAGGAACTAAGTTCGATTTTCGTGACTATCCAGAAGACTCTGATGCCGTGGTAAGTCTGGCCGAGGGCAGCGTAGCTTTAGGATGCTTAAGCGACGATGCCCACCGCGAGTATCGCTTGCAGCCTAACGAGCGAGCCGTGTTTGAAAAGAATACCAGCAGCATGGTAATAGAAAGTTGTCAAGCCCAAAATACACGCCAGTGGACGCGCGGCATACTAATGTTTAGTAACGCTCGCTTGAGCGATATTACCACCGTGCTATCGCGTAGCTATCGTCAGCGTATAGTGCTGGCCGATAAGCGTCTGGGCAATCTGTGCTTCTACGGTACGTTTAATCGCGACGAACAGTCGCTACGGCAAGTGCTTGATGCCCTATCGGCAACGGGCCGCATACATTACAAAACCAACGGAAAAATCTACACCTTATATAGATAATAACTAAATCATTATAACCAAGAATCAAAACATAATACAAATAACCATAAACCAACGATTTAATAACTTACTAATAGACAGAAACAAAAACCAAAACAATCTCACAGAGGCAGTCTCTTCTCCCAATGGCCATCAAGGCCAGGGAGAGAGCCACTGCACCCCATAGGGGGACGAAATCTTAAAAACAGTAAACTTAAAAAACATTTATCTAATTTAATACAGCAATGAATATCAGAAAGAAGAGCCTCTTGGTAGGCGCACTTCTGTTGTGTGTAAATCTCGGATCCGTGGCGCAGAGTCTGCAAATGCAGCTCAAGGGCGTTACCGTGAAGAAGGCCATGACAGAGTTGAGACAGAAGAGTGGATATTCGTTTGTGTTCGAATCGGCTGATGTAAATACCGAAAAGGTAGTCAGCGTGAATGCAAAGGATGTCAAGCAGGCTGTTGAGCAGATACTGCACGGCCAGAATGTATCTTACGAAATTAAGGGCAAGAACATTGTGGTGTCGCAGAAGGTGGGAAAGTCTGTTGCTGCCGCCAAGGCAGCCAATCCACGAAAGAAGGTGACCGGAACAATAAACGACGAAAACGGCGAACCAATCATAGGTGCCACTATTAAGGAGAAAGGCACACAGAACGCCGTAATCTCTGATGTTGACGGAAACTTTACGCTGAATACTGCCGAAGGGGCAGAGCTAGAGATAACCTATATAGGCTATGCTGACAAGACCCTGCACGTTACCGGAAAAGACAACTATGTAGTAACCATGTCGTCGGGAGCTAAAGAGCTGAACGAAGTGGTGGTTACCGCCCTTGGTATCAAGCGCTCAGAGAAAGCCCTTAGCTACAATGTACAGCAGGTAAGTGGCGAATCGTTGCTGGCCAACAAAGATGCCAACTTTATTAACTCGCTCAATGGTAAGGTAGCCGGTGTGAATATCAACGCCAGTTCGTCGGGTGCCGGTGGCGCATCTAAAGTAGTGATGCGTGGTACCCGTTCGATAGAGCAGTCGAGCAATGTGCTCTATGTGATTGACGGTATACCAATGTTCAACCTTGGCAACGATGGCGATTCTGGTTTCGGTTCTAACGGTACTACCGAGGCCATAGCCGATATCAACCCCGAGGATATTGAGAGCATGTCGGTACTTACCGGTGCTGCCGCAGCCGCCCTCTATGGAAACCGCGCCTCTAACGGTGCCATTGTTATCACCACCAAGAAAGGTAAGGAAGGCAAAACCGAGGTTACAGTAAGTCAGACTACCGAGTTCTCAACGGCTTTCCGTACTCCCGAATTCCAGAACTCGTATGGCACAGGCAGTACCCTGCGCGACTCAGGTTCTGACTCTTACAGCTGGGGAGCCAAACTTAACGAAACCAACTATCGCGGTTACGACCCCGTAAGCAATTATCTCAAGACGGGTGTAGTTACTACAGAGTCGTTCACCCTGTCTACTGGTACAGAGAAGAATCAGACTTATGTATCGGCCAGCGCACTCAACTCGGGTGGTATTATCCCTAACAACGAGTATAACCGCTACAACTTCACCATACGCAATACAGCAAAGCTACTCAACGATAAGCTTACCATTGATGCCGGTGCAAGCTATATTATCCAGAACGACCGCAACATGACCAACCAGGGTGTGTATGCCAACCCACTGGTATGTGCATACCTCTATCCACGCGGCAACGACTATGAAGATATGGCCATGTTTGAGCGTTGGGATACTCAGCGTAATATCTACGTTCAGAACTGGAACGACCTTATCTCTGAATTTGTAGGTCAGAACCCATACTGGATTAACTACCGCAACGTGCGTACCAACCGCAAGTATCGCTATATGCTCAATCTGGGTGCCACCTATAAGTTTACCGATTGGTTGAGCCTTGCAGCCCGTATACGTGTAGACAACTCTAATAATACATTCGAGAAGAAGTACTACGCTTCTACCAACACTACACTTGCCGGTACCAACGGTCAGTACTCGCTCATTAAGACAGAAGACAAGCAGACCTACGGCGACGTGATGCTTACCTTCGACAAGCGATTCCTTAACGACCGCCTATCGGTAAATGCCAACTTGGGTGCCATTATCTCTGACGTTAAGCAAAATTCTACGGGTATCGACGGTCCTATAAGCGAAAACCTTATACCTAATGTATTCAATGAGTATCAGGTAGACCCCAACCGCGAAGCACGTCAGCCCGGTGGTTATCACGACCAGACCAAGTCTCTCTTTGTAAGTGCCGAAATAGGTTGGAACAGTCAGTATTACATTACTCTTACGGGTCGTAACGACTGGCCTTCAATGCTTGCCGGACCTAAGTCTAACAAGTCATCGTTCTTCTATCCCTCTATCGGTGCTTCGTGGATAGTTTCGCAGACCCTTAAGTTGCCCAGCCAGATAGATTACCTTAAGGTGCGCGGTTCGTTTGCATCGGTAGGTATTCCTTTCCCACGCTGGTACGCCAACCCAGTGTACGAGTGGGATTCGTCTACCCGTCAGTGGAAGAGTCAGACTATCTATCCTATGTATAACCTTAAGCCAGAGACTACCGACTCATGGGAATTTGGTTTGCAAACACGTCTATTCAAGCACTTCAGCTTAGACCTTACTCTCTATTGGACCAAGACTTATAATCAGACCTTCAACCCCGATATATCAGTGTCATCAGGTTACAGCACTATGTATATCCAAACAGGTAGCGTATCTAACAACGGTATAGAGCTGGCTTTGGGTTACGAGAACCGTTGGGGCGACTTTACATGGTCTTCTAACTATACTTTCAGTGCCAATAAGAACAAGATAAACGAACTGGTACGCAACTACGTTCACCCAGAGACTGGAGCAGTTATCAACAAAGACCGTCTAGACTTGCTGGGTATGGGCTCGGCACACTTTTTGCTGAAAGAAGGCGGAACGCTGGGCGACCTGTATTCACTGGTCGACGTTATGCGCGATAGCGAAGGTCGTGTATATGTAGACGAGAACGGTAAAGTATATAAAGATAACAACGTAGGCGATATCAAGCTGGGTAGCGTATTCCCCAAGTGCAATATGGCTTGGCGCAACGACTTTGGTTATAAAGGCTTCCGTTTGGGCTTCATGGTAGCAGCACGCTTTGGTGGTATAGTATATTCGGCCACTCAGGCAGCTCTCGATGCTTACGGTGTATCTAAGACCACAGCTGATGCTCGCGATCTAGGCTATGTACTTGTTAACGGTGAAGACCGTGTATACCCAGAAACCTGGTACAGCACTATCGGTGCTGCAGATGGTATACCACAGTTCTATACATACAGTGCCACCAATATACGTCTGCAGGAAGCCAGCTTTGGCTATACCTTTAAGAAGAACGTATTCTTTGGTATCGGCGACTTGAGCGTATCGCTCGTTGGTCGCAACCTGTTGATGTTCTACTGCAAGGCACCATTCGACCCCGAGACAACTGCTACCACGGGTAACTACTACCAGGGTATCGACAAATTTATGACACCAAGTACTCGCAACCTTGGCTTCAATATCAAACTCAAATTCTAAGAGTAACTATGAGACAGTTTAAAAATATTATAATGACTGCGGTGGCTGCCGGTGTATGCCTTAGCTTCTCTAACTGTACCAACGATTACGAGAGCTTCAACCGCAATCCCAATGGCGTTACTAAAGACGATACCCAGCGCGACGCCTATGCCATGCGTTCGGCTATGCTGAATCTGGAAAGCTGGGTTATTCCTACCGATGTAAACACCAATCAGTTTACCGAGTGTTTGCTGGGCGGCTCGTACAGTGGTTATATCTCAGACTCTAACTCAGGTTTCGCCGGAAAGAACTTTGGTCAGTATAGTCCAGAGAACGGCTGGAGCCGTGTGTTGTTTAAGGATATTATTCCCAAGCTATTTATCTACAGCGGCGAAGTAGCCAATGCTACCGATGAACCAGTGCCTAATGCCGTAGCCGATATTATCAAGGTTTCGGGTATTCAGCGTATTACCGATACATATGGTCCAATTCCTTATTCTCAAGTAGGTAAAGACGGCCAGATTACTGCTGCCTACGATAGCCAAGAAGAGGTTTACAACCTTATGTTCGAACAACTTAATGCTGCTATCGAAGTTCTTACCAATAATCGTACTGCCGACTTCAGCGAAAAGGCCGACCGTGTATACAGCGGTAAGGTAGAGAAGTGGATAAAGTATGCCAACTCGCTCAAACTGCGTATGGCTATGCGTATATCTAAGGTGTCGCCAGCCAAGGCACAGCAGATGGCAGAAGAAGCCGTTAACCACGAGGTAGGCACCATGACTTCTAATGATGATAATGCCGAAATTACGCTGGTATCTACCAACCCCTTCGAAATTATCATGTACGAATACAACGGTGGTGACTCTCGCGTAGGCGCTGACATTACAGCCTACATGAATGGTTATAACGACCCTCGTCGTGAGAAGATGTTTACCAAGACTACCTTTAGCGGACTGGTAGACAATGGTTATTACGGTCTGCGTACAGGTATAGCTATCCCCGACGGAGCTATTGCCCATGCTTACAGTAACTACATTGTGTCTACCGATAGCAAGATGATGTGGATGAACGCAGCCGAAGTTGCATTCCTCAAAGCCGAAGGAGCACTGCGCGGATGGAACATGGGCGGCACAGCCAAAGACTTCTATGAGTCGGGTGTAGCTCTGTCGTTTGCCCAGTGGGGTGCCAGCGGTGCTGCTGCTTATCTATCAGATAACACAAGCATGCCCTCGGCCTATCAAGATCCAGCTGAGCAGAACTCTTATTCAGGTGCAACATCACAGATAACCATCGCTTGGCAAGACGGTGACTTTGAAACCAGCCTAGAGCGTATCATTACGCAGAAGTGGTTGGCCAATTTCCCTCTAGGACTCGAGGCTTGGGCAGAATACCGCCGCACAGGCTATCCTAAACTTATGCCTGTAGTAGTTAACAATAGTGGTGGCGTAGTTAGCACGGCTCGCGGTGCGCGTCGTTTGGCTTATCCCCAAGAAGAAAGACTCAACAATGCCGAAAATTACGTAGGCGCTGTATCTCTGCTGGGTGGTCCAGACAATATGGCAACCGATGTATGGTGGGCTAAATAAAACATTCAAAGACAATACAGACTATTATGAAAAATATATTTAAATATGTAAGAATGTCTATGGCAATAGTCGCCCTGTCTGCCTTTGTGGCAAGCTGCGATACCGATGTAGAGCCTATCGACATCAATAATCCAGGTGTAGACAACCAGAACCCCGGTCTTTACGAGAGCTATCTCACCAATCTGAGAGCTTATAAGAAGGGCGCTCACAAGGTGGCTATGGGATGGTTTGACAACAGTCACAAGACGCCTAATTCTCAGGGCCAACATATACATGCCGTACCTGATAGCTTAGACTATGTAGTACTTACTCACCCCGATAATCTGGAAGCATTCGAACTAAGCGAAATCTCAGAAATTCGTAGCAAGAAGGGTACCAAGGTGCTTTTCGAAATTAGTTTTGAAGACCTCAAGGTGCAGTATGATGCCGATAAGCAAGACTTTGATGCTGCCAACGAAGATGCTACTAAGACCTTTCCCCAGTTTAACAACTATCTGGTAGATAGCGTTAAGGCCAAGCTAGACCTTGTAGAGAAATACAACTACGACGGTGTAGTAATGGCATACAACGGTAAACTGAAAATCTATATGGACGAAACCGAAAAGGCTGAGTTCATAGGATGGGAGAACGACTTTATAGGTATAGCCGACGACTGGGCTACCCGCCATGCCGACAAAGAACTTATACTGATGGGTAAACCACAGAATGTACTTAATACCAGCATATTCTCTAAGGCTAAGTATCTGGTACTGCCAGCAGAGAGTGCTACTTCTGCTTCAGAACTTACCTATCTGGCACAGAAGGCTCTTGCCGAGGGTGTACCTGCCGACCGCTTTGTGGCTTTGGTAACTACTCCTTCGCTCGATACATCTGATACCAGCACCGGATACTGGACGGGTAGTCAGGTGGCCATTCTTGGGGCGGCTTACTGGGCTGCTTCTGCCTACGCAGACTTTACCGTAGCCGGAATAGGTATCACCAATATTAGTAACGATTACTACCATTCGTCATTTACTTATCCCAATGTGCGTAAAGCCATCTCTATCATTAATCCTAATGTTAAAAACTAAACAGCAATGAAAAAGATTTTCAAATATATCCCGATGATGCTGGCAGTTCTTGCTTTGGCCTCTTGTCAGGACAATGATGAAGAATCGTTTGCCAACAAGGCTTCTATCAACTCTACCGAGATGAGAGCCGAAACTATCATCAAGGGCGACGCTGATGTGGTAAAAACGCTGAACATCACTATGCCACGCCCTGCCGAGAAAACCATTACGGCCACGTTCTCTGTAGCACCAACTCTAGTAAGCACCTATAATAAAGCGTATGCTGCCAATGCCCAACTGCTGCCCACAGAATATTATAATGTGGCCAATGGTAAGGTAACTGTAGATGCCGGTAGTGTAAAGAGTACCGATGCTACATTCGAGTTTACCGGTTTGGGCAACCTTGACCGCGAACAGGTATACGTACTGCCTGTAGAGGTTTCTACAACCGATATTCCACTGGTAAGTTCTGCTTCACGTTTCTACTTTGTGTTCCGTGCCGGTGCACTTATCAATGTGGTTACCAATATGAGTCGTAACTATCTTACAGTACAGTGGGCCGACAAGAGTCAGGTTAACAATATGAGTCAGATTACTATGGAGGCTCTTCTTTATCCCCGCGAGTTTGGCAAGCTTATCTCTACCGTTATGGGTATCGAGGGTAGCTTCTTGATGCGTATTGGCGACGCTGGATATCCTGACAACCAGATACAGATAGCTACCAGCAATGGTAACTTCCCCGCTTCTGACTCTAACAAAGGTCTGGCTACCAAGGCATGGCAGCACGTGGCACTTACTCTAGATTGCGATACCCGCGAATACAAAATCTATGTTAACGGTCGTTTGCAGAGCGAAGGCACTCACAACCTAAGCAGAGTAAACATCCAGGGTAATGGTTCCGACCGCGACTTCCTTATCGGTAAGTCGTACGACAACAACCGCTGGTTCGAGGGCGATATGTCAGAGGTTCGTGTATGGAATGTAGTGCGTACTCAAGAAGAGATTGCCGCTCACTTCTTTACTGTAGACCCCGAAACTCCCGGTTTGATAGGCTATTGGAAGATGGACGACAACACCAGTGCTTATAAGGTGGTTGACGCTACTGGCCACGGCAACGATGCCTATGCTGCCGAAGCACTTTCATGGAGAAACGTATCTCTGCCAGAGTAATAACCATTAATGGACAAACAAGAACTTAATAACACACAGATTATTATGAATATCAATAAAATAAAGACATTCGCATTGGCGGTAATCGCTGCCGGAGCTTTGGCTTCATGCGAAGATAGCATTACTGTCCAACAGGTTGATGAAACGCCGTACACTCCGATAGAGAAGAGCCTTGTATTCCTCTCTGACCAGTACGGAATGACCAATACAGACTCACTGCTCTTCAACGAGCAGGGGTCTACCGAGTTCTATGTAAACCTTACACAGACTCAAACCAAGGCAACCGAATTTGCGGTAGTCTACGACGAGACTGCGCTCAACAAGTATAATCTTGCCCACGGTACCGATTACAAGGCTATGCCTGCCAATCTGGTTACCATAGAGGGTACTGCCACTGTAGCAGCTGGCGAGGCTAAATCGTCGGCCGTTAAGGTAAGCTACAAGACCGACGAGAGCCTGGAAGACCTTGGCACTTACGCCATACCATTGGCCGTAAAGGGCAACTCGCTTGCCGAAGCATCGGTAGAGAAAGGCCAATTTGTATTCTTGGTACAGGATATCACCCGTATGCCTAACTGCCACAAGGCCAACTCTAACCAGATAGTAGTTAGTTGTATGGAGGTTAACGATGCTAACCCCCTACACAACCTCTGCTACCGACTGAAAGACTCTGGCAAGCTGGTTATCGACCAGGTAATTCTCTTCTCGGGTAACATCAATTATAATGCCGAAACAGGCGAGGTGTACAACTATAACAACGAGAACGTGCAACACCTGCTTGATAACCGCCAGAAGTATCTTGTACCTCTGCAGCAGAAGGGTATCAAGGTAATCCTGGGCATTCTGTGTAACCACGACCGTGCTTGTAGCACTCACCTTAACGATGAGGCTTGCCGTAGCTTTGCCCGCGAACTCAAGGCCAAGCTCGAGGCTTATCAGTTGGATGGTGTATTCTTCGACGATGAGTATTGTAGCCGTGGCGACTATCCCGGTTTTACTACCTACAATAACTTCTCGCGTCTGTGCTACGAGTTGCGTAAGATTATGCCTAACACGCTTATCCAAGCTTATGCTTACAGCGGCACTTACTCAGCCAGTGCGGTAGAAGAAATGCAGCCCGGCGACTTTATCACTCAGGCCATACAAGACTACGGTCGCTACTCCGACCTTTCTAATAGCTATCCCGGTCTGCCCAAGAGCGGTATGATACAAGCCTCTTCAGAGTTCGCCCGTGGTAGCATTATCTCTCAGAGCACAGCCCAGCGCATTGTAACCGATGGTTATGGTGGTACCATGATATTCTCGCTCAACCCAAGTAATGGTAAGGTGAGCCGTTTCAACAATATCACCATTCCTTTCTATGGCGAAGAAACAGTACAGGTAGGCAGCTATGCTAAAGACTGGTAATTATTAAAAACCTTTTTACAATTACAACAATGAAAGCAAAATATATTTATACCGCTATGATGGCCGTTGCCCTTACTATGGGCATGGCCTCGTGCGGCGACGATGACGATCCCACGCCAGATCCTACGCCCACAGCCAAGAGCGAGTTAAAGTGCGATATGGATACCGTTAAGGTAGGTGTTGGCGAGACCGCTACATTCAATATCCTTGAGGGCGGCGGCGACTATAAGGTAATATGCGAAAACTCTGATGTGGCTTCGGCTACTATCCTGGGCACTACCGTAACGGTTAGCTCTGCCAAGAAGGGACTTACCGGTTTGGTATTGTCTGATGCCGATGGTAACTACAAGCGTATTGTGGTTAAGTCTATGTACTTCCAGCTGATAGTAGATACCGAGAATCTGAATATAGGTATGAAGCTTGGCCATACCGATGGCTATGGCAAGATTAACATGCTGGGCGGCAACGGCTCATACACCGTTACCGTGGCCGATGAGAATGTGGCTCGTGTATACAATGTTACCGACGAGGTTATCACCCTACGTGGTGTGGCTGCCGGCGAAACTACCTGTACCATTACCGATATCATGGGTCTGCAGAAGGTAATCAATGTAACCGTAAGTACTACCACTATACCTTTCAGCGATAGCGAGAAAGACGACATTATGGCCCTTACCTCTAATGTGTTCGACTGGAATGGTCGCGATAGTTACAGTTGGGGTACATACTCTTGCAATACCACCGATGGTACAACCCAGGCTAAGTGGGACTACTACGGATGGTACGAAATGAGCTGTTCTTGGACCGGCGATACCAGTGTTGGCAAGAAGGGCACAGGCCAGTTTATATACAACATGGGTTCAAAGCGAACCTTTGATGTAGATGTAGAAATCATCAAGAACGATGGTTCTCGCATTTGGGGTATCTGCTCTTACATAGAGGACGATTACCTCTACACAGGCTATTTTACGGTAAGTCTATAACCTGCCGTAATATAGTGTCTAAGATTATGAAATCCTATTAAGTTAGATTTTTTTAAAATCCATTAAGAATGGGCTGGGCTGTGAAGTCTGGTCCATTTGTTTTTTTATAGTTCTTAGCCTTTGCACGGGTAGTTGTTGCCGCCAGGGTATTGGTTTGTTGATTGCCCACGGCCGTGGGCTGGTTGGTTTGCGGCCGTGAACAGATGTGCCTACGGCCGTAGACAGTATTGCCGTCGGCCGTCAGCAATCAAAAATGTGTTGCGCTGTGATACGAATAACCATAGCTAATCTTATTACAATCCATGCGCAATATTCCTAAATACCTACATCTTGGCTCTGCCTATAACTGCGAGCGGCGTGGGCGGTTTAGGCTTTTTTACACCATTTGTTTCTCTACATGCCATCTTTTTTCTAATTTTGCACGCAGTATTATTTATTTATAAATATGTTGTCACGGCTTAAATCGCTCCATTTGGAGCGTTCGACGTTTGCGCCCTTTATGGCCCTGTCGTTCAATTTTATACTGGTATACTTGGCCTATACCATTTCACGTGTAGAATATCTGCTTGAAAATTATAGCTACTTTGCGCCCAGCGTGGCCGAGGGACATCTTCCCCGCTTGCTGTGGGGCGGCGTAGTATTCGATACGCCGGGCATTATGTACACCAATGCCCTGTATATACTGCTAATTATGTTGCCTCTGCACTGGAAGGAAACGCCCCTGTGGCAGTGCTTGTGCAAGTGGGTATTTGTGGTAATCAATGCCTTGGCCATTGTGGTTAACCTGGCCGACTCGGTATACTTCCGTTATACCCTTAGGCGTACATCTATCAGCGTATTTACCGAGTTTGGTGGCGAAGATAATGTAGCGTCTATCTTGGGTGTAGAACTGTTGCGCCACTGGTATCTGGTACTGCTTGGTGCGGTTATGATATACGGCCTATGGCGACTCTACTTTACGCCACGTATAGACCGCAAGCAGGTTAACAAGATACGATATTATGCCGTAATGACGCTTACCTTTGTCTTCTCGGGTGTGCTCTGCGTGAGTGGTATCCGTGGCGGACTGCTTAACCACTGGTATAACTATATATTTGCCCTCTATGCTGCTTTTATAGCCTTTAGAGCGTGGCGCGCGGGCAAGCATATGGTGTGCCGAGTGGCAGCAATACTAACCGTGGTGTTGGTGGTTACGGCTCCCATTGGCGGATGGCGCCATAGAGATATTCGCCCCGTGGCCTTGGGCAATGCCAACGAGTATACCTATCGGCCTACCGAGGTAGCGCTGGTGCTCAATACCCCATTCTCTATTATCCGCACTTATGGCAAGGCGGTATTTTCAGACCCCGGTTATTATACCAATAAGCAAGAACTAGACTCTATCTACTCGCCTCTGCACGTGCCCACGCATAAGGGTATGAAGCACCGTAAGAATGTAGTGGTAATTATTATAGAGAGTTTTGGCCGCGAATATATAGGTTCGCTGGCAAGTACCGCACTGGGGCCTTCGTACAAGGGCTATACGCCCTTTGTTGACTCGCTGGTTCAGCATAGCGCCACCTTTCGTTACTCTTACTGCAACGGTCGCAAGAGTATAGATGGTATGCCTTCTATCCTGTCTAGTGTACCTATGTTTATCAAGCCCTACATACTTACTCCGCAGTCGCTTAACCGCCTGAGTGGCCTGGCTGGCTATTTAGGCAAGAAAGGCTATTATTCGGCTTTCTTCCACGGCGCACGCACGGGCAGCATGGGGTTCAACGGCTTTAGTAACGCTACTGGGTTTAAGGGATACTTTGGTAGAGAAGACTTTAATAAAGACAAGCGTTATGGTGGCGATAACGATTTCGACGGCTATTGGGCCATTTGGGACGAACCCTTCTTGCAGTATTATTCTACCAAGATGACCGAGTTCAAAGAGCCCTTTGTTACGGCTGTATTCACAGCATCCAGTCATCATCCCTATCAGATACCCGATAAGTACAAGAGCAAGTATCCCGAAGAGGGTATAATTATACACAAGTGTATACGGTATACCGACAATGCGCTGCGCCGCTTCTTCGACACTTCGCGCAAGCAGCCGTGGTTTAAGAATACTATATTTGTAATCACGTCAGACCATACCAATCTGAGCGACCATGCCGAATTCTCGTCTGATATAGGCGGTTTCTGCTCGCCCATCATCATCTACGACCCCTCGGGCGATATCAAGCCGGGTATGCGCGATGCCATTGCTCAGCAGATAGATATTATGCCTACCATGTTGGGTTATCTAGGCTACGACGAACCTTATGTAGGCTTTGGTATCGACCTGTTTAATACTCCCGCCAGCGAAACTTGGGCCATAAATTACCTTAACGGCGTATACCAGTACTGCAAGTATGGCTATGTAATGCAGTTTGACGGACAGCGCGTTACGGGCATGTATCGTATAGACGACTATCTGATGCGTACCAACGAGGTGGGCCATGTGGCTGTGCAGGATAAGATGGAACGCGAGTGTAGAGCCATTATCCAGTCGTACATGGACCGTATGACGGGCGATAAGCTTATACCTTAATCATAAAATAGAGATTATGCTGTTTGTAAGAGACAAGGGCCGACTGTGTAACAATATATTGCAGTATGGCCACGTATATGCCTGGGCTCGCGAGCATGGACGCCGTTCGGTATCAATGCGGTTTGCCTATAAATATCAGTACTTCCATATATGCCATACACCGTATCATAATGCACTGATGTATGTACTGGCTAAGGCGGCAGCCAAGTTGGGGCTTCTGCCCGTGGCTACATTCGATAGCCCTGAGAGCAACCCTCAGGCGCAGCAACTGCTAGATTCGCGCCAGTGGTTGCTGGTAGAAGGGTGGCAGGTAAGATATTACGACTTGTTCTTAAAATACAAAAGCGAAATACTGCACCTCTTTGCCTTTGACCCATCTATAGAGACTCATGTACAGCGTGTAATAGATGCAGAGACAGGTAAGGGCGATGTGCTGTTAGGCGTGCATATACGCCGGGGCGACTACTGTACATGGCAGGGAGGCCGCTATTACTTTAGCGATGAGGTGTATATCAACTATATTCGTAGCTTTGTTGCCACCCATAAGGGTAGGGTACATGTATTTATCTGTGGCAACGACCCGGCTTTAGACCGCCAGAAGTATATAGATAGTTTGCCCGGCATAGGCATATCGTTCCCCGCAGGCAATCCGGGGCAAGACCTTTGTCTGCTGTCGCATTGTAATTACTTGATAGGTGCGCCCAGTACCTTCTCGCTTGTGGCATCAATGTATCATAACGCCCCACTATGCTGGATGAAGGCACCATTAGCCCAAGGCGAACAGCCTGAGTTCGCGGCTTTCGACTATCTGTTTCAACATATAATCTAATCGTTTTTTTTGTAAAACAATATAGGGTGGTTCTATAAATTAGCTTTGTCCTAATTATAGATCTACCCTAATTTAGGTAGTACTAAAAACATCATTTTTGGGTATTGCAGCGGTGTATGGCTATGCGTAACTTTGCACTGTGGTTATACAACTGCCCAACGGCGGTATGCGGCCATAATAAAAAGAGTAAACAAGAACCCAAAAAGTAAATATAATGAAAAGTACTATCGTAATCTATGGTTCCTCTACCGGAACTTGTCAGAGCATAGCCGAGAATATAGCCGGCAAGCTTGGTGTTGAAGCTATCGACGTGCAGCAGCTTACTGCCGAAGTAATAAATAACAACGAAAACTTGATACTGGGTACCTCTACATGGGGCGCAGGCGAATTGCAAGACGACTGGTACGACGGTGTAAAGACCCTCAAGGCTGCCAATCTTTCAGGCAAAACCGTGGCCCTGTTTGGTTGCGGCGACTGCGAGAGCTATTGCGACACCTTCTGCGGAGGTATGAAAGAACTATACGATGCCGCTGTTGAGGCTGGAGCCAGCGTAGTAGGCAGCGTGTCTACCGATGGATATAACTTTGACGATAGCGAGGCCGTAGTTGACGGAAGCTTTGTAGGTTTGGCACTCGACGATGTAAACGAAGACGATAAGACCGAATGTCGTGTAAGTGCTTGGGTTGATGCCCTGAAGCCTTCGCTCTAATATAGAATATGTAAAGCAGAATAGCTATGCCTGTAGATCTGAAAGTTCTGTCTAATCATATATACGAGTACCGTAAGGGGGTGCGCCGTATGGTGCTCTTTACCTTTAACAAGAAGTATAAGGACTATGCGCTTGAGCGACTGCAGCACCAAGGAATAGAGTATATTCTGCAACCTATTGGTAACGACAGACTGAATCTGTATTTCGGTAGACGTGAATGTCTTGATGCCATCCGCCTGATTGTTACCAAACCTCTATCTGAACTGTCGCCAGAAGAAGACTTTATACTGGGAGCAATGTTGGGATATGATATCTGTGCCCAGTGTGAGCGATTCTGCGAAAGAAAGATGAAGGCCAATCGTTATTCTTTAGCCACAATGCAATGATTGACTACAAAATGTAAATAGAATTAATTCATGATGTTTAAGGAAAAAAGGGCACGTTGCGAAACGTGCCCTTTTTGTGTCTATTCCATTGTTGAGTATATAGCAATATGGCTTTTCCCCTCTACAATGGTTACCCATTTATAAGTATTGTCTTACTTCAGTACTCCCAGTTCTTTACCTACCTTGACGAAGGCATTGATACACTTGTCAAGCTGTTCGCGGGTATGTGCTGCCGAGAGCTGTACGCGTATGCGAGCCTCGCCCTTGGGAACTACCGGGTAGTAGAAACCTGTAACATAGATACCCTCTTCCAGTAGGCGGTTGGCGTAGCGCTGAGAGAGCGGCGCATCGTAGAGCATTACAGCGCAGATAGCACTCTGGGTAGGCTTGATGTCAAATCCGGCAGCCATCATCTTGTCGCGGAAGTAGTTAACATTCTCTACCAATCGGTCGTGTATAGAGTTGTCTTCCTTGAGCATCTTGAATACCTCGAGGCTTGCACCTATTATAGAGGGGGCAAGTGAGTTAGAGAATAGGTATGGGCGACTGCTCTGGCGCAGTATCTCAATTATCTCTTTACGACCTGTGGTAAATCCACCCAATGCTCCACCAAACGATTTGCCCAGTGTGCCGGTGTAGATATCTACACGGCCGTAGGTGCCACACAGTTCGCTCACGCCGTGACCAGTAGCGCCAACCACGCCAGCAGAGTGCGACTCGTCTACCATTACCAGAGCGTCGTATTTCTCGGCCAAGTCGCAAATTTTGTCTATCGGAGCTACGTTGCCGTCCATCGAGAATACACCGTCGGTACAGATTATGCGGAAGCGCTGGGCTTGTGCCTCTTGCAGACATTTCTCCAGTTCGGCCATGTCGGCATTGGCGTAGCGGTAGCGCTTGGCCTTGCACAGACGTACACCATCGATAATCGACGCATGGTTCAGCGCGTCAGAGATAATGGCATCTTCCTCAGTAAGGAACGACCCAAACAAACCACCGTTAGCATCAAAGCAGGCGGCATACAGTATAGTGTCTTCTGTCTGGAAATACTCGCTGATAGCAGCCTCCAGCTCTTTGTGGCTGTCTTGAGTACCGCAGATAAACCGAACCGACGACATGCCGAAGCCGCGGCGGTCCATCATGCGCTTGGCACCCTCTATCAGTCGGGCATTGTTGGCCAAGCCCAGATAGTTGTTGGCACAAAAGTTAAGTACTTCTTTGCCTTTCACCTGGATAGCTGCGCCCTGTGGGCTTTCAATAATACGCTCTTCCTTGTAAAGGCCTGCGCTCTTTAGATTTTCCAATGTGGCGCAGAGTTGTTCTTTGATTTTACCGTACATGTTTATTCACGTTTTAGTTTTCAATTGAATACAAAATAACGCATTATTTTCGACAATCGAAAGCAAATACACATTTTTCTACCTCAATAAAAATTAAAATGTGGCGAAAGCTATGGTTGTTAAGGTAAATATTCAAAATTTTGTATTTTCTAATAGAATTTAAACTTTTACACATAATAATCGAATAATGAAAAAATCAACTATCAAAAATGCATTGCAGTCGGCAATGCTGTTTTCTGTGGTAATGACTATGGCTACAGCTTGTTCGAGCGACGACCAGTATCAGCCCGAAACTCCCAGCGAGGGTAAAACCGTTATTATTACCGCCACTCAGGCCTCATCGCGTATGGCTTATAATAATGCAGGCGCAGGTTATTGGCAGTCGGGCGATAAACTTACTGTATCCTCAGAGACTGGCACTACGGTATATACGTCTACCTTTGACTTGACCGAAGGCGCCGGCGCGGCAAGTGCTACCTTTAGCGGTCAGGTTAAGGGTACTCAACTTAAGTGCGCTTTATATCCCGCCAATGATAATCATAAAATTTCAGATGACGATATAGTATACAATCTGCCTGATAGCTATACTTATACCCAGGTAAATTCTGATTATGTAGTTACCAATGGCGTAAGTATGAATATGCCTATGATGGCAAACTTTGCCGAGAGTAGCACAGAGGCATCATTCAAGTGCTTGGGTGGTATGCTGGCTATAAAGATAGACCGCTTGCCCGCAGCCACAGGCACCGTTACCGTAACGGCCAACACAGCTATTTGCGGTGGTAATACAGTTAACAACGAAAACGTAGATACTCCCGTATTTGGCGATTTCTCGGATGAAAATGCTAAAGCAGTAACCTTTAACTATAGTGGTGCTACGGCTATGCAGCCAGGTGTATTCTATCTGCCCTTGCCCGCCGCTACCTATACAGGTCTTACAGTTAAAGTTAGCGGTACAGGCGATAATGGCGAACTTACCTCAACTACCACTACAACTAACGATATAGCAGTTGAGAAGGGCCATATCAAGAAGCTTAAGGTAAATACCGATTATAGTAAAGAGATAGATGGTCACCAGATGATAGACCTCGGCTTGGCCTCAGGACTGTTGTGGGCCGATGCTAACGTAGGCGCTACAACCTCTACCGAAGTAGGTAAGTACTTTGCATGGGCAGAAACTACTGAAAATACCACTTACGATGGTAGTAACTATAAGTATAAAAGTTGGACTAAATATGGCAGTGACGGTAAAACTGAACTCGAAGCCGAAGACGACGCTGCTACACAGAACTGGGGTTCGCGCTTCCGTATGCCTTCGACTGCAGATGTAGACGAACTTATTTTGGGTACTACCCAGACTAAGGTAACCAATGATGCATCTACCTTTACAGGTTATACGTTTACCAGTAATACCAACGGCCGTAGCATATTCTTGCCAGTTACTGGATATAAAGCGCAAGTAGCCACTGCGGATGCAGTAAATACAGATAGAGGTGTGTATTGGACCAGTATGATGAGTAGTACTGCTGATTACGTTAATGCATATGCGCTTGTGTTTACTTCTGATGGTGTTAGCGGTACGCTAATGGTGGGCAGACCTTACGGATGTGTTGTACGTGCCGTAGCAAAACCATAAAGAAATTACATTATAATGTATATTAAGAGTGGTTCTATAGTTAGTCGAGGCTAATTGTAGAACCACTCTTGGTTTATCATTTTTGGGCGTAAATATAGATTAAGGGCATACTTCTATAACAAAGAAAGGAGCAAAGACACTGGTGTCTTTGCTCCTTTCTGCTCTGGATAAGCGCCGGTGGCAAATATTATTTGCCGTGGTGCTCGTCAGAAACTGTCAACTTCTTGCGGCCGTGTGCACGACGTGAAGCCAATACGCGGCGACCGTTCTTGGTTGCCATTCTCTCACGGAAGCCGTGCTTGTTTACGCGACGGCGGTTGTGGGGCTGGAATGTTCTTTTCATTATGATTATCTTTTATTTGTTATTGTTTCTCCGTGTTGCAATACCTATTTCTCCTACCGTAATGGTTGCGGCAGAAACTATAGGTACCTTTTTGGGTTGCAAAAGTACGCATATTTTTTTGAATAACAAAGAAAATCAGCGAATTTTCGGTGATAATAAGTCTATTTTCCCCCATTTCCTCTTTGTCTGCCAATGTTGTGGCTCTTAGCGTGATGCACTATAAGGGCTGTCTGGGGCTGTGTTATATTGCGGTTTTTGCCTGCTGCTTATTCGCCCTTGATGGTCTTGAGTAGTTTTACGGCGTCTACGTACTGGGCTATGCCGTCGGCTACCATCTTGGCATCGCGCATGGCCAGTACAACTGTCGACGGGCGGTTTACCACATCGCCTCCGGCAAATACGCCTTCTCTTGTGGTCATGCCGTAGGGTATTTCGCGAGTTATTACATAGCCCTTCTCGTCAACCTCTATGCCGTTGGTGGTAGAGACTATACGACTTGCCGGTGCCGAACCAAGTGCCATAATCACGCAGTTGGCCTTTTCGGTACGCCTGTTGCCATTGGTGGTCTCAATTACTACCTCGGTCATCTTGCCATTGTCGCTGTGTATTTCTACAATGTTCGACTCCCAGTTGAACGTTACCCCCTCAGCTACTGCTTCGTCGTATTCCTGGCGTAAGGCTTTCATCTCGTTTATCGTGCGGCGATATACTATGTCTACACTGGCAGCTCCCATTCTTATGGCAGTACGAGCAGCGTCGATGGCAGTATTTCCGCAACCTATTACAAAGCAGTGGTCACCATTGTTTACTACCACTTCGCTACGGTCTATATTGCCTTCGTTATACAAACTTACCCGGCGCAAGAACCATATAGCCTGGCGCACACTGGGCAGATTACCTCCAGATATGTTGAGCTTCTGTGGTTTGCCAGTGCCGGTACCCATAAATATGGCATCGTAACCCATGCTGAATAGGTCGTCTACCGTAAGCGTACGGCCTATGGTGGTGTTGCGATGGATGATAACGCCCAGCTCTTCTATCTTGTGTATCTCGCGGCGCACAATATCCTTGGGTAGTCTGTATTCGGGTATTCCAAACATCAGAACACCACCTGGCTCGGGCTCCATTTCGAATATCTCTACGTTGAATCCCTTGCGCGAAAGGTCGCCTGCAATAGTAAGACCGGCTGGACCAGATCCAATTACGGCTACTTTACCCCGAGTTTTGGGCAGAAGGTTTTCGCGTATCAGTTTCATATCTCCGTCAAAGTCGGCCAAAAAACGTTCCAACTTTCCTATGCGTATACCCTTGCCTTTCTTTGCTAGTACGCAGTTGCCTTCGCATTGTTTTTCGTGTGGGCATACTCTACCGCAGACCGATGGTAGGTTGCTCTTTTCGTTGATAATGTGCATGGCGTTGCCAAAATTACCCATAGACAATTCGTGTATCCAGTCAGGAATGTCCTGACTAATGGGACATCCTTTCTTACACTGTGGAATTTTACAATGCATACAACGCTTGGCTTCGTCTATGGCTTCTAGCATGGTGTAGCCGGCACTTACCTCTTGAAATCTTTTCTTTGTTTCTTCCATTAACAACCTGTCTAATTTTTTTATCGTCACTATATTACTGAACTATGACGTGGCATAAGGGCGGAAGTTTAACCCCCGCCCTTATGTGTATGTAGTTTATGGTTGCTTGCCTATATAGGCCAGTATACCACCGTCTACATATAATATATGTCCGTTTACAAAGTTCGATGCGTCGCTTGCAAGGAATACTACCGGCCCCATCAGGTCTTCGGGCGTGCCCCAGCGAGCGGCTGGTGTTTTGGCTACAATAAAGCTGTCGAACGGATGGCGCGACCCGTCGGGTTGCCGTTCGCGTAGCGGGGCTGTCTGTGGTGTAGCTATGTAGCCCGGACCTATACCGTTGCACTGTATGTTGTACTGCCCAAACTCAGAACAGATGTTACGTGTAAGCATTTTTAGTCCGCCCTTGGCTGCAGCGTATGCCGATACCGTTTCGCGACCCAACTCAGACATCATAGAGCAGATATTGATTATCTTGCCATGGCCTTTCTGCTTCATGCCCGGTATTACGGCCTTTGAAACGATGAACGGAGCATTCAGGTCGATATCTACTACTTGGCGGAAATCTTCTACGCTCATTTCTTCCATGGGTATACGTTTAATGATACCGGCGTTGTTAACCAATATATCGATAACACCCAGCTCTTTGTTGATATCGGCTACCATTGCCTTTACCTGCTCTTCACTGGTAACGTCGCATATATATCCGTGGGCCTCGATGCCTTTGGCACGATAGTCGGCCAGAGCCTGATCCATGTGATGTTGCGAACGGCAGTTGAATGCAATCTTTGCACCTGCGTTATGTAGGGCTTCTGCCATGGCGAAACCTATACCGTAGGCAGCACCAGTAACGAGGGCTACTTTACCCTCAAGAGAAAACATTTTGTCCATATCGTTTTATTTTAAATCGGTTGTCTTTACAACCTGCATGTCTTTGTAATTAAGATTTTCGCCAGCCATACCCCATATAAAGGTATAGTTGCTGGTACCGGCAGCACAGTGTATAGACCATTGTGGTGAGATTACTGCCTGCTCGTTGTTCATCCACATGGGTCGGGTTTCTTGAGGCTCGCCCATAATGTGGCAGATGCGTTGCCCATTGGGTACGTTGAAGTATAGATAAGTCTCCATACGGCGCAGATGGGTATGAGCAGGCATGGTATTCCATACGCTACCTGTTTTGAGTTCGGTAACGCCCATCTGCAACTGGCAGGTACGAACGCCAGCCACGCCGTCGATAATAAGCTGATGTATTACGCGGTCGTTGCTCTCTGCCAGACTTCCGGCTTTTATATTATTGGCTTCTTTCAGCGTTACCCGCTTTGTGGGGTAGGCGGTGTGGGCTGTGGCACTGTTCATATAGAATTTAGCTGGGTTTTGTGCATCGTTGCTTATCAGAGTGATGTTGTTAGGCGATTTGGCAGTAGACTTTCCTACATATAGCCCCTCTTCAAAACCCAGTTCGTACTGCTTTCCGTCTACCATTACTATGCCTGGTCCACCCACGTTGATAATGCCTATCTCGCGGTTTTCAAGTAGTGTTTTTGCCAGTAACGGCTCTATGGGTTCCAGCTTTATAGGAGTTCCGGCTACGGGTTGTGCGCCGCCTATCAGAAAGCGGTCGTACATAGAGTATGTCCAGTTAACTTCGCCCGGGGCGAATACTTTTTCTATAAGAAACTCTTTGCGCAGACGCTCGGTGGTGTAGTGCTTGGCGTCTTCGGGATGGTTGGCCCAGCGCACGTTATAATTAGTAGTTTGTGCCCCGGCACTCATGGTAATGAGGGCTACGGCTGCTGCGATAAAAAATTTTTTCATATCTGTTATTTGTTTTCTTCTTTTACTATACGGTGGCGGTTGTAGAGCATCATACCTATGGTGAATACTGTAAGCAGAACTGCTCCTACGTATTCTACGTGGCACGATAGCTTGTAGATAGCCCATCCAAAGAGCGACGAGGCAAAGTCGAGCGCACCGCCCGAGAATCCGTCGGGTATATGGGCCGTGGCATCGCCGGTAACCTGGTACACGGTGTTGGCAGCCAGGGTAAATGAGGGCGCCATATCGGTAACAAAGTACAGCCCAATAATGAGCGTAAAGAGTCCGGTAATAAGCGTTTTTACCACATTACCCCCAGTAAACGGCAATACCATGGGGAATAGGTAGAACATACCAGCCAGCGAAGCTAAGGGCAGAAACTGATTGCCGGGCAAGAACACTGCCAAGGCAAGAATTACGGGTATAAGTATTACCGAAACAACCAGGGTAGTAGGGTGACCAATAACCAGTGCCGGACTCATACCTATATATACTTTCTTGCCGTTGAACTTGTTTTTTACCAACTCTTGCGTTTTCTCTGATATGGGTTTGAGTCCCTCTATAAACAGCGATGTGATGCGGGGTATTAGCTCCATTACGGCACCCATGATTACGCCCAGCGAGAGTATCTTTTTTATATCCAGTTGGGCTGCCCAACCTATTAGCATGCCTACTATTACGCCCAGTACAAGCGGTTCGCCCAGTATGCCGAAACGCTTCTTCATGCCCTCGGCATCGAAGTCTAACTTAGAGAACCCCGGTATACGGCTAAGCAGCTTGTTGAATATTATAGCAAAGGGCATAAAGCTCTGGCAGAAGGGTTGCGGTATAGATATGCCGTCGAGACCATAGAATTGTTGGAACTTCTCTGCCGTTAAGTCGGCACATACCAGCGTTATGATGTAGCATACTATGGCGGCAAAGTACCCCCACAATAAGTTTTGGCCCATTACAAAGTATACCACGGCACCTATGAATGCGTAGTGCCAGTAGTTCCATAGGTCTATGTTTACCGTTCGGGTAGTTTTGGTGACGAGCATTAGTATGTTTACCCCCAAGCAGATAGGAATAATAAGCGCACCCACAGCCGTGTTGTACGCCACGGCAGCTGCAGCCGGCCATCCCATGTCAAATACATTGAGTTGTAGGTGGTAAATATCTGATATGCCTTTTAGCGGGTCGTTAAAGTTGGTGGTAAGCAGTGCCGTTACCACACCTAACCCTACAAAACCTACGCCTACAAAGAGGCCCGACTTGAATGCCTTACCAAACTTCATGCCTATGCACAGACCTATCAGGGTAAAGAGTATAGGCATCATAACCGATGCACCCAGGCTGATAATATAACTGAAAACTTGTTCCATAGAATACATAATGTGTAGAGGGGGGATAGAACCACCCAAGATAATTTATTTCTGTTGGCGTGCTTTGGCTATATAGCTTAGAGCTTGACTGCATTTTTGGCTTATGGTTTGCCAGTTGGCTGCGGCTATGGCCTCTTTGGGAAACAGTTTAGAGCCCATACCTACGCAAGTAGCGCCTGCCTTTATCCACGATGTAAGATTCTCTTCGTCGGGCGATACACCGCCCGTTACCATGATGAGCGACCAGGGCATTGGAGCCTTAAGTCCCTTTACAAACTTAGGACCAAGCACATCGCCGGGGAATACTTTGCATAGGTCGCAACCTACTTCTTGAGCCATACCCACCTCGGTTACCGACCCGCAACCCGGCGTGTAGGGTATAAGTCGGCGGTTGCACACCTTAGCAACATCTGGGTTGAATAGCGGACCTACTACAAAGCATGCGCCCAACTGTATGTAGAGCGATGCCGTGGGGGCATCTACTACCGAACCTACGCCCATTGCCATATCGGGGCATTCGTTGGCGGCAAATTTCACTACTTGTGCAAATACCTCGTGGGCAAAGTCGCCACGGTTGGTAAATTCAAATGCGCGCACACCACCATCGTAGCATGCCTTAACTATGTTTATTGCCGTTTGGGCATTGCTGCTGTAGAATACAGGTACCATGCCCGTTTCTGTAATCTTGGCCAATACCTGTTGCTTATTAAATCTTGCCATAACTGATTGTTTTAGAAAATTATCGTTGTACGCGCCCGTTGGCATTGCCAGCAGCAAGGGCTTCTACTTCAGTGGCGGTAACCAGATTGAAGTCGCCACTCACAGTGTGCTTCAGTGCCGATGCGGCTACGGCAAACTCGAGAGCCTCGCCCTGGGTAGGCTTGGTAAGCAGTCCGTGGATGAGTCCGCCAGAGAACGAGTCGCCTCCACCTACGCGGTCAATGATAGGTATAATATCGTAGTGCTTGCTTTCGTAAAAATCCTTACCATTATATATTAACGCTTTCCATCCGTTGTGTGTGGCAGAGTAGCTCTCTCTAAGGGTAGATACTACGTATTTGAAGCCAAACTCTTGTTGCATCTGCTGGAATATAGTGTGATAGCCACGGGCATCGGTCTGTCCGCCCTCTACATCGGCATCGGGTTTGAAACCCAAGCAGAGTTGGGCGTCTTCTTCGTTGCCTATACATACGTCTACGTACTTCATTAGTGGGCGCATTACGCTTATGGCCTTGGCTGATGTCCATAGTTTTTTGCGGAAGTTTAGGTCTACGCTAATGGTTACACCGTGGCGCTTGGCAGCTTGGCAAGCCAGGCGGGTAAGTAGGGCAGCGTTGTCGCTAATGGCTGGGGTTATGCCGCTCCAGTGAAACCACTGTGCTCCCTGCATTATCTGGTCAAAGTCGAAATCATTGGGTGTGGCCTCGGCTATGGCAGAGTGAGCCCGGTCGTAGATAACCTTAGACGGGCGCATAGCCGCTCCCGTTTCGGCGTAGTACAGTCCTATGCGGTTGCCACCACGGGTAATATACCGCGTGTCAACGCCATAGCGGCGCAGGGCGTTAACGGCTATCTGGCCTATATCGTGACTGGGCAGCTTGCTTACAAAGTAAGCCTCGTGACCATAGTTGGCCAAGCTTACAGCTACATTGGCCTCGCCACCACCGGGTATAACACGCAGTTGGGGAGTCTGGATAAAACGGTCGTTACCATAGGGAGAAAGGCGGAGCATAATCTCGCCAAATGTAATAATCTTTGCCATTATGATATTTATTATCCTTGTTTTTATACATAATACGATTGGTGCAGGGTTGTTACTTAGTGGCGATAAAAAAATAACTTGGTACTTATTTTTTACCGCTACCTAGTGACGGGGTGAAACAATTATAGAAAATATATGTGTAACGTTAACACCCGTTAACCCCAATGGGGCAGTTTTTGGTTAAGTAGTATTAAATTTCGGGGAAAATAGGGCTGCGTTTTTGTGTATGAAAAATAGGTGAAATATGGCATTTTGGGGTGATTTCAGACCACGAATAGTGAGCCATACTTTGCCTATTTTATCCAAATGCCTATGATTTCTGATAAATACTGATGATATTTGGTAAAATTGGGATGGATTTTCCTTTTTTTCTATCAAAATTTGCATGCCGCAGCGGTTAACTTTAGTTGGCTAATGACCATCTCTAGCTGTCTAAAGACTAACTCCAGCAGTCTAAAGATTATCTCTACGATTCAGAAGGTGGCCTTTACACCATTTTTACCCATTTTAGCTCTGTGTGAATGGCCGAAATGGCAGCCAACCTTATCATTGTGCGCAAATATCGCCGTAATTAGCCGCTTTTAGATTAACAAGCGTTAACAGAAGTGTGTGCTCGCAAAAAAAAGGATGATTTGTGGGTGTATGAGCAGAGTTATGTTGTTGTTTGACAATAACAATACAAAAGTTGCAAAAGGGTGGCATTAATTGCCACCCTTGAACGTTATATTGTCTACATGGTCGTTAACGTATATGTTGGCCATATCGGCAGTTTTGTACCATTTGGGTTTGCCGGGCATATCATCGCTTATCAGCGTTCCGTTGATAATTAGGTTTTCAAAGCGTATGTTCTTTACCCGTCGTGTAGCGTCGTAACCGGCTATGATACCCATGTTGGGCGCACTTCCGGTATAGGTTATGTTGCGTAGCGTAATGTTCTCGATACCACGCCCTGGCGTTGTGCAGTACTTACGGTTGTAACATACGCGTAGGTTGAAGAGCATGCCCTTGCGTATGTTTTCTATATAGAAATCTTGGAAGGTAACATTCTTAACCAGTATATTATCGCCATCGTTGATACCTATGCAGCCCTGGTAGTCTATTTGGTTTTCGGCATGCTCAAGTATATCAATGTCTTTATAGATTACGTTGCTTATTTCCTCTAGGTTGGGCGTCTCGCTATGCAGACCTATCATGATGGGGTGAGCTACATCGGCCCACATTACAAAGTTGCTGATAGAGATATTATTACAACCGCCTTGATAACCCTTGCGTGTACAGTAAATGGTAGAACAATCGTCGCTGGTGCGGGCAAAAAGATGGTGCTGCACTATGTTGTTGCTGGCAAATATATTGAAGCCGTCGCCCCATCCGTACCAACTCATCACCTTGGCATTTTTTACGGTAACGCTGTCGCTTCCGCCTATGGGTAGTTGGGTGGTAAGTGGACCGTTGATATACACATTCTTAGAGTATCTAACCATGATACCTTCGTGATGACCCGGCATTACTACACCCGTACCTATTATATTTACATTGTTAGAACCGTAGGTAGATAGCCATCCTTTGATTACAGCACCTTTATCTATATATACGGTTTTGCCCGAGGGAATGTGTAGCGAGTCGCCCTGGAGCAGGTGTACGCCCGGACCGAAGTATACCAAGTTTTTCTTCTTTACCTTGGGCAGAGTTATCACCTCATCGGCAAATATCTGCAAGTTCTGATAGATGTTTCCATTGATTTCTACCGATATGTAGCGTGGCTGGTCTATGGAGAAAGTAAGCGTATTGCCATCTTGTATGGCCGTGATGCCAAACGATGTAGGCCTTATCTTATAACTCTTAATCTGCTGTGTTAGGCTGGTTACTTGTATCTCTACTTTTCCGTCGAACTCGAACTTAGCTACCGAAGTAAGTTCTACGTTATGTCGGGCGTTAGCCACGCGGTCTACCTTAAAGGCGTAAGTGTCTAGCGAGGTCCACGCACCCTCGGGTGTGCGTACTTTCACTTCGAAATCGTGCTTTAGGTCTATCCCAGCAGGTGCTTTCGATGTTATCAAGCGGTTAGCTGATACGGCTTTAGGCATAAATAGGCATAGAGCCAATAGGGTAAGTAAGAGTTTGTTCATAATTATATGACGTATTTATTATTATAATATTGTATACGCGTGGCGGTAATTTGTTAGAGCCGCCCTATACCTATATTACGTATTGATGGCGTTTTATACTTGTCGCCCCCCTGTAATAACTGGGTTTTGCTTGCGGTTTACGTATAATTGCGCGGTGGCTCGTATATATAGCAAAGTAAAAATACTTATACATGGACAAGAGAACTTTATATTTGGCAACCATCATGCTACTCTGCTCATCGTTAGGCTTTGCTAAGAAGAAGGCCGAAGATAAGGAGATAACACGCCTGAAGGACAAGATAGAAACCGTAATGCAGCAGGTAGATGCACAACCCGACTGGTTGTATTCGCGCTTGCAAATGTTCTGGCATACCCATGCCACCGATGTATATATCAATGGCGAAACCTATAGTCATCCCAGTGGCGACCGTGCGCCCGAACCTACGGTCAAGTTTAACGGTACACGGGGTATGGAGACTCAGTACAACTTGCCTAAGCTGGAAGAAATGGTGCCATACGATGATGATAAAGATGGCAACGTAACCTTTATTAATAAGACAACGGGCAAGATAGAGAAGACGTCGCCCGCCCAGACGGGATGCAACATAGCCAGTGCTAACCGCCGCATTATGGGTATTGCCCGCGATGCAGCTCGCGTATATGCCGCTACAGGCGATATGCGTTACGGGCAGATGGCTGCCAAGGTGTTCAGTGTGTATATGAAAGGTATAGCCTATCGCAATACGCCTATAGATATTAATAACGGTCACCCACAGACCCTTGTAGGCATGGCTACCTTTGAGGTGATACACGAGGATATTATCAACGAACTTACCCAGATGTATCCCCTTATCAAGAATCTGGTAAAGGCCGACCAATCTATTATAGAGACGGGTTTCAAGAAATGGGCTGAGAATATCATAGCCAACGGCGTGCCGCATAATAACTGGGATTTGTTTCAGGCCGACTTCATAGTAAAGATTGCCCTTGTACTGCAAGACGATAAGGCTTATGCCGACGGCAAAGGCAAGCAGTATTATCTAGACTATGTGGTAAACAGGAACAGTATCAGGCAGTGGAGTATCAATAAACTCATAGACTTTGGCTTCGACAAGAATGCCTATACCTGGTACGAGTCGCCCGGCTACAGTACAACGGTGGTTGGTGTTATCTGCGACTTTGCCAATATGCTTGACGAGAAAGTCGGCATTGATCTATTTGCCCAGCGCCCAATATTGATTGATGCTGTAAAGACTCAGGCAGAATATCTATTCCCCAACCGTATGATAGCCGGCTTTGGCGATACACATCCTACGTATATCAATCAGAAGTCGTTTGATAATCTACTGAAGTATGCCAGTAGGCATAAGAATAATTCGCTTACAGCCCAGATTACTGCTTTTAGGCAGGCAGTGCAGCCCCAAGCCCCAGTTGGCAGTATAGAGCAGTATACCAGTAAGCTATTCTATGCGCCTAACGTATCGTGGTTGGCCATGCGCACAGGTATGCACAAGCAGCACGACCTGATGGCATCTGTTAATGCCAGCTTAGGTAACCACCAGCATGCCAATGGCATCTCGCTTGAACTGTATGGCAAGGGTTACGTGTTAGGACCTGATGCCGGTATAGGTAAGTATCTTTATAGCGGTATCGACTATCTGGAATATTACTCGCAGATGCCTGCTCATAATACGGTAGTGGTCGATGGCGTGTCGAGCTATCCGGTAATGATGTCGCAGCATGCGTTTAAGTTGGTAGACTCTTATCCTAAAGTGTCGGCCCATGAACCAGCCAGCGAGAAACTATCGGCACAGAAAGAAGATTTTGCGTATGCCACGGTAAGTTTTATCGAACCCGAAACACAAGCAGAGCAGCTTCGTACTACGGCTGTAGTGAAAACATCGGTAAAGGGTGGATTCTATATAGATGTATTCCGTAGCAGAAAGATGGAGGGTGGCGACAAGACTCACGACTATTTCTACCATAACTTGGGTCAGACCATGAGCATTGTTGATGCTCAAACCAATAAACCATTACCTATGCAGCCTACCGAAGAATTGGCATTTGCCGGAGGTCATCTCTATGCCTACTCCTATTTATATAATAAGCAGAGTGCTGAGATGCAGAGTGCCGTAAAAGCACAATTCGTAACTCGGATAGAAAGCGATAAGGTAGTAGAGGCTATGGACGGTCAGCGAGAGATAACCATGACCATGTGGATGAAGAAAGATACCGCCCGTACCATATTCACCGCTCTATCGCCAGCTAATCTGGAATACGAGCGTATGGTTAATCAGCCCTACAATATAGAAAAACAACCAGTACTAACATTAGTGGCACGGCAGAGAGGCGAGGCTTGGACGCATCCCTTCGTATGTGTATACGAACCCAGTTCTGATACCGAATCAGGCGATATAGCGTCGGTAGATTACTTTACTCCCAACGAACCGGGTGCCGTAGGCATCATTGTAAAGCTAAAGGATGGAACCGTACAAAAGTTTATTTGTTCAGAGAAGGGTAAGGTAACAAGAGAAAAGTAAAAGTATAGCCTCTCTTATTACCTAAAGGTGGTAATTATTATAATCACTCATAAGTTATCAAATGAAAAGTCAGAGGTTTAGCAGCGTAATTACTGCAAAATCTCTGACTTTTTGTGATTTTTTCTACTTATTAGAGTGCTGATATTCGAATATAAATAGAATGTTCTTTCAAGCATTATAATCTATATTTGTTTTCTATCTTGCCGTTCTTTTCCAAACATCAGCCAAATTGCAAACTTTTTTGTAACTTCATCATGTTGGTAAGAAATATTTTTATGAGATGTGCGTTTTTCGTTATATGCGATGATAATAATAAGTAAGAACGCCCATTGATGCGTATTATCAATAAAGTAACTATGATGAAAAAGCTAAACCGCAAGAGCGTAATGCTCGTGATATTCTTGTTGTTGAGCGTAGGGACGTATGCCCAAGAAGTGTTGCAGTCGCCCAACGGCAAATACAACTTCGTGTTTTTACAGAAGAACAATAAACTTACTTATCGACTTGACTATGGAGGTAAGTCGGTAGTAGACGAAGGTGAATTGGGCGTGAATGTAGACAACCACTTGGTAGAACTTGCCATGGGAATACCCGTTGATACCAACCGGGTATGGACGGCTGGTATGGAAGTAATAGGCGTAGAGAGAGTTGCCGTGGATACTACATGGCAACCCGTTTATGGCGAATATGCAGATATACGCGACCACTATAATCAGATAACTATCCACTTGATGAAGGGTGGAAATCATGACAATAGTAATAATGGTTACGATAAGCGGCAGCAGTATCTCTTCGATATCATAGTACGTGCCTACAACGAGGGCATAGCTCTGCGCTATCATTTTCCCGAGGCCACCAACGGCTTGTTTATGCATATTACTGACGACCTTACCTCTTTTCGCTTTGCACCTGGTGCCGAGGCTTGGCATTTTGCATGGGCACAGGCACAATCTACAAAGGTAAAACTGCGAAAGAGTGAAACCGCATGGAGGGATGAGGCCGAGCGCCCGCTAACTATGCACTTGGCCAACGGACTCTATACCGCCATAGGCGAGGCTGCCTTGGTAGACTTTGTAAGAGGTAAGTTGAAGCTGAAAGCTGATAACGAATTGCAGATGGCTATGTACCAATCGGCCGACATTATTACCGCCTACGATATGCCTTGGCGATATATTATGGTGGGTGAGAAGGCCGTAGACCTAATCAATAACAAGCAGATGATACTCAACCTAAACGCTCCCAACCAAATAGCCGATGCTAAAGATTGGATTCGCCCCGGAAAGGCGTTTCGTGTATGTCGGCTCGATATGAAGAGTGCATTGCGGGCAGTAGATTTCTGCGTGGATAGAGGTTTACAGTATATAGAACTTGATGCCGGATGGTATGGACCCGAGATGAAAATGAGTTCTTCTGCTTTGCGAGTGGCCCCAAATAGGGATTTTGATATGCCCCGTCTTTGTTCCTATGCCAAAAGCAAGGGCATTGGCGTGTGGGTGTATGTCAACCAGCGAGCCCTCTATCAAGAGCTTGATAAGATACTTCCGCTCTATAGAGACTGGGGTATTAGTGGTATCAAGTTCGGCTTTGTACAGATTGGAGCTCAGACTTGGACCACTTGGCTTCATGATGCCGTGAAGAAATGTGCCGATTATCATATTTTGGTGGATATCCACGATGAGTATCGTCCTACGGGATGGAGCCGTACTTACCCTAACCTGCTGAGCCAAGAAGGTGTTGGCGGTAACGAAGAGATGCCCACTGCTGCGCATAATACTGTACTGCCGTTTACCCGATTCCTTTGTGGTCCTGCCGATTATACCCCCTGTTATTTTAATGGACGGGTGAAGAATACCAAGGCCCACCAGTTGGCTATGCCTGTGGTATATTATAGTCCTATCACCTTCCTTTATTGGTACGACCACCCCGAAACCTATAAAGGCGAAAAAGAGTTAGACTTTTGGAAATATTGCCCTACCGTATGGGACGAAAGCCTGGCTCTGGAGGGAGAGATAGGCGAGTATATAGTACAGGCACGGCGTAGTGGCAACGAATGGTTTGTGGGTGCGATAAATGGTTTGCAGGCACGCAATATAACCCTAAATACAGCCCAGTTCTTACAGAAAGGCAAGAAGTATAGGGTAGAGATATATACCGACAACCCTACGCTGAATACCCGCACCAATGTAGCTTCAACCACGATGACCGTCAAGACCGGAAAGATAATTAATCTGCACTTGCTATCTTCTGGCGGAGCCGCCCTTAGATTTGTGCTTTTGCAGGGGAGTAGTAAATAAAAAACTCCCCACCGTAGCGCATTTTTTCTAAGTATCAAAGCGTTGTATTGCCTTTTTGTGTTATCTTTGCAACCATAATACTATCTTGAAAGTAATATGGCTGTAAAACCTGTTTGCTATTATATAATATTATTGTTAGTCCTGTTAGGTTATGCAGATTGTCGTGCCGATGTTACAGGTACCGAACGTTTTCGTTATATATCCAAGGAAGACGGACTCACAGGCGAGTCAGTCTCGTCAATGATAGTAGATGCTAATAATCGCATGTGGTTTGCCACCAACGATGGGGTTACTATGTACAACGGAAAGCAACTGTCGGCTTTTCGTTTTTCTCGCACTGGCAGTCATCCCAACTATGTTTACGATATTTGTCAAGGAACCGACGGAGCTATATACGCCGTGTCTAGTCAGGGCGTATTTGTACTGCGCAAAGGCGATAGAGAGTTTCACTTAATCATAGACGAATTGCCCAAGGCAGAAGCTATATTTGAGCAGAAAGGCACGCTATATGTGGGCAACCGCAAGGGCTTCTATGTATACAAGGATAACCACTTAAGGCTTATAACCATAGGTACATCGCCTATGGGAATAGAAAACAGTGTGCGCGATATTATTGCCGATGATAAGGGCACCATTTGGTTTGCTACTCGTTATGCTGTAAACAGCTATAATCCGTTTACTGGTAAGTACCATTCATATAATGTAGCCAAGTATATGCCCGAGGGAGCCGCCCTTAGTCATATAGCCTTTACCGCCGGCCAACTCTATATAGGCACTAAGAATAATGGACTTTTTGTTTATCAGCCACATACCGATATGCTTACCCCTGTGGCAGGCATAGGCAACGTAGTTAGCTCTATCTATGCCAATAGCCGGGGCGAAGTATGCGTAAGTTGCGATGGTATGGGTGCTTTCCTACTTGATGGAAAAACGGCTACAGTGAAAGAAAAATTTGGTGTAGATGCCGATAAGAACCATAAAATAGCGAGCGATGCCGTATATTGTTATATGCGCACCAACCAGGGTACCAACTGGTTTGGACTGTACCGCTACGGCTTGGCTCACGACTATTATAGCCAAGCGTTGTTTCGTACCTATGCCTGTGGCAACTTTACTACCCAGGGGCTGAATGTGCGGTCGTTCTATATAGGCAATACCGAGAAAGTAATAGGAACTGCCAACGGTGTATATTTTGTTAACGAACAAACCCGCATGGTAAATTGTGTTACAGCCCAGGAACTCGGCGGGGCACACATTATTACCAATATATATTTCTGGAACGGCAAATATTACATAGCCAGTTACGATGCCGGTATGCGTGTGGTAGACCCGCATACCTTTACAGTAACTACCATAGCCAGCGAACCTTTGCTTGCCACTACTACCGTAAATACCTTTGCCACCGATACCCAAGGCCGTCTGTGGATAGGCACTACCGAAGGCGTGTATGTATTGGATAGCACGGGGCGTATAGACCACTATACCGAAAACAATTCGCGCCTGTGCCGTGGAGCCATAACAAGCATTTATTTCGACACCCGCGGCAACGGGTGGATATGTTCAGAGGGACTGTCGTTCTATGCGGCAGCAACACGAACCTTTGAGAATGCCAATTTCCCTAAGAACTTTTTCAACGAAGAGGCTGGTCTGGGCGTATCGCGTGGTCATGGCGGCATGCTACTGTTTAACAGGCAGAACCACGTGTTCTACACTGATATTGCGATGAGCAAATTTGGCGAGATGACTATACCCTCCGAGGTTTTCAATGGTCAGAACTATGCCTTTCTTGACGATATGCAGGGCCACTACTGGTTTGCTACCGACAACGGACTCTTTCGTACCGACTATCATCAAAGCCAGCTTCAGCATTTTGGTTATGGCGAGGGCCTCTGCGCTCAGTTTGTTAACGTAGGTGGAGTAAAGGTAGATGCGCATGGAACAGTGTGGGTAGGCACGTCAAACGGACTGATGCGTGTTGACTATAACGCCATGCAGCAGTGGCAACGTAATAGTAACTTTCATATATCTCTTTACAACGTGCGTAAGGGTGGCGACCTTATGGCCTACGATGAAGAAGACTACATAAATACCCATGGCCGTATCTACCTGCAGTGGAATATAGTGGCAGAGAAACTCTCGTTCTGCGCCGTATTGCTAGACTATGCCCGGCAGAACGGCCGCCTATATCAGTGGCGCATAAACAATAGCGACGAGTGGCATAGCGTAACCGATGCTGCTGATATAGAGATAGCCGGCTTACTGCCTGGAAGTCATAAGCTATACGTGCGCCTAGCCGGAGCCCCAGGTACCCAAGCAGTATACCGCATAGTGGTTCTGCCATCGGCACTGGCTATAATAGAGATGATATGCTTGGTAGTTGCCATTGTGCTACTGCTGTCATGGCGCCGCTACCATAAGAATACCCGTATACTCTTAAACGAGCGCGACGAGATAGAGGGAGCTCTTATGGAGATAGAAAAGGCTCAGCAGAAGGCAGAAATGCAGATACAACAACTAACCGAAGGCGCTGATGCCGAAGGTCAAGCAGATGAACCCACCATTGGAGAACAACCCGGTAAATACGCCCGTGTACGTATAGACGAGGCAGAGTGTGCCGATATAGTAGCGCGTATGAAGGCGTATATCGAGGAGAAACATTCGTACACCAATCCAGAACTCAAGATGAGCGATATAGCCGAAGTGCTGCATCTATCGTCAAGTAAGCTCTCGCAAGTGTTTAGTTTGTATCTTGGCGAGAACTACTACGAATTTATCAATGGCTATCGCCTGCGCGAGTTTAAGCGGCTCATAGCCGAAGGCGATTACCGTAAGTACACACTAACTGCCCTTAGCGAGCAGTGCGGATTCAAGAAATCAAGCTTCTTTAGTACCTTCCGCCGGGTAGAGGGTATGACGCCTACCGAATATCTTAAGAAGCAGAATATCCAACTTTAGTCTTAGGGTATAATAGCTTTTCCCCATAGTTTTTATGTAAAGCTGGGGTCTATATAAGTAGGCGTTGGCTTATTTATAGAACCCTCTTTTTGTGGGGGGCTTATGGTTGTTTGCTGAATAAATTTAGCTATTTTTCTGCGTTTATAATGCCTCCCTTTAGTGTTAACTTATATCGTTACTGCCGCCAAATAATAGTTTGGTTGATTGCCCACGGCCGTGAGCCCAGTTGTTTGCGGCCGTAAACTAGATTGTCCACGGCCGTCAACCGTATTGCCCACGGCCGTAAGCAACCCTATAAAGGACTATGCTGAAATTGTAAAATTATGTATTTGATATTGCTATAGGTATACTCTGTTTTAGCCCGAAACATGTATGAGTATTCAGATAATTTGCTCTCCGGCAACTTCGTCTAATTTAGATGCACTTTTGATAATATATTGAAACATAGGTGGTAACACAAAATGGACAAGGCGTAAAATTATTTGGTCTTAATATATATCAATTTTCTTATCAGCCACAGAAATAGGTTTTATATTTGCAATCGAGAACCCACAATGGTGCTTATACAGTTTGCCTATAAGGCTCCATAACAAGCCACAAAAAGCAATCCTGGCACCACCACTATCTTAAACAGCAAATATAAAAACCTAAGTAATATGGACATCTATAATACTCCCCAAAATCGCGAGGTAGTTGCATCTGTTTACCAGATGTATTATACCGACATTAAGATGTATCTTCTAAGTTACACTCACGATGTGATGGCAGCCGAGGATATGCTGCAAGATTTGTTTGTCAAGGTAATGTCGCTCGATATTATCTCTCTTTCTACAGCCAAGAATCTGCTTCTTGTAATGGCCAAGCGCATGATAATAGACGATGCCCGCCACCGGGCCTTTGTGCGCGAGAGCAATAGAGATATAGCTTCTGCTATGGCCTCTACCTACGAGGCCTCGCCCGCCAAGCGTATAGAGGCTCGCGATATGCTGAATTTCGAGAATGAGCGACTTGCCGCCATGCCCAAGAAGCGTGCCCATATATATAAAATGTATAAGCACGATGAAATTTCGGCCGACGAGATAGCCCAGCAACTAAGTCTAAGCAAGCGCACGGTAGAAACCCACATATATCTTTCTACCAAGGAGATGAAAGAATATTTGCGCAAGATTATTTAATTTTGTACTTAGATGGTGTTCTAGATAATCCCGATTAGTATATAAAACTTAATAACATATAAATAGTAAACCTTATGAAACATAGCCTTTTAAGTATGTGTATGCTTGCAGGTGTGGCTGTGCCTTGCCAGGCGCTAATGGCAGCCCAGGACCAGAGCCTTGCTACACACATGCAACAACAGCAAAAGTTTGAGGTAAAAGGAACTGTAGTTGACAATACAGGCGAACCCTTGATAGGCGTGTCTGTACAGATTGTAGGTCAGCAGGGTGGCGTAGTAACCGATATCGACGGTCATTATACTATCAAGGTAGACCGCGGACAGAAGTTAAAGTTCAGCTACGTGGGCTTTGCCGAGCAAACCCTTACGGTACAAAGTTCGGTAATCAACGTAACCATGGGCGAAGACAAGCAAACCCTACAAGAAGTGGTAGTGGTAGGTTACGGTGTGCAGAAGAAAGAGTCGCTTACGGGTGCCGTAACGGTAGTAGACGCTAAGGCATTCCAAGAGAAGGGCGGACTGGCCTCTCCACTGCAAGCCCTGCAAGGTCAGGTTCCGGGTGTGATGATTTCGCGTTCGTCATCGGCACCTGGCGACGAGAGTTGGGGATTGAGTTTGCGTGGCTCTTCATCAATGAACTCTACCGAACCCTTAATAGTTATTGATGGTGTGGCTGCCAATAGCGTAAGCGAAATGCGACTGCTCAACCCCGACGATATAGAGTCTATCAACTTCTTGAAAGACGGTTCGGCAGCTATCTATGGTTCGCGCGCTGCAGGTGGTGTAGTGCTTATCACCACTAAGAAAGGCAAGGAGGGAAAACTACAGATAAACTATAGCGGTAGTGCTACGCTCAAGACGGTAGGTTTGATGCCGCAGCTCTGTAACATTGACCAGTGGGCAGAAGGAGTGCAGACAGCTCTGCGCAACGATAACAATACCAGCAACGTATGGTATACCTATGCCGAACTAGCCAAGAAATACAAGGGCGGCTTTATAGACCTTGAAAATACAGCCAATCCCTTTGGACAGTCGGCATTTACCGATGTGAAAGACTTTGTATTCGATGACCAAGTAGACTGGCTGGGTTCGCTCTTTGGCGATACCTGGAGCACCAATCATAGCTTGTCTATCGCCGGTGGTACTGATCGCAGTGCATATCGCATTTCGGGTAGTTTCCTCTATGATGGTTCTACCCTGCAGTACGGTACCAATAATAACAAGCGTTATAACATACGTTGGAACTATTCTAACAAGCTCAACAAAATATTTACCCTTGAGAGCAGCATAGCCTTTAGTCGTCAGGAACAGGTAGCTCCTACGTTGGTAGGTTCGGCACTTACCACATCTATGCCTATGCCTGGTCTGCCTATGCGCACTATGGACGGCCGTCCTTACGCTTGGGGTACATGGGGCTCGCCTCTTGCCAAGATAGAGCAGGGTGGCGACAATAAACTCTCGGTACGTTCGCTCAATATCAGCGAAACACTGAAAGCCAAGATTACTCCATGGTTGGATGCCAACGTAAATGTAGGTTATAATACCAACGAGGCACGCCGCCGTACTATCCAGAATTCTATTACCTATTATAATTATACGGGTACTACCCAGACGCTTGAAGATCCTACACAAGCTAAGTCGTACTTTAAGCAGACTTCTTCGCGTACCGATTTCTACAGTGTATCGGGTTATCTGAATGCCCACAAGACATTTGCTGCAAAGCATAATACCAGCATGACTCTGGGTGCGCAGTACGAACTGAAAGATACCGAGATGTTTGGTGCGAGCTATACCGATATACTGGATGGACTGGATGTAATCAATGGTAACGGCACGCTAACCCTTACGGGCGATGAAAAGAATACCTATCGTAATGCTATCCTTTCGTACTTTGGTCGTATCAATTACGATTTCGATTCTAAATACTTGTTAGAACTCAACGGCCGTTACGATGGTAGCTCAAAGTTCTTGCCACAAAACCGCTGGGCATTCTTTTGGGGTGCATCTATAGGTTGGCGTATCAATCAGGAGAACTTCCTTAAGGATGTAGAATGGCTCAGCAATCTTAAGCTTCGTGCATCGTATGCAGAGATGGGTTCGCAGAGCGGTATTGATAACTACGACGGTTATCAGTTCTACAATCTCAATACCCTTAGCGGAGCCTACGTAGGCAGCGATAAGCTTACCTATATTGCAACTAATGGCAAGTTTGCCTCTACTACCCGCCAGTGGGAGCGTATTAAGAACTACAATGTAGCCCTTGATTTCGGTTTCTTTGGAAATCATCTTACCGGTACGGTTGAGGCTTTCTTGAAGAAGAACGATAATATGCTGGTTGCCATAACCTATCCCGCCATACTTGGCGATGCCGCACCTACTGCCAACTCGGGTAAGTTCAAGGATTGGGGCTTTGAGGGTAGTATCAACTACAACGGGCGTATAGGTCAAGTAGATTACCACGTAGGTGGTAACATTACCTTTGCCCGTAACGAATTGACCGACTACGGAGGCACATCTGTCCTTAAGTCGGGTTACACCAGTACGCAGCAAGGCTACTCGCTTAACTCTATTTTCGGTATGCGATATGGTGGCAAGATTCAGAACGAAGAGCAGCTTCAGGCTTATCTGGCTAAGTACTATCCCAACAACGGTATAGGCATGCCCAGTAACCTGCGTGTAGGCGACAATATGTATTGCGATGAGAATGGCGACGGTGTGCTGGACTATCGTGACTATATCTACCTGGGTAGCGATACTCCCGAAATTTCGTACTCTTTCAATGCCGGTGCATCGTGGAAGGGAATAGATTTTAATATAGTATTCCAAGGTTCGGCCAACCGTTTTGTATATCGTGGTATCGACTCGTGGACAGTACCATTCCGTTCGCTCTATACCAATACTACAACCTCAAGCTTTGGCAATACCTGGAGTGTAGACAATCCTAATGCCTATTATGCTCCTTATACTACCGATGCCAACATTATTAACTATAACTATCAGGCATCGTCGCTTACGGCACAAGATGGACGATATATCCGCTTGAAGAACCTAACCATTGGTTACACCGTGCCCGTAGCTCTGCTTAAAAAGCTTAACTTTGTTAACGGTGTACGTATCTACTTTACCGGTGAAGACCTTTGGGAGAGTACTCGCATCTCAGACGGATGGGATCCCGAAGCCAAGCGCACCGCCAGTGGTACACAGCGTTATCCATTTACGCGCAATTTCACTTTTGGACTGAACCTAACGTTCTGATAAGTTGAAGGTTAATGTTTAATTTAGTAAGCCTATTAATTATGAAATCATATATAAAGACAATAAAACTTGCGTGCATGGGACTTACCAGTCTGGTAATGGTTAGCTGTCTTGACTTCTCGCCCGAATCGCAGATGAACGACAGTGGCGTATGGTCGAAAGCCAGCAACTTCCAGCTCTTTGCCAATCAGTTCTACTCTTATACACGCGATATACAGAGTGGCGAGTCGTATCAGTATGCCGTTAGCGATGGTCCTCACAGCGATACCCGTAGCGACTTGATAGCCGGGGCTAATGTAAATGTGTACAGTCAAGGTACCAATACCATTCCCCAGCAAGACAAAAATTACACTGCCCTGTATACACATATATATTATACCAATCTGTTGTTGAAAAAGGCAGCCTCGTTTTCTAATCCATCGGCCATAACAGTGCCCGTGGCAGAGGCTAAATTCTTCCGCGCTTACTGCTACTTCGAGCTGGTACAACTCTATGGCAACACCATACTGATTACCGAGCCGGTAGAGATGACCGCCCCCGAGATGAATGCTCCTCGTGATGATAGAGCGTTGGTAATTGACCAGTGCGTGAAAGACCTGCAAGAGGCAGCAGAAACTCTGCCGGAGACTGCATCAGAGGCCGGTCGCTTAACTAAAGATGCTGCCAACGCCATGCTCTCACGTGTAGCCTTATACGAAGCTACATGGCAGAAATTCCATACCGGTGGTGCCGATGCAACAACCAATTCGGATCGCGTAACATCGCTGCTCAATACCGCCAAGAGTGCAGCTAAAGCCGTAATCGAGGGCGAACGTTACAAGTTGTTCTATAACGAAAAGTTGGGTACAGAGAGTTATCGCTACATGTTTATTTTGGAAGACGAGAAGTGTAACCCTGCCGGACTGACCACCAAAGACAATACCGAGTATATCTTGGCTCGTCGGCACAAGAGTACCGATGGTGTAAACCTGAATATCACCAAGGCATATCTTACC
The DNA here is from genome assembly GCA_963659135.1 of Bulleidia sp. Taxonomy (GTDB): domain Bacteria; phylum Bacteroidota; class Bacteroidia; order Bacteroidales; family Bacteroidaceae; genus Prevotella. The sequence goes on along the minus strand of CAVKSZ010000001.1, from coordinate 37,782 downwards.
AATGCCATCTACCCCACACGCAAGTTGGCCAATATGTATGTTTGCCAGGATGGTCTGCCTATCGAAAAGTCACCCCTATTTAAGGGATACGACCAGGCTACATCTGAATTCCAAAACCGCGATAATCGTATGCTTACCACTCTAGCTCAACGTGGTACCAAGGTTTGGGACAACACCGTAGACCACTGTCGTACAGCATGGGACGATACCGATCTTTCGCGTGCCAAGGAAGTGGGAGCTACTGCCAATAGTGGTTATCAGACTCATAAGTGGGCAGTAGAGCGCCAAGTGGCCGACCGCTATGAGTGTATGGACTTCCCCGTAATTCGTTATGCAGAGGTACTGCTCAACTTTGCTGAGGCTATCTACGAACTGCAAGGACGTATCTCTGACTCAGACCTTGACAAGAGTGTAAATCTGGTTCGTCTGCGTTCTAATCCTAATATGGTGAAACTTAGCAACGCCCTTGTTGACAACAATGGTTTGAGTATGCGCGAGGAGATTCGTCGTGAGCGTACCGTAGAACTTACTTTCGAAGGTTTCCGTATCGACGACCTAAAGCGTTGGGCCACAGCTCCGGTAGAAATGCCCCAGAACCAGCTCGGCGTAAAATGGAAGGGTACACAGTTCGAAACCCTTTGGGCTAATCAGAGTCGTCAACTTGATGCAGATGGTTGCATAATTCTCTATGACAACCGTCAGTGGAACGATAAACTCTATCTCTATCCACTACCTTCTGACCAGCTCCAACTCAATCCTAACCTGGGTCAGAACCCTGGTTGGAACTAATGTGAAGTGTTATATTGGTAAGTTATATGAATACATCCAAAAAACAACAATTATGAAACTCAATAAGAATATATATGCAGCCATTTCTATGCTTGCCCTCTGTGGTTCGGCGCTTGTATCGTGTAGTGATGACAATGAGGGAGGCAATCTCTATTCGGCTGTTATTCCGTCGTCGGTAGAATTCAGTCTGCCCGAGGCACAACAGGCTCTCGTCTATACCGATGCCACAGGCTCAACCTGTCTACCTATGGTTAAGGGCGAGTCTCTGCAACTTAACTACACCATGGCTCCAGAGAATGTAACCTTTAGCGATGTACAATGGACATCGTCGAATGCCAACTACGCTACCGTAACCGACCAGGGAGTGGTAAATGCAGTAGATGGTGACGGTTATTCTATTGTTCAGGTGGCTCCGGTTGGACTGCACGAGGGTAGCGGTATCAATGCCAATATCAAGATAGTAGTATCGGCAGAGATGCATAAGGCTACTCAGATTGACATCTTCTCTACCGCCACCGAAGTATATGCTGGAGATACCTTGCATTTTACGGCATTTATAGCACCCGACAATGCTACTTACAAGACGGTAAAATGGACAGTAGACAATGAGTCGGCAGCCAGTATCGACCCCATTACGGGTATTCTTACTGCCAAGCAGGCTTCTGCTGTAACTACTCCCGTTAAGGTTATAGCCACTGCACTCGATGGATCGGGTGTGGTAGCCCAAAAGGATATCAATGTGAAGAAGATAGTTACTCCAGAGAGTGTAACTATTGACCAAACATATTCTGCTGCCAATGGTTATGAGTGTGCTTTCAACGAGAAATCGCTCAATCTGGGCTTCACTACAGTTCCTGCAGAGTGTACCACATCATTGCTTAAGTGGACATCGTCTGACGAATCAATAGCCACAGTAGATGCTGGCGTAGTAACCTTTAAGGGCTTTGGTAAGGTAACTATCACTGCCGCAACTCCCGATGGCAAGAGCAGTAGCATAGAGCTGAATATTCCATGTGGACTTATCCGTGAGACCTATCACAACCAGAACCACTATTGCTTCTACAATGCCCAGCAGAGCGGTAATGGTACATCAAGTTCTCACGTTTGGCACGACGGTTATATCACCATTACTACCTATACTCAGAATGCCACCAAGCAGCGTGGCGACCTTAAATGGTGGGATTCGCCAGCTACATTCCATGCCGGTAACTATCCAGTGGTAGCCATCAAGATGGACGAGGTTAAGGAAATAGAAAGTGGCATTACCGCCCGCAACATTACCTTCGACTTGGTAGGTAAGAGCGAGAGTGGTGTAGACTATAAGAACCTGGGTGGCAACAATAACAAGTACTCAAGCGACTATAAGTGCTCTGATGGTAGTCATGTATTTGTATACGATATGAGCACGGTGGCATTTGCTACGGGTGGCTTGGCTCCTACTAACGAGTCTATCACCTTTAGTACCTTCAACCTTAAGGTGGCCGATATAGCTACAGTTACCCATCAGATACAATATAATGTATACTGGTTGCAGACTTTCAAGAGTATTGCCGATATGGAGAAATATCTTAAGAATGTAGATGGAGTTACCTTTGAGGTGAAATAACAGAACAAACGGGTAGGGGAGACCATCTCTCAAGTCTCCCTTACCGTTACGTATCTGTTAATTATTATCCGTATTCCTAATAAAAAGAGAATATTAATCAGTATGAAAAAGAAATCACTTATCATAGCAGCCCTTGCAGTAATTATGTTGCTGCCTGCCTCTTGCCGTGAAAACGAGTACGGCACCGTAGACCTTACGCCCAATACGCCTGTTGAACCCGATGTCAATGCGCAGTATACTTTTAATCACCCCTGTGCCATGTATACCGCTGCCGACTTCTCTCGTGTAAAGACCGAGATAGAACAGGGTACACTAACCGAGGTTACACAGGCATTTACTGCCTTGAAGAATAGTCCATATTCAAGTCTTACCTACACCCCCGAACCACAAGAACTTATAGTTCGTGGTGATGTTACGGGTACAGGTGTATCTAAAGAGAACTATGCCTACGCCATGCGCGATGCCGCGGCAGCCTACCAGACTGCCCTGCTATGGAAACTTACCGATAACGAGGCTTATGCCCAAAAGTCGGTAGAAATTCTCAAGGCTTGGGCTTCCAAGTGCAAAGGTATAACTTCTAACGACGCTAACCAAGTTCTTGCCGCCGGATGCCAAGGTTACACCTTTGCTTGTGCTGCCGAGATTATGGTAACATATGCTGGTTGGGCCAAGGCCGACCAAGATGTGTTCAAGCAGTGGATGGTTAATGTTTTTGCCAAAAAGAATAAAGACTTCCTGGATAATCATACCGGCTCTAATGTTTGCTCGCTGCACTACTGGAGTAACTGGGATCTTGTAAATATGTGTTCCTATCTTGCTATAGGTATTCTTACCGAGAATAATGATATGGTAAACTACGTAGTTAACTACTTCTATAAGGGCAAGGGTAACGGTTGCATCAGTAACCTTATCACTGGCGATTTGCTCAACGACCCCCTTGGTTCGGGAGAGCAGTTGGCGCAAGACCAAGAGAGTGGTCGCGACCAGGGACATGCCCAAATGTCGGCTGTAGTTGCAGCCAACCTGGCTCAGATGGCTTATTCGCTCTACGAACAGAATAAACTCAATGCCGATGCAGCCAAATTAGATTTCTTTGCAGCCAACGATAATGCGCTAATGAAGCTTGGCGAGTATGTAGCGCTAAGCAATCTGCGCAATGGTTCTGATAATGCCAATGCTGATGGACAGTGGCTTGTTAACGCCTCTAATATGCCGTTTAATAAGTATGTATACTGTACTGGTTGTACATGTCGCGACCAGAATCATGGTGCTACCCATACTGCTCTAGCCGACGACTCTGGCCGTGGCGCGGTTCGCCCAGGTTGGGAAATATACTACAATCACTATGCCAAGGTAAAGGGACTTTCTGCCGGTTATATGTATGTTAAGCAGATGGCCGACAAGATGCGTCCTGAGTGCGGTCCGGGCGACAGTCGTTATGGTAGCAATTCGGGTGCGTTCGACCAGTTAGGTTGGGGTACGCTTATGCTGTACAGATAATAGTATCTAAGTACATTATGGGGCACGGCTCTTTCATTTAAAAATGCGTTGAGATTTCATTTTTTGTGACTTCTGGGCATTTAGAAACAGCCCAATGGTACTAATGACACAACATGGCCTAAATGCATGCGTCTTTGTTGGTGTAAATCCACCCAATCAGTGGCTATCAGATTGTTCTGAGTTTTACGAGACATAAGTTTGTATTTATCGTGGGATGATTACTTTGTTTTCTTTCGATAAAGTTTAATTTAGGTTTCGTATACGGCTCACGGCCGTAAGCAAATTGGTTGATGGCCGTCGCATAATTGGCAGACGGCCGTCAACTTTATTGCCCACGGCCGTGGGCAATAAAGAAAACATTACAATAATAACCATAGAACCCACAAATATGTTGAAGAATAGCTATATCGTAGATAAGCATGGTATTTTAAATGAAAGAGCCGTGATTATGGGGTGGTTCTAATTATTAGCCCCCTATATTAATAAGCAATAATCTAACGGGCATGATAACTGCTCATTATATTATTGCTTTTTTTGTTATTATAGTTTACGTATAACTTACCGGCTATCCGTAATCTTTAAAAAATAATATCTAAAACCTTCATTATTATGAATAAAACTTTACTTCAATTTGTGCTTGGCACTGTGCTCGCCTTGTTTTCTACCTCTGCCTTGGCGCAGGATGTAGAAGAAGTACTTTTGGTTACCAGCGATGTAAGCTTGCGTAGTGACGCACCCAATGCCGATAAGGCTAATGCTACCGCCAAATCTATAGAGATGTATACCCAGCGCAAAGAAGGCGTAATTGAAAAAGACCTTGTAGGACTTATGTCGTTTACCGTGCCTGCAAAGGCTGGTTATACCGTTAAGAGTGCTACACTGCGCCTTACCACCGAGCGTGCCAAAGGTACTATGGCTCTATATGCCTTTGGTACCGATGTTAGCGATAATGATACTTATAATTCTCAGAAAGATAACATAGCCACAGCCCGCGAAGCCTCGCCTTTGGTTCTTCAGAGGCTTAATGGTACTGCTAATAAGGCTGTAACCGAAAAGGGGGCTTCTTCTAATATAGAAGATTGGCTTAACTATATAGATCTTACCGACTATGTTAAGACCATTGGTAGCGGTAATGTAAATTTGCTGCTTACCAATAATGCCGAATCTACTTCTACCGCTATCAAGGTATATAGCAGCGATGCTACCGATGAAAATAACACTACTGATGGCTTCACTTTCAAGGCCGCTGACTTGTATCCACAGCTCACCGTGGTATACGAACTTGATACCGACTATAAGTCTGAAATTTCTGCCCCCACGGCCGATACATGGATACGCAGTGGTAATACTACTGTTCATGGCAAAGAGACTACTATGGAACTCTGCAGCTATGTAAACGAAAGCGATGCTACTAAGAACAAAACATTCTTGGGTCTTATGTCGTTCCAGTTGCCCACAGATGTGGCTTATTCTAACTATACTGTAACTGGTGCACAGCTTCGCCTTGTTTCAGAACGAGTAAAAGGTGCCAGCGGTATAAAACTGTATGGCTATGGCACTTTCGACGAGAGCACAATATATGCCAATGAAGAGATTGCCGTAACCGCAGCCATCAACGACGATAATCTTGTGGCTTCGTTCGATGCCAAGGGCTCTGCTAAAGCTATGTCGGCCGATGAATTACCTGATGAGTACAAGACTGCCGACGCATGGACTAACACCATAGACCTTACCAACTATGTAAAGCAGCTTAGTGACAATAGTCTGTCGTTGCTCTTTGTTAAGAATAATAGCAGCGAGTCTACCAAGTTCTATACTCGCGAATTGACCGCCGATGTGGTTAACGCTAAAGATAATAATATAGTATTTGCCGTTGCCGACCTTTTACCCCAGCTCACCGTAGATTATACCCTGGCCACTTACACCCTCAGTGTAACCGACGCTGGTGCCGCTACGATGGTATTGCCTTACGAGGCACAGATTCCTGCCGACGTTAAGACCTATACACTTACCTATACATCTGGCAATAAGGCCACGGCTACCCAGCTGCAAGATGTAATTCCGGCCAACACTCCCGTTCTTATCAACGCTACCGAGGGTAAATACCAGTTCAAAGCCACTACCACCCGCACTACCAAGGCCGATAGCCCCGTAAGCGGTTGTTTGTATGGCACATGGGCCGAAACCGAAGCACCTGTAGGCTCTTACGTGCTGCAGAACCAAAGTGGTACAGTAGCTTTCTATCGCGTAACCAGCGAGGGTATCAAGGTTTCTGCCAATCAGGCTTATCTTCAAGCCTCAGGTACTCAGGGGGCTGGCGTAATGAATGTATCCTTTGGTGATATTACAGGCATTACCGATGTAGATGCCTCTGCTAAACCCGCAACCAAGACTGCCGATGTATACACCATTGACGGTAAGAAGACTACTAACGCCAACTTGTCAAAGGGGCAGGTATACGTTACTAATGGCAAAGCGTTTATTGTAAAGTAATCAATAACTAACATTAGGGTGGCATGTTAGAGCTACCCTAATTAAAAGAGAATAATATGAAAAAGACTTATATACAACCACAAGTTGTGAACGTAAAGATTTATAGTCAATCTATTCTTGCAGGAAGCGTAGTAGGAACCGACGTTACTGACGGCACTGCCGACGGCAGCGTGCCTTCGCTGGTTAAGGGTGGCGAACAGATAGACCAGGCAGACCTCAACGACGATGGCGCTGGCTCAGGGTTCTCTACTCTGTGGTAACCATAGCAGCGTGAAGTGATGGTGAAAAAATAAATTGGTTTTGTGTAATGATGAATAGTATAAGTAAAGCATTTGTATTTCTATTTTTGGCATTGCTGTTAGCACTCGACGGCAGTGCCAAAGTTGTTTTGACGGCTACCAATCCATCTACAGTGCAGCGACAAGAGGTAGTGGCGTGGGACGCTCGTGAGGTTTGGCGCAAGCTCGGCGTAGAGCAGGGTAGCCCGCTTATCATCAAGAATCCATACGCCCAAACTGTTACGTACCAAGTTACGCACAACTATCGCCTATTGCTCGATGTGTCGGTACGTCCCGGTGGTACAGCTACATTTACTGTAGAGGCAGGCAACCAGTCTGAATTCAAATCGTATGTAGAAGGAAAGTACTACGCATGGCGCATGGACGACATTACCTGGGAAAACGATATTGCCGCCTATCGTGTATACGGGCCTGCTCTGCAGCGTTCTGGCGAACAGGCTTATGGCATTGATGTTTGGCTTAAGAGTACCAAGGAGCTGGATGTAGACCACCGCTACCGGGTAACCTGGCAGTCAAATATAGACAAAGCATTCTTTCGCAGTATAGGCAACCAAGAGGGAGTAGACTTTGTAGACCGCGCCACATCGTTTCACCTAGACCATGGGCAAGGATTAGACTGTTATAACGTGGGCCCCAGCCTGGGATGCGGTACTCCCGCCATCATGTTGGGCGACAGTATAGTAATGCCATACTGCTACCAAGACTATAAGATATTAGACAACGGTCCGCTAGAGTTCTGTCTAGAACTTACTTACCCTACGGTAGAGATAGCTGGACAGCAAGTAACTGAGCACCGCATCATATCGCTTGCCAAGGGTTCTAATTTCAACCGCATGACGGTATGGTACGACGGCTTTAGCAAGCCTATCGATGTAGCCGGAGGATTTGTGGTACATACCGCCGACCCTAACGACCTTACTCTGGGTAAGACGTATATAGCCTATAACGACCCTACTGACTCTGCCTCAAAGCACAATTTCCAGATATATGTAGCCGCCCTCTTCCCTAATGGCGACGTACAAACTCGCTTGGTTAAGGATAAATACCACCAGCGCCAAGGCATCTATGGCAATGCCGTAGGTGTAAAGTGTGATGTAAAGCCTGGACAGCCGTTTACCTACTGGTTTGGCGCATCGTGGTGCCAAAGCGGTACGCCCGATAGCGACTTTTGGCAGTTGCAAATACAACGGTTTGAACAAAATCTGAAATTGCCCATCAAAACAAGCGTAACTATAGTACAATAAATGGGCTGAAGGCCCTAAAGCATATAGCCCGGGGCAACGCCCTGGATGAATAACGTAATATTTATGAGAACAATACAAAATCCCCTCACCCTTGCCCTCTTGGGCTTAATAGCCATTTCGCCCCTTAAGGCACAAACACTGGATGTAGACCGCCAACTACAGTACTGCCATAACCAGGTTACCCGGGCACTGGCAGAACTGCGGCATACGGGCGGAACTTACGATTTTACCCAAGAGCCTCGCAATATTCTGCATGGCGATAAGCAGAAAGGATGGAACTGCCGCAAAGCCACTGCCGAAGAGTGGTGCGACGGTTTCTGGCCTGGCATATTGTGGATGGACTATCAGAATAGCGGCGATGCAGAGGTGCGCCGTGCCGCCGAGGGGTATACCCATGCGCTGCGCAATATAGCTTACCGTCCCGTATACGACCACGATATAGGTTTCTTGATGTTCTGCTCTTACGGCAAGGGCTATGAGGTTAACCATTCTGATGAGTACAAGCGTGTAATCTTGGCTTCGGCCGACTCGCTGGCAACGCTCTTCAATCCGCTGGTGGGCACTATACTGAGTTGGCCACGCGAGGTAGAGCCGCAACATTGGCCCCATAACACCATTATGGACAATATGATGAATCTTGACATGATGTTCTGGGCTGCCAAGAACGGAGGCAACAAGCTACTTTACGATTTGGCCGTTACCCATGCCAAGACTACCATGCTCAACCATTTCCGCCCCGACGGCAGTTGCTACCATGTGGCCGTGTACGATACCGTGAGTGGCAATTTTATTAAAGGTGTTACCCACCAGGGTTATGCCGACAACTCTATGTGGGCGCGCGGCCAGTCGTGGGCTATCTATGGCTACACTATGGTGTATCGTTATACCCACAACCGGCTGTTCTTAGATTTTGCACAGAAAGTAACCGATATTTATCTTCAGCGCCTAAAGGCCACCAGCGACGACCTGATACCCCTATGGGATATGGACGACCCGCGGGGAATACAAGCACCCAAAGATGCCAGTGCCGCCTGCGTTGTGGCCGATGCACTGCTTGAACTGCAACAGTACGTAGACCAGGAGAAAGCTAAAGAGTATCGCACCGTAGCCATAAATACCTTGGCTCAACTTAGCACGCCCAAGTATCAGAGTGGTAAGCGCAATGTAGCATTTCTTATGCACAGCACGGGCCATCATCCCGCTGGCAGCGAGATAGATGCCAGTATAATATATGCCGACTATTATTACCTGGAGGCTCTGATGCGTGCCAAGAAGTTAAGTGCAGCCAACGGCCTAAAGTAACTATATAATGAAGATACATTCTATCCTTATTGCATGTCTTTTGACAGTAATATCGGGCTCGACCAGTGCCCAATACCACTCTCAGGTGTGGAACCCCGACAATGGCAACGGCACTTACACCAACCCCATACTGTATGCCGACTATAGCGACCCTGATGTAGTGGCCGTGGGCGATGATTATTATCTTACCGCCAGCTCGTTTAACTGCATACCCGGGTTGCCTATACTTCATTCTAAAGACCTGGTAAACTGGCAGATAATAGGTTATGCCCTTACCGAACAACTGCCCCGAGAACTGTTTGCTACTCCGCAGCACGGCAAGGGCGTATGGGCACCCGCCATACGCTATCATAACGGCATGTTCTATATCTACTGGGGCGACCCAGACCATGGCGTTTTTATGGTGAATACCGCCAATCCGCGTGGCGAGTGGAGCAAACCGGTGTGCGTGATAGAGGGAACGGGCATGATAGACACCTGTCCGCTATGGGACGACGATGGCCGGTGCTATCTGGTTAATGCCTGGGCTGGTTCGCGTAGCGGTTTCAACTCGGTACTTACCATGCGCGAACTTTCGCCCGACGGTACTCACGCCATAGGAAAGCCACGAATAGTGTTCGATGGAGGCCAGGAAAACCACACCACCGAGGGCCCCAAGCTCTATAAGCGCAACGGATATTACTGGATAATGTGTCCGGCTGGAGGCGTAAAGCAGGGATGGCAGTTGGCTATGCGCAGTAAGAATATATATGGGCCTTACCAGGCTCGCCGAGTAATGACACAAGGCAGTACCAAAGTTAACGGCCCTCATCAGGGCGGTTGGGTACATACGCCTTACAACGAAGACTGGTTCTTGCACTTTAATGATAAGGGCGCTTATGGGCGTGTAGTATTTTTGCAACCAGTAGACTGGAGTAGCGGGTGGCCCGTAATGGGCAACCATAGGGTGAATAGCGGCTGCGGTGAACCATATACTACCTATCGTAAACCTAAGTCGGGCAGTAATATTAAAGTAAATCCACAAGAGACAGACGAGTTTAATACTACAGAACTGGGTCTGCAATGGCAGTGGCACGCTAACTATAACCAACTTTGGGGTATGCCTACCGCCAGCGGATGTATGCGGTTGTATACTGCCGATCTATCCACCAATTTTAAGAACCTATGGGAGGCAGGCAACCTATTGCTGCAAAAAACTCCGGCACCCCAATTCTGCGCTACGGCAAAGCTACAGTTCGCCTCGAAGGCCGACAACCAGTATGGCGGTGTCATTATGATGGGCATGAACTATCAGGCACTGGTTGTAAGGCGTATAGGCAACCAGTTCTTGCTGCAACAACTCTACTGTCGTGGTGCCGATACCGGTGGAGCAGAACAAGCCAAGACTCTGGCTACCCTGCAGCCAACCCATAGCGATACTATACCTTATTCGCCAGCCATATACATAGATATATACATGCAGATGCGGGTGAACAACGGGCTCTGCCAGTTTGCCTATAGCCTTGACGGCAAGCTATACCATACCGTAGGCGATACCTTTACCATGCGCCAAGGCAAATGGATAGGCGCCAAGATGGGATTTGTAAGCGAACGCAGCAATACAAAGGGCAACCGGGGATGGATAGATGCCGATTGGTTCAGAGTAACCAGGCCGTAGTTTTTATAAATCCTCTTGCTGGCGGGGAAGAACATCTGCTTAGTTTCATACATTGCGCCTTCATAGCGAAAAAAGCATATAGCCCAGGGTAACGCCCTGAGGGTAAAGCAGAGTGTAATTATGCGCCCCCATAGCGGCAAAAGCATTAATAGGCAGCTTAGAACTTTTGCTTTTGGCTTGTCTTGTGCATAGCTTCTTCCATTTTTATACCTTCAGTTGAGGCTATAATTACGCTTTGTTACCCGTAGCAATACAGTTTGCGGGTTGGCTTACGGCCGTAGGCTTATTGGCTCACGGCCGTAGGCAATGCTGTTTACGGCCGTCAACCCTCCTGCCCACGGCCGTCAACCCTCCCAAAACGTTTAATTCAGCATCAATATACACCCACAATAGCACATTGGTTTTATATGGTGCAGAATGTGGTATAACCACCCTTAAATGGTTGAGTATGTCGGTGTTCTGCTATATTTTTGTATGTTTTACGCTCTCTTTTTATAAAAATGTATTATCTTTGCACCGCCTAAAAGCAGAAACAATACATTTTATATAAATATGATTAACTCACAGGAAATCAAAATCGGTACTTGCATCCGTATGGATGGCAAGATTTGGACTTGCATCGACTTCCAGCACAGAAAGCCGGGTAAGGGTAACACAGTAATGATAACCAAGCTGAAGAATGTTGCTGACGGTCGTGTGCTTGAGCGTACATTCCAGATTGGTTTTAAGCTCGAGGATGTACGTGTTGAGCGTCGTCCCTACCAGTATCTTTACGAAGATGCTACTGGCCGTATCTTCATGAACCAGGAAACTTTCGAGCAGATTCCTATCCCTTCACACCAGATTACTGGCGTAGAATTCATGAAGGAAGGCGACGTAGTAGAGGTTGTTACCGATACTACCGACGGTACTATCTTGCTGGCTGAAATGCCTGTGAAGACTACACTTAAGATTACTCACAGCGAACCCGGCGTAAAAGGCAATACTGCCACTAACGCTACCAAGCCCGCTACACTCGAGTCTGGTGCTACCGTACGCGTACCTCTGTTTATCAACGAGGGCGAAACTATCCAGGTAGATACCCGCGATGGCAGCTATCTGGGTCGTGTAAGCGAGTAATCGCCTCATTTCTTTTCTCTTACGGCAACCTATATCTCCAGGCACCATAGTAACCGGTGTTCCGGGATATAGGTTGTTTGCATTTTACCCCAATCAATCTGCCTATTATGAAATACAGTTTTGTAATTCCTGTTTACAACCGCCCCGACGAGGTGGATGAACTGCTACAGAGCCTTACGGCACAGCAGTATACCGACTTTGAAGTAATAGTGGTAGAAGATGGTTCGGCTGTGCCCTGTAGCCAGGTATGCCTAAGCTATGCCGATAAACTAAATCTGCACTATTATAGTAAAGATAATTCTGGCCCCGGACAGAGCCGTAATTACGGAGCCGAACGTGCTAAGGGCGAATATCTGATAGTGCTCGACTCTGACGTAGTGTTGCCTCCGGGATATCTTTCGGCAGTAGATGCCGAACTGGAACGCTCGGTGGCCGATGCTTTCGGTGGTCCAGATAGTGCCCACCCCTCGTTTACACCTGTTCAGAAAGCTATCTCTTACTCTATGACCAGCTTTTTTACCACAGGCGGCATACGTGGTGGCAAGAAGAAGTTGGATAAGTTCTACCCACGGTCGTTTAATATGGGTATACGCAGCGATGTGTATCAGCGCTTGGGTGGCTTTTCGCGTATGCGCTTTGGCGAAGATATAGATTTCTCTATCCGTATCTTCAAGGCGGGATGCCGTTGTCGCCTCTTTCCCGATGCATGGGTGTGGCATAAGCGTCGTACCGATTTTCGCAAGTTTTGGCGTCAGGTGTACAACAGTGGTATTGCCCGCATAAATCTCTACAAGAAATATCCCGAAAGTCTAAAGCTTGTACATCTGCTGCCTATGGTATTTACTGTGGGCGTGGCCATGCTCTTGCTGATAGCCCTTGTAGGTGCAGGGCTATGGATAGCTTACCCTTCGCTGGGGGTAGGACATTGGTTGGTAGTGGCAGCGTTGTCACCCATACTGCTTTACTCGGCAGTAGTGCTGATAGATGCTACCCGCACGGCGCATAGCCTTAGGGTGGGATTGCTAAGCGTAGCTTCGGCATTTATCCAGCTTACGGGTTATGGATGTGGCTTTATATCGGCTTGGTGGAAACGCTGCGTGCGGGGCAAGAGCGAATTCAGTGCCTACGAAAAGACTTTCTATAAATGAAAGACGGCAAACTGAGTATCAGCAATTGGGCAGAAGACGACCGTCCGCGTGAAAAACTGGCACGATTGGGGGCTTCGGCACTGAGCAATGCCGAACTTTTGGGCATACTCATAGGTTCGGGAACTCCAGAGCAAACTGCCGTAGACCTGATGAAGACTATACTGGCCGACTGTGGTAATAATCTGAATAGCCTGGGCAAACTCTCTATCGCTGACTTGCAACGCTACAAAGGCGTAGGTCTGGCCAAGGCTGTAACAATACAAGCTGCGTGCGAACTAGGTAAGCGTAGGCAAGCGTCGCAGCCCCAACAGCGCCCCGTTATAGATAGTGCCGAGGTGGTATATCGTGAAATGTTGCCCCGTATGCAAGACCTTGATGTAGAAGAAGCATGGGTGATGCTGGCCAATCGAGCCTGTAAGTTAATCAAGACCATAAGAATAAGTCAGGGAGGTATCAGCGAAACGGCAGTAGATGTCAGAGTGGCTCTGCGCGAAGCCGTGCTCTGCAACGCCACCGTGATGGTGCTCTGTCATAACCATCCTAGCGGCAACCGCAAACCCAGTTGCGACGACGATAGACTTACCGAGCGTATGCAGAAAGCGTGCGAAATTATGCGCGTACACTTACTTGACCATGTAATAATAACCGACGGAGCTTACTATAGCTATAACGATGAGGGCCGACTGTAATCAGCGGGATTGGCAGATGCACCGCATCTTGAAAAAATAATTGCGCAACAGTGCCGTTTGGTATCATATTTGCATAGAAAATAACAGATACAACAACTATACATTATATATACATATTATGAGTATAAAGCAAATACCCGTTCTGCTGCTTACGGGCTATCTTGGAAGCGGTAAAACAACACTGGTTAACAAGATTCTGGCTAACAAGAAAGGCATAAAGTTTGCCGTAATAGTAAACGATATAGGCGAGGTAAACATAGATGCCGACCTAATACAGCAGGGCGGTGTGGTTAATAAGAAAGACGAGAGTCTGGTAGCACTGCAAAACGGCTGTATATGCTGCACATTGAAGATGGATTTGGTAGAGCAGCTGCGCGAAATCATCGAGATGGGACGCTTCGACTATATTGTAATCGAAGCAAGTGGTATCTGCGAACCCGCCCCAATAGCCCAAACTATCTGCTCGATACCCTCTATGGGGCCAAAGTATATCCAGGGCGGCATACCAAGGCTCGACTGCATAGTAACCGTAGTAGATGCTTTGCGTATGAGAGACGAGTTTGGTAACGGCGATAACTTGAAGCGTACCAATCTTGATGAAGACGATTTGGAAAACTTAGTTATACAGCAGCTTGAGTTCTGTAATATAATTCTACTCAATAAGGCTTCAGAGGTAACTGCCGAAGAGCTGGACCACGTAACGCAGATTATTCGCGCCATACAGCCCAAGGCAGAAATTATACCTTGCGACTATGGCGAGGTAGAGCTCGACGGACTGCTCAATACCAATCGTTTCAACTTTGACGATGTGGCTACCTCGGCAGCATGGATAGACGAGATAGAAAATCATCATGGCAATCCCGATGAAGAAGATGACGACGACGATGACGACGATGACGAACATCATCACCATGGCCATGACCACAACGAAGAAGACCATCATCATGGCCACCACCATCATCACCACCATCACGACCATGAACATGGCGAGGTAGAGGAATATGGTATAGGAACATTTGTGTATTACCGTAGACGTCCATTGGATTTGGCGCGCTTCGACGAGTTTGTTGCCCGCTTTTGGCCGAAAGGTGTTATACGCTGCAAGGGGCTCTGCTGGTTTGCAGACGAGGCTGATGTGTGCTACTTGTTTGAACAGGCTGGCCGACAGATGGGCTTGAAGAATGCCGGACAATGGTATGCCACCATGCCAGATAACGAACTGCGCGACTTGTTGGCTCGTGAGGAAGGACTGCGTAAAGATTGGGACACAAAGTACGGCGACCGGATGCAGAAGTTGGTCTTCATAGGTCAGCACATGGACCGCAAAGCCATAGAGGCCGAGCTTGACAAATGTCTTACTGACTAAAGGATTCTAAAGACCAACTTAAAATAAAGCAAAAAGGTTAATATCATCTTACTATATGTAATTACGGTGAAAAATAAGCTAATTATTTTTCACCGTAATTACTTTATCGGCTTCTCTGCGCATATCTCGGAAAGCACTCCAAGCTATAGGTATAGTGATAGAGAAAGCACATACATCGGCCACGGCTTGACTTATCTCCAAGCCGATAAGCCCCAAGAGCCTAGGGAGTATTATCACAAATGGAATAAAGAACAATCCGCTACGTGCAGCAGCCAATATATTGGCGCGAATAGGCTTTCTGATAGTCTGTAGCAACATGTTGCTCATAATAACTGTGGCAATTAGCGGAAAAGTAACCAACTGCCATCTCAAGGCAGGTACTCCCACAGCCACAACTGCAGGGTCGTGGCGAAACTCTTGTACTATTGGCTCGGCAAAGATAAACCCTACAATTGCCACAGTAGTCAGAAATACTGTACCTATCTTTATACAATAACTGTAACCTTCTTTTACACGGTCGAAACGGCGTGCCCCATAGCAGAAACCACATAGCGGCTGGAACCCTTGGCCCAAACCGATAACGGCAGAATAAACAAAATAGCAGCATCTGCCTACGATAGACATTCCGGCTATGGCACTATCGCCAAAAGAGCCTGCTGCCACATTGAGCATGATAGTGGCCAGGCTGCCTAAGCCTTGCCGAGACAATGAGGGGGTACCTCCGGCTATTATCTCTCTGAACAGTTGACCCGAAAGGCGGAAGTTTCGCGGATGAATATGTATGTTCTGCTTTCGGCAAGTCATGGCAAAGAGTATGCAGAAACCTATAATCTGGGAAATAAGTGTGGCGGTTGCAGCTCCGGCTATGCCCATATGGAATACAAAAATGAAAAGTGGAGCCAGCACTACGTTGAGCACTGCACCGGTAACGATGCCAACCATGGCAAGTATAGCATTGCCCTGAAAGCGCATCTGGTTGTTCATGGTAAACGACGATGTCATAAACGGACCGCCTAAGAGCATTATGCCCATATAAGTCTTGGCATAGGGCAGTATGGTTGGGGTAGAACCAAGTATCAGACATAGCTCTTCGAGAAACTGTAGGCCCACTACCGTTACCACAATACCAGCTGCAAAACTGCAAAAGAAGCCCGTAGCCGCCATTACAGCTGCATCATCGTGTAGCTTAGCACCTAATTTGCGAGATATATAGTTGCCCGAACCGTGGCCGAAGAAGAAACCTATGGCCTGGATAAGACACATAATAGAAAAGGCTATGCCCACAGCGGCGGTACACTGGGTGTTGATTTTCCCTACAAAGTAGGTGTCTACCATATTATATATACTGGTTACCAGCATACTGATAATAGTAGGTATGGCCATAGTAAATATTACGCGGTGTACGGGGGCTGAAATAAGAAATGTATAGTTATCCTTTATTCTTCTCATTTTGATGTATAAGAATTTCTTTTTCGGCTGCAAAGTTACCCCATTTTTCTGTAATTTTGCAGGTGTTAAAGGATAATAAATACTAAATAGGTTTTCTTCGCTATGTTACAGACTAAGTCTATTTCGCGGTGGTTACCCTTGATAGGGCTAACCTTTGCCGTGTTTGTGTTTAATACTTCAGAATTTATGCCCATTGGTCTTCTTACGGATATAGCTACCGACTTGCATATCAGCGAGGTGCGTGCTGGTTTGCTGGTGTCTGTCTATGCCTGGGTAGTGGCGCTCATGTCGCTGCCGCTAATGGTCATGGTGTCGCGTATGGAACTCAAGCGACTTCTGCTGTCGGTTATAGCCCTGTTTGTAGTATGTCATGCCTTGTCGGCTATGGCCGATGGATATTATGCGTTGATGCTTTCGCGTATAGGAGTGGCTTGTGCCCATTCTATATTTTGGTCTATAGCTCCACCGCTTGCCGTGCGAACTGTGCCCGATGGCAAGAGCGCTTTGGGGCTAAGTATGGTGGCTGCCGGATCGTCGGTTGCAATGGTGGTAGGATTGCCTGTAGGACGTATAGTAGGCTTGTATGTGGGCTGGCGAGCCACTTTTCTTAGCATAGCCATAATATCGGCGTTGATATTCTTATTTGTAGCTGCGGTGTTTCCACGATTACAGAGCCGGGGCAAGTTCTCGTTTGGCAAGATACCCGCTCTGCTACACAATAGAGTGCTGTTGGGCGTTTTTATCATGTCGGTTCTCTTTGCCACGGCCCACTATACGGGCTACAGTTATATAGAACCTTTCTTGGGGCAGGTTGCTGGCATGTCGCCCAGTACGGTAACCATAACGCTGGTGGTGTTTGGCGCATCGGGCATGATAGGCAGTGTGGCCTTCTCTAAGTATTATATGGCAGGCCGACGCCGATTTATATTCTTAACTACGCTTGGCCCGGCGCTGTGTTTGCTGCTGATGCAGTTGGCAGCCCTGAATTTTGTAGCCATTCTTGTTATTTGTATTGTATGGGGTGCTATGGCTACCGCCTTCAATATAGCTTTTCAAGACAATACCATTAGATTTGCGCCCAAAGACGCCACATCGATAGGCATGTCTATATTCTCGGGTATCTTTAACTTAGGTATAGGCTGCGGAGCTTACGTAGGTGGAATGGTAGTCGACGGCATATCGCTAAGCTATGTAGGCTATGCCGGCGGACTGATAGGTCTTGTGGGTACGCTTTATTTGGCTCTGCGCTTCTTTCCCAATATGCGGCGCAGAGAAGCTGCAATGCAGAGCGAGGCCAAGCAATAGTATTGTATAAGCAAACGAAGCTTATACGCCGGTACATAGTTTGGCTATATCTTCTTCGAATGTGTCGCGGTTGATAGCCTTGTTCTTTATTGCCGACCGGTAGTTGTATATGGTGCGTGGTGTGTAGAAGAGCAGAGCGGCTATTTCTGAACTGTCTTTTACACCCAGGCGTATAAGCGCATAGATGCGTAGCTCTGTAGTTAGCCTACCTGGTTGTTTTATCACTATCTTGTTATCTTCTTTCAGCAGGGCATTGAATTCGTCTACAAAGGTGGGGTAGAGGTCGATGAATGCTCTGTCGAAGCGAGTGGTAAAGGTGGCGGCATCTTCTTCTGATAACTTGGCCGACGATGCCATGTTCATCAAATCTTTTACCTGGTTAGCCTTTATCTTGCGTTGAACCAGTATCTCAAACTTGTTTAGCCGGTCTATATACTGTGCGCAGAGGTCAATGTATAGTTTGGCCAAGTGCTCGCGGTGGGTATTTATGTTTTGTAGCTTGTAGTTGTGGGTATGCAGCTTGTCGTTAAGCGTTGTCAACATATTATTGCTATGCGACAGTTGCCGGCGGTGAAGCGACAGTTGCTTGTTCTGGCGGAAGAACATATATAGTAGCCCCACCATGACTACAGCCAAAAGCGATAGACATACCAGTACCATACGTAGGGTGTTGTTTTGCTTTTTCAGCATTTCGTGGTACGAAGTTACTATATTGGGTAACTTCTGCGATATTTCGAGTATACGCAGACGGTTGTTGTAAATAGTAGCATCGTCCATAGCAAAATTAATGTATCGCTCGGCCCTACTTATATCCTGATGGTCGCTACTGTACAGATAGAAAGCCAGGTCTTGCAAAGCCAGATTTTCGCGGTTACAGTTCATCAAGTCGCTAATACATGCCTTAATTATGTATTCCTCGTATTTCTCCATGTTGCCGTTCTCTTTGCAATTTTCGGCTATACTAAAGGCTGCCATGGCGTAAATACGACTCGACATGGGAAACTGCTGCATAGCTTTGGTGTAAAAAGCCGTTGACTTGTTAGAATCGCATTCTATAAAGGTATGGTATTCGCCCATGTAGTAACTGTAGGTAGGGTCGTTATTGTCAAGATATCCTATGGCCTTACGCAGATAATCCTTGGCCGTTTCCATATATTTATGGCCGTATACGCTGCCCGTGCTGTAGGCTGCCCAATATTGATAGATACGGAAATAGGTAATATTGTACTTGAAGTGTAGGCGTGGGTCTATGCCGTCCTCGTCGATAGCTTTGATTAGATCTACGGCTTCTGGATAGAGTCCACCTAATGCTAATAACTCTGCTTTGCGCAGTATGCCAAAGTCACGATGATACTTGTTACCTATAGCCGTAGCCAGATTTATCTCCTTATTAATATACAGCATGGCAGAGTCTTGCTGGAACACATAATACTCATCGTACAGCCTATGGTAGATATCCAACTTGTCTTCCGGATGGGCGTTGTGTTGAGGTATAGTGCGCTTGAGCAAGTCTATATTCAGTTGTTTCTGCTCATGTATTTGCGGCACACAGGTGAGTAAACTGTCCAGCCAGTTGAGCAGTTGCTTGTTGTCGGCCTTGGCTTGGATAGCCAGGCATACAAACAGTATAAGTGCAATTATTCGTTTCATCAATAGTTTGTAGTATATAGGGTGGTTCTAAAAATTACCACCGTAGGTTTATCTCTTATTAAGGGCTGGCGTTTTGTTGTCTTTCTACTAGAACCACCCTATAGGCTTTAGTGACGATAAAAAATAACTTGGTACGATTTGTATCATATATTCATAAGATATGTGTATATTTGTCCGGCCCATCTTTTTGGCTGTTTCTGCCTCTTTCATCGGTCACATAGCCCGCTATATTCCCTCTTCAAGAGACAAAAACATCTCAAAAATATAAACCGCAAATTATACCAATTTATTTTTCCCCGTCACTTAATACCGCAAAGATGAAAAATAATTTTGGTTTAACCTAATTTTTTCATTGTTTCTTGTGTCTGTTGCGACTATTTTGTTTTCGGATGTCACCTTTCGATAGCGTGTTTGCTGCATTTTACGCTTGTTGTTGCTGGTTTCAGGTTAAGGTTTCTTGTTGGTTGGCGGCCGTGGTCCACGTTGCTTACGGCCGTAAACTTATTGGCCCACGGCCGTCAACCAGATTGCCCACGGCCGTGGGCAATCTAAAAAAGCTTTGCCCGAATGGTATGATAGGGCCATCTTTCGGGTAGCTATTGGTTACTTCAAGCGTTAATATAGGCGGTTATGTTTGCGCCATTATAAATAAAAATATATTGAAAAGATAAGCCATAAATTGTGTCGATATGTGTTGCAGGCGTGTCCGTTTTGTTTCTTTCGATGTACTTAAGCCGGTTTTTTAGATTTTGTTATCCATTAAAGATTAGTGAATTACGTATATCGTATTTTGTAATGATGTACTTATTGTGTACTTTTGTAATAAAAAAAATTACATATGTTATAATTTTGCAACCAGCGAATAAAAATCTAAATCTCACAAAAGGAACAAAACAATGAAGAAATCAATTACGTTCTACCTAATGACTTTCCTCTTGTTGTTTATGTCATCAACAAGTGCGTTGGCGCAAAACAAGACAGTCAATGGCGTAGTTAAGGATGCTTTTGGTGAGCCTGTTATTGGCGCAAAAGTTGCCATGAAGGGTTCTAAGAGCGCCACAGTGACCGATGTAGACGGAAAGTTTACCCTTTCTGTCCCTGAAAAGGCCGAACTTGTAGTTAGTTTTATAGGCTATAAGAACGCGCAAGTGCCTGTTGCAGGCAAAACATTTGTCCAGGTTACCATGGACGAAGACAACCAGATGCTTAACGAGGTTGTAGTAGTAGGCTACGGTACCATGAAGAAGAGCGACCTAACGGGTGCTATAGGCTCGCTGGCTGCCAAGGATATGGAGAATACGCCTGTGGCCAACATAGGCCAGGCTATCCAGGGTAAGATAGCCGGTTTGCAGGTTATTGACGCTGGTAAGCCGGGCGATAACGTATCTATTAAGGTGCGTGGTCTGGGTTCTATCAACAATTGCGACCCGCTGGTGGTTATCGACGGTATACCTACCGACTTGGGTATCAACTCTCTAAACATGGCCGACGTAGAGCGTCTGGATGTACTCAAGGATGCCTCGGCCACAGCTATTTATGGTAGCCGTGGTGCCAATGGTGTTATCATGATTACTACCAAGAAGGGTAAAGAGGGTAAAGGCAAGCTATCGTTTGCTGCCAACCTGTCTATACAGAATGCTACCAAGACTCCCGACCTACTTAATGCCAGCCAGTATGCCGCTCTGAACAATGAGATGATGATAAACTCAGGCAATGCTGCTAACCCCGAATGGGCCAACCCCTCTACCTTGGGCGCAGGTACTAACTGGGTAGACGAGTTGTTCCGTACCGGTTATCTGCAGAATTATACCGTTAGTTATTCGGGCGGTAACGAGAAGTCGCATTATTATGTTTCGGGCGGACTGTTAGACCAAAGCGGTATTGTAAGCACGGTTAACTATCGCCGCTTTACATTCCAAGAGAATACCGATACTAAGGTAACCAAGTGGTTGAAGATGTCGAACAATATTACCATTAGTGCCGATAAGAAATGGTCGGGTACTTACAGTTTGAGCGATACCTATCGCGCACTGCCCGTGTTTGCCGTTAAGGATGAGAATGGCGAATGGACTGGTCCCGAGGGCAACTCGCTTTGGTATGGAACGGTAAGAAACCCCATTGGTCCTACCACTACCGATCAGGGAAAGACCAACGGCTATAACCTGCTGGGTAACATCACCGCCGAACTAACATTCACCAAGTGGCTCAAGTTTAAGAGTACCTTTGGTGTAGATGCCAAGTTCTGGTTCTCTGACAGCTATACTCCCAAGTACGATTGGAAACCAATTCCTCAAGAAGAGAGTAGCCGCTACAAGAGTGATAACAAGTCGTTTACTTATCTATGGGATAACTACTTTATCTTTGACCATACCTTTGCCAAGAAGCATCATGTAGGTATAATGGCCGGTACTTCTGCCCAGTGGAACGATTACGACTATCTGAATGCACAGAAGAATGTATTTGCCTTTAACAATGTGCACGAGATGGACAATGGCCAAAAGATGCACACCATAGGCGGTAACGAAACCGAGTGGGCACTACTTTCGTATATGGCTCGTGTAAATTACGAGTACGATAACAAGTATCTGATTACAGCCACAGTACGTCGCGATGGTTCAAGCCGCTTTGGTAAGAACAACCGTTGGGGTACATTCCCATCACTATCTGGTGCATGGCGTGTATCAGAAGAAGCATGGTTCCCCAAGAACAAGTATGTATCAGACCTGAAGGTACGCGTAGGATATGGCGAAACTGGTAGTCAGGCCAGCGTAGGCAACTACAGCTATCTGGCATCATACGATACCAGCGTATATCCATTTGGCTATGCCGGTACAGAGCAGTCGGCACTGGTTTCGGCTACGCTTTCTAACCCCAACATACACTGGGAGACAGTAGCACAGACCAATATAGGTTTCGATGCGTCGCTCTTCAATTCAAGAGCATTCCTCTCGGTAGATTACTATATCAAGAACACTACAGATATGCTGGTTAAGGCTTCTATACCTATCACCTCTGGTTTCTCTGATACCAGCACCACCTATACCAATGCCGGTAAGGTGCGCAATACAGGTTTCGAAGTATCGCTCAACACTATCAATCTTAAAGGCGAATTGGGTTGGGAAACAGGTATAGTATACACCTATAATAAAAATAAGATTAAGAGCTTGAACAGCGACGTGCCCTATCATATCAACCAGATTAACAACTCGTATGTAACTATGCTTGCCAACAACTATCCTATCAATGTATTCTATGGATATGTTACCGACGGCATTTTCCAAAACGAGCGCGAGGTGCAGCAACATGCCGTTCAGACTGGTGCAGAGCCTGGTGATATACGTTTCAAAGACCTGAACAACGACGGTGTGATAAACGATGAAGACCGTACAGTGCTGGGTAATCCTAATCCGGCTCACCTATTCTCTATGAGTAATACTTTTACCTATAAAGGTTTTGAGTTCTCGTTCTACCTGCAGGGTGTTGCTGGCAACAAGATATTCAATGCCAATAAGATAGACCTTGTAGGTATGTCGGCAGCTTACAACCAAATGACCGATGTGCTGAACCGTTGGCACGGCGAGGGTACAAGCTATACCATGCCACGCGCCGTATATGGCGACCCAAATGGCAACAACCGCGTGTCTGACCGCTTTGTTGAGAAGGGCGACTATCTGCGACTCAAGAATATATCATTGTCGTATAACTTCCCCAAGCAGTGGCTCGATGTGCTTACACTAGAAGCAGCCAAGTTGACCATATCTTGCGAGAACGTGGCCACCATCACAGGCTATACAGGTTTCGACCCCGAAGTAGGTGTTAACGGCATAGATCTGTCTAACTATCCTATCTCAAGAACCTTTAATATAGGCATCAACTTCAATTTCTAAAAATCTAAACGGAGATAATATATATGAAAAAGATATTTGTATACGCTCTTAATCTGGCGGTTGCTCTGACTACACTTACGTCGTGCAGCGACTTTCTGGATAAGGCGCCTAAAAACACCGTAGACACCGAAACTGCCATCGACGACGATGTAGCCGTAGCTATGGCTAATGCTTGCTATCGCGGTTTGCAGTCGTCTGACCTATATAATATGCGTATTTGGACTCTCGATATTGTTGCCGGCAACAGTATAGTAGGCGGTAGCGGTGGTACCGATGGTCTGGAAACCGTACAGGCTTCAAACTTTACTACCCAGAGCGATAATGGCATGGCTCTCTATATGTGGCGCTCGCTTTGGACGGGTCTGGGTCAGTGTAACATTCTTATTCAAGCCCTCGAAGGTCACGACCTAGCCAAGGGTAGCATACAGGAGCGTTCGCTGGGCGAGGCTTATTTCTTGCGGGCTCATTATTACTATATCCTGGTGCGCTTGTATGGTGGTGTTCCATTGCGTTTGGAACCTTATAATCCAGGCGAATCTACCAGCATAGCCCGTGCCAGTAAGGACGAAGTGTACGAGCAGATTATAGCCGATACCAAGAAAGCGGCAGAGATGCTTCCTACTAAATCACAACTTGATGATGACAATGTAGGTAGGGCTTGCAAGGATGCTGCTCTTACCCAACTTGCCGATATCTACCTTACGTTGGCCCCCAACAACAAGGCTTACTATCAGAATGTAGTAGATCTGTGTAACCAGGTAGCCGACCTAGGCTACGACCTTACCAAGTGTAATTATGCCGATAACTTTGATGCCACTATAAATAATGGTAAAGAGTCAATCTTTGAGGTGCAGTTCTCTGGTAATACCGAGTACAACTTCTGGGGCAGCAACCCACAGGCCAACTGGGGATCAACCTTTATGGGTCCGCGTAACTCTAACTTCGTGGCCGGTAGCTATGGATGGAATTTGCCTACAGAAGAGTTTGTAAGTCAGTATGAAGATGGCGATAACCGTAAAGATCTTACTATCTTCTACGAAGGTTGCCCAGATTTTGATGGCATGACTTATAAGAAATCGTACTCTACAACCAACTACAACGTAAGAAAGTTCTTGGTACCCAAGTCTATCTCGCCAGAATACAATACCAATCCTGCCAACTTCGTAGTATACCGTTATGCCGACGTACTGCTGAAAAAGGCTGAAGCACTCAACGAGATGGGACAAACCGACAAGGCAGCCGAACCATTGAACATAGTACGTACCCGTGCCGGTCTGCCAGATGTGTCAGGACTTAGTCAAGACGAAATGCGTGAGAAGATTATCCATGAACGTCGTATAGAATTGGCTTTCGAGGGTCATCGTTGGTTTGATATGATTAGAATAGATGGTGGTAACTATGCCGTAAACTTCCTTAAGTCTATAGGCAAGACACATGTCACCAAAGACCGTCTTATCTTCCCTATTCCTCAAACAGAGATGGATGCCAATCCACTTATGAAACAGAACCCCGGTTATTAATTAAACAAAAGAAAAATTACCAATATGAGACGATATATTTATAATATAATGGTTATGGTCTTGGCAAGTATTGGACTTCTGTCATGTTCAGACAACGACTATGCCCAGCTGGATAAGGGTAGCAATACTCTGACCATCACTTCAGACCAGGCTGCTACGGTTCTCGATGAAAACAGCCATGCCAGCGATGCCATCATTCTAAATTGGACTACAGGTCATAACTATGGCACCGGCAACAGAATAAGTTACAAGTTGGAATTGGCTAAGAGTGGCACAAATTTTGCTAATGCATATGTAGCTGTTAACGAAGAAACACAAACTTATACATGGAGCGCTTCGCAGGAGAATCTTAACGATTTGTTGCTTGATAAGTTTGGTGGTACTCCCGGTGTGGCAACCACTATTGATGCCCGCGTAACAGCCATAGTAAGTGGGGTAGAAGAGGTTCAAACCTCTCAACTCTCGTTTACCACCACCCCCTATCAGCCTGTTACCACTACTCTATACCTAATTGGCGATGCTACTCCCAATGGTTGGAGTGCCGACAATGCTACCGAAATGACACGTTCTACTAACGGTTTGTTTGAGTGGGAAGGTACTCTTACCGAAGGCAACTTTAAGTTTATTACCACCAAAGGTAGTTTCTTGCCTTCTTACAATAAGGCAGACGATGGCGGATTAGTGCTTCGTACCAGCGATGACGAACCCGATAATCAATGGGCTATAACCGAGGCTCACGACTATAAGATTGTTGCCAATCTACTGGAAGGTACTATAAGTATAGAGAAAACCGATGGTGTGAAGCCAGCATTCGATGAACTCTACTTCGTGGGTAATGCCACCGGTTGGGGTTTCGTACAGATGCAGCAAGATGCACTCGACAAGTTCCTCTTCCGTATTGGCTACTATTTTGAGAATGGTAAAGGCGGCGAATTTAAGTTTGGTACTACCAACGGGTCATGGGAGAATATGTACAAAGCTACTCAGTATAATGCACCTTACACCGATCAGAAGATGACACTGGTTAAGGGATTTGATCCAGATAACAAGTGGTATCTGCAAGACGATGAGTGCGAAAAGGCATATAAAATATGCGTAGACATTCGTACAGGTAAAGAACGTATGATGATGACAGAGTTTACCCCTTATCAGATGATTTACCTTGTAGGCGATGCTACTCCCAATGGATGGGATTTAGGTAATGCTACGGCCATGACCGCCACCTCATCGCCATACGTATTTACATGGTCAGGACAGTTGAATGCAGGCGAACTGAAGTTCTCTTGCGATAAGCAGTCTGACTGGAATGGCGCATGGTTTATGCCCTGCAAGAGTGCTGAGCCAACTGGCGAAGAAGAGCATATTCTGTTTATTGATAAGAGCAACGAGACCTTCAAGTCGCAGTATCTTACAGTCAATGTGGGCGATGTAGACAACAAGTGGAAGATAACCTCTTCTGGCACCTACACTATCACCCTTGATCAGCTGCACGAAACAATAACCATAACCAAAAACTAAAAAAATGAAAATGCATTCTATATTATTATTGGCATTAAACCTGGCCGTTGCATCATGTGGTAGCGATGCTTCGATAGATATGTCGTCACAGCCCGTGAGCACAGACATACTGGAGCCGCTGATAAAGACTAACTCTAAGCTTACGCTTGATGTTACTACCGACAAAGCATGTTATAAACCTGGTGAGACTGTTTCGTTCAGTCTCACCGGAGAAATACCAAGTGGTGCACGTATCCGTTACCGTCATGGTGCCGAAGTACTCGAAGATAATGCTCTAAGCGCCAATTCATGGACTTGGAAGGTACCTGCCGATGACTACAAAGGATACATGGCCGATATCTATACCAAGCAGTCTGACAATGCCCAGACGGTGTATGCTACCATTGGTATTGATGCTTCGAGCGACTGGAAGAAATTTCCCCGTTACGGATTCATAGCGTCGTATGACAATAGCAAGACCAGCGATGTGATTAGTGGTGAGTTTGAATATCTTAACCGCTGTCACATCAATGGTCTACAATTCTACGACTGGCAGAACAAGCATCACTGGCCTCTTGGCGGAACTCCCGGCAATCTGCTTGAAACCTATAAGGATATTGCCAACCGTGAGATTTCTACAAAAGTGGTAAAAGAGTACATCTCTCAGGCTCATAACAGAGGTATGAAAGCTATGTTCTACAATCTCTGTTTTGGTGTTCTTGACGATGCAGAGGCCGATGGTGTGAAGAAAAACTGGTATATCTTCCAAAATACTGACCATAGTACCAAAGACTCGCATCCTCTATCTGATTCTTGGAAGAGCGACATCTTCCTTGTAGACCCAGGAAATACAGAATGGCAACAATACTTGGCCGACAGAAACGATGATGTATATGCTTCGCTCGATTTCGACGGCTTCCATATCGACCAATTGGGTGACCGCGGTACACGCTACGATTACTATGGCAGTAAGATAGATCTGCGCAAGGGATATGCCTCTATTATCAACTATATGAAGCAGCGCCAGCCACAGAAACGCTTGGTTATGAATGCAGTGAGCAACTGGGGCGCCGAAAATATTCTTTCTACTGGTCAGGTAGACTTTATGTATACCGAGGTTTGGAGTGGTGAGAGCCAGTTCTCTGACCTTTATAATATAATGAAGAAAAACAGAGAATATAGCAACAATAGCCTTAACCAGGTATATGCTGCCTATATGAACTATGGGCACCGTTCTAATTACTTCAATACACCGGGTGTACTGCTTACCGATGCTGTTATGTTTGCCCTTGGTGCTTCGCATCTTGAACTTGGCGATGGACATATGCTTTCAAGCGAATACTTCCCTTACGCAGATATTAAGATGACCGACGAGCTGAAGACCGCTATTGTGCATTACTACGACTTCTTGGTGGCTTATCAGAACCTGCTGCGCGACGGTGGTGAAGAAACTACCTGCCAGTTGGCTACCAGCAAAGATGGAGTAACACTCAATGTATGGCCTCCTCAGACGGGTACAGTTACTACATATGCTAAGAAGGTAGACAATAAGAACATTATTCACCTGCTTAACTTTACCAAAGCTACCGACCTAAGTTGGCGCGACCTGAACAGTACTCAGCCCGAGCCCGATAAGATTAGCAATATTACCCTGCGTACATATGCCAAGAATGCAAGCAAGGTATGGGTGGCTTCGCCCGATGTACTTGGCGGTGCACCGCAACAGCTAAACTTCAAGCAAGAAGGCGACTACGTAACATTTACTGTGCCCTCGCTGAAATACTGGACTATGATAGTAGTAGAATAA
This sequence comes from Bulleidia sp., assembly GCA_963659135.1. GTDB lineage: Bacteria > Bacteroidota > Bacteroidia > Bacteroidales > Bacteroidaceae > Prevotella. The sequence goes on along the minus strand of CAVKSZ010000001.1, from coordinate 9,455 downwards.
TACCTAAGATAATACAAATATGAAGAAAATTTTTATGTGTGCAAGCTTTCTGTTGGCCTTGTGCTTCACGGCTAATGCCTCAGAAGTTACATCGCCCAGCGGCAACATTAAGGTAGATTTTACCCTGAACGGGTCGGTTCCTACCTACACTGTGGCCTACAACGGAAAGACTGTAATTAAACCGAGTAGACTGGGCTATCAATTGGATAAGGGTGGTAAAGATTTGCTCGATGGATTCACGGTAATAGGCGAAGAAACTTCTACTTTCGACGAAACCTGGAGCCCGGTATGGGGCGAAAACAAGAATATCAGGAACCACTATAACGATATGCTTGTAAAACTGCGCCAGAATGATACCGACTGTTACATGAACATTCGTTTCCGAGTATATGATGACGGTGTAGGCCTGCGTTATGAATTTCCGCAGAAGGGCAAGCTCAATTACTTTGTAGTTAAGGAAGAGCGTACCGAATTTGCCATGACAGGCGACCATACAGCATGGTGGATACCCGGCGACTATGATACCCAGGAGTACGAATACACCAAGACTCGCCTGTCAGGTATCCGGGCAGCTCTGCGCGGTGCTGTTTCAAGCAATCTTTCGCAGAGTGTATTCTCTGATACCGGTGTGCAGACTTCTTTGCAGATAAAGACCGACGATGGAGTTTATATCAACTTGCACGAAGCTGCCTTGATTAACTATCCCTGTATGCACCTTAATCTTGACGACAAGAACATGGTGTTTACCTCGTGGCTCACACCCGATGCCCAGGGTAAGAAGGGATATATGCAAACACCATTTAACAGTCCCTGGCGTACTATGGTTATTGTAGACGATGCACGCAAGGTGCTGGCTTCCAATCTTATACTTAACCTTAACGAACCCTGCAAACTTACCGATACATCGTGGATACATCCTACTAAGTATGTAGGCGTATGGTGGGAGATGATTTCGGGCAAGGGCGAATGGGCCTATACCCATGAATACCCCTCTGTAAAACTTGGACAAACCGATTATGCCCACGCTAAACCCTCGGGCAAGCATTCAGCCAATAACCAGAACGTAAAGCGCTACATAGACTTTGCTGCCCAGCATGGCTTTGGCGGTGTGCTGGTTGAAGGATGGAATATTGGTTGGGAAGACTGGGCTGGTAACTTGAAAGAAGACGTGTTCGATTTTCTAACTCCTTATCCCGACTTTGATATCAAGGCACTTAACGAGTATGCTCATTCTAAGGGGGTACGACTCATTATGCACCACGAAACCTCGTCATCGGTTATGAACTACGAGAAGTATATGGACCGTGCTTACCAACTAATGAAAGATTATGGCTACGATGCCGTGAAGAGTGGCTATGTAGGTGATATTATACCTCGTGGTGAGCACCACTACAGCCAGTTAGAGGTTAACCATTACATGCATGCCCTAAAGCGTGCTGCCGATTATCGTATTATGGTTAATGCCCACGAAGCAGTGCGCCCTACAGGCCTCTGCCGTACCTATCCTAACCTGATAGGCAACGAGAGTGCCCGCGGTGGAGAGTATCAGGCTTTCGGTGGTTCGCGCCCCGGTCATACTGCCATTTTGCCCTTCACCCGTCTGCAGGGTGGACCTATGGACTATACACCCGGTATATTCGAGATGGATTGTGCCAATGGTTCGCACGTTAACTCTACCATTTGCGGTCAGCTTGCTCTCTATGTAACTATGTACAGTCCGTTGCAGATGGCTGCCGACTTCCCCGAGAATTACGAGAAGCACATGGATGCTTTCCAGTTTATCAAGGATGTAGCCCTGGATTGGGACAAATCAGTATATCTTGAGGCCGAACCTCAGGAGTATGTAACTGCCGCAAGAAAGGCTAAGGGTAGTAACGACTGGTTTGTTGGTGGCGTGGCCGGAATGAACGACCGTACAGCTACCGTTAACATGAACTTCCTGGATAAGGGCCGTAAATACGTGGCCACTATATATCAAGATGCCCCCGGTGCCAACTATAAAACTAATCCACAAGCATACGTTATCACCAAGAAAAAGGTTACCAGCAAGACCATACTCAAGCTGAAAGAGGTAGCCGGTGGTGGCTTTGCCATTAGCATAAAGGCCGAATAATGCGTAGATTCAACATAATCTTAATCTAATCTTACGGCTTTTTCTAATTGCCGACGGCCGTCAGCAGTCATGCTGGCGGCCGTAAACACCTCTGCTTACGGCCGTAAACCTATTGGCCGGCGGCCGTGGGCAATCAGCAAACGTTATCTCTGACGGCAAAAAGTATAATTTGTGGTTAGTAATAAGTAATATCTGTTATTCTGCTGTTAAAGTGTGGTAATTTATAGAACCACCCTAAAATAATAGAGCCGTGAGAAAAATCTCAAAAATATCTGATAGATGGGGGCTGCCTCTACCGGATATTTTTGTAACTTTACACTATTAAAGCGTACAATCTAAACGTAATCCATATATAAAACCATCCTTAATGCAATTCTGAAAAAGGAAACCAATAACAAATGAAAAAAATCTTTCTTTTACTTACCTTGTTTGGCTGTGTGGCGCAGATGTGCGCCGCACCAGTCAGCAATCCTGTGGCTAATCCCAAGGCTGTTGTTCAGGCTGGCAACGCCCGCTTTACGGTGCTTACGCCAGAGATGATTCGCATACAGTATAGCGACCGCCAGAGATTTGAAGACCGTGCTACCTTTGGCGTAGTTAACCGCAATCTGCCTGTACCTGCTTTTACCGCCACGCGCGATAGTAGCTATCTCACAATTCGTACCGATGTGCTCACGCTTACCTATAAGCTGGGTAGCGAGATTAAGCCCGACGATAAGACTACCGATGTACTGACCATTACCTTTAATCTTAACGGCCACAAAGTAGTATGGTTCCCCGGTAAGACCGATGCGCTAAACCTAAGAGGAGCCGGACGCACGCTCGACGGTGCCATGGGCGATAGCAAACGGCCCGAAATAGAGCCCGGACTGCTTTCGCGCGCTGGTTGGGCCGTTATCGACGAGAGTCCTAAGGCTACCCGTGGCGACGGTAGTCATACCTTTGCCTTCGAAAAGAAGGTAGACGGCATAGACTGGTGGGCAAGTCCAGTTGACAAGAATGCCGTAGACTGGTACTTTATGGGATATGGCCATCAGTACAAGAAAGCCCTGGGCGACTATGTTAAGATTGGTGGTCGGGTGCCTATGCCGCCAAAGTATATCTTTGGTTACTGGTATAGCAAGTACCAGCGTTATACATCGCAAGACTTTATGGATATTGCCAATGAGATAGAGGATAACAAAATACCGCTCGATGTGATGATATTCGATATGGACTGGCATAAGCCCGACTGGACTGGATGGACATGGGATAAAACCGTAATACCCAATCCTAAGGGACTTATAGACTTTATGCACAACAAGAAGTTGCATGTAGGACTGAATTTGCATCCGGCCGATGGCGTAGACGATGACGAAGAGGGCTTTAAGGGTATGGTTAGCGATATGCACCTTAGTCCCGAAACCAAGGTTATACCCTGGCAACTTGTAGACTCTACTTTCTACCGTGCCTTGTTTAGCAATATTCTGCACAAGCACGAAGCTATAGGTGTAGACTTCTGGTGGTTAGACTGGCAACAGAACCTTACCAGTAAGTATGTTGACGGGTTGAGCGAGACATTCTGGTGCAACCATGTGTTCTACAATGATATGAAGAATAATCAACAAGACCGCCGTGCGGTAATTTTCCATCGTTGGGGAGGTCTTGGCAGTCACCGCTATCCTATAGGCTTTTCGGGCGATGCGCATACCACCTTTGGCACGCTGGCCTTCGAACCCTATTTTACAGCCACGGCGTCTAACGTATGCTTTGGTTATTGGGGACACGACCTTGGTGGCCACTTTCAGTTTGATGGCAACGACCCCGAACTCTATCTGCGCTGGTGTCAGTATGGTGTATTTACCCCCATCTTTCGTACCCACGCTACCAACTTTGAGGGTATAGAGCGCCGTATATGGAAATATAGCAATTTCGCATCGCTGCGCAATACGGTTTATCTGCGATATCAGCTATTACCTTATATATATAATGCTGCCCGCCAGGCTTACGATACGGGTGTGTCTATCTGCCGGCCACTGTATTATGATTATCCTGAGGCTAATCAAGCCTACACTATAGAAGACGAATATATGTTTGGCGATAATATACTGGTAGCTCCGGTGGTAACCCGTTCAGACAATGGCGTATCACAGCGTAAGGTTTGGCTGCCTGAGGGCAAGTGGTACGATGTAACTACGGGCAAGATGATGGCCGGTGGCCGAACGATGGAGAATAAATACTCGCTCGACGATATACCTTATTTCTATAAGGCTGGTGCTATAATCCCCAATAATCCACGTATCTATCATCTTGATGCTTGCCCAGATACGCTTATACTTCAGGTAGTTCCGGGCGCCGATGGTAAACTGTTGTATTACGAGGATGCCGGCAATGATAATGGTTATGAGAGCGGCCAGTATACTACCCAGATGGTTACGTTTAAGAGCACGCAGAAGACTTCTACACTGAATATAAAGCCTAGAAAGGGTAAGTTCAAGGGTATGCCTTCTAAGCGCAACTATCGTATAGAATTTGTTGCCAGTAAGAGTCCTAAGTTGGTAATGGTAAATAATCAGAAATTATCTTCATGGACTTACAATTCTGCCCGAGGCACGCTTACGGTAAGTATTGACAACTGCGATTTTGACCACGAGTATACAGTAACCATTAAATAAGAACTTAGCAATGAAAAATATGAAACATATATTGGCCCTGGCTTTTGCCCTTGTGTCTCTTTCTGTCTTTGGTCAAAAGGTAGATGCATTGTGGATTAGTGGTTCGGCAGTGCCCGGTGGCAGCGTTAAGTTAGAAAGTTTGGGCGATAATACCTATAAGTTGGCTACGGCTCTGAAGGCAGGTGAAGTGAAACTGCAGACTACCGAGAAGCTTACGGCAGACACTCGCTTTTTGGTTCCGGTTGAGGCCGATGCCTCGTTGGTAAATTATGGCATTGCATGGCGTCTGGAATCAGACCCAAAGGCAGCCGGCTGGCAAGTACTGTTCCCTGAAGACCATTATCGCATAACGGTAGATGTTAATACTTCTACCCTAAAGGGCGAACTGGTAGCCCCTTGGAACGAGCTGTTTATCGGTGGTGGTGCTACCAAGAACGGTTGGGATAACAAACATATGCAGGCATTTGCACAAGATAGTAAGAATCCCTATGTGTGGACATGGACCGGACTGCTGTGTCGCAACGAACAGTATGTAGAACCTACGCTATACAAAATAGAGGGTCAGCTAATGTGGGGGCCTAAGCAGATACATCCGCTCACCCAAGGCGAAGATATACTTACCTCAACCCGCTTCCGCAATGGCGGCGAAGATACTCGTTGGAGTGTAAAGCGTGATGGCCGTTATAAAATAACCATCAACTTGCTGCAACAAACAGTAAAGGCTGAGTATTTGGGTGAGTAATTGCTGTTATGATGATATTCAGAATGGGTCGATAATTTATAGCTAGGCCTTATAAATATAATTTTGCCTTACTCTCAAAGATGTTGGGAGTAAGGCAAAATAGTTTTGCAAAAGTGGCATAAGATAAGTAAATTAATTTGGTTCTTGCCTCAAGGATTAATCAAAAACGTTAATTTTTAGACAATTTGTAGCTTTCTTTATGATTAAGTTTATAATTTTGTACCCATGTTATAACTTTTAAATCAATGAGATATCAGTTTACTTTATTATTGACAGCGCTGTTGGCAGTGTTTGGTAGTGCTTCGGCACAACAAACCGATAGCGTAACACTGGTGCTTAACCAGCAGCGTCTTGTAAACACGCTTCTTGGGTTTGGTGGGGTAAATACTACCGAGGTAGAAGGTTGCGACCCAATACCAGACAGTACTTATTTGCGCGTAGGTCCAGAGCATGTGTACTCTATGCAGGGCAGTAATGGTACAAAGTACAAACTTATTCCCAATCAGTACAACACCATTACCAACGAGACCAATGTGACTAATGCACTCGATATAAGCTATGTTTATTCTATAAGCAAGGGTGCACACGTAAAGAATGGTGCCGACGAGGTGTTCAATGTGTATTTTAGCAAAACACAGTATCAGATAGTTAAGACTAATATAGAAAAGAATACCGCCGTAAAGTCGGGCGTGAAAGACTATACTAATTCGCAAGTGCCGGATATCACAGGTCAGTATTTCTTGAGTACACTGCGCAATTCGTCGACAAAAGACATGGATGTATTTAATGGGTATGCATCTAATGCAACCCGTCGTAACGAAGTTTTCCAAAGTTTGATAGATGTCAATGTGCTGGATTATAACGATGATGGTGTAGACGACCTGTTTCTCTTCTTGGGTAATACCCTCTATGTGTACGATGGTAATACCTTGGAACAACTGTTTACCTATAAGGTAACGGGCGATACCAATAACAGTCCGTCGTCGGTAATAGCCGACTTTAATGGCGATGGCGTAGACGACTATCTATGTTTGGTAGCCACGCTTACAAGTTACAACACTCAGACTACCGGTATCACCGGTCTGTATATAGGCTCTACGTACGATTCCACCACAGATAAGATGACTTATGCAGCCCGCACCATATCTATGAAGAGTAGCGATGTGGCGCGCAGCGAAAAAATAACACGCCGTGCCATGCTTTCTGCACGTCTGTATTATCCATATGGTAAGGACAATATAGCCAAACTGCTGGTGGGTATTACAGAGATAAGGTACGATGAAAAGGATAAATCTAATTATTACAACTACTTCGACCACACACTTACCTGTCTTACCGTTTCGGGGCAAGACCTAGAGAACGGTGATAGTTGGTATACCGTAGATAGGAGAAAAGAAGACCGAACCCTGTGTCAGCTTCATAGTTCGGATGGTTATTGGATAGGTAGTAAGTACGACCGCCGCCGCCCATTCTATTTCGGTCATCCGGCGCTGTGTGCCGCGTTTGTCGATGGTATAAGCAATCCGCAGTTGATATTCTGGCTTAACCGTGTATACGAGGCCGATGAGAAAAACAATGTTTTCAGTCAACTCTATGAGATTCCTAATCTACACGAAAACTATGCCGATGCAGGTTTCGACCGAGTAGTAGGCGGACAGGTTGAGGCTCAGAAGACAGAGAATAGTATAAGCAAGGGTCGCGAAATGTTTGTATTCCATCTTGCCGACTCTAACAATAGGGAAGACAAAGGCACTCTTTACGATGATTTCGATTGGCAAGACTATAATTATAAGTTAGCATGTCTGTGGCGCGATGTTAAGTTGAAGTCGGCCACATGGTACATAGTAGCCTCCAACTCATTTGCCGAAACAAGCGGTACGCCTCTTACGCTTGGCTTGGCCACGGTGCAAGAAGGGCAGGGCGCTCTGCTTAAACTTATGCGCAGAGATGTTACGTCTACCAACCCAGTGATAGGCTACGTGTTGGCTGCACCGCCTTACATTCAGGGACTTACTTCCAAGTTTGGCTCGGTATCGTTTACCAAGAGCTCGTCGTCATCTACCAGTCAGGCCGACGCAACTACATGGCGAGCCGGTGGTGGTTTTGATGTAAGTGCCAAGTTTGGCGGAGTATTCCAGGTAAGTGTGCATACGGCAATAGTACATAGTTGGACCAATCAGTTCAAGTCTACCGTAAGCGAAAGCGAAAGTCGCGGTACCGGAACCCAGTCGGGCGAAGATTTTGTAGTATTCTATTATATGCCAGCCGATCAGTATACTTATAAGGTAATAAAATGTCCCGAAATACCAGATATCGTAGGCGAACAATTCAAGATATTAAAAGTGCGTAGCACGGGTATGCTGCAGAAAGGTATGTCGGTATCGGAATACAACGAAATGGTAAAAGGTACCACTTGTAGGCAGATAGGCGATAACGTGCTGCCGCATACTGTGGGCGATGTGGGTTCGTATATGCATGGAGCCTACGACGAAGCTACCATGCGTAGTGCCTTTAAGGTAGATAAGACCGATTATTTCCGTTATAGCACAGCATTCGATGTACCTGAAGAAAATGCCGACGAGAGCGTATCGCTGTCGTATAGCAAGGGTGGAGCCGAAGAGCACTCAGAGGCAACCAGCGTAGACGTAACCGTATCGCTGGGCGTAGGCAGCAAAGAATGGGCCTGGGGCGGAGGCGTGTTTGGTACTGGCGGTAGAACTACCAGTTGGACACAGAGCAAATCGTGGGACGATACCTATCGTATTGATGCCAAGTTGCCTAATGTAACTAATCCGGCAGATAACAACTATAAATACTGCCTGGTATGGTATCGCCATCGCGTAGAAGACTCTTCGGGCGCAAACCTAGAGAACTACATGGTGGCCAACTGGTATATACTCGACGATAACACTACTACCAAGATGTCTTTGGCAGATATTCTTCAGAATGGAACCGAAAACGGACTTTACACCGTAACCGACGACCTTACTGCAGCATATAAGTCAGAAGATGGTAGCATAGTATTCGCTAAAGCAGACAACGACTACTCGCCCCGAGAGACACGCGGCTCTAAAGCCGATCCCTATGCTAATGCCGACTTTGATCAGAGTAACTGGATACGTCTTAAAGGCATTGCCGGTATGGGTAATAGTATGGCCGACTGGAGGGCTCTTATTCCCGCAGGTACACTGCGCGGATATCTTACCCGCGATGAACAGGGTAACCCTACTCTCAATATCCTTACCAAGGCCATAACCTTCTCTGAAGGCAGTGCCTACGAAGGTAATAAGATGAATATGGGTAACTTCGGACTGGTGCAGGGGAAAGATGCGCAAAACGTATTCTTGGTAACTCCTAAGCCATACGAATATGTATATGTGAATCACGCTGCACTCAATAGCGATAAAACCACATTCTCTATGCCGTCGAAAGAGTCGTCGCTAAATGATTACAATCTGGTAGGCCAAGCCAAGGTCGACTGGATTATGGAGAATGGCATAGAAGATAAGTTTGTTCCCTCGGCGTATAATCCGTATAATGTATTCAGTTTCTTTGCTATTGCCTATCGTAATACGGCTCGTCCGTCAGACCTGCCGTCTACCGCTACGGCCAATGGTGGCTGGACACTTATCCCCGTAAAGGCAGCATTTGTAAACAACTATAACACCAGTATTACTCCTACCGGAAATGACAGCAAACCTATAGCACGAGTGCGCTATTATAATCTGTTGGGAGCCGAATGCCCCAATCCTACTGCCGGCGTCTATGTGCGTGTAACTACATATACCGATGGCAGCACTAAGTCAGAGAAGATATATAAATAATTTTTTAGGGGTGGTTCTACAATAAGCTTGGTTAGCTATAGAACCACCCTTAATATTGAACACCTACTTATATTCGCGAATAACCACCCTTAACCTGCTTTCAAATTGTAAGTAGTTGCTGA